>NZ_JBQSWR010000003.1:0-361214 GCF_052377405.1 Corynebacterium sp. AOP40-9SA-29 | reverse complement strand
TTTTCACGGGGTGTGTACAAACCCCCCACGCTCTATCTTGGCCCCTGTGTCGGTGGGCGCTGGGGTACCAAGTTGGACCTGGCGGCGTTGAGTTAGGTCAACTCAGCGCCGCCAGGTCCAACTTGGTACCCCTAGAGAAGAGCGGTGGCCCCTAGAAGCCCAGGCGCCCGAGCTGCTTGGGGTCGGACTGCCAGTTCTTGGCGACCTTCATCCTCAGATCCAGGTACACGTTCTGGCCGAGCAGGTCGATCAGGCTCTGGCGGGCGTTGTGGATGATCCGGCCCCACCGGCGGTTGTCCTTGCCACGCAGGATGCGCTTCTGGCCCTCGCGCTCCAGGAAGATCACCGCGTGGACCTCGAGGACGTTCTCGCGCTCCTCGGACGGCAGCACCTCGTCGATCTGGACCGCCACCGAGTGCGGCAGCTCATCGTGCAGGCCCGACAGCGCGGCCTCACGGATCAGTTCCGACATCCGGGTGTCCCGATCGTCGTCGGTGACGTGGTCGTCCGGGTAGAACTTCGGTCCCTCCGGCAGCAGGCCGGTGAAGACGTCCAGCAGGACGTCGAGCTGCACGCCGTCGGCGGCGGACACCGGCACGACCTCACCAGCGTCCAGCAGGTCGTGCAGCGCCATCAGCTGTGCACCGACCTCGTCCTTCGACGCCTTGTCCAGCTTGGTGACGATACCGACGACCGGGGTGCGCGGGGCTGCCTTGCGCACCGCATCGAGGATCCAGCGGTCGCCGGGCCCGATCTTCTCGTCGGCCGGGATGCACAAACCGATCACGTCGACGTCGGCGTAGGTTTCCTTGACGATCTCGTTGAGCCGCTCGCCGAGCAGGGTGCGCGGGCGGTGCAGACCCGGGGTGTCGACCACGATGATCTGCGAGTCCTCCCGGTGCACGATGCCGCGGATCGGGTGGCGCGTGGTCTCGGGCTGGTCGGCGGTGATCGCGATCTTCTCCCCGACCAGCGCGTTCGTCAGCGTGGACTTGCCGGTGTTCGGGCGGCCGACGAAGCTGACGAACCCGCTGCGGAAGCCCTCCGGCGCACTGAAGTCCACCGGCGCCACCATGGCGTCGGACGGGACGTCCGCCTCGTCGGGGAAATCCGGGAAATCGGGGAAGTCGGGGGTCTCGCTCATGGTCGGTCCTGCTCTCTGTCGGTCACGCTGTCATTATCGCTGTCTTTGTCGCTGTACGTCATCTCAGTATCCCCTGTGCCGTCGCCACCAGCAGCATCGGAGGGGTCGGCGGGATCCTCGGGTTTCGTCGGCCCGGACACCACCACGGTGCGCACCTTCACCCGGCCACGCCGGTCCCTGCCACCTTCGCACACCATGTGCAGTCCGGCGACGTCGAACTCCGCACCGGGCAGCGGCACCTTGCCCAGTTCATAAGCCGCCAGCCCGGCGACGGTATCGACCTCGTCGAGGATCTCCTCGGGGAACTCCAGGTCCACGTCCTCGTAGAGTTCCTCAAGGTCGCCCAGGCTCATCCACGCCTCGACCCGGAACACTCCCGGATCGAGAGCCTCGACGGCCACGTCGTCGCCATCGTCGTACTCGTCGCTGATCTCACCGACGATCTCCTCGAGGATGTCCTCGATGCTCACCAGGCCCGCGGTACCGCCGTACTCGTCGACAAGCACGGCGATGTGCACCTGGTCGCGCTGCATGTCCTCCAGCAGGTCGTCGAGGCTGCGGGAGTCCGGGACGAAGACCGGCGGACGCATCACCGTGCTCACGGGCATGGAGCGGTCCGCGCGCGTGGCGTCGTAGGTCTCGGCGACGAGGTCTTTGAGGTACACCACGCCGACCACGTCGTCGACGCTCTCCCCGACCACGGGCACCCGGGACAGACCCGAGCGCACGCACAGCCGCACGGCCTGCGCGGCGGTCTTGTCGTCCTCGATCCACAGGATCTCCGGACGCGGCACCATGATCTCGCGGGCGGTGGTGTCGGCCAGGTCGAAGACCGACTGGATCATGCGGCGTTCGTCGATCTCCACCACACCACGTTCCTGGGCGATGTCGACCATCTCGCGCAGTTCGATCTCCGTGGCGAACGGTCCGGTGCGCAGACCGCGCCCGGGAGTGACCAGGCCACCCAACCACACAAGGACCCGCGCCAGCGGGCCCAGGACCTTGCGAAAAACCACCAGCACGGGCGCGGCGCGCAGCGACACGCTGTAGGGATTGCGGCGTCCTACCGTGCGCGAGACCACCCCCACGATCACGTAGATCAGCAGGGTGACCAGCACGATCGCGGCGACGATGGCCCAGCGTCGATCCCCGAGCACCTCGAGGGCGACCATGGTAACCAGCACCGCGGCGGAGGCCTCGCACACGGTGCGCAGCAGGACGAGAAGGTTGATGAAGTCCGGTCGTTGCTGCACGACCTGCAGCAGCCGGGACGCCCCCGGCCGCTCGTCCTTGACCATGGATTCCACGCGGGCCACCGACAGCGAACTCATCGCTGTCTCGGTCGCGGACAGCACCCCCGCCAACGGCAGGATGACGAGTAACGCCACCACCGCCGCGAGGATGACCGCAGGATCAGGCATCCGGTTCCGGCTCCCCCGCCGACGCACCGGACGCTTCAGCCGACTCAGCCGACTCAGCCGGCTCACTGAACGGCGGCGGCACCGGGTTCACCCACCGGTCCGTCCCGGCATCCGAGGCACTGGGGAATGCCGCGGCACCGGTGGGCTTCGGCCCGAAGGACACCCCGCGCTCCTTCTGCGAGTCGTACCAGTTCACCAGGATCTCGTTCTGCAGCGCGAACATGCGCTGCTCCTCCTCCGGCACCACGTGGTCGAAGCCGAGCAGGTGCAGCACACCGTGCACGGTCAGCAGGTCCAGCTCGTGGGCCAGGCCGTGGCCGGCACGTTCTGCCTGGCCGCGGGCGAACTCCGGGCACAGCATGATGTCGCCGAGCACGCCCGGTCCCGGGGGCGGGCCGTCCTTGCGTCCCCACCCCGGGGTGAGCTCGTCCATCGGGAAGCTCATCACGTCCGTCGGGCCGGGCAGGTCCAGCCAGCGCACGTGCAGGTCGGCGATGGTGTCCAGGTCCACAACGTGGATGGACAGCTCCGCCGAGGAGTGCACGTCCAGGCTCCACAGGGCGAAGCGGGCGACGTCGATCAGCTCCTCCTCGTTGACCTCGCCGAAGCCGGACTCGTTGAAGACCTCGATGCTCACCGGGCACCCCTCTCGTTACGGTTCTTACGTTCCTGGCGTTCCTGCCTGTCGAGCCGGTCCTGGCGCGCCAGTTCCGCCTCCTCGGCCTGCTCCGTCTCGTAGCGGTCGTAGGCCTGGATGATGCGTCCGACCAGGTGGTGGCGCACCACGTCGGTGGAGTCGAAGTCGGTGACGGTCACACCGTCCACCCCGGACAGGATCCGGTGTGCCACGCTCAGCCCGCTGGACTGGTGGTTCGGCAGGTCGACCTGCGTGAGGTCGCCGGTGACCACGATCTTCGTGCCGAAGCCCAGGCGGGTCAGGAACATCTTCATCTGCGCCGGGGTGGTGTTCTGCGCCTCGTCGAGGATCACGAAGGCACCGTTGAGCGTGCGCCCACGCATATAGGCCAGCGGGGCGACCTCGATCACGCCGGACTCGATGAGCCGCGGGATCGACTCCGGGTCGAGCATGTCGCGCAGCGCATCGTAGAGGGGGCGCAGGTAGGGGTCGATCTTGTCGCCGAGGGTGCCGGGCAGGAAGCCCAGCTTCTCGCCGGCCTCCACCGCCGGACGGGTCAGGATGATCCTGCTGACCTCACGCTTCTGCAGCGCCTGCACGGCCTTGGCCACGGCGAGGTAGGTCTTGCCCGTACCCGCCGGCCCGCTGCCGACGACCACGGTGGACGCATCGATGGCGTCGACATAGCTGCGCTGACCGACCGTCTTGGGACGGATCGACTTGCCGCGGTGCTCCACGATGACCTCACCGGTGACCGCGGCCATGCTACCGGAGATGCCGGAAACAGCATCGGACGCACCGCCGGGCAGCGCCTCGCGCGCTGCCTCGTCGGCGCGGCGGTCGGTCTCGTCGACCAGTTCGATGGTCCGGCGGGTCAGGTCCGGGCTCACCTCGGAGCCGCGCACGGCCATGGCCTCCAGCTCGCGCAGGACGCGACGGGCCCGCGCCACCTGCGAGGCCTCGCCCCGCACGGTCACGTGGTTGCCCCTGCTCAGCAGGTCGGCGTCGATGTGGTCCTCGATGATGCGGAAGTTCTCGTCGGCCATGCCCGACACCGTCTGCGCGGTCTCGGGGTCGAGTTCGACGGAGGTGGAGGCGATACGCCTTGGTGGTTGCTTCAAAACTCTTCCGGGTTCTCCTGTGGATGTGTGACTTGGTGTCGTCACGTGAAGTTTAGCGCCCCCACCGTGTGGTGAGCACCCCGATGGCACCGAGCGCGACGGCCGCGGCCGTCGCCGTACGCAGCACCTCCGGGCCCAGGACGATCGCCTGACCGTCCTGCGCGCCGGTGACCGCCGCGATCTCGCGGTCGCTGACACCGCCCTCGGGCCCGACGACCAGGACGACCTCGTCGACGTCGAGGTCGACATCGCGCAGCGGCGTCGCCGCGTCCTCGTGCAGGACGAGGACGCGCACACGCGCCGTAGCATCCTGCGTGTCCTGTTCCTCGTGCTGGTCCTCGTCCTGGCCCCACGGCCGGACGGCCAGGTGTGCGGGCAGATCGGCGATATCGGTGAGCAGGTCGCCGACGTGGGCACCGGACAGGCGGCGAGACTGCTTCATCGCCGAGACCGCGGTGGCCTCCCAGCGCGAGCGTGCCTTTGCGGATTTGTCTGCCTTGTCGGTTTTCCCCGTCCAACGAGACACGCAGCGGTCGGCCTGCCACGGGATGATCCGGTCGGCACCGGCCTGCACCGCCAGATCGACGGCCAGCTCGGCGCGCTCGGACTTCGGGATGGCCTGCACCACCGTCACCCGCGGACGCGGGGCGTCCTCGTCGACACGACGCTGACCAGTGACGGTACTACCAGTGCTGCTCCACGTCCCGGCGACGCCGGTCCCGGAACCGTCGGTGAGCACCACCGCCTCACCCTGGCGGATGCGCTTGACCGAGGCGTGCTTCGCCTCGGCGGCGGGTAGGGTGAACTCGCCGGTCTCCCCCACCGCGGCGAGTTGCGCGATGAGGTCGGGGACGACGAAGACGGGGTCGGTCACGTCAGTCCTCCGCTACCGGCCGAACTTCTGGCGCAGCCGGGAGAACAGGCCCCCGGAGTGCTCGTCGCCGGAGGACTGCAGACCGGCGACGTCGCGGGTCTCCCCACGGAACTGCTCGAGCAGCTCGCGCTGCTTCTTGTCCAGGTCCGTGGGCACGGTGACGTCCACGTGAGCCACAAGGCTGCCGTGGCCCTCGCGGCGCAGATGCGGCATACCCTTGCCCTTGACCCGCACCACGGCCTCCGGCTGCGTACCGGGTTCCACGGTGACAGTGGCCATCGAGTCATCCAGCAGCGGTACCTCGACCGAGGTACCCAGCGCGGCATCCGCCATCGGAACATTCACGGTGACGTGCAGGTCGTCGGCATCGCGCAGGAAATGGTTGTGCTCCTTGACCTGGACCTCCACGTAGAGGTCGCCGGCCGGGCCGCCGCCGGGGCCGACCTCACCCTCGCCGGACATGCGGATGCGCATGCCGTCGCGGATACCGGCCGGGATCTTGACCTCGATGTCGCGGCGGGCGCGCACGCGGCCGTCGCCGGCGCACTCCTGGCAGGGATCCTCGATGATCTCGCCGACACCCTGGCACCGCGGGCAGGCGCGGGCGACCTGGACCCGGCCCAGGATCGACTGCTGGATCTCCATGACCTGGCCCTGACCGTGACAGGTCGGGCAGGTCACCGGGGCTGCCTTCGACTCCGAACCGGAGCCGTCGCACTCCTCGCAGAGCACGGCAGTATCCACGGTGACGTCCTTGGTCACACCGGAGAAGCATTCTTCCAGGGTGAGCTGCAGGCGCAGCAGAGCGTCGTTGCCGGGGCGCACACGCGAGACGCGCGGTCCGCCGGCACCACCGGCACCGCCGCCGAAGAAGGCGTCGAAGATGTCGCCGAAGCCGCCACCGCCGAATCCGCCGGCACCGCCACCGCCGCCGGGGCCCTGCTCCTCAGGGTCGCCGCCAGCGTCCACGATCTGCCGCTTCTGCGGGTCGGTCAGCACCTCCTGCGCCAGGGAGGCCTCACGGAACTGCTCCGCGGCCTCCTCGGACGGGTTCACGTCCGGGTGGTACTTGCGGGCCAGCTTGCGGTAGGCCTTCTTGATCTCGGCGTCCGATGCGTCACTGCTGACACCGAGAATTCCGTAGTAGTCACGTGCCAAGGTGGCTGTTTCCTTCTCACCGTTAGTTGGGGACTGTCCTTGATCCGGCCCCGGGGCTCTCCCCAGGGGCCGGAAACCGGGGCCTGAAAAAGGCCCCGAAAATCACCCCGACAAGTGTAGTACGTCCTACTCGCCGGCGAGAATGCGGGAGACGTAGTGGCCCACCGCCTGCACCGAACTGATCGTGCCGGGGTAGTCCAGGTACGTGGGCCCAAGCACCCCCATACCGCCCATGACCTCGTCGCGGGCACCATAACCGGTGGACACCACCGCCGCGGACTGCAGCTCGGCGGTACCGTTCTCCTCACCGATGGTCACGCTGACCCCGTGGTCACGCGCCGTGGAGAGCAGTCGCAGCACCACGACCTGTTCCTCCAGTGCTTCCAGCACGCTCTCCAAATCGCCGGCGCGCACCAGGTTCGGCGTGCCCGCCAGGATCAACCGATCGGTAGGACGCTCCAGCATCGTCTCCACGAGCACCGTCGCGCAGTTCAACGCCGGGGCGCGCAGGCCCGGCGAGACGCGTTCGTCGTCGCCGGCGGCCATCTCGGCGATGGCCGCCGACGCATCGTCCAGGGTGTGGCCGACGAGGGTCTCGTTGATCAGCTCGCGCAGTTTCGGCAGGTCCTCCGCCGACAGCGGGTCCGCGAGGTCCACATTGCGCTGTTCGACCTGCCCGGCGTCGGTGATCAGGACCAGCAGCAGACGAGTATCGCCGAGCTGCACAATCTCGCAGTGCTTCACCCGCCCGCGACGCAGATCCGGGATCTGCACCACCGCGACCTGGCGCGTGAGCTGGGCGAGCAACTGCACGCTACGGCGCAGCACGTCCTCCATGTCCACGCCGTCCTCGAGGAAGCCCAGGATCGCGCGGCGTTCCGGACGGCTCAGCGGCTTGATCTGCGCGATACCGTCCACGAAGCTGCGGTAGGCCTTCTCCGTGGGAATGCGCCCAGAGCTGGTGTGCTGCTGGATGATGTAGCCCTCGGACTCCAGCACCGCCATGTCATTGCGAATCGTCGCCGACGACACCCCCAGCCGGTGACGCTCCACCAACGCCTTGGAGCCGACGGGTTCGTGGGTGGAGATGAAGTCCGCGACGATGGCGCGCAACACCTCGGCCCGCCGTTGTTCGGTCCCCGTCATCGCCTTAGCCGCCATCGTGTGCTCACCCTTTCTGTCTCCCGCCAGTATGACACGCGCCGCCCGGCACGTGTCACCCCTGCTCAGTTCATCCCTCTTCGGCGAGCAGGATGTCCGTGATGATCCCGTCGGCCAGCAGCCGGCCGCGGTCGGTCAGACGAGTGCGTCCGTCCACGTGCTCCAGCAGGCCGAGCTTCACGTGGTGCGCAACGGCGGACGCCGCGGACGCCAGCACCTCGTCCGCCAGCCCCTCGCGCAGCCGCAGGCCCAGCATGACCCGCTCGGTGTGCAGGTCGCCGCGGCTCAGCGGCTCCACGGTGGTCACCGGGCTACGCCGGTCGGACGCTCCGTCGGTAGCGTCGGCGCCTTCGCCGAGCGCCTCGGCGTAGCGCCGCGGCAGTTTGGCGTTGACCAGCCGGGTGATGCCGCTGAACTCGGTGTCGGACGCATCGGACGACTCGGACGTATCGGACGCATCAGCCGCGACCGGTTCCACGCCGCGTCCGGTGACCGGATCGTCCACCAGCCGCACGCACCCGTGGGCGCCGGGGCCGGCACCCCACCACTGCCCCGAACGCCAGTAGACCATGTTGTGACGGCACTCCCCGCCCGGCCGCGACCAGTTCGATACCTCGTACCAGCCCATGCCTGCTTCGCGCAGCGCCGAGTCAATCATCTCGTAGCGGTCGGCGTAGACGTCCTCGTCGGGCTGCGGCAGCAGGCCCTTGCGCACCTTGCGCGCCATCGCCGTGCCGTCCTCCACGATCAGGGAGTAGGCGGAGACGTGGTCGACGCCGGTGGACAGCACCTGGTCGAGGGTGAGCCGCAGGTCGTCGTCGGTCTCGGTGGGGGTGCCGTAGATCAGGTCCAGGTTCACGTGCTCGAAGCCGGCTGCCATCGCCTCGCGCGCGGCCTCCGTGGCACGCCCCGGGGTGTGCGTGCGGTCCAGGACCTTCAGGACGTGGCCCGCCGCGGACTGCATGCCCAGCGACACCCTCGTGTAGCCGGCCTCCAGTAGCGTGTCGAAGAACTCCGGGGAGGTCGACTCCGGGTTCGACTCCGTGGTCACCTCCGCCCCCGGTGCCAGCCCGAGCGTGCGCTTGACGGCACCGAGTACGCGCGCCAAGCCGTCCGCCCCCAGCAGCGACGGCGTGCCGCCGCCGAGGAAGACGGTGGACGGCGGGCCGGAACGATCCCAGTCACGCGCGGCGAGGTCGAGCTCGGCCTCCAGCGCGGAGAGGTACGTCGACATCGACGAGGAACCGGTCTCCCCTGGGGTGTAGGTGTTGAAGTCGCAGTAGCCGCATCGGGTGCTGCAGAACGGCACGTGGATGTACAGGCCGTGACGGTCCTCGGGGATGCGAGTCATTGGGCCCATGCTATCGGTCGGACGCCACGGGGCCGCAGCGGGGCAGTCTCAGCCGGGTACCGGGCCGGTGTCTCAGCCGGCGGCGACGCGGCGCGAGCGGATCTTCGACAGCACCTGCTCCACCCGGGCGCGCTCGGCGAGGAAGCGCGGCGGGGCCTCCCCGCGTAGTTCGCCGACCAGTGCCGGGTGGTCGCCGACAACTTCGCCACACCAGCGCGACGCCACGTCGCGCGCATGCTTCTCCGCCCGCGCCAACGCCTGCGGCAGCAGGACGCTCTGCTCCTCAACCGCCAAACGGGTCTGCTCCACCGTCCACTCCGCCAGGTCGGCAAGCATGTCGGTGAGCTCCGTATTGCGCCGGCGCAGGTTCACCCGCAGCGTCGCCGTACTCACGATCGGGGCCGGCTGCGGCTCTACGGGAGTGACCGCGTGATCACGCAGGAAAGACAGGGTGCGTCCCGGGTGGTTGTCCACCACCGTGGCGGACAGGGAGCCTGAGCGGATGCCGGAGACGAACGCCTGACGAAGACCGTTGAGCTCCGCCAGTGCGGCGCGGACCTCGGCGCGTCCCAAAGAAACGGACTCCGCGAGTTCCAGGAGGCAGTCCTCCACGAGCTCCTCGTCCCAGTCCGCCATGGACTCGGCAAGATTCTCGATGAGTTCAGCGACTTCGTCGCCGATGTCGTAGACGCTCTGGGTGAGCTCGCGCAGTCGCAGTCGGGCGGCGTCGTGCACGGATGGCTCCTCTCGGCAGCGTCAGAAAGTCAGTAAATCTCGGCGGACCACAGTAGATCTCGGTGGAGATCTCGAGGGGCCGCGACTGAAGGACAGTCTAGGACACGACGAACCCCGGCCCATGGAGGCTGGGCCGGGGTGGTGTCGGGGATTACCAGAATCTAGCGAGGATCTAGCGGGAGGTGTAGATCCAAGCGATGTCGTCGGCGAAGTGCTCGGCGACGGTGTGCCGCTTGACCTTCATCGACGGGGTGACTTCGCCGTCATCCTCGGTGAAATCGCGCTGGCAGATGCGGAACTTCTTGATGCCCTCGGAGTGCGACACGGTGTCGTTCGCCTCATTGATGGCGTCCTGGATCTCGGCGCGCAGCACCGGGTTCTTCGCCAACTCCTTGACCGGGGTATCGGCGTTGAGCCCGTTGCGCTTACGCCAGCCGACCAGGGCCTCTTCATCGAGGGTAATCAGGGAGCCGACGAACTTCTCGTTGTCGCCGACGACCATTGCCTGGGAGATCAGCGGGGCGGAGCGCAGGATGTCCTCCAGCGGCCCCGGGGAGACGTTCTTGCCACCGGCGGTGACGATGATCTCCTTCTTGCGCCCGGTGATCTTCAGGTGGCCGGTGGGCAGCAACTCGCCGAGGTCGCCGGAGATCACGAAACCGTCGTCGTTGAAGCTCTCCTTGGTGGCCTCCTCGTTGTTCCAGTAGCCGTCGAAGACCACGGTGCCCTTCATCAGGATCTCACCGTCGTCGGCGATACGGATGGTGTTTCCACCGACCGGCTTGCCCACGGTGCCGATGATGTTGTCCGGCTCGAAGTTCACCGCGATGGCCGCGGTGGTCTCGGTCATGCCGTAACCCTCGTAGATGCGCACGCCGATGCCACGGAAGAAGTGCATCAGTTCCGGGTTGAGCGCCGAGCCGCCGGAGATGGCGTACTGCAGCTCGCCGCCCATCGCCGCCTTGACCTTGCCGTAGACCAGCTTGTCGTAGAGTGTGCGCTTCGCCTTCAGCGCCAGCGAGGGCCCCTCGGCGGTGTCGAGGGCCTTGGAGTACTCCACGGCGGTCTTCTCCGCGCGCGGGAAGATCTTCGCGCCGAGTCCACCACCCTCGGTGGCCTTGGTCTTCACCCCGGCGTGCACCTTCTCGAAAACGCGCGGGACGCCGAGGATGAGGTGCGGCTGGGAGCGCTGGAACTCCGGCACCAGGGTGGACATGTCCGCCCAGTGCGACTGCGTCGCCCCGCCGATCGTGGTGGCCAGGGAGACCGCACGGGAGAGCACGTGCGCCAGCGGGAGGAAGGTCAGGGTGCGGTTGCCCTCCACCGCGATGCCGCCGACCGGGTGGGTGAGGATGGCACGTGCCTCGCCCAGCCAGTTGGAGTGCAGCAACCGGCAGCCCTTGGGCCGCCCGGTGGTTCCCGAGGTGTAGACCAAGGACGCCAGATCGGAGGACTTCGTCGCGGCGATGCGCTCCTCGACCTGCGCGTCGGTGATGTCCTTACCTTCTTCGACGAGGGTGGCCACGGCACCCTCGCTGAAGGATACGACGCGGCGCAGGTGGGCGGTGCCCTCCACCGGCTCGCCCTCCTTGACGAAGGTGCGCAGGCGCACGGCATGTCCGGACTTCTCGGCGATGCCGAGGCGCGCGCCGGAGTCTTGAACGATCCACTCACACTGCGAGGTGGACGAGGAGGGGTAGATCGGCACGGAGACCGCGCCGGCAGCCATGATGGCGAAGTCCAGCAGGCTCCACTCGTAGCGGGTGTCCGACATCAGCGCCACGCGGTCGCCCTGGTCGATGCCGTTGGCGATGAGGCCCTTGGCGACGTCGTAAACCTCGCGAAGGAACTCGTCGGCACGCACGTCAAGCCACTCGAACTTTCGCGGGCGGCTGTACAGGATCGTCTGCGGCCGCTTCAGGGCGTTGTCCCTGACCGCGGTCAGACAAGTCTCGTTCTCGCCGACGGTGTACAGCGCCTCCGAGGAGTACTCCTGCATGTCTCTCCAATCACAGTGATGTCAGGTGGTCAGTCATCTCACACCCGGGAACCCTGCGTGTTCCAAGGCACAACGCTAGCCGACGCCTGTATCGATATAAGGAAAATCGCGAATTCCGTGGGGTGCGGGTGGCGTGCAGGCGCGACGTCAGAGGAAGTAGGTGATCAACCAGACGACCACGAGCAGGACGATCAGCAGGATGAGGGCCTGCCTCACTCTGGAATGGTGCTTCACCGTTTCTGCCTTTCCTCTCGGGTCTCGCCTGACGGTCCGTCCTCCGGGCCGAAAGCCTGCCGCTCCTCGGCGCTTAAGGGAAGAAGGCCGAAGGCCACCTTCATCAGCACAATGGCGACGGCGGCGGCCACCAGTACCAGGACGACAAGCACCAACGGAGTCTGGAGCCACAGCGGAAGGTCAAGGATCCATTGTTCTATGCCGTCAGTCACGGAGACCGATCCTACCTTCCGGCCCGCGCGGGAGGTTACCCCGCCGAATCAGTTGCCCCTGCGAGCCCCCGCCGACGCAACAGCGGCTCCACACTGCGCTGTTTACCGCGGAACATCCAGAAGGCATCGTCGTAGTCGATCGTCGCTCCGCGCGACAGGACCATGCGGCGGAAACGGTCACCAGCGAAGCGCACGTCGTCCGGGTCTACTTCGTCGCGTCCGGCGGCGTCGGTGTCGACGAAGCCCTCGAAACCATCGGCGTCGAGCACCTCGGCCCACAGGTAGCTCCAGTAGTCCGCCGAGTAGCCACCGGCGAAAATGTGGTTGAAGTAGGTCGAGGCGTACCGCGGCGCCAACGCCGGGGCGTCCGCGCCACCGCCCACCGCGCCGAAACCGGCGGCCTCCAGGGCGTCCTGCTCGAAGGACGCCACATCCGTGACCGCCGCGGCCTGCGCCGGGGTGAGCCGGTGCCACGCCAGGTCCAACCAGCAGGCCGCGAGGTACTCGGAGGTGGCGAACCCCTGACCCCACTCCGCCTGACGACGCACCGCGTCCACCATCTCCTGCGGCAGCGCCTCGCCGGTGTCCACGTGGCGGGCGTAGTTGGCCAGCACCGCCGGCTCCAGCGCCCAGTTCTCGTTGATCTGGCTGGGGAACTCCACGAAGTCCCGCGGGACATTGGTTCCCGACAGGCTCGGGTAGCGCACATCAGACAGCAGCCCGTGCAGGGCGTGGCCGAACTCGTGGAAGACGGTCAGGACCTCGTCGATACTCAGCAGTGCCTCGCCCTCACCGTCTGCTGGCTTGGCGATGTTGAGCACGTTAACCACCACCGGCGTCTGGCCGAGCAAGTTGTTCTGGTCCACGAAGCTGCTCATCCACGCCCCGCCACGCTTGGTGGGACGGGCGTACATGTCAGTGAGGATCAGGCCAATGGGCTGACCGCCGGCAGCATCCGCTTCCTTTACTTCCCAGACCCGCACGTCCGGGTGGTAGCCCACGAGATCCTCACGGGGAGTCACGGTGATGCCGTAAAGACGCTCGGCGGCGAAGAACGCCCCGTCCCGCAGTACGCGCTCCAGCGGGAAGTACTTCTTCATCTCCGCCTCGTCGACATCAAGCTCTTCGGCGCGCAGCTTTGCCGCCCAGTAGGGCCAGTCCGACTCGGTAAGCGGATCGCCCGCACCGGACTTGTCGAGTGCCAGCTTGTACTCGCCGTCGGCGTTAGCCACCGCGGCCGGAGTGAGCGTGCCCAGCAGATCATCGACCGCGGCGAGCGAGCCGGCGGTCTCCTCCTCGGCGACGAACTCCGCATGATTGGGGTACCCGAGCAGTTCCGCCCGGCGCGCCCGCAGCCGGACGATCTCCAGCACCACCTCGTCATTGGTACCGCGCCCACGGGCACGGGACGCCTCGGTCACGCGTGCGCGCGCGGCCGGGTTATCGAGTTCCTCGATGATCGGCTGCACGCTGGGCAGTCCCAGGCGCACCAGCCAACCGTCCTGCCCGGTCTCGGCGGCGTCGGCGGCGAGCCGACGCTTATGCGCCGGGCTCAACCCCGCCAGGTCGTCCTCGTCGGTAAATAGGACGGCACCGGCGTCGGACGCGGCGACGAGGTTGCGTCCGAACCGCGTCGAGAGTTCCGCCAGGCGCGCGTCGATGGTCGCGAGCTCGGTGCGTCCTGCCTCGTCGAGTGCGGCGCCGCCGCGGCGGAAACGCCGCAACCAGTGCTTGAGCAGCGCCTCGTCCTCACTGCCCTCGGGCAGCTGTGACTGGGCGGAAAGGGCATTCACGCGGGCAAAGAGGCCGGCGTCCATGTTCACCGCGCTGAGGTGCTCGGCGAGCTCGGGGGCGACGGTCTCCTCGACGGCGACGACCTCGTCGGTGGCGTCGGTGCCGGCGTAGTTGAAGACGATGGCGAGCACCCGGTCGAGCAACTGGCCGCTGGCTTCCAGGGGCTCCATGGTGTTCTCCCACGTGGGATCCTGCGGGTTCGCCACGATCGCGGCGATCTCCGCCCGGTGGTCGAGCACACCGGTGCGGAAAGTCGGAACGAGGTCGCTGAGCGCGATCGCCTGAAAGTCGGGCAGCTCATGGTCGAGTTCCGAGGGGTCGAGCAAGGGGTTTCGTGAAATGGTGTCGCCGGTCATGCGCGCCAGCATAACGTGCCGCCCGACGGCTCCGAGGGGGCGGATACACCCCGAAAATTTATTTTCCGTAGTATATCAATCATGTCAGCCCCGGTAGAATACAGCACCACCACCACTCCCACCGACGAGAAGGCGACCGCCACCTCGGCCGCGACCTCGTCAGACAGCACGTCCGACAGCACGTCAGAGAAGGCGAAACCGCGCCGCCGGGCACGCAACCGCCGTGCCGACGGGGAGCGATCGCGCCAGCGCATCCTCGCCGCCGCCACCCACATCGCCGCCGAGCGCGGGTACGACGGCACCAGCATCGCCGAGATTTGCCGCGAGTGCGGGCTGCCCGCCAGCTCCCTGTACTGGCACTTCCAGGATAAGGACGACCTGATGTCCCAGGTCATCTCGAAGAGCTTCGACGCCTGGAACCAGGCCTGGGACATTCCCGTCGAGGAGGACATCCTGACGCACCTCCCCCAGATCGCCGAGCAACTGCTCGACGCCCTGGAGAACCACCCGGAGTTCATCCGACTCTGCCTGCCCCTGGCGTTGCAGAAGCGTAGCGACGATCCGAGCCCGCGCCGCATGTACCTGCAGATGCGCGCCGACGTCATCTCCCGACTGTCCGACATCGCTGCCGCCCACTTCGGCTACGTTCCGGAGCACCGGCGTGTCGCCATCGTGACGTACATGGTCTCCGGGGTGGAGGGGTTGTTCGTGGACCATGAGATGAACTCGGCGTCGAACCTGCGCCGTCAGCTGGACCTGCACGCCATGGGGGTCATCTCGATCATCATGCAGGAAGCCAGCAGCCACCACTGATCCGATGAGGACCGACCCCGCCACCGGCGATCCGTTACTGCTCACTCCGGCAGGCACTGTGCGCGGATCTTGGCGTGAGGACCCGGCCGGCGGAGACGGCCGCGTCGCCGTATTCCGCGCGGTCCCCGTCGCCGCACCCTTCGATAGCGGCGATGCCCTGTTCGCCGCGCCGCAACCGGCCCCTGCCTGGGAAGGCACGCTGGACTGCTCCGACACCGCCCACCGTCGAGCACTGCGCGGCGCACACACGGCCACGGTGTACTGCCCGGATGCCGACGATGAGGCCCTGCCGGTGATCGCCTGGGTCCACGGCGGACGGTTCGAGACCGGCCACGCCGACGACCCCTGGTACGACGGCTGCGCCCTGGCCCGCGAGGGCTGCATCGTGGTCGTACTGAACTACCGCACCCGCTTCGAGGGCTTCCTGCCCCTGCCCGATGTCGACGACACCGACGGAGCCGCTGTCACCTTCCGAGGTGTCGAGGACCTGGTGCTCGGTCTGCGCTGGATCCGGGACTGTATTGGTGATGTTGGCAGCCTCGCCGCCGACCCCGACCGGATCACCCTCGCCGGGCAATCCGCCGGCGGTGCCCTCGTCGCCTGGCTACTCACCGACCCCCGCACCGCCGGCCTCTTTCACCGGGCGGTACTGATGTCGCCGGGCGCCCCGCGGCGGGGCTGGACGCAGCGCCGGCTGAGCACCCGACTCGCCTTGCGCGCCGGACGCCGTGTCCCGCGCGAGGCGTCCTTCAATGTGCTGGCGTCATTGACCCCCGCGCAGCTGACTGCGTCCTACCGGCGGTTCGCCCGTACCCACGTCGCCGACTGTGCGGTAGGCGTATACCCCCTCGATCCGGACGCGCTGCGCCCGGTGCCCGTGCTCGTCGGCACGATGCACGATGAGTTCGTGAACTTCCCCGTCGTGCGCCAGACCGACAGTGCCCTGCGCCGCGTGCTGGGCCGCGTGTTCCGGTTGCCGGGGACGGTCGACGCGTGGCTTCTCGCGCCGTCGATGCTGGGTCTCGGCGTGCCGCTGCGTCATCTGCGCGCCTGGTGCCGTGTGGTCGGAACCACCGCCCCGGTGCATCCGCTGGGCCGTACCGTCGGCGATCGCACGATCCGCCGGTGGGCCTCCGCTATCGCCGAAGCGCTGGCGGGAACGGGAAAAACTGCTGGGCAGGTGTGGGCCTATGAGTTCCGCGGGGCACCCGGTGTCCCGGCAGAGCACTGCGACGAGCTCCCGCTGCTCTTCGATACTCTCGGCGCTCCCAGCGGAACCGGCTCACCGTTCCGCACCACCGTCGTCGACTTCGTCCACGGCCGAAACCCCGACTGGGAACCCTTCGGTGCGCCGGCGCGCACCGCGCGCGTCTTCAGCACCAGCCGCGACGGGCAGGACGCCCCGGAGCGTCCTACGCCTTCAACTACCACGCGTGACCCGTGGCGCGCGGTACGCACCCTGCTCGGCCCGCTGTACTGACGCGGCCTGCGTCCTCCCGCGTCTGGGGGTGACGGTTAGAGTTGTCGGCATGGCTCTCACCTTCCCCACCCTCGATACGCTCCGCGCCCGCCGCACCATGAAGTGGACGGCCTACGAGCCCGACGTCCTGCCCCTGTGGGTCGCCGAGACCGACTTCGACACCTGCCCCGCCGTCGCCACCGCCGTGCGCGACGCCGTGGACCGCGAGTACTTCGGCTACCCCGAACTCGGCGCCGGCTCACACCACCTCGCCGAGGCTCTGGCGTCCTTCTCCCAGGCCCGCCACGGCTGGACGATCGACCCGGCCAATGTCACTGTGGTTCCCGACGTGGTCAAGGGCATCGTCGTGGCCGTCGACAACCTCACCGCACCCGGCTCCTCGATCGTGGTGCCGCTGCCGGCCTACCCGCCGTTCCAGAAGGTGCCGGGCGCCACCCGCCGCCCCGCCACCTACGTGCCCATGGGCACCGGCGACAACGGTGAGGCCGTGTTCGACCTCGAGGCCCTGGAGCGCGCCTTCACCTCCACCGACAACCCCCACGGCGTGGGCAGCATGATCCTGTGCAACCCCTTCAACCCGCTGGGCCGCGCCTTTAGCGCCGAGGAACTGCGCGCCGTCACCGACCTGGCCGCCAAACACCACGTGCGCGTGATCTCCGACGAGATCCACGCCCCGCTGGTCTACTCCGGCAACCACGTGCCCACCGCGACCGTGTCCGACACCGCCGCGCAGATCACCGTCACCGTGACCGCCACCTCCAAGGGCTGGAACACCGCCGGGCTCAAGTGCGCCCAACTGATCACCACCAACAGCGACGACACCCGCGACATCGCCCGGCTGTCCAACCTCGTCACCGGCGAAGCCTCCACCATCGGCCTGGCCGCCGCCACCGCCGCCTACACCGAGGGATTGGGCTGGCTCGAGGAGGAGGTCGACTACCTCGCGGCGAACTGGCGTCACCTTGCCGAGCGCCTGCCCGAGGTCCTGCCCGGCGTGCGCCTGCCGCAGGAGGAGGCCACCTTCCTGGCGTGGCTGGACGTCTCGGACGTCGACCGGCTGCGCGGCGCCGACGGCACCGTCACCGCACCCGCCGCCCGACTGCGCACCCTGGCACGCGTGGGCCTCAACGAGGGCACCGACTTCGGGCCGACCGGTGCCGGCCACGTCCGGCTGAACTTCGGCACCTCCCGCGAGATCCTCGATGAGGCCCTGGACCGCATCGCCGCCGCCGACCTGCGGAGCGGAGCCTCGTGCGAAGCCTGACCCGAATCGTCAGCTCCATGAAGGAGCTGTGGCCGTACTACACGATGGTCATCATCGCCGCGACGGCCACCGTGTTGCTCTCCCTGGCCTCACCGTTCCTGATCAGCCACGCCACCGACACCATCGTGGGCTCAGTCGGCGGGTCGATCTCGATCGAGGCAGCCACCCGCACCGTGATCGGCGTGGCCCTGGGCCTGCTCGCCGCCGAACTCGCCCACACCGTGATCCACAACGTGGGCGGCTGGTTCGGCGACGTCATGGCCATGCGCATGCGCCAGATCCTGTCGAACCGCTACTTCGCCAAACTGCTGGCCCTGCCGCAGAGCTACTTCGACCGGCAGATCACCGGCACCATCATCTCCCGGCTGGACCGCTCGATCATGGGGCTGACCCAGTTCCTGCAGTCCTTCGCCAATAACTTCTTCTCCATGGTGCTCACCGTGATCGTGGTGCTGGCGATCTCCGCCTGGTACTACTGGCCGCTGGCGCTGCTGCTGATCATCATCTTCCCGATGTACCTGTGGCTCACCGCGCTGACCAGCAAGCGCTGGATGAAGTGGGAGAAGACCAAGAACGAGCACATCGACACCGCGCAGGGACGCTTCGCCGAGGTCGTCGGCCAGGTGAAGGTGGTGAAGTCCTTCGTCTCCGAGCTGCGCGAACTGCGCCTGTTCCAGAGCCACTTCGCCGAGACCGTGGACGTGACCAAACGCCAGTCGCGCTGGTGGCACATGATGGACATCTTCCGCATGGCCGGCATGAACCTGGTCTTCTTCGCCATCTACCTCGTGCTGTTCCTGCGCACCCTCAACGGCTCCTTCACCATCGGCGAACTGGTGCTGCTGGTGCAGCTCGTCGCGATGGCCAAGCAGCCCGCCACGATGATGAGCTGGATGGTCGACTCCGCCCAGCGCGCCGCCGCCGGCTCGCGAGAATACTTCGAGGCCATGGACGAGCTCGAGGAGCCGACCACCTCCCCGGTGCTGCTCGCGGCCTCCCGCGAGTACGGCCCCTCGGTGGTCGACGCGCAGGACGTGGAGGACGCCGTGCCCTCCCCGCCGGAGCCCGTAGCCGGCTGCGACCGTCCCGGTGGCACGCCCGTCTTCGAGTTCGACGACGTGAGCTTCGGCTACGACGCCGACGAGCAGGTCATCCACCAGGTCAGCTTCGCCGCCGGGCACAATGAGAAGGTCGCCCTGGTCGGCGAGTCCGGCGGCGGCAAGTCCACCCTGGTCAACCTACTGCTGGGGCTGTACCGTCCGACCGACGGCACGCTGCGGGTCTGCGGCCACGACATCCGCGAACTCTCCGCCGCCCAGCTGCGCGGCATGGTCGGCGTGGTCTTCCAGGACGCCGCACTGTTCTCCGGCACCATCCGGGAGAACATCGCCTACGGGCGTCCCCACGCCACCGACGAGGAAATTCGGGAGGTCGCCGAGCGTGCCAACGCCGACGCCTTCATCCGCAACTTCCCCGCCGGCTACGACACCCTCATCGGTGAGCGCGGCCTGCGGCTGTCCGGCGGGCAGAAGCAGCGCATCGCCGTGGCCCGCGCGATGCTGAAGGACGCACCGATCCTCATCCTCGACGAGGCCACCTCCGCCCTGGACACCCGCGCCGAGCGCGCCGTGCAGGCCGGCCTGGAGGAGCTGATGGTCGGACGCACCACGCTGGTCATCGCCCACCGACTCTCCACCATCGCGACGGTAGACACCATCGTCACCCTCGACGCCGGACGGGTCGACGAGACCGGTTCGCCGGCCGAGCTGGCCACCAGCGGCGGCATCTACGCCGAGCTGCTGCGCCTCACCGCGAGTTCCTCGGACGCCGACCGCGCCCGGCTGCGCCGCTTCGGCTTCCACGGCGACGGTGGTTCGGAAGTCGACTCGGAGGAGTCGGCAGACTCCTGACCCTCTCCTCACGCGCCGAGGGGCCAAGATCGATCTTGGCCCCTGTTTCGGCCGGTGCACATGAGCGGACCCCTCCACCATCCCGCTATTGGGAGGTGGAGGGGTCCGCGTCTACAGCATGACGCCGGGAGAATTAAGGACTAGTTGTCCTTGAACTTCCCGATGACCTCATTGGCCTTGTCGGAAGCCTTTTCCTTGACGTCCTCGAACTTCTGCTTCGCATCGGACTTGACCTGGTCGGCCTTGCCCTCGTTCTTGAGGTCGTCGTTACCGGCGGCGTCGCCGGCAGCTTCCTTGGCCTGGCCTGCGGCGTCCTCGGCCTTGTTCTTGAAGTCGTCGATCCCTGACATAAAAGCTCTCCTTCGCTGTTGACGTAAAAAGGCTTGCTGGGCCGAGCATAGTGAAATCCGTCGCGCCATGCAGGGACCCCAGGGGGTATTTATGCGTAGTCGTAGAAACCCTTGCCAGACTTCCGTCCGACGTGTCCTGCCTGCACCATCCGGCGCAGCAGCGGCGGGCAAGCGTAGGCCGGGTCGCCGAACTCCTCGAGCATCACATCGGCGATGAACGCACAGGTGTCCAGGCCAACCATGTCGGCCAGGGTCAGCGGGCCCATCGGGTGGTTCGCACCGAGCTTCATGCCGGTGTCGATGTCCTCCTTGGTGGCCACGCCCTGCTCCACCATGCGCACGGCGGAAAGCAGGTAGGGCACCAGCAGGAAGTTCACGATGAAGCCGGAGCGGTCCTGCGCCTGGATCGCGGACTTGCCCAGCACCTCGGTGGCGTAGGTGCGTGCGGTCTCCACGGTGGACTCGTCGGTCGTCAGGGCCGGGATGACCTCGACGAGCGGGAGCACCGGGACGGGGTTGAAGAAGTGCAGGCCGATGACACGGCCGGGGTTCTCGGTGGCCGAGGCGATGGCCTGGATCGGCAGCGACGAGGTGTTGGAGCACAGCGGGGCACTCTTGTCCTCGACGATGGCGTCGAGCTTGGCGAAGACATCCTTCTTGATCGCCTCGTTCTCGATGATCGCCTCCATGACCAGTTCACGGTCGGCGAAGTCCTCCAACTTGGTGGTGAAGGTCAGGCGTGCCAGCGCGGCGTCGCGATCCTGCTCGCTGAGCTTGCCGCGGTCCACGGCCTTGGCCAGGGACTTCTCGATCTTGGACTTACCGAAGTCGAGGGCCTCCTGCTTGCCCTCCCAGACCAGGACGTCGCTGCCGGCCTTGGCCGCGACCTCGGCGATGCCGCCGCCCATCTGACCTGCCCCGATGACGCCTACACGCTGAACCATGGTGTTCTCCTTCATGCTCAAAAGAGCTGTCGTTCCTGCACTTGCCTATATGGTTATGCCTAGATAGTGTAACCCGGCTCACGGTCGGCGGCGAACCGCGACCGGCGTCACCCGGGGCGCCCGCCTGAACTGTCGGCACCGTCGGCACCGTCCGAAGCGTCCTGAGCGTCCGGAGCGTCCTGCGCGTCCTGCGTCTCCCCGAGAACGTCGTAGTCCCCGGGATCGGCATCGCCGATGCCGCCGACCACGCCGACATCACCGGCCACGATCAAGCTGCCGGGGATGATGAAGTTGCCGTCGGCGTCGTAGGACGCCCGGGGCAGTTCCTCGCCGTCATCGTCGTAGCCGGGTGCCGGCTTGCTCTCGTTCTCCTCCAGCGCCTCCGGCGAGTCGGTCTTGTCCCACTGGCGGGTCACCGGCTCCGGGCGGGCGTGGAAGTCATTGTTCATGCCCTTGAGCAGCGAGTACATCATCACGAAGAACATCAGGAAGAACGGGAGCCCGATGATGATCGAGACCTCTTGTAACGCCTCGATCCCGGCGTCCGGCGACATGACCAAGATCGCCGCGGCCACCGCACCGATCGACACCGCCCACAGCACCCGCTGGTAGGTCGGGGTCACGTTCTCCTCCCCCACGGCGAACATATCGGTCACCAACGCCGAGGAGTCGATGGAGGTGACGAAGAAGATCGCCACGACCACCAGGGCGAAGCCGCTGACCAAGGTGCTCCACGGCATGGTCTCCAGAAGGATGAACAGGGAGGACGCCGCGTCGCCGTTCTCGACGACCGGCCCCGACAGGCTCCCCGGGTTCGTGCGCTCGGCGTTCAGGCCGGCGTAGCCGAACACGGCGAACCAGATCAGGATGAACAGCGCGGGCAGCACCAGCACGCCGCCGACGAACTCCCGGACCGTCCTGCCCTTGGAGATCCGGGCGACGAACATGCCGATGAACGGCGACCAGCAGATCGTCCACGCCCAGTAGAAGACCGTCCAGGTACCCTGCCAACCCTCGCGGGTGATCTGGTCGGCGTCCGACCAGAACATCAGCCTCGGCAGCCACTCGGCGTAGAGCGAGGCGGTGTCCATGGTGCCGCGCAGCAACAGCAGCGTGGGCCCGGCGATGAGTACGAAGACGAGCAGCACCACGGCCATCACGATGTTGATATTCGACAGGTTCTTGATGCCCTTGTCCAGGCCCGCGGCCACCGAGAAGCAGGCTGCGCCGACGATGACCACGATGATGCCTACCAGCAACAGGGTGGAGCCCTCGATCCCGAAGACGGTGCCCAGGCCGGACTCGATCTGCAACGTGCCCAGGCCCAGGGAGACGGCGATGCCGAAGACGGTACCGATGATGGCCAGGGCATCGATGAGCTTGCCGGGCCAGGCATAGATCGCCCCGCCGAGGATCGGGGCGAACACCGAGGACACCCGCGGGGGCAGATTGCGCTTGTAGATAAAGTAACCGAGCGCCAGTCCGGGCAGGGCGAAGATCACCCACATGTGGATGCCGAAGTGGTACATCGTGAAGCCCATGGCCTCGTTCACGGCCTCATGGGACATCGGTTCGGCGTCCTGCATGGGCACGTTCACCGCGTGGTTGATCGGCTCGGCCACACCCCAGAACATCAGGACGCTGCCGAGACCACCGGCGAAGAGCATCGCGAACCAGCTCTTTAGCGAGTACTCCGGTTTCTGCCCGTCGGGGCCCAGGCGCATGCGCCCGAAGTGGCTGAACGCCACGGCGATGAGGAAGAGCAGCACGATGGTCACCCCGCCGATGTAGAGCCAGTTGAGGTTCGTCATCAGCCAGTTGGAGACCACCGCGAAGTTATCGCGGGCGCTGTCGCCGAAGATCACGCATACCGCGACGAATACGACGATGAACCCGGCCGAGACCCACAGGATCAGCGGGTCCGGACCGCGCCTGGTACCACTGCTTTCATCCACCCCCTCCCCTGACGCTCCGCGTGTCGACTGACTGGCAGGTGAGCTGTCGGTCGCTGAACTGTCGGTCGGGGAAGTCACATGAATTCCGGTTCCTCCGGGGACACCGGCCGATCAGGGCACCGCTGTTCCCGAATGGTTGAGGTCGTGTGGACAACGTGACGTTCGAGTGTACATAGGACCCCAAAACACCGGGCGTGCACACAGACACACGCAGACACAGATGACCCCCGGCTCCTGACGAACCGGGGGTCATCTGCTGACGTTTCAAGAGGAGAATGCTCAGCTACCGAATACGGAGTCCTTTCGCGACGGCAATTCTGGATATCACCTCGCCATCTGTGGTGGCGATGTCTTCGACACTACGATCGCAATCTTGGAGTTTCCTGACAGCCCACTGGAGCGTCCTTCAGAGGTGACTCCGGAAAATTCGGGAGAACGGCAACGAAAAGGTCACGCCCCGACAGCCGGGAGGTGCTCACGGGTCCCGTCGAAGGTGTTGAACAGCACCGGGGTGCCATTGGACAGGGCACCGACGATGTGGCGCTTACCGTCGGCACCGGCGACGTGCAGCGGACTACCGGAGTCGCCACTGATCGCCGGGATCAGGGCGGTGATCTCCTGGGTATCGGTATTCACCGCCAGGACCGGCCCGCAGGTACGCCCGGACATCGTGCCGTCCTTGCAGACGATGGAGCCGACGAGGTTCTGCGTCACCGGGACCGGATCGCCGAGGGGCTGGCTGTGGCCACGCAGCACGTCGTCGAGCACCGGAATGCCGGTGTGCGCGACGCTGGAGACCTGCCCGTCGTTCGGGGTGACCGACTCGTCGAGGCGGAACCAACCCACGTCGTCGAGCCCGGCGTAGGGGTCGAAGGGGTTGGCCTCGCCGCCGAGCTCCACTCCACCGGCGGCGATGTCCTCGGCGTCGGCGAGCAGCTGCCCGGAGTCGGTGGAGACCTTCACCACCGGCGAGCCGATCTCGGCCTCGCTGAGGCAGTGCCCGGCGGTCACACCGTAGAACGTGCCGTCCTTCTCGACGACGGAGTTCAGGGTGCACAGCGCCTCGGAACCATTGCCCAGGGTGAGCACGATGCCAGCACCGGCGTGGGTGGAGGTCTGCGCGCCGGCCACCGCGGGAGCCACGACGGCGGTCCCGCCGGTCACCAGCGCGACCGCCATGGCACCTGCCGACAGGACGCGTCCCGCCTTTCGCCCCGAGAAGAGGCTCGGGACACGGCCCCGGACACGGTTCGAACGGGTACCGGCGTTCCCGGCTGTCACGGTTTTTCTGGGCATGCTGGGTGTTCCTTCGCTGTGGCAGGGAGGATGTACGTGGGGCATTGTAGCCGGTGTCGGCAAAATATGCTCTCTGGCGCGAAAGTACCGGGGCACGGGAGCCAGCCATGTCGGTAGCCTCGGGGGAATGCGACTGCGCCTCCCGTCCTCCCCTCCCCGCGCACCCCGGCACCCGGTGTCCGAGCGGGACCTCACCTACCCCGGCGAGTTTCGAGGACTCGCGGCCTCGGTGCACGACCTCGACGGTCACACCGGGGTCGCCGAGCGACTGGAGCATCAGGGGTTCCACTGTCTGAGCACCAGCCGGGTCATCGGTCACGGCGAGGACGATCACGCCCGCGCGCTCGGCAACCTGATGAGCGGGCGCGCGCACCGCCTGGCCGGCGCTCCGCTGCACCGCGCCGACACGCCGCTGGACGATACCGCGCCGATGGCGGTCGGGGATGTCGTCACCGTGACCCCCGGGCGCGGGCTGCTCACTCCGCTCGACTCCCCGTGTCTTGTCCTGACCGCCGGGCCGGACGCACTGATCTACGGCACACTGCCGGGGCACGTGGAGTGCGGCGAGGAGGCCTTCACCGTGACCCTGCACGCCGATGGCACCGTCACCGCCACCGTCAGCGCGTTCTCCCGACCAGGCAGTCTGCTGACCAGGGTGGGCGGGCCTATCGGACGCCGCGTGCAGGCGCGCATGGCGGGCGCCTACGTGCGCGGCATCGCCGCGCAGCGCCCCTAGCGTCCCCTCTAGTAGCCCTTCGCGGGCTCGATCTCGGTGGGCATGCGCTCCCCGGCGAGGAAGGCGCGGTAGTTCTCAACGGTGGGCCCGGCGAGCTGGGCATCCATCGAGGCGCGGGTATTCGCCGAGTGCGTCGTGATGGTCACATTGTCCATCTCCCACAGCGGGTGACCGTCCGGCAGCGGCTCGGGGTCGGTGACATCGAGTCCCGCCCCGCCGAGCTGGCCGGACTCCAGGGCCGCGACGAGATCGTCGGTGACGACGACCGGCCCACGCGCAACGTTGATCACGGTCGCCCCGGGGCGGAAGGACGCAAACAGGTCAGCGTCGAACAGGCCCTTGGTGGCGTCCGTCAGCGGCACGGCGACGACGGTGTGATCGGCGGCCGCGACGGCCTCGGCGACCTGCTCGATCGGCAGTGTGCGCTCCGCTCCCTCCACCGGATGCCCGGTGCGGTTGACGGCGATGACGGACGCCCCGAACGGGGCGAGCATCTCGATGAGGTGCCGGCCGATGCCGCCGGCACCGACGATCGTCACGGTGGTGCCGTGCAGCCACCGGGTGTTGTCGTCGACCTCGCGCCACACCGACCAGCTGGCCGCGCGGGCGATCTTCTTGTGCATGTGGGTGACCGACAGCAGCAGCGCCATCGCGCTCTCGGCGACCTGGCGTCCGTACACCCCCGAAGCGTTCGTCCAGCGGCGGTCGCCCTGCTCACCGGCGTTGATGACGTCCTGCTTGAAGAAGCCCTCGATACCGGCCTGGCACAGCTGCACCCACTTGACCCGGTCGGGCAGCGTGGGGAAATCGGTGGGGGCCACACCGTGGCAGATGAAGGCGTCGGCCTCGGCGAGGTCGTCGACCATCACCGCGCCAGCGTCCTCGAGCGCCGCGCGGGTCTGCGGCAGAGGAAAGGTGGAGGTGAAAATGTTCAGGGGTGATGCTTGTCGGCTCATGCAACAATTCATACCTGCCACCCCCGGTGCCGTGCCCAGGCGCGGGGGTGGTCCGCCCAGTTACTCAGGGCAACTGGTCAGGGCAGCTCGTCGCGGAACTGGTCCAGGGTGTCGTTGAGCTGATCGAGGATGTCCGGATCCAGACTCGGCATCTCCGGCAGGTTGCTGGGCAGGTCCTCGAGGTCGGTGGGGATCTCGATGTCGCTGGGCAACTGGAAGCCAGGTGACGACGGCTCGTCGCTGGTGTTCCCGTCGTCCTCCGGGGTGTCCTCCGGGCTCTGCACGGGGGTCGACTGCGTGGTGGACGCCGGGGCGGGCGTCTCGTTGCCGCTGCGGTTGAAGACGAACGTCACCAGCGCCAGCACGATAGCGACCAGTGCGGCGACGATCAGCACGATCACGGCCAACTTGCCGCCACGCTTCCGGCCGCCTCCTCCGCCGGGGCCGCCGTTACCACCGTTGCCGCCAGGCTGCGCCGCACCGAACTGCGGCTCGCCATACTGCTGCTGGTCGTAAGGCTGTTGTGCATAGGGCTGCTGTGCATAGGACTGCTGTGCGTACCCATCGCCGTTGTAGCCCGGCTGACCGTACGGCTGCTGGTCGTACCCCTGCTGGCCATAGCCCTGCTGGTCATACTGCCCATTCGGCTGCCCATTCGGCTGACCGGGGCGGATGACCTGCGTCTCGTCCTCGTTGCCGTAGCGGTACTGGGGAGGCTGTGCGCCATTGCCACCGTTCCAGACGGTGGTCGGATTCTCGTCCGCCGGGACATCCTGCGGGGACCGGCCGGCGGAGTTCCATGCTGTTGTCGGGGTCTCGTCCCCCTGGAACTCACCGTCGTCCGGCATATCCCGGCGACCGTTCGAGCGATCGTTCGAGCTCATGGCCGTGTCCTTTCCTCGTGGGGTCCTCGCGGGCTCCTCGTGGGTTCCTCGCGGATTCGTCAAGGGCACAGTCATCACCACTGGCCCTTGTCCAGGCTCACAGGGTACCGCGCCGATGCGCCGACACTGGCACCAAAGGCCAGACCGGTCAGCACGTGGGTTGCCCCCGGTGTTCACGGGGTGCCCACGGAAAAGTGCCGGTCCCGCCTTTCGGATGTACCCCAGGGTTGCCCGTGTACCGATGCGCAGGTCCGACCAACTATGCTCTTAGACGAGTACTCCACGGGAGGACGTGACTACCTTCCGCTGATCCACAGCTGACTCACTCAGGAGAGATGAGATGACCCGCACCCGCCGGACCACCGCCCTACTCGCTGCCGCCGTTCTGGCGCTGGGGGCGACCGCCTGCCAGCCGCCGAGCGAGAACGACAGCGAACGAACCGCCCCCTCGACCGAGGTCACCCCGGACAGCGGCTACGAGGGTGCCGGCGTTCCGACGAGTTCCTCGGCCTCCAGCAGCGAGGAGCCCTCCGAGGGTGCGACGGTCTACGGTTCCGACGGTGAGCCGGAGACCGTGGGAGACACCGAGCCCTACGCTCCCGGCGCTCAGTCCTCCCCCGTCTCATAGGCGTCTGCGACTGCTCCTTCACCGGCGGTGACGTCCCGGCCCCCGCACGACTGGCGGGCAGGCAGGACGTCGCCGCCATACGTGCATTGGAACGACGTGCCGGCGAGCCTTTCCGTGACGTGGGGCTCGACATGGTCGCCGACGACGACCCGCCGTCCTGCTCCGAACTGACCGCCGCAGTGGACGCCCACCGCGTGCTCGTCATAGACGGTCACAGTAGCGGTGCCGGCGACTCGGATCTCGTCGCCTGGCTGTGGGTGGGGCTGGCCGACGGCGACCTGCTGATTGAACAGGTTTCGGTGGATCCGTCGTGCCGGGGACGACGCCTCGGCACCCGCCTCATCTCACTGGCGGTAAAACATGCTCAGGACAGAGGTTTTGCCGGGGTGTGCCTGACCAGTTTCCTCGACGTGCCGTGGAACGGCCCGCTCTATCGCGGCCTCGGTTTCCTCCCCCTCGACGCCGCCAATCTCGGCCCCGATCTGCGTGCCGTACGTGCCGCAGAGCAGGACGCTGGGCTGGACGTCGCACCGCGCGCCGCCTTCCGCCTGCCGCTGCGCCGATAGTCCCGACCGCTAGTCCCTGCTCAGCGCAGCGGGGCTACCGGCAGGTCGTGTTCCGCGGCCCACGCCGCCCAATGCTCAACAGAGCCGGCGGCGAAGAACGTCCGGAGCTTCTCCGCGGTCACCTCGAATGCCGACTCCTCCCCCATCAGTGCTGCCAGTGCCGTGGCGAAATGCGGTTCGATCGCCGCCACGGCCACAAAACCATCGCTGGCCGGGTAGATCCCGTAGAGCGGGTAGCCGCCGCCCAGGATCTTCCCCGGCCCGGAGAGCCCGAATCGTGTGGACGCGGCGAAGTCGTCGACGACCCCGGACAGCGCGACCTCGACGTGGCGCCCCTGCCCGGTGCGTTGCGCCCGGAGTACCGCGGCGATGCCGTCTGCGACCGCCCGTTCGGCCCCACCCAGATCCGCTACCGGCAGCGTCGGCATCACTGGCACGTTGTCATGCCGGGCGATCGTGCCCGCCGCCGCCTGATAGGTCAGATCATGGCCCGGAGTATCTGCCGCCTCCCCCGCACTACCGGTGATCGCCACCTGACTCAGGTGGGGATGACGAGCGTGCAGCTGCTCCCAGTCCAGCCCCAACGCCGCCAGCGCCCGCGGACGGTGCGAGGTGACCAGCAGGTCAGCGTCCTCAAGAAGCGCGTGCAGCCGCTCTGTACCGGCGGCGGACTTCAGGTCGAGGCCCACCACGTCTTGGCCCTCGGC
This sequence comes from Corynebacterium sp. AOP40-9SA-29, assembly GCF_052377405.1. Taxonomy (NCBI): domain Bacteria; kingdom Bacillati; phylum Actinomycetota; class Actinomycetes; order Mycobacteriales; family Corynebacteriaceae; genus Corynebacterium; species Corynebacterium sp. AOP40-9SA-29. The sequence goes on along the minus strand of NZ_JBQSWR010000003.1, from coordinate 332,528 downwards.
GAGGTGCGCGTAGTACTCCGGGGCGGCCAGCGCCAGCGGGTCACCGGAAGGTGGCTCGACCTTCGTCACCGCCGCGCCCAAACCTCGTAGGCGGTGCGCTGCGACGGGACCGGGCAGATTCACCGCCAGTGAGACCACACTGACCCCGGCGAGTAGTTCATCGGTGCTGGCGTCTGTACTGACCTTCATGGCGGTGATGCTACGTGGGGTGAACCTCAGGCGGTGGTGGATTCGGGATTAAGCATGCCGCCGACCATCGCCACGAGGAACCCGGCGAGGATCACCAACCACACGGACTTCCAGTGCCGCTGCGGGAGCACCGGGAGCTCCTCCGGACGGGCGAAAACGGCGCGCTCATCGCTGGCCAACATCTGCCAGTTGACCCGGTAGTCCTGGTTCGTCTGCAACCACTGCTTCACCGTCCGCGCGTCCCGCCGGTTGCACAGCAGCCAGTACACCCCAGGGGCGATGGTCATGATGGCCAGACCGACGCTCATCAGGATCTCGCTGACGATCTCCCCGGATGCCCCGGACACCGAGGTGAAGATCGAGCTCAGCATGACGATCCCCAGCACCACACCGGTCCAGGCGGCGGCGTGCTTGACCAGCGTCGGCCGGTACTTCGACAGCCTCGCCCGCGGATCCAGGGTGCCGCGGCCCACGTAGGCCCGCAGTTCCGGCGGGACCGTGGAGTCTCGTCCCTGACTCTGCCCGTGTCCCTGCCCGTACCCCTGCCCTTGGTAGGGATTCTGCGCCGAGTAGCCCGGTTCGCGTTCCATGGTGTGTGCCTCTCCTCCTGCTGCGGTGCGTTCCCCCCTGAGACTACGACACGCCACGGACATGGAAACTTCCGCCGGGTCGCACACTGCCTTGTTGTTCGAACACCGGCCCCGAGGCGACGACACGGGCAACGTTTACCTAGGTTCCTTACCTACTCAGATCACCGTTAGGATGAACCTCATGAGCACTCTCACCTCCCTCCTGTCACAAAGCAGGATCGACCTGGATGTGACTGCCGCCGACTGGAAGACAGCCGTCGCGCACTCCGGGGAACTCCTGGAATCCACCGGCTCGATCGACGCCGCCTATACGACCGCAATGATCGACTCGGTGATCGACAACGGCCCCTACATCGTCGTCGCCCCCGGCTTCGCCTTCGCCCACGCCCGCCCCAGCGAGGCCGTGCACGAGACGGCGATGAGCTGGGTGCGCCTGGCCGAGCCCGTGGAGTTCGGCCACGAGAAAAACGACCCGGTCACCCTCGTCGTCGCCCTGGCCGCCACCGACGCCACCACCCACACCAGCGCCATGGCGCAACTGGCCAAGGTCGTCGGACGCAAGTCCACCCGGGCGAAACTGGACGCCGCACAGAGCCCCGAGGAGATCCTCGCCATCCTCGACGGACGCGACGCGCCCGCGTCGGACGCCGGCAGCGCCGCGGCAGGCACCGCCGCAGCCGATAGCACCGCCGCGGCCGGCACCGCCGCCGGTGCGTCCTACTCGATTCCCGACGGGGAGCGCTACCCCGGCGGAAACTCGCGCAACCACATCCTCACCGTGTGCGGCAACGGGCTGGGCACCAGCCTGTTTTTGAAGAACACCACCGAGGACGTCCTCAAACGCTGGGGCTGGGACGCGCTGGTCTCCGTGGAGGCCACCGACACCATCTCGGCGAAGGGCAAGGCGAAAGACGCCGACCTGATCCTCACCTCCGGTGAGATCGCCAAGACCCTCGGCGACCCCGGGATCCCGGTCTGGGTCGTGGAGAACTTCACCAGCCCCCGCGAGATCGACTCCGCGCTCCGCGCGCTCTACGCCCTGTAAGAACGGCCCTGCAAGAACCCCCTCAAAAGGAGAATCCCCATGGACTGGTTGCTCGCCATTCCAACGTTCATCGTCAACGAGATCCTCGCCGTCCCGGCGTTCCTCATCGGTATCTTCACCGCCATCGGCCTGATCGCCATGCGCCGCAGTGCCGGGCAGGTCGCCGGCGGCGCGATCAAGGCGATCCTCGGCTTCCTGCTCATCGGTGCCGGCGCCACGCTGGTCACCAACTCTCTCGACCCGCTCGGCGTGATGATCGAAGGCGCCACCGGCATGCACGGTGTGGTGCCCACCAACGAGGCCATCGCCGGCATCGCCCAGGAGGAGTTCGGCTCCCAGGTCGCCTGGCTGATGATCCTCGGCTACGTGGTCAGCCTGCTGTTCGCGCGCTTCACGCCGCTGCGCTACGTCTTCCTGACCGGCCACCACGTGCTGTTCATGGCCACGATGATCACCATCATCCTGGTCACCGCGGACTACGCCGACTGGATCGTCGTGGGCCTGGGCGCGGTGCTGCTCGGCGTGCTGATGGTCGCCCTCCCCGCCCTGGCGCACCCCTGGACCCGCAAGGTCACCGGCGATGACTCGGTGGCCATCGGCCACTTCGGCACCGCCGGCTACATCGCCGCCGGTGCGGTGGGCAAGGCCGTCGGCGGCAAGGGCGCCAAGGCGTCGAAGTCCTCCGAGGACCTGAAGGTCCCCGAGGGCCTGCGGTTCCTGCGCGACTCCATGGTCGCCACCGCCCTGTCGATGGTGCTGATGTACCTGGTCCTGGCGATCCTCTACGTGGTGCGTGCCGGGCAGGACGAGGCCTTCGCCGCCTTCGGTGAGGACTCCGTGGCCACGGACCTGGGCAACTACCTGATGCAGGCGGTGACCCAGGGTCTGCAGTTCGGTGTGGCCGTGGCCGTGATCCTCTTCGGTGTGCGCACCATCCTCGGCGAGCTCGTGCCCGCCTTCCAGGGCATCGCCGCCAAGGTCGTCCCGGGTGCGATCCCCGCGCTCGACGCCCCGATCGTGTTCCCCTACGCGCAGAACGCCGTGCTCATCGGCTTCATCTCCAGTTTCTCCGGCGGCCTGGTCGCCCTGGTGATTCTGTCGACGTGGCTGAACCCGGCCTTCGGCGCCGCACTGATCCTGCCGGGCCTGGTGCCGCACTTCTTCACCGGCGGTGCCGCCGGCGTGTACGGCAACGCCACCGGTGGACGCCGCGGCGCGGTGCTCGGCGCGTTCGTCAACGGTGTGATCATCACGATCCTGCCGGCGTTCCTGATCAACGTGCTCGGCGATATGTCGGGCGAGAACACCACCTTCGGCGACGCCGACTTCGGCTGGTTCGGCCTGCTCATCGGCAACGCCCCGGCCGGGGTGTGGGGCCTGGTGGTCATCGTGGCCGTGGCCGTGGCGGTCTTCGCCGCCGCCCTGGTCGTGCAGAAGAAGCTCGTCGACGGCAATTGGGACGCCGCCCCGGGCCGTTCCGCGGGCTCCTGGATCGGCGAGGGTGCCGAAGAGAATGCAGGGGACGCTGCGGGTGCCGGCGCCGCCGGCGCCATGCAGGACGCCTCGGCCGGTGCGTCCGGCGCGACCGCGGCCTACTCCCGCATCGCCCCGCCCAAGGGCGCTCCCACCCCGCCGGCGCCGCCGGCGGAGTAAGGGCGGGGAGTTTAGTTTCCCGCTTCCTGGCGGGACACCATCTCCGCGATCCACGCCGGCGCATAGGGTGACGTGCAGTTCTTCGGCGTCGGATAGTCCTTCAGTACCCCAAGGCGCTCACCGATGTCCACGGCACGCTCCCGGAAGTCCGGGTGGTTGATGCCGATCTGCGCCAGACACTCGTTCTGCGACCACTGCAAGGTGTCCGGACTGTCTGCCATGGTGGACTCGATCAGGTCGAGCAGGCCGGTGATTTCGCCGGCCTGCTCGGCCTGTTCCTCTGTCACGGGGTCCCAGGCGGCCACCTTCTCGGTGGTCAGCGCCCAACCGGCAGAGGCAATGGTGGGGTCGGCGTCCTCAAACCAACGCTCGCGCAGCTCGTCGACGTGCGCACTCTTCTTCACCACGTAGCTCAGCAACCAGGTGTGTACCTTCGGGGTGCCCGCCTGTCGCAGCATTGAGTCCAGGGTGTCGGCGTCCAGGGATTTCGGACGCAGCAGCAGCGTCGCCGCCAGCCGGCAGGCCGAATCCTCGGTCGCCCACAGGTCCAGCGCCAGCTCATGCTTCACCGGCGGCTTGCGCCCGGTCCCGGCCTCCTTCGCCACCGCGCGCAACTTGGTGAGGTTCACCGCATGGTCATCACCGTGTCGCTCGTTGACCGCCAACACACCGGGGTCTGCCAGTGCGTCCAGCGCCTCGCGTACATCGGCAACGGCGGTATCGGCGGCTGCCGCCTGACTGTCGTTTGTCTCACTCATGCGGCCATCCTATTGAGCGGGGCCGTACACCGCAGCTGCGCGGTCCAGCTCCCCTCCCGCCGGCGTCGCGCCAGGGTCGCCGACCGTGGTCTGCCAGCTGGTCGTGTATTCCACCGGGGAGGCAGCGTGGAGCACATCGCCGTGGTACCAGTCGACCTGGGTGCGGGTGGAGTCCACGTCCACGACCATCATGCCGTGGCGGCTCAGGTCCACGTACTTGTACCAGTGATCCACCGTGGTCAGAATGTCCTCGCCCAGGCGCAACGCCTCCTTCACCGCCGGTGCGGCAACCGGGGACGGCACGATGGCGTCGTAGGCGCTGCCCGCGGTGACAGAGGGGACGATGAACTCCGCGGCGACGACATCCGTATCGCGACGCAACCGGTAGTCCCCCGCCGACGCCGGGATATCCGCCGCCCACGAGGAGTGAATGTCGCCGGTGAGAAAGACGACGTTGAGCCCCGGCTGCGACCCCTTCGCCCGGCGCGCGGCGATGAGGTCGATGATGTGCTGACGCTCGACCATGTAGCCGTCCCATTGGTCGGTGTTGAGCGCCACCCCGTCCGGCGGCACGCCAACCTGATCGACGAGCCAGTCGTGCACCCGCGGGTCGAGCGTATTCGGCAGGGTCATCGGTGCGAACATCACCGAGTTGCCGATCAACTGCCAGGTCGTCGAGGAGGTGGTCAGCACGTCGCCGAACCAGCCGAACTGGTCGGTTCCCATCATCGTGCGCGAGGAGTCGTTCACCGTATTCAGCGGCCCCTGCAGGTCACGGTAGGTGCGCAGGTCCGGCAGGATCAGTTCGAACAGCCGTCCGTAGCGCAGGTGGCGGTAGAGGTGACGGTCTTCCCCGGTGTTGAAACCCTTCCCGGCGCGCACCGGCATCCACTCGTAGTAGGCCTGAGTGGCCGCGCGGCGCACCTCGGCATATTCTGCCGGGCCGCCGTACTCGGAGTCGCCGGTGGCACCGTCGCGCCAAGCGTTGTCGAAGAACTCGTGGTCGTCCCAGATGCAGATCATCGGCTTGGCGGCGTGCAAGTCGGCCAGGTCGCGGTCGCGGTGGTAATGACCCTGGCGAATGCGGTACCCGGTGAGGGTGCGGGTACGCTGCGCAGGTTCCACGATGCGCACGATCTCACCGTAGGCCGCGCCGTACTCGCCGGAGTCGTACTCGTAGGTGTAGTCGCCGAGGTGGAGGATGAACTCCACGTCGTCACGGTCGGCGAGTTCGCGGTAGGCGCGGAAGTATCCGGCCTCGTAGTTCGAGCAGGAGCACACCCCGAAGCGCACATTGCCGGGATCTGCCTCCAGCGCCGGTGAGGTGCGGGTGCGTCCCACCCGCGAGGTCTCCCCCGTGGCCGGTCCGTCGAGCACGGTAAAGCGGTAGTACAGGGTGGTCGCCGGGGTCAGGCCGGTGACGTTGACCTTCACGGTATGGTCCACCGCAGCGTCGGTGACCTGCTCGCCAGAGGCGACAATCGACGCACCAAAACTGGAGTCCGTGGCGACCTCCCAGCGCACCGTCGTCGGCTCGCCCGCCCCGGACCCGGGCGTGGCTTCCGGGGTGGGGGTCACCCGGGTCCAGATCACCACACTGTCCGGCCAGGGGTCGCCGGAGGCGACGGAATGCAGGAAAGCGCCGGACGCACCGGACGCTGCAGCGTCCTGCGCGGTGCCCTGAGCGTCCTGCGCCTGCGCCTGGCCGGCGACGGTGAGCCCGGCACCGGCGACGACCGCCCCGGTGAGGAAGCGGCGGCGGGAGACACCTCCGGGTGCCGTAGCGTCCGGCAGTGTTTTGTTTCCCGGCGTCCTGATTCCCAGCGGCCTGATCGGCACAGTCGTATTCTCCATCTTCTCGCATCGGCACCGGCCGTCCACCGGCTGCCTCGACGGGAGATCACGGTATCCGCCCCGGGGTGGTGCCGCCGGGCGAGATGAGGGTTGTCGGGGACTGTTGTCGCAGTGTTCATCCCCGGTTAACGTGACTCCCACCAAAAATATTCTCACAGTTTGGGACGCTTGGCGTCACATTTTAGGATAATCGTTCTGCTACCGATACATTCGTGAAGCATGACGAATCACGACAGAAGCTCCGCCGCTGCACCCACCCCTGAGGCCAAACACAAGGAGGACCGCTCCGCGGCCATCGCCGTCACGGCCTTCCCGGTGTTCATCCTCGCCGGCACACTCGCCGCCTTCCTCGCCCCGGCCGTATTTATTCCCCTGACCGACCACATCAACCTCTTCCTCATGGTCATCATGTTCACCATGGGGCTGACGCTGACAATCCCCGACTTCAAGATCATCGCCACCCGCCCCACCCCGGTGATCGTCGGCGTGATCGCCCAGTTCGTGATCATGCCGCTGCTGGCCATCGGCGTGGCGAAACTACTCGGCCTCAACCCGGCGCTGGCCGTGGGCCTGCTGATGCTCGGCTCGGTGCCCGGCGGCACCGCCTCCAATGTGATCGCCTATCTGGCCAAGGGCGACGTCGCCGTCTCCGTGGCCATGACCAGTGTGTCCACCCTGGTCTCCCCCATCCTGACCCCGGCATTGATGCTGCTGCTCGCCGACACCCGCACCGAGGTCGACGGGGCCGGCATGGCGCTGACCCTGGTGCAGACCGTGCTGCTGCCCGTCGTCGGTGGCCTGCTGATCCGCACCGTGCTCAATCGGTGGGTCGACAAGGTCGCCCCCGTGCTGCCGTGGCTGTCGATCCTCGGCATCGGCGGCGTGGTCTTCCCCGCGGTGGCCAATAACGCCGAACGCCTGGCCCAGGTCGGGCTGATCGTCTTCGCCGCAGTGCTGCTGCACAACCTCTGCGGCTACCTGCTGGGATACCTCACCGGACGACTCTTCCGCCTGCCTGAGCCGGTCAACCGCACCATGGCGATCGAGATCGGCACCCAGTCCGCTGGACTGGCCTCCGGCATGGCCGGACGTTTCTTCTCCCCCGAAGCCGCCCTACCCGGCGCCGTGGCCGCGGTGCTGCACAACATCACCGGTGCCATCTACGCCGCACTCGTACGGCGTCGCCCGCTGCCCGGCGAGCGTGATGCTGCGGCAGACGAAGCGTCCGACGCAACGTCCGACGCTTCAGCGACGGAAACTCAGCCGACGATCTCGTAGGAGTCGGCGGTGACGCGCGCAGTAACGCCATCGGTGGTGATCAGCGCCGCGTCCGGCTGCGTGGTATCCACCACGAAGCGGTTGCCGATCTCGGTGACGCTCCCGTCGTCGAGGGCACCGGCCTGGGAGGGGCTCGCCGCATTGCCGAGCAACCCGTAGAGCACCGGGTCGCCGCCGACGCGGTAGGCCACACCGTTGGCGTCGCCGCCGCGGGTGGCCTGCCAACCGGCGTGGAAATTCTCCGCCTGGCAACCCCAATCGAAGCCATCGGCCTCCTGGCTATCGCGGAACATGCAGACCATCGAGTCCTGCCCGTTGAGCGGGACGGTGTAGTCGGCCAGCTCAAGACGGCTCTGCTGGGTGCCCGCCTGCCCATCGCCGGAGGACGGCACGGGGTCGGGTGCCGGGGCACCGTCAGCGCCGTCGGTACCTGCCGAGCCATCCGTGGACGCCGAGCCCGGCGTCGGTTCAGGGGCGTCGCCCGCTGCGGCGTCCCCGGCGTCCCCGGCGTCCTGCTCGCTGGGCATGTCACCCGAGAGCGCAGCGTCGGCCGGGTCAGCACTCACGGATCCGCCCTGTGCCTCCTCGACACCGGCACCGTCGTTATCGCAGGCAGCAAGGAAGAGGCCTGCGGCAGCCGCCACGGCGAGCCCTGCCGCGGGCAGGGTCTTGCCTCGTCGAGTTCCAGTCACATTACGCACAGGACTCATCTCCAGTATCTGTAGTTCACAGTAGTGTCACCCCCACCGTGCCACACCGGTCCAGTGAAGCGCCAGAGAACGTACACCTTCCCGGCATCCCACACGATGCTGGTAGTTATCATTGGTGAAATGGCCTTGTCAGTGTTCCGGGACCGCCGCGGCCCCATCCTCGTCGCGATCATGCTGTCCTCCGCCCTCATGGCCGTCGATGCCACCGTGCTGGCCACCGCCGTGCCCAGCATCGTCGACGACCTCGGCGAATTCTCCCGCTACCCGTGGCTGTTCTCCGGGTACCTGCTCGCCCAGGCCGTCACCGTGCCGGTCTTCTCGAAACTCGCCGATACCTATGGACGCAAACCGGTGATCCTCACCGGCATCGGCGTCTTCGTCCTCGGCTCCGCCCTCGCCGTCGCCGCGCCCTCGATGACCGTGCTCATCCTCTGCCGCATCATCCAGGGCATCGGTGCCGGCGCGGTCCAGCCGATGGGCCAGACCATCGCCGGCGACATCTACTCCGTGCGTGAACGCGCCAAGGTGCAGGGCTACCTGGCCAGCGTGTGGGCCATCTCTTCGATGCTCGGGCCGCTGCTCGGCGGGTTGTTCTCCCAGTACGTGTCCTGGCGTTGGATCTTCGTGATCAACATCCCGCTGGGCCTGCTCGCCGCGGTGATGGTCTGGCGCAACTTCCACGAGAAGGTGGAGCGCACCCGCCACCGCATCGACGTCGAAGGTGCCCTGCTCCTTACTCTTGGGCTCACCATGCTGCTCTTGGGTCTGCTGGAAGGTGGCGAAGCCTGGGCCTGGACCTCCACCGCCTCCCTGGTCTGTTTCCTCGGCGGGGTTATGGTCCTGGCGGTGTTCGTGCTGGTGGAACGCCGCGCCGCCGAACCCGTGGTGAACCTGCACCTGCTGTCGCGGCGCCTGATCGTGCACGCCGTGGTGATCTCCGCGGCCATCGGGGCCATCGTGCTCGGGCTGACCAGCTTCGTGCCCACCTACCTGGAACGTGCCGCCGGGGCCACTCCCGTCGCCGCGGGCATCGCCGTCGCCGCGTTGACCATCGCCTGGCCGCTGGCCAGTGCCAACGCCGGACGCATCTACGTCCCCCACGGCTTCCGCGCCTCGATCACCCTGGGCACCTCGATCGTGATGGTCGGTACCGTCCTGCTGCTCCTGGTGGTCGGCCAGCAGAACATCTGGCTCATCGTCGCTGTCGCCCTGGTGATGGGCGCAGGCATGGGCTTCACCGCCGCACCGAACGTGGTGGCCGCACAGTCCTCGGTCGGCTGGTCTGAGCGTGCCGAGGTCACCGGTCTGACCATGTTCGCCCGCTCGGCGGGCAGCGCCGTGGCCGTGGCCGTGTACGGCACGGTATCGAATGCGGTCTACTCCGGCGGCGGCTCGGTGGTCGATGCCACGACCGGGGTGTTCTACGGGGTCGTCGTGGCGGCCGTGGTCCTGCTGGTGGCGGCGTGGACGTTGCCGCGGCGCTAGGCGATGTCACCTGAGTCATGCCCCAGGAACAAAAATGGCCGATTCTCGACCTGGGGCATGACTCAGGTGACATCCCGTGACATCCCGGATGGCCTTGCTGCCGACGGCTCACCCACCCCCGGCTGCACGCCGATGCCGCTAGCATGGGGGCCATGACAATCCTGCGGTTCGTCCTCAACATTCTCTGGCTGGTCACCGGCGGAATCTGGCTGTTCCTCGGCTATATCCTCTTCGGCCTGATCGCCTGCGTCTTCATCATCACCATCCCCGCCGGCGTCGCCTCATTCCGGATGGCCAGCTACGCCCTGTGGCCCTTCGGCCGCACCGTAGTCACCAAGTCCACCGCCGGTTTCGGCTCCGGGCTGATGAACGTCATCTGGTTCCTCGTCGCCGGCCTGTGGCTCGCCCTCGGGCACATCGCCACCGCCGCCCTGCAGGCCATCACCATCATCGGACTGCCGCTGGCCTGGGCGAACCTGAAGATGATTCCGGTCACCTGCTTCCCCTTCGGCAAGGCGATCGTCGAGGACTCCTCGGCGCGGATGATCCCCGAGCCCAACGCCTAAACTCCCAGTGCCGGATGACCCGGCGCTCTCACCACCCCCGCCCCGAGGACCGCGAATACAGGTGCTCGGGGCGTCCTGAACTTCCATACCGCAGCCGCACGGTGACGACTCCCCGCCCCGCCAGTGCCGACAGCCTGCGCTGCGCGGTCGCACGGGACACCCCGGCGACCTCGGCCACCTGCGTCGCGGAGTGCTCACCGGAGCCCAACGCCTCGAGGACGAGATCCTCGGTGGAACTTCCGGCCGCGGTGGCCGGCTGCGTCGTCGCGTGCATCACCGCCATCGCCCGGTCGATCTCCTCCTGCCGCAATGGATGAGGTGTCCCGGTGACCCGGCGGAACCTGATGTAGCGCTCCAGGCGCTCCACGAGCTCCCTTCGGTTGAAGGGTTTCACCAGGTAGGCATGCACCCCGGCGGTAAAGGCCCGCCGCACGGTGGACGCCTCGACGGCCGCGGACAATACGAAGGCGTCGACGCGTGCCGTACGCACCAGCTCGATACCGTCCCCGTCGGGCAGGTAGACGTCGGCGAGCACGAGGTCCGGGACGAGCCCCGGCACGACGTTCGCGTCCCGTCCCTCCAATACGGCCCTGGCCTCCGCGCAGGTACCGACCGTCGCCTGGACCTCGAAACCCGGTACCGAGGCGACGATGTCGGCGTGGATCGAGGCGACCCGGAAATCATCGTCGACGACAAGCACACGCAGGTTGCGCGGTGTGCGTGCGGTCGAGCGGGCGTCCTGGTGGTGCGTCATCGTGTCTCCTCGTCTGAAGTGGTTGAACCGTCAGTTGCGCCGAATACACCGGGTAGCCGGACGCCGAATACTGCCCCGTGACCTGGACGCGTGCCGCCGCGGTCGATGACCCAGAGTTCGCCGCCGCGCCGGCGCAGCATCTCGCGCGACAAGGCAAGCCCGATCCCGTGGCCGTGGATCGGGTCAGGCACAGGTTCAGCGGCAGGGCTCTCGGTGTTGCCGGGATCGACTGCGTCCAGTCCAGGTCCGGAGTCCGCCACCATGAGGGTGAGCGCCAGGTCGTCCTGCATCGCAGTGACCTCCACCCACCTCTCTCCGTCCGCCGATTCAGTACGCAGGGCGGCCGCCACGGCATTGTCCACGAGGTTCCCCAGGACCGTGGCCACGTCCTCGACTGCGCCAGCACTGCCAGCACCGCCGATCTGGCCGAGGACCAGCGTGTCCTCCCCGACCCGCAAGCCCACACCACGTTCACCGGCCTCCATCGACTTGCCGCCGAGGAAGGACTGCAGGAACGGTTCATCAAGCAGTTCCGCGCCCTGCAGCGGGAAATCCACCGGGCCGCGCTCGGCCATGTCCTGCAGGAACGCCCGAGCGTCGTCGATGCGTCCGGCATCCAGGAGCCCGGAGGCGGCGTGGATCCGGTTGGCGAACTCGTGGCGCTGCACCCGCAGCGTGGAGCCCATCGCCTGCACGGTGCCCAGCCTGCGCGTCAGCGCGGCGAGGTCCGTGCGATCACGGACCACCACCACGGTGCCGAGGTGACGTCCCGCCCTGGTCACCGGGTGAGAATCTATGTAGAGGACGCGGTCGCCGACAACCACGTTGTCCAGCGATGCTGGACGCGCGCCTTGCCGGGCACCGGTCGTTTCGTCCCCGGTGAGCTCGCGGACGACCCAGGCGGGCAGGCCCAGGTCAGCCAAAGAGACCGTGGTGTCGGTACCCGGGCCCGTGCCAAGTCCATCCGCGCCGAGCAGCCGCGCAGCGACCTCATTGCACACCTCGACCGCACCATCCGGGGTCACCGACAGCACGCCGTCGTCCACCCCGTCGAGCACCGCGGACTGGTGGCGGACCAGCGCCACCAGCTCCTCGGGCTGCACCCCGAGCGTCAGCCGCTCCCAACGACGACGCATCAGCACACTGGCGAGCGCCCCAATGGCCAGAGCCGCCGCCCCAGCCGCGGCCACCCCGACCAGAACAAGGGGCAGATCGTCGAAAACACTCGCCCGCCGGAACCCGACGCTGACCTCGCCGACGGGCTCACTGTCGGCGACCTCCCGCGCCGAGTCGTCCGGCGCGTACACCGGGACCTTGGCCCGGGCGGACTGCCCGAGCGTGCCGGTCTCCCAGGCCGTGACCTCCTCGCCGCGCAAGGCGGCCTCATGGTCAGTGCTGACCCGCTCCCCGATCCGCTCAGGGTCCGGGTGTGCCAGCCGGATACCGTCGGCGTCGGTGACCACCACGAACAGGGCTCCGGTCCGCGCCTCTATTCCGGCGGCGAGGTTTACGAGAGCGGCAGGGTCCGTGTCCGACTCCGTGTCCGCCAGGTCCGCCACGTCCGCCACCGCGGCGCGCACCTGGGGATCCTCCGCCACGGACCGGGCGATCGACACGGCCGAGTCCATCGCCTGCGACTTCAGCCGCTCCACCGAAATCCAGGTGAAGATCCCCGAGCACACGGCGACGACGGCGACCACCGTCGCGAGCTGCAGCAGCAGAACTTTCGTGGAGAAACGCACGTCGTGGAGTTTACTTCACCCACGACGGCATCGATGAACAAAATGCACACAAGTCAATGTTTGCACTCAAGGAGATCTAACGCACACAAGGATCGTCAGGTGGCCTGCATCACTTTAATCTTCGACTGTCCGGTCAGACACACCCGAAGGAGATGCGATGACCACCGCAGACACCCTGCTCCTCGCAGAAGACTACAACCTGAGCCACACACCGTCCGACGGGATCCTCGTCGCACTCGGCTTCCTGATGATCCTCACGTTCATGGCCCTGATCATGACCAGTCGGATGACACCGATGCTCGCACTGATCCTGGTGCCGACCGTCTTCGGCCTCATCGGCGGCGCCGGCCTCGGCATCGGCGACATGGTCATCGACGCCGTCAAGGACATGGCACCGACCGCCGCGCTGCTCATGTTCGCCATCATGTACTTCGGCATCATGATCAACGTCGGACTCTTCGACCCGCTGATCACCTGGATCACCCGGATCCTGGGCAATGACCCGGCGAAGATCGTCTTCGGCACCGCCGTGCTCGCCGGCGTCGTCTCCCTCGACGGCGACGGCTCCACGACCTACATCATCACCACCTCCGCCATGCTCCCGCTGTACCTGCGACTGGGCATGAGCCCGGTCATCCTGACCTGTGTGGCCGGCCTGGTCAACGGCACGATGAACATCGTGCCCTGGGGCGGGCCCACCGTGCGCGCCGCCGCAGCGCTGGGCGTGGAGCCCTCCGAGGTCTTCGTCCCCATGCTGCCGTCGCTGGCCGCCGGACTGGTGATCTGCTTCGTCTTCGCCTGGCTCATGGGCCTCGCCGAGCGTAAGCGGCTGGGACGCCTGGAGACCTCCCACCTCACCGGGATGACCCCGCGCAACGAATCCACTGATGCGGACGTCGCAGCCGCCGCAGGCGGTGCCGGCGACGTCCCGCCGGTCCACCAGCAGACCTCGATGGCGGACACGATGCTCGACCCGAACCGGGCCTCGCTGCGTCCGACGCTGCTGTGGTTCAACCTCGCACTCACCGTGGTCGTCATGGTGCTGCTCGTCGCCGATCTCTTCCCCCTGGCCTATGTGTTCATGGTCGGCGCGGCGATCGCCCTGACCGTCAACTTCCCCCGCCTGAAGGACCAGGCCAACGAGATCGTGGCCCACTCCAGCTCCATCGTGGCCGTGGTCGGCATGGTGCTCGCCGCCGGCGTGCTCGTCGGCGTGCTGGACGGCACGGACATGGTCACCGCCATGGCCGAGTGGATCACCGGGATCATCCCCGACTCCCTCGGCGGTTACCTCGCCCCCATCACCGGCCTGCTGTCGATGCCGATGACGTTCTTCATGTCCAACGACGCCTTCTACTTCGGCATTCTGCCCGTGCTCTCCGAGAGCGCCGCCCACTTCGGCATCGAGCCGGTGCAGATGGCCCAGGCGTCCATCACCGGCCAGCCGGTGCACATGCAGTCCCCTCTGGTCCCCGCGATCCTGCTGCTGGTCTCGCTGGCCAACGTCGACCTCGGCGCCCACCACCGCAAGGTGCTGTGGCGGGCGGTCGTGGTCTCCCTGGTCATGCTGGCCGTCGGCATCCTGATCGGGCCGATCCCCCTCCACGTGGGTTAGGCGGGGTAGCCCGCCCAACCCACGGGCCTAACTCACCTGACTGAAGGTGACCTCGGACATCGTGGAGTCCACGTTCACGGTCAGGGTGTTCACGTCGCTGTCAGCGCTGTCAGTGCTACCAGTGCTATCGGCACCGCGGACCAGCGCGCCGTCCAGGGTGCCGCAGTCGACACCCGCCATCGTCACCGACTCGCAGTTCAGGTGCACGCGGTAAGACGGCCCGTCGGTGGTGCGCGGGAACAGCACCGTGACCGACCCCATGGTGGTCGACAGGTCGATCACGCTGTCCTGCTCCACCGTGGCTGCGGTGAAGTCCAGCGTCGGCGAACTCATCGTGTAGGAGTAGCTGCTGTACGCAGGTACCTCATGGATCTGCGGGGAATCACCGGTGAACGTCCCGGAGTACGTGCTGCCGTCCGTGGATGTCACCCCACCCCACCGGGGAGCCAGGATCGCGCCGAGCGCGATGATTCCGGCAACCACGGCCAGGACAACGGCCAACACGATAGTCACGATCAGGGCGCGCAACCCGCGGCGCTTCTTCTTCGGAGCGCCGGACGCACCGGACGCAGCATCTGCGTCACCGTCGCCGGGCTCACCGGGGTCCGGCAGGTCCCAGGCGAAGGGGGCGGTGCCCAGCGGATCCCACGACGGCGGCTGACGACGCGGCGGCTCAAAACCCGGCGCGGCGGCAACGTCGCCGAGGTCAACGGTCGGCGCAGCGTCCTGCCCCTGCGTCGGAGCCTGAGTCGGCTCGTAAGACGGCTGCGTCGGCTCGTAAGCCGGCTGGGTCGGCCCCTGTGCCGGCCCCTGCCATCCCTGGTGGTCATCGCGTTCCAGCAGCCCGACCGGTGCCACCGGCTGGCGTTCGTAGAGCAGCCACCAGGCCACACCCGTCACTGCCGCGCAGACCACCATGCCGGTGAGGGTGATCCCACCGCTGAGGATGCCGCCGAAAACGAGGAATACCGCGCCCACGATCAGGGTGCCGATCGCCAGCGAGCGGTCCTCGGCGAAGCGCGGGTCGCGCTCACCGCGCATCAGCACGTCCAGCGGGGAACGCGGCACGGTGTAGCGCCGCATGACCAGCAACGCGATGCCGTAGGCCCATAGGCCCACACCGCCGACGAATGTCGCCAGGACGAACACCAGGCGCACCAGCAGCGGCGAGACCTGGTAGCGCACGGCGATGCCTTCGCACACGCCGAAGAACCAGGAGCGGGTGGACTGGCTGCGCGGGAAGCGGACGGGGCGGGTCTCCCACATCCGACGCAGCGTGGATTCGAAGTTGCCCCGGGGACTGCCCGTGCCTGGGGTCGTTGACTGTGCCGTGTAACTCATGGTCCTCATTCTTCGCGGAGCTCCAGCAAAGCACATCGGGGATGGCCCTGAGATGAGCCCTGAGATCGGCCCTGACCGCGAATCTCAGGGTTGTCCCCGATACCCTGCGGGCCCCTCGCCCTGGCAGGCTTGTGGGTATGAGTCACTCCCCTGTCCCGCGTCCCCGGGCGGGCGCGCGCACGGCACGCACCCCCGCGCCCGACCTGTTCCGGGTGTCCGAGGGCAAACTCGTCGCCGGGGTGTGCACCGGCCTGGCCGCCCACCTGGGCGTGCGTCTCACCGTGGTGCGCCTGTTCTTCGCCCTGGCCAACATGGTCGCCGGGCTGGGGTTCATCTCCTATGCCGCGCTGTGGGTGTTCACCACGCGGGTGGGCACCGCCGCCGAGGCGAGCAACCCCACGTCCGTGGCGTCCTGCCGCGCCCGCGGCCTGGACCTGGGCCTGGTGAACCGTCCGGTGCGGGGCGTCGACCGGCTGATCGTGGTGCTGGCTGTGGTGATCTTCCTCGCCGGGGCGGCGACGCGCCCGCAGGTCGCGGTCAGCGCGTTGCTGCTGGCCGGCGGTGTGCTGCTGGTGTGGCGCACCTTCGGCCCCAATGCCCTCGCCGGACGCCCCGGGCAGGACGGCCCGGCGTCGCGCATCCCTGGCGGGTTGCAGTGGGCCAGCCTCGTCGGCGGGCTGCTGCTGCTGGTCGTTGGTATCGGCGTCACCGTCTTCGGCATCAGTATTGACGACAGCGGTGACACAGATGGGACCGGCGGGGTGATCGTGCCGGCGCTTATCGCCGCGGTCGCGATCATCGCCGGGCTCATCGTGGTGCTCATCCCGTTGTGGCTGCGCCTGTGGTCGATGGCCAACGCCACCGCCCGCGAGCGTGCCGCCGAGGAGGAGCGTGCGCGCATCGCCGCGCGCATCCACGACTCCGTGCTGCAGACCCTCACCCTGATCCAGAAGAAATCCGGCGAGCCGGAGATCGCCCAACTCGCGCGCAGTCAGGAGCGTCAGCTGCGCCAATGGCTCTTCGCCCCCGGTGAGTCGGTGCGCACCGAGACACTCTTCGGCGCACTACGCGTGGCCTGCGGCGAGGTGGAGGACACCTTCGGCGTGCAGATCCGTCCCGTGATCGTCGGCGAGGACCGCGACACCGACGACGCCTCCGTGGCCCTTCTCCTCGCCGGACGCGAGGCGATGGTCAATGCCGCGAAACACTCCGGCTGCCGCGAGGTCAACGTCTACCTCGAGGTCGGCGAGGTGAGCGGGCCAGGCGCACTGGAACTCTTCGTGCGCGACCGCGGCCCCGGCTTCAGCGTCGAGGACATTCCGGCCGACCGGCAGGGGGTGCGCTCGTCGATCATGGACCGGATGCGGCGCGTGGGCGGTAGCGTGGAGATCGACTCGGGGCAGTTCGGCACCGAGGTCATCCTGCGGCTGGAAGGGCATGCACAGTGACGGTTTCGGTGTTCCTCGTCGACGACCACGCGATGTTTCGCACCGGAGTGCGCGCCGAACTTACGGGGCGTCCCGAAGTGGAGGTCGTCGGTGAGGCCGGCACCGTCGGCGACGCGGTCGCCGGCATCCGGGACGTCGCCCCGCAGGTCGTCCTGCTCGACGTACACATGCCCGACGGCGGCGGGCTGCAGGTGCTGCGCGATCTCGCCGCGTCCGACCACCTTCCGCACGTACTGGGATTGAGCGTGTCCGACGACCCGACGGACGTGATCTCGCTGATCAGGGGCGGTGCGCGCGGCTACGTGACGAAGAACATCAGCGGTGATGAGCTGGTGGACTCCATTCTGCGCGTGCACTCCGGCGATGCGGTGTTCTCCCCGCGCCTGGCCGGCTATGTGCTCGACGCCTTCACCGCCGGGCCGGCCGAGGCGGCGGCCGTCGAGCCCGTCGAAACCACAGAAGCCGCAGAACCCGCGCCCTTGCCCGACGACGCCGACCAGAGCGTCCTGTCCACGCTCACCCCGCGCGAGAAGGAGGTCCTGCGCCTGCTCGCCCGCGGCTACACCTACCGGGAGATGGCCGCGCGCCTGTTCATCTCGGTGAAGACCGTGGAAACCCACGTCTCCAACGTGCTGCGCAAGACCCAGCAGACCAACCGACACTCCCTGTCGAGGTGGGTGTCCGACAACAGGCTGGGGTGAGCGTGTAGAAGTGGTGGGCATGAGTAATCAGAAGGCCAGCTACACCGTCACCGTCGTGCGCGACAATTCTGTGCAGGACGCACCGGGCGCCGCGGACGGCTCAGCCGCCGCAGCGTGGTGCGCCGCCGTCGCCGGCGTCGAGGGTGCCGTCGTATGGGGCGATGACTTCGATGACCTCGAGGCCGGGATACGCGCCAAACTCGCCGAGCACGCGCCCGGGGTCGATGCCGAGCTGACGTGGGAAATCGACAGCGGCGACGGTGCCGATAGTGCCCACCAAACACCCCTGAACTCGATGTAGGCACGTCATGGACCCCGCGAGCCTCACCCTGCAGACGCAGCTGGCCACCACACCGACCCGCGCCTTCCGCGCGCTGACGCGGGCCGGACAGTTGCGCCAGTGGTTCGTCGACAGCCTCGACTACGACCGTTCCCTGCTGGTCTTCGGTGCCGGACGCCAACTCACCTTCATCACCGGGACCGTGCTCGCCGGGCAGGGGCAGGTCACCACGTACCGTCCGCCGTCGGTGCTGGAATACAGCTGGAACAACGAGACCCTGCGCTTCGAGCTCGACGCCGAGGGCGAGGAAACCTGCCTGACCTTCACCAATACCATCTACGGGGCGCAGGCTGAGGCCATCGCCGAGGCCTCGGTGCCCGACTGGGAGGACGCTCTGGCCCGGTTGCGCGGCATGTTCGCCGGGGATGGGCCGGAAGAACTCCACGACATCGAAGGACGCGAATGACGGAACCCCAATCACCGGACGACCGGCTGACCAGTCGCTACGGCCGGGCCCAGTCGTGGTCGCCGCAGCAGTGGAACTCCACTCTCGACACCATCACCGCCCACCGCTCGGTCCGGCTGTGGCAGGACCGGCCGGTCGACGACGCGACCCTGGACACCGTGCTCGCCGCCGCGCAGTCCGCGCCGTCCTCGTCGAACAAGCAGACTGTCTCGGTGGTCGCCGTGCGTGATCAGGCGGTGAAGGAGCAGTTGGCGAGCATCGGCGCGCGGATGTCCGCGCACGTCGCCACCGCCCCGGTGGTGCTGGTGTGGATGGTGGACTTCTCCCAGATCCGCTTCCATGCCGCGCAGGTCAAGAGTGAGCAGGATGCCGAAGACGCCGAAGGTGGCGCGGGTGGAGCGGGTCCTGCCGAGGAGATCCACGGGGTGTCCACGCGTCCCCCGCACGACCTCGGGGCGCTGGACTACCTGGATGAGCCGGTGACCTCGGTGCTCGACATCGGCATCACCTCACAGACCGCCGCGATCGCCGCCGAGTCGTTGGGGCTGGGCACGGTGTTCCTCGGATCGATGCGCAACGACATTGGCGCGGTGCAGGAGATCCTCGGCATCCCGCAGACCGTGGTCCCGTTCCTCGGTCTGGCGATCGGCTACGGCGCCCCTGCGGAGAACGCCGGGGTGAAGCCGCGGCTGCCGATGGAGCTCTTCGTGCACCACGACCACTACAACGACCGTGGTGGTGCCGACTCCGCCGATTCAGCCGGTGAGAGTGAGCGTGCCGCCCTACTCGCCGACTACGACGAGGCCCTGGGCGCCTACTTCGCCCGCTACGGCCAGCACCCGCAGTGGTCGACGCAGACGCTGCACCGAGTATCCGACAAGGCCGCCACGAAGACGAAGCGTCACCTGCTGCGCCGCTTCCTGGAGCGCGCCGGCTTCGCGCTGCGATAGACAGCAAGCCCGGAGGTTGGTGCGACCATCCTCCGGGGTTGCTCCGTGGGATGCGGCCCGCCCGGACTGTTACCCTGCACAGACATGACACGACGACCGGACGCAGCCTCCGACCTGCGAAGCACTCTCACCGGACTCGACGGCGCAGGCTACGGCGCATACAAGAAACTACGCGGCACTCACCGGCTGCACACCACCTCCGGCACGCAGGTGACCCTGTCAATCGACAAGGTGCAGGCCGACCCCTTCGCCCCGCCGTCGTTGATCCAGGTCAGCGTCCCGTGGTCGGCGACCGGAATCCCCGGCGACGCCCCCGGCGAGATCCCGCTGCGCGACCACCTCACCCGGCGCGTGGCCACCGCCCTGCGTACCCACAACCCCTCCGGCGGCAAGGGCGCGGGTTTCCTGTCGGTCGACGCACCCGGCCAGCAGGTCCTGGACCGAAGCAGCGTGGTCATCGAACAGAAAGGTCAGGACGCCCACCTCACCGTCCGGCTCGAGGCGGCGATGCCCGCCCAGGGCCGACGCATCCGCGGCCGGGCGGCGGCGACGTTGCTGTGCGACGTGCTGCCCGCGGTGGTGCAGGACGCGCTGCTCGACCTCGATGCTCCCGCACTCGACGTTCTCGATCAGGCCCGCAGCGCCTACCGTGACCAGGAGTTCCTGCGCTCCTGGCTCGGCGGGGAGGGCCTGGTCGGCTTCGTGGCCGACGGTTCGGTCCTGCCGCGTGCGGCCGGCAACTCGCAGCGTCCTCTCACCAGCGCGGTGCCCTTCGAGGCCCCGGACTCACTGCGGCACACCGTGACGCTGCCCTCGGGACGCACGGTGAGCGGGCTGGGCGTGCCTAAGGGCGTCACCTTGATCGTCGGCGGCGGCTACCACGGCAAGTCCACGCTGCTCAGCGCCCTGGAATTGGGGATCTACAACCACGTGCCCGGCGACGGGCGTGAATTCGCCGTCACCGACCCCGATGCCGTCGCCCTGCGCGCCGAAGACGGCCGCCCGGTCACCGACGTGGACATCTCCGCCTTCCTCCACGACCTGCCCGGCGGGACGAGCGGGAAAACTCCCGACACCAGGTGCTTCTCCACCACCAACGCCTCGGGCTCGACCTCCCAGGCCGCCGGGCTCGTGGAAGCGGTGGACTCCGGTGCGACCACCCTGCTCATCGACGAGGACACCTCGGCGACGAACTTCATGATCCGCGACGACCGCATGCGCACCCTGGTGCCCGCGGCAAAGGAGCCGATCACCCCGCTGGTCGACCGCGCCCGCTCCCTGCACGATGACCTGGGTGTCTCCACCGTGCTCGTCGCCGGTGGCTCGGGCATGTTCATCGACGTCGCCGACACTGTGATCATGCTGGACAGCTACCACCCGGTGGACGCCACCGCGCGCGCCGCCGAGCTCGCTGAATCGGTCGAACACACCGAGCCGATGCGGCGTCCTGCTCCCCGCACCCTGGCACGTGCGCCGTTCTCCTCCCCGGGACGCGGCGGCAAGGGGCCGCGTCCCCCGCAGGCGAAGGGCTTGCACTCGGTGCGCGCCGGTGGGAAGTCGGACGAGGACCACATCGACCTGGCGGCCTGGTCGCAGTTGGTCGACTCCTCGCAGACCAACGCCATCGCCGCCGCGCTCGCCGGCCTGGACCTCGACGGCACCACTCCCCTGGCCGAACTGGTCGACGAGGTCGTCTCCCGGGTCGACCACGATGGG
The DNA here is from genome assembly GCF_052377405.1 of Corynebacterium sp. AOP40-9SA-29. Classification (NCBI taxonomy): domain Bacteria; kingdom Bacillati; phylum Actinomycetota; class Actinomycetes; order Mycobacteriales; family Corynebacteriaceae; genus Corynebacterium; species Corynebacterium sp. AOP40-9SA-29. Next base: position 311,387 of record NZ_JBQSWR010000003.1, on the reverse strand, counting down.
CTGGATGTGCTGTCCACCCACGGTGCCGGACGCCATCCCGGGCGTCTGGCAGGAGTGCGCCGCCACGAGATCGCCGCGGCCGTGAACCGCTACCGCGGACTGCGCGCCGCCCGGGCCTGACCTGACCGCCCATGTCACCTGAGTCATGCCCCAGGCAGAAAAATGGGCGATTCTCGCCCTGGGGCATGACTCAGGTGACATGGCAGCCGGGGCGCGCCTACTGGGGTCCGTCTACTGGGGCACGGAGCCTGGGGGCGTGGCGATGACGACGTCGTCCGGGCCATTGCAGATCTCGCCGGCCTGAAGCTCCGCGCTGCGCCCGGCGGACGGAATGGAACAGTCCCACTCCCCGACCTTCATGGCCAGGGTGTTGCCGCCGCCCTCGGACGAGGCACGCTCGCGGTACTCGTCGATCACGCCCTCGGCCGTCAGGCACGACACCGAACCCTCGCGGACCTCCACCAAGGTGTTGCCGGACGCCGCCCCGCAGGTCGTGCCGGCCGACACCGGTTCGTCGGTCTCGGTGTAGTCCTCGGTGATCTCGGACGGAGCCACAGAGGTTTCCGAGGTCTCAGGTTCATTGGGGTCCACGTGGTACTCGGAGTCGAGGACGTCGCCGGTGATGGTCATCGTGCGGTCATCCCCGCTGATGGTCAGGCCGGTCTCGCCCACGGTGCAGTCGAGTTCACTGTCCTCCAGAGTGCAGGACGCATCCCCGACGTTCAGCCTCTCGCCGTCCTGCAGTTCCCCCGGGGCGGGTGGCACGCCCTCGAGCACGTTGTAGGTGACACCCTCGGCGGTGATCGTCGCCGCTCCCGGACGCTGGCGCTCGAAGGCTGGAACCTGGATGTCCGGAGCGTCGTCCGGGGCGGTTCCGTTGCAGGTCACGGATGCGGAGTCGGAAGCCGCACTGTCCTCGGCGACCACGCAGAGGCCCATGTCCGCCGAGTCCGAAGCACTCGTGCGGAAGTTGAAGATCGTGCGCCCGTCACGCTCGAAGTCGGCCGGGTCGACGTCCACGACCGTCGGGGCGTCGGTCGGGGTGTCGGTAGCCGTCGCCGACGTCGTCTCCGGGGAGAAGGTCGGCGCCGGTGCGTCCTGCCCGTCCCCTGAGGAGGAGCAGCCGACGATGAGGGATGCCACGGCAAAAGCACCGGTGGCGAGGGTGGTTATCTGTAGTCTCCGCACAGGAACGTGTCTACCAGGTCGGCATACGCCCTGACCGTCAAATCCAGATCTTCGAGGTACAGGTGCTCGTCGTGGGTGTGTAGCTGCGCGTTGACCTCTGCCAACGTGCGCTCGCGGGCGTTGAGGGCGAAGCCGTAGCCCACGCCGCCAAGACGCCGGGCGAAGCGCAGATCGGATCCGCCGGCGGCGAGGGCGGGGACGATCCTCGCCTCGGGGAAGAACTCCCCCACCGTCTGCCCGATCGCCCGGTACAGCGCGGAGTCGGTGGTCGATACTTCCGCCGGTTCAGAGATCAGCCGTTCGATGCTCACCTCGTCGGCCAGCTCGCCGAGGGCGGCGCGCAGTTCGGCGTCGACGGAGTCGTCGTCCTGCCCGGGCAGCGGGCGGATGTCGAGCTCCAGGTAACCGCTGGACGGCAGGACGTTGATCGCCTGGCCGGCGCGCAGCACCGTCGGCGCGATGGTCAGGTGCGATACCGCATCGGCGTAGCGGGCAAGGTCCCCGAATTGCAGGTAGGCATCGTCGTCGGCACCCGCGAGCAGGGCGTCCTGCACGTCGGGGCCGAAGCGGAAGGCCTCGACGAAGCCCTGCCACAGCGGGTCCTGCGACACGGCCGGACGGTGCGCGGCGATGCGTCCGGCGACTGCGGCCAGGCGGGCGACGGTGAGGTCGCGGCCGAAGGGTTGGGAGCCGTGACCGGCGTCGCCCGAGACGTGCAGACGCCGCTGGGCGGCACCCTTCTCCCCGACGACGACCACCACGGCGTCCTGTCCGTCGGTGGTGGGCAGGTGGGAGCCACCGGTTTCGGAGACGCAATTGCGCCAGCTGAAGGCGTCCGGGTGCTGCTCGGAGAGCCATTTCGCACCCAGCCCACCGCGGGCCTCCTCATCGGCGACGCCAACGAAGGTCAGCGTCCCACGTGGTGGCCGACCGGCGGCAGCTGCACGGGCGATGTTGCGGGTGACCACCGCCATCGGCGCGGTGAGCCCCAGCATGTCCACGGTGCCGCGGCCGTAGATCTTGCCGTCGATGACCTCGCCGCCGAAGGGGTCGACGCTCCAGCGGTCGCGATCGACCGGGACCACGTCGGTGTGGCCGAGGAAGGTCAGCGGTCCAGCGTCCGGGTCGCTGCCCGGCACGGTGACGATGATGCTGGTGCGCCCCTCGCGCGGCTGCAGGCGGGTGACCTGCACGGACCCGGCGGCGATCTCCTCGGCGAAGAAGGCCTCCAGGGTGTCGGCGTTGCGGACCTCCTGGCCGGAGTCGGCGGTGAGGTCGTTGACGCAGGCGTTGCGCACCATCGCCTGCAGCAGGTCGAGGGAGTCGGTATAGAGGTCACTCATCGCAGCGCCTCCGGCACGTACCAGTAGTCGCCCTCGCCGCGTCCGTCGAGGTAGTCGGCGAATTCATCGGATCGGTAGGCCTCGACCACGGCATCGGCCCAGTCGGTGTCGGTGTCTTCACCGCGCACCACGGCGACGAGTTCGAGATCGGGCAGCAACTCCTCCTGCAGCAATTGCAGGTCCGGGTCCACTCCGGCCGCGTAGGACATGGAGCCGGGGATCACGGCCCAGTCGACATCGTCGAGCGCGCGGGAGATCAACCCAGAATCCAGGGTGCGGATGTCCAGGTCGTGGGGGTTGTCGGTGATGTCGGCACCGGTCAGGTTGGTCTCGTCGGCATCGTCGGCGAAGGTCAGCCAGCCGGCTTGGGCCAGGATGCGGTAGGCGCGCGAGGCATTCGACGGATCCTCGGGGATGCTCACGGACTGCCCGTCGGCAATCGCGTCGAGGCTGTCGTGGCGCGAGGAGTACAGGCCCGCCGGCACGGTGGGGATCGGCGTGATCGCCGCCAAATCCGCCCCGGATTCACTGTTGAAGTTCTCCATGTAGGCGGTGTGCTGATCGACGTTGAGGTCCACGCTGCCCTCCTGCAGCGCGATGTCGGCCTGCTGCAGTTCGGAGAAGTCGTCGAAGGTGACCTCGTAGCCCTCGTCCTCGAGGATCGGCGCCACGCCCTCGCGGAAGAGTTCGCTGTAGGGCCCCGGCGACGCGCCGACGCGGATCGTCCCGTCCTGCCCGTCGTTTCCGTCGGACGCGCAGGACGCCGCGCCCATCGCGAGCGCGGCGGCGACGGTCGTCGCCCCGGCTGCGCGTAGGACGCGGCGGGTGGTGCTGCTTGCGGCGCTGGTGGCGCTAGTCATGCTGGTCTCCTCGTGGTGGGTGAAACGTCGTCCACCCACCACACTAGACCAGTCAGTCTAGTCCGTTACCGGAGGGGGAGACGAGGATCTTCACAGCAGTCTCGTTGCGGTTGATCAGCGTGTCGAAGCCCTCGTCGACCAGCCCTTCCAAACCGATCTTGCCGGTGATGAACGGGGAAAGGTCGATCTTGCCGGACTCCACCAGCTCGATCGTGGACGGGTGGGAGTTGACGTAGCCGATGGTGCCGCGCACGTCGAGCTCCTTCATGACCAGCTTGTGCATGTCGAAGTCGGACTTGTGGCCCCAGATCGACACCACGACGAGCACACCGGTGGGACGCAGGGCGTCCATCAGGGTGTCGAGCACGACCTGGACGGAGGTGCACTCGAAGGCAACGTCCGCGCCGACCCCGTCGGTCAGCCCGTTGACCTCGTCGACGACGTTGACCTCGGCCGGGTTCAGGACGACATCCGCCACCCCGGAGTCCAGCGCCTTCTGCCGGCGCAGCTCGGAGAGCTCCGACATGATGACCCGGGCACCGATGGCCTTGAGCACTGCGGCAGTCAGCAGGCCGATGGGGCCGGCGCCACCGATCAGGGCGGTCTTGCCCTTGGCGTCGGTGGCCAGCAGGCCCGAACGCTCCACGGCGTGGTAGCCCACCGTCAGCGGCTCGATCAGCGCAGCCTGGTCCAGCGGGATGGACTCGGAGATCTTGTGGATCCAGCGGCGACGCACGACCACGTTCTCCGAGAGTCCACCACCACGCCCCGCCAGGCCGATGAAGTTCATGTTCTCGGAAAGGTGGTAGGTCGTGGACTCCGGGCCGGTGTCCACGCCGTCGGCGATGATGTAGGGCTCCACGACCACGTGGTCGCCGACCTTCAGGTCGTCGATGCCCTCGCCGACCTCGCTGACCACACCGGAGAACTCGTGGCCGAGGGTGACAGGAGCGTCCTCCCCGGAGATCGGGTGCGGCTTGCCGCAGGCCGGGCAGAAGATCGGGCCGTCGAGGTACTCGTGCAGGTCGGTGCCGCAGATGCCGCACCAGGCCACGTCGATGCGGGCGGTGCCGGGCTCCAGCGGCTGCTGGTCGATGTCCTCGACCCTGATGTCGCCACGGTCGTAGAAACGTGCTGCTCTCATGGTGCGGTCCAGTCCTTCCGGGAGGGTGTGGGACCACCGGGTTGACGGCCCCGCGTTACCCCCGAGATTAGCCACTTCCGGAACACACCGCCGCTTGGATATAACTCCAGAAATAGTTAGATTTATGGCCCCTGAACGGCAGATCACAGTGCCTCGCGAGGGGCGTCGCGGACCACAGAAGCTGTGCCTGGCCTGAGCTCCAGCTACCCCCTTCACCAGCGCGGTTCAACACCGCCGTCAGCATCTGCTCCTCGCGCCAGTTTCCACGATGTCGGCAGCCGAGCTGCTCACCCCAGTCGTATCTATAATGGAGAATCGGCTCCGAAAACCACTGTTCAGCACGTGTGCTCCCCGCGCCAGCGGGGATGAGCCGTACTACGACGCTGACCGGACCATGTGGCGGTCGTGCGCCCCGCGCCAGCGGGGATGAAGCTGAAATCTCCCACCACGTGCTCTTGCGACGACGCTTCGCTCAAGCTTGAACCACGCCCCGGCTGTTAGCTTCCCAACACACCGCAGGACGGCGTGGTCGCCGCCGCTGCGACCAACCCGGCCGACAGCCCGTTGATGTAGCGCGCCTTCTCCGCGTCCGTGATCCCGTGCGCTCCCCCGCCGGTCGCGCTGCCGAACTCGCTGTAGACCCAGGGAGTGTCGGCGATCAGGGAGATCACCGGGATGTCACCCTCCCACAGCGGGTCTCGTCCATTAAAGGAATTGTCACGCACGGGCACCTGCGTGCCTTCCAGCAGCGAGCGCGATCCCGCCACCACGCCGGACAGCCGCTCTGACTCCTGCGCCATCGCTGAACTCTCGAAGGTCACCGTGGCCGACTGGCCGTCCTGCCCGGTGCCGGTGCGCTGCCCACCCTGACGCTGCGGGAAGATCGCCGAGTTCGCCCCGCCGGGCGTGGTGTGCACCGACACCCCCACGAACGCCCCGGCGTCCGACGCTCGGTCGACCCGCTCGCGGTAGGTCACGTCGTCGTCCACCGACTCCTTGAGCAGGACGCTGTCCACGCCAACCAGCGCCAGGCGCTGCTCGACGGCGCGGGCGATCTCCATCGCGTCGACGTCCTCCTGCTCATTGGGGTAGTCGATCATGCGCACCCCGGTGACCGGGTCGAAGTCCTCGGTGCGGGTGCCGTTGTGTCCCGGGTCGATCGCGACGACGCAGCGGTTCGTCGAACTGCCCGACGGAAGAGAGGGCAGGGAGGACTGGGCGTGCGCCACCCCGGTTCCCGCCATACCCAGCGATATCCCCAACGCGCTGAGCAGGGCCACTCCCCTCCTGGCGACGGTACAAACGGGACCAGAGTTACGCATGGGAGCGATGGGATAAAAGAAACGCATGAGACTAGTCTAAGACATCGAGTTATCAACCCTCATCCGACCACCCCACCGCCAGCGCGCGCTCGATGATCTCGAGCACCGCGACAGCGTCCGCAGGGTCGACCGGCACAGACCCCTCCCCACGGATCGCCACGGCGAGCTGCCGGTAAAAGGCGACGTAGTCACCGTCCAGCGTCTCCACCGTGCGCGGCGCAGCCTCACCTGAGTTCTCGCCCGACACAGTCCCCCACGACTCCGGCGGGGTCACGCCGAAGCCCGCGTCGCCGGGACGCAGGCCGTCCTTCAACGCTTGTTCCTGACCGTCAATCCCCCAGCTGGTGTAGCCGGCCGTCGAACCCACGACCTGGAACCGCGGGCCCGGGTTCGGGCGCACCGCGCTCATCCACAGGTGCGAGCGCACTCCCGAGGTGTGGTGCAGGGCGAGGAAGACGTCATCATCGGCGCTGGTGCCGGCTCGACGCCGGTCGATCTCCACGTGCATCGAGTCCGGCGCCGAGTCGAGATCCACCGGCCCGAAGAGCTGCAGCGCCTGGTCGATCACGTGCGAGCCTAAGTCGAAGAGCACCCCGGCACCGTCCACGGGCCGTCCGGAGTAGCGCCAAGCGTCACCCGGGGTGGGCTCAAACTTCTCGAAGCGTGACTCGAATCGAGTGATCTCCCCCAACTCCCCGGCGTCAATAAGGGAACGCACGGTGCGGAAGTCGCCGTCCCACCGCCGATTGTGGAACACGGTGAGGCAGCGTCCGGCGTCCTGCGCCTTCGCGATGAGCGCGCGCCCGGCCGCGGCGGTGAGCACGAAGGGTTTGTCGAGCGCCACGTGCAGCCCGGCGTCCAGCGCCTCGGACGCCAGGGCCTCGTGCGAGTCCCCCGGCGTGGCGATGACGACCAGGTCGAAGGCGTCGGCGCGGGCGAAGACGTCCTGGGCGGAGTCCAGCAGTTCGGCGTCCGGATACTCCTCGCGCACGGCCGCCCGGCGCGCACCGTCGGTGGTGACCACCGCGCGCAACTCGAAGGCGGGGGCGGCGGCGATGAACGGGGCGTGGAAGATGCGTCCGGACAGGCCGAAGCCGATCACGGCGGTACGGATTGGGGTGCCGATAGTGCTACTCATGCACCCCTTCTACACGAACTAGACGAACACCGAGATCAGCAGCGCCATGAGCAGACCGAAGACGGAGACCAGGGTCTGCACCGTCATATGCGTCTTGGTGGCCTGGCCCAGCGTCATGCCGAAGGACTCCTTGACGAACCAGAATCCGGCGTGGTTGATCCAGTTCAGACCCACCGAACCCGAACCGATGGCGATGACCACCAGGGACACGTACGCCGAGGGCATGCCCACCACCAGCGGGGCGAGGATGCCCGTGGCGCTGACGATGCCGACCGTGGCCGAACCGGTGCAGAACGACAGGATCAGCCCGATCAGCCAGCCCAGCACGATGAGGTTCATGTCGATGCCGGAGACCACGTCGACGATGGCGTCGTTCATGTCGGAGGTCTTGAGCACCGAGTTGAACATGCCGCCACCGGCGATGATCAGCGCCACACCGGCGACCGAACCGAGCGAGCTGCCGAAGGACTTCTTCACGTCCGCGCCACTCATCTTCGACGCCGTGGACAGCACCACCGCGGCGAAGAGCACGCCGATGAACATGGCGATGACCGGCTCGCCGAGCAGCGCGGCAGGGGTCTTCAGCGCCGAATCCGGGGCGACGAGGTCCACCACCGTCTCGAAGAGCATGAGCACCACAGGCACCAGCACGCACACGAAGGCCAGCCAGGTGGGCACCGGACGCAGCACGGTGCCGGACTCCTCGCCGCGGCGCGGCTCGGTGGCCACTGCGCCGGACGCTTCGCCGTCCGAGCCGTCCGCGTCGGACGCTGCGGCACCCGTGCCGCCTGCGGTGGTAGCCGCAGTCGCCGCGGCAGTGTCGGCCTCGAGCTGTGCCGGTGTGGTGCCGGTGTACTGGCGCACGAGCTTCTCGTCGGGCTCCAGGGAGATGCGCGGGGCGATGAAGTGACCGTAGACCGGCCCGGAGAGGATCACGGCGGGCACCGCGCACAGCAAGCCCAGGCCGATGGTCAGGCCGATGTTGGCGTCCAGCCCGTTGACGGCGATCGTCGGGCCGGGGTGCGGCGGCAGCATGCCGTGCAGGCAGCTCAGCGCCGCGATCGCGGGAATGAGGATCTTGAGGTACCAGGTCTTCGGACGGCCCGCAGCCACGTCGAGGCGCAGGGCGACGCCGTAGATCACCGGCATGAGCACGACCAGGCCGACCTCGAAGAACATCGGGATACCGATGAGGAAGGCCACGCCGGTCATCACCCACGGGGCGGTGCGCGGTGAACTGTGCTCCACGACGAGGTCGGCGATGCGTCCGACCGCGCCGGAGTCGGCGAGCAGGCGGCCGAGCATCGCGCCGAGGAAGACGACGAGGCCGGTCTCACCGAGGGTTCCCCCGGCACCGTCGATGAGGGTCTCCGGGATGTCGGCGAGCGGGAGCCCTGCGGCGACGGCGGCGAAGAAGGACACAACGGATAGCGCGAGGAACGGGTGGAGTTTCGTGCGCCAGTTGATCAGGAAGATCAGCAGGACGATCGACACCGCCAGAACCCCAACCAAATAAGCTGGTGAATCATACATGGAGAGCCAGGTTACACGTCCAACATAAGCGTCTACTACACCACGGTAGGGCTAGTGATGTGTCGGAGGATTCCCGCTCCGGTCAGTGGGAGTTCAGTGAGCGGACACGAGATCGCGCAGCGCCGTGATCTCGCGCGGAGTGACCCGGCAGCAGCCGCCGATGATGTGCACACCGGCGTCCAGCAGGTCCGGCACGCTCTGCAGCAGGCCCGGGCCCTCGCTGCTGCGCGGCACCCACACCCGGTTCACGTGGTCCCAGGTCTCACCGCTGTTGGGGTAGGCGATCAGCGGGAGGTCGGTGAACTCGGCCAGCCGGCGCACACCGGCCAGCACGTCCCCCGCCGACCCGCAGTTCACCCCGACCGCGCGGATCGCCGACGAGCCGGACGCCACGGCGGCGATCTCCGCCAGGTCCGTGCCGTCGCTGAGCACCCCGTCACGTCCGGCCGCGACAGTCACGCTGAGCAATGCCGGACGCCCCACCCGGTCGAGTTCCTCGGCCAATGCTTCGATCTCACGGATCGACGGGACGGTCTCCGCCAGCAGGACGTCCGCCGGGGTGTCGGCGAGGATCTCGATCCGACGACGGTGCCACGCCGCCAGTTCGGCAGTGCTCAGTCCGTAATCACCGTCGTACTCCGTGCCCTGCCCCGGGCCCGCGCCGTAGGGGCCGACGGACGCGGCGACGAGAACGTCGCCCGCTGCGTCCTGCGCATTTTCCTGGGCAGCGTCCTGCGCGAGCTGGACGCTGCGGCGCAGCAGCGACTCCGCGACGTCCGGCGCCTCGGAGGCGTCGACGCCGGCGGCGACGAGGCCGTCGACGGTGACCTCGTAGGAGCAGGTGGTGGCGATGTCGGCACCGGCATCGAAGAAATCACGGTGGGCGGCGGTGACCTCGGCCGGGTCGTCGCGCAGGATCTGCGCCGACCACAACGAACCGGTGACGTCGTTGCCACGGTCGGCCAGGCGGGTGCCGAGGCCGCCGTCGAGAATCATTCGGGGAAGAAAGGGGTCTATCATCCGGTCCACTGTAGACCGGACCGTAAAGTGTCAGCCATGACAGTCTCCTCGGACGCCCCGGACAGATCCGAACCTCCTGAAACGTCGGACACCGGGCTGCAACGCACCATGGCCTCGCGCCACCTGGTCATGATCGCACTCGGCGGCGTGATCGGCTCCGGGCTCTTCGTGTCCTCCGGCTACACCATCTCCCAGGCGGGACCGCTGGGCGCGGTGATCGCCTACGCCATCGGCGCGCTGGTCGCCTGGCTGGTGATGACGTGCCTCGGCGAGCTGGCCGTGGTGTACCCGGTCTCCGGCGGATTCCACGTGTACGCCACCCGGAACCTCGGCCCTGCCTGGGGTTTCACCACCGCCTGGCTGTACTGGCTGTGCTGGGCCGTGGCCCTGGGCAGCGAGTTCACCGCCATCGGCATCCTGATGCAGCGCTGGTTCCCGGACATCCCGGTGTGGGTGTGGTGTGCGGTGTTCGCCGCCGTACTTTTCGCCCTCAACGCGGTGTCCTCGAAGGTCTTCGGCGAATCCGAGTTCTGGTTGTCGCTGATCAAGGTCATCGCCGTGGTGGCGCTGATCGTGGTCGGCGCGGCCTCGATCATCGGCATCAACCCGCTGTCGGACGGGGCGATCGGGCTCGGCAACTTCAACACCCCCGACGGGCTGCTGCCCACCGGCATCGGCGGCATCCTGATCACCACCCTGGCGGTGTTCTACGCATTCTCCGGCACCGAGCTCATCGGTGTCGCCGCCGGTGAGACCAAGGACCCGGAGAAGACGATCCCGAAGGCCATCCGCACCGCGGTGTTCCGCCTGACCGTGTTCTTCATCGGCGCGATCGCCGTGATCGCCGCGATCATCCCCTATTCCACGGCCGGGCTGGACGAGAGCCCGTTCGTGACCGTCTTCGACGTGGTGGGTCTGCCGCACATGGCCGACGTGATGAACTTCGTGATCATCACCGCGCTGCTGTCCGCCGGCAACTCAGGACTGTTCTCCTGCACCCGCATGCTGCACTCGCTGGCCTCCGAGGGGCAGGCACCGGCGGCGTTGGCGCGCACCACGCGGCGCGGGATCCCGATGCTCGCGCTGTGCGTGTCCATGCTCGGCGGGCTGGCCTCGCTGCTGTCCAGCGTGGTGGCACCCGGTTCGTTGTTCCTTGGGTTGGTCTCCGTGGCCGGCTTCGCGGTGGTGGCGGTGTGGATCGCCATCGCCGCCTCCCAGATCGCCTTCCGCCGCCGCTACACCGCCTCAGGAGGGCTGGTCGAGGACCTCGCCTACCACTCCCCGCTGTTCCCCTGGGTGCCGGGCGCCGCGCTGGTGTTGCTCATCGCCTCGCTGATCGGGGTGGGCTTCGACCCGTCGCAGCGTGCGTCGCTGTACTTCGGTGTGCCCTTCACACTGGCCTGCCTGGCGTACTACCGCTGGCGGCACGGGGCCGGGGTGTTCCGGGTGTGAGGGTGCGGGTGGGGTGACTGACAGGATTTGAACCTTCCTCCCCCGCCTCCCCCACGTTCCGCCCTGCCGTGTCGCTTATGGGCCACGCCACAGGATAGGGTGTGCGAGTTCCGCCTGCCGTCCCCCACACCTACGGGGGACGGCAGGCTTCTGCCATAGGACCGACCCGGGAGATCACCCGGTAAAACATCCCGGTCCCGACCCCCTCCAGGAGGCCATGTGGAGTACACCCCTTTCACCATGCTGACCGACGTCGGTTGGATATCCCTGCTGATTGTCATCGGCAGCATGCTGCGTCGACGCGTGCCGGTGTTCCGGTCACTGCTGCTGCCCAGCCCCATCATCGCCGGCCTGCTGGGGCTGATCCTCGGCCCTCAGGTCCTGGGCCTGATCGGCTTATCAGATGCGATGGGCGACTACACCACCCTGCTCATCGCCGTGGTGTTCGCGGCGATGCCGTACTCCATGCAGTTCGACCGTTCGGTGCGCACCGGTGCGAGGACGATGTGGTCATTCTCCACAGGCATGTTTCTGGCCCAGTGGGGTGTGTTCATCCTGCTCGGCGTGCTGCTCTTCCAGCCCGTATGGGGCACGGAGGACTGGTTCGGCATGATGCTGCCCGTCGGCTTCGTCGGCGGCTTCGGCACAGCGGCCGCCGTCGGCTCCTCCTTGGAGGCCGCCGGTGCTGCCGGCGCCAGTTCGCTGGGCTTCACCTCGGCGACGGTGGGCACGCTGGCCGCCATCGTCGGCGGCATTATCTTCGCGTCCTGGGGTATCCGCAAGGGCAAGACCACGGAACTCCCCGCGAAGCTGCCGTGGGACCTGCGCTCCGGCTACATCGACAAGGTCAGTGAGCGTCCCTCCATCGGCCGGGCGACCACGAACCCGTCGTCGGTAGAGCCACTGGCGCTGCACGTCGGCATCCTGGCACTCACCGTGATGGTCGCCTACCTGGTCAATCAGGGGATCACGAGCGTGTTCCCGGACGTGTCGATCCCGCTGTTCGCGATGTCCTTCGTCATCGGGATCATCGGCAAGCTGCTGTTGCGGGCGTTCCGCACGCCGGACTACCTGGACCGCGACACGGTGTCGTCGATCTCCGGGGCGTCCACCGACTACCTGATTGCCTTCGGCATCGCCTCGATCGTGCCGGCGGCCATCGCGGACTACTGGATCCCGCTGGTGGTGCTGTTCGTGCTGGGCGTGATCTTCTGCATCTTCTTCTGCTGCATCATGGCGCCGACGTTCTTCGGTGAGAACTGGGTGGAGCGTGGCCTCTTCGGCTGGGGTTGGGCGACCGCGGCGGTGGCGACCGGTATCGCCCTGCTGAAGATCGTGGACCCGAAGCTTAAATCCGGCACGATGTCCGAATACGGCGTGGCCTACGTGGGCTTCGCCCCCTTCGAGATCGGTATGACGATCATCGCGCCCATCGCGGTGATCGCCGGCTGGACGCTGGGCCTGGGTGCCGCGACGCTTGTGCTCGCGGTGGCGATCCTCGCCGCCCCGTGGGTGTTCCGGTGGTTGCCACACCACCGGGAGGACGCACCGGTCGGGTAGACCGGGCACCGGCGGGACCGGGCGCGCCGTGTGCGCGGTGATCGATTCGGTAATCATTTCGAAGGCAGTACTATGAGTCTGGTGAAAAAGCTTTCAGACACCGTGTACTTCGATCCGGCGACCTCCGACGGAGACTTCACCGCCGAAGTCTGGTCCCCAAAGGGACTCTTCGCCCGCGTCCACGGCAATCTCGGCGCCCCGGAGCCGCGCGTCAGCGGCGACGAGAAACTGACCTGCAATGCTGCGATCGTCCAGAGCCTGTGGAGTGCGGCGACCGAGCATGCACAGAGTCTGGCCGCCGACGCCGTGGCGTCAGCGATGGAGGACGCCGCGGAGGAATCCGATGCAGAAACGACGGTGGATAACCTCCCCGACGAGCTGACCGACTCCGATGAGGAAACATCCCGCACGGCCAGCGAGATTGCCGATGACCACCGCGCGGCCGCCGAGGAACTCGCCAAACAGTCGCAGACCATCGCCGGATATGCCGAGTCGCTCGGCGAGGAGTCGACCACCGGATGGTGCTCGAACTGTGTCGAGCACGGCACCCACCACCAGATCGACAACGCCGGCGGCGTCCGCAGCAGCTACCTGTGCCACAACTGCGGAACCCCTACCGTGCACTGCACTGCACCGGGCTGCGCGAACCTCGCGGTAAAGCCCACAGGACTAAAGTCACTAGTCCCCTACTGCGCCGAACACCGGCACGACATCCCTTCTTTCGAGCGCGCCGGCGAGCAGATCGATGATCTAGAGCAGTGGAAGACCGCCGTCGAATTCGCGAAGCCCAACCTGGCCCGCGCCACCAACCGCGCAACGATGGGAGTTGGTGCGGTCGGGCTCTTCGCCGGAGGAGCCTGGCTCGCGGCCCCTGCAATCGGCGGGTTCGTCGGGGCTCAGTTCCTCGGATTCACCGGTGCGGTGGCCACGAATGCAGGACTAGCAACGCTCGGCGGAGGTGCCGTGGCCGCCGGCGGATTGGGAATGGCCGGCGGCACCTATGTCGTCGCCGCCACAGGGGGATTGCTCGGCGGCGTCTACGGCGACCGAATTCTGGGCAGCTACATCGGCGATGACTCCTCTTTCAATATCGAGAAAATCCGGGACGGCGACGGTGTCCCGGTGGTCATCGCCCGAGGGTTCATGAACGAGACCAACGGTGACTGGCACACTGCCGTTCGCGCCGCGACCAGGAGGTACCCAGATTCCCCTGTGTACCTGCTGAACTGGGGCAGCAAGGAGCTGAAGAACCTTGCGGGTATCGCCGGCGCGATGGGCCTCGGCCACGTCGGCAAGAAGGGATTGCTCGCCGTCGTCGGAAGGGCAAGTAAGAAGGCCGCGGCGAAGATCGCCCCGGTCGCCCCCGTCCTTGCCGGCGGCGCCCTACTCAGCAATCCCTGGCACACCGCGGTCAACCGCGCGAACCAGACCGGGGCGGCATTGGCGGCGCTGCTCACCAAGTCGAAGCAGGAGGAGTTCGTCCTGATGGGCCACAGCCTCGGCGGACGCGTCATGGTCACCGCCGCGGCCGCCATGGCTGGCTTTGGGTCCACCCCAAAGATCCGCGACGTCCACCTGATGGGCGCAGCCATCGGCACGAAACGTTCGTGGCGGCCGGTCAGTGAGGCGGTTTCTGGGACCGTCCACAACTGCCACTCGGTGAACGACCCCATCCTGCACTATCTCTACCGGAGCGCACAGCTCGGGCAGGTCGCCGCAGGCCACTCGGGTATCGGCTCGGACTACCCGAACATCGTCGACCACGATGTCTCCTCGCAGGTGAAGAGCCATTCCGCCTACTATGACGAGGTCCCCCTGAGAAGCTAAGGCCCATACCTTCGACAACCAGACACGGCTCTATCGTCCACACGTTCGAGAGCAGATCCTCCCGCGTTTTCCATGTCCACAGTGCCCTGTAGGGTATTTTTCATGAAGAATGAACTGGACCTGGACGCCGTGGTGGAGCAGCGCCGCCAGGCATTCTCCGCGACACCGCCCGCGCCCCGCATCGGCATCCCGATGGCCGCAGATTCCGATGACGACGTCGAACGGCGCGCACTCGTCACCCAGACCCTCGAGTCCACGACCGACGACCTCAAGAAGATCGGCGAGGCCCTCCGCGTCACCCACTCCCACACCTACACCTGGGAAAAGGCGCTGGGATTCTCTGTGTTGAGCATCGCCGGCGCAATCCTGGCCGTACTGCTGGGAATCTGGCTATTCAACTTGGGCGTCAACATGGACATCGGAAGCTAAGGGGCTGGGAATCATGAGCAGCAAAAACCAGTCCGACAATAGCGGATGCGGCCTGATCATCCTGTTCGCCGTGGCGATCTTCATCCTGGCATGGGCCATCAAGATCGGCCTGGTAGTCCTCGGCGTTGCACTGATCATCGGTGGCGTCGTCGGTGCCCTCGGCGCACTCATCCTGTTCTGGCACGGAGTCTACGAGCGCCCCCGTACACAGGCATCTCTCGATAAATTCGACGAGACCCTCACGAGCCTGTCGCTGGAGTCCTCCCGCCGACTGTCCTCCTCGATCACCGCGTGGGACGACCTGCAGCGCAACCGTGGCGTGGGCACCCTGCTAGAGAAGGCCTACTTCGCCGAGTCCGTGAACCCCGCAACCCGGGAACTCTTCGACGACATCAACTTCCATGTCGAGTACGGCGAGGAACTACTCAGCCCCGCCAATGCCCCGCTCGACTGGGACCAACGAATCGACCACCTCAAGGAACTGGACACCACCGCCCTGCACCTGGAGTCGTTGCGGCGCAGGGTCACGCGGTGAACTGAGCGGCAACTCATCGGCGATTTATCCCATTCACCGCATATATACCCCTGGGCGCATATAGCATCAGCTCAACACTGACCTCAGAGAAGAGCCAGCATGCCCCCGCGCACCGCCACCCCACTCGCCACAGCACTCGCCACCGTGCTCGCCACCATCCTCGCCACCACGGTTGCAACCGCCCCGACAGCCGCCACCTCCCCCACCACTGCCCCAGCGATCGCCTGCCCCGAACGATCAACCGGCGAGCTCACCGGCACCGCCGCCGAGCTGCAGGACCACTGGCTGCGCATCGTCGCCGACACCGCCGGCATCGACCTCGACACCTGGGAGCCCCGGGACGGCGTGGCCGCGAACACCAGCAACCTGGAACGCAGCTACGAGCGCTACGTCCGCTTCCAACGCGAACACCGTGAACTGCAGTGGGCCGGGATGGGAGGGCTCTCCGGGGCCGACTTCGGCGGCGGATTACTCGACATGGACCTCGCCGCCACCGTCTACCGCATCAACGGTGTCCAGCCCGTCGCCCGGCAGATTGTCGCGTCCGTCCGCGACGCTGCCGGCCCGGACGCCGTCGCCCAGCTCCCGTCCGGACTCAGGTCCCTCGCCACCGCCCCGGAGCTCACCCCGGGCGACCTGGACCACCTCATCGGCGAGATCCTGGTTATGCAGAAGGCCATCTTCTGCGACCTCATGCCGATGCACCAGGCCTACACCGACGGCGGCCTCCCCGCCCTGCAAGAGATGGCCGACGCCGGGGTGTTCCCGAACCAGGTCCTGGATGCCTGGCGGGACATCGCCTCCGGTGACACGACACGCATCGCCGCCGGTAACGCGGTGCTGCTGCGTCGGGAGCAGGACACCGTGATCGGCGAACGCTGGAACCAGGTGCGCACCTACCGTAACGGCCTCGGCGAAGCCGTGACCTACGCCAGCACCATGGTCGGATCGCCGTCGGTCGGCGGCGTGGAACCGATGCGTTCCTGGAGCCCGATCCAGTTCACCCAGCCCCTGCCCGGTGGACGCACCGCCGAGGTCACCGTCCCCCTGCCCGACTGGGACTGGTCCGTACTGCCCTCACGCTGGGACTACATCACCGACCAGCTCCTCCCCGGCTACACCGACCAAGTTACCAACCGGTGGGACGAGCTCACCGTGCAGCTCGATACCCCCATGGCCGTGCAGATGCAGCAGCACCGTCCCCTGTTCAGCCTCGACACCATCGCAATGAACGCCGCCCAGACCTTCACCGTGGAGATCCGATGACCCGACGTAACCGATCCGTCCTACCCGTTTTGCCCGCACTCACCGCCGTCACCGCCATTCTGACCGCGACCGCGCTAGCGGTCCCGGCCGTCGCGGACCCGGTGGACACCCCGAACCGCACACCGGGGATCGACGAGGTCTTCGGCGACCACGTGATCTCCACCTTCGCCGACGGGCGCATCGCCACGTCGTCCGAAATTATGGACCCGCTGCGTCCTATCAGCGACGACTTCTACGACGAACCCGAACTCACCGGCGACGAAGCCGCCGGCACCCTGCTGAAAACGCAACCGGTCCAGGTCCAGTTCGCCGCATTCCGTCCGGGCAACCTGCGCGCGTGGCGCACGATGTACGTCACCCGTGAGATGGACGGCAGCCCGTCGATCAGCACGGGCATCCTGATGATCCCCGACGACGGCCGGGACGACGCCTCCCGAACCGTCGTGGGCTACCAGGAGGCCAACGACTCGGTCGGCGCGCGCTGCCACCCCTCCACACAGTGGACCGGCAGCAACCCGCTGGACGGTGCGTCCTGGTCGGCATTGGGCCCGCTGGCGCAGATGTTCGAGCGCGGATGGGCGGTGATGATCAGCGACGTCGGCAACGACGCCCAGACAGAACCGCACGGCGTCTTCGCCGGGAAGTACGCCGGCAACGCCATGCTCGACGGCGTCCGCTCGGCGCTGTCCGTGCAGGACGCTGGCCTGCGGCAGGACGCCCCGGTGGGGCTTTTCGGCATCGCCGGTGGCGGGGTGGGCGCGGCGTTCGCCGCGGAGAAGCAGGCGGAGTACGCCCCGGAGCTCAACGTGCAGGCCACCGTGCTGGAAGGCATGGTCATCAACCAACAGAACTTCATCCGCACCGCCGACAACTCGGTCGGTGCCGGCTTCGCCTTCGCCACCCTCGTCGGGCTGGAGGCGAAGTACCCGGAGATGGACCTGGACTCGCACCTGACCCCGTTGGGCAAAATCATCGCCGACGAGTACCGCACCGCATGCCAGACCCCGACGTACTTCACGATGCCGTTCGTCCCCCTGTCCGCGCTCTTCACGGACGGTGTCGCTCCGGCAGACAATCCGGCGTTCCGTCACGTCTACGACGACAACCTCCTCGGAGCCGGGTCGGCGCCATCCTCCGCGGTACTGATCGCCTCGTGCGCCGCCGACGACTCCCCCATGTCCCTGGTCCCTGCCGCCGACGCCAGGGCGCTGGCCGACACCTACCGCGACGGCGGGACCGCAGTCAGCTACCAACCCACGGACTGCTCCATGGAGAAGCTGGTCACCGACCCCTACGGCTGGGGGACGGACCTCTTCGGCATGCAGACCATCGACTGGCTCGAGGCCAACGTGGAGGGTTAGGCCGTTGCCAGCGGCACCCTCTTGAGGTAAAGCTAAGCGAAATACCCCAGAGAGGACGCACCTTGCCGAATATCACGATCACCCACGCGGACACCGGACTCATGCACACCCGCGTCGCCCGCTCGGAGCTGATCACCCCACACATGATGCGGGTGACTTTCGCCGGCGGCGACCTTGAGAAACTCGACTACCAGGGCTTCGACCAGTGGTTCCGCCTCGCCCTGGCCGTGCGCTCGGACGACCGGCTGGACAACCTTCCGGCGAAATTCGGCGTCGGTGGCCTGCTCAAGTTCCTCACCCTGCCCAAGGGCACCCGCCCGGTGATCCGCAACTACACCATCCGCGAGTTTCGCCCCGAGACCGCCGAGATGGACGTGGACTTCGTCATCCACGGGGATTCCGGCGTGGCTGGCCCGTGGGCGGCCTCCGTTGAACCGGGCGCGGAAGTCGCCATCATCGACCAGGGATGTGGCTGGGCACCGGTGGACGCCGAACAGTCCGTGATCGTCGCCGACGAGAGCGGACTGCCCGCCGCCCTCGGCGTGCTGCGCGACATGCCACGCGACGCCGTCGGCCACGCCATCATCGAGATCTTCGATGAGCGCGACAGGCAGGACGTCGACGCCCCGTCCGGTATGACGGTGCACTGGCTCACCCGCGACGCGACGTCCGACCCCGGCACCCTCGCACTACCGACACTGCGCGCACTGGAAGTTCCCGCCAATATCTACGGCTTCACCGTCGGCGAGTCCGCCCTGATCAAGGCCGTGCGCCGCCACCTCGTCAGCGACCGCGGCGTGTCGAAATCGAACGTGACCTTCTGCGGCTACTGGCGCATCGGGAAGGCCGCGCCGAGCTAACGGGCTGGCCTGGCTACCGCCGGCACAACACCTCGCGGGCCAGCGCGGACGCCGCCTCGCTGTACACCTTCGGCGACCAGTCCCGTCCTTCCAGCGGGCCGATGTAGTCCAGCAGCGGCATCATCGGATGTTTCGAGCGCGCAGCATACGAGGGCAGCCCGGTGATCAGGTTGCCGTCCCGCGTCTCCCAACCCCAGAGTGTGAGCAGATCTGCGATCATCTCCTGCTCCGCCATCGGTGTCCGCGTCGTGGCGACGGAGAGCAGGGCGAGCGGGGTGACTTCCTCGTCGAAGGACGTGGCATCGTCACTGACAACCTGCTGCGGAAAGCGCGACACCAGCTGGTCCCACAGCACCTGCGGGTCCACTAGCGCCTTCCTCCCCTTCGAGGTGAGTTTCAGGTGACCGCGACTCTTACGCAGCAGACCGGCCGCAGTCAGCGCGGTGCGCAGTTTCAGGATCTGCGCCATCTTCGACTCCGTACGGCCCCTGGCGATCCGATTGTTGGCCGCGGGCAGATCCACGATTGCCTCCGTGACGATCGCCGGCGGTAGGTAGCCGGAGCCGGTCAGTTTCACCCCGTCGCCGCCGCCGTCGATGAGATCCAGCAGCCGCATGATGCCGCTGAGCGCGGCTGCTTTGTCCTCGGTGGAAAGTTCAGGACGCGGTTGCGACAGCGCCTCCAGCCTCACCCCGAGCCAGCCGGCGAAGAACGTATCGCTCAGCTCCCCGCGGAGCTGCTCGAAAAACGGGAATCCGCCAAACAGGGAGGATGCCCACTCTGGATCCGACTCTGCCCGAACGGCCCAGTCCACGCCGGCAACGCGATCCCGGATCTTCTCTTCGCCGACGTCCTCCAGGTTGAGGAGCACGCCCGCCAGCTCCTCGGCGGTGCGGCGGCTGCCACAGTCCTCCGGCGGGGCGGCGCGCTCGCCGGCGACGAAAGCGACCGCCGGGGCGTCCTGCGCCTGTGCCTGTGTCTGGGCCCCGACGCTGGTGAGGGTGATCGTGAGGTCCCAGTTGTCGCCGTAGTCGTAGAGGTAGTGCAGGACGTCGCCGGGGCGCTGCACGGTTTCGTCGATCCGGACGTCGCGCGCCGGCGTCCCGGCGATGCACGGTTCCGGTTCGTTGACGTCGAACGGGCAGAGGAAGAGCTCGGCGGTAGGGTCGAAGTCGTCGCCGCCGAGAGAGAACCGGTGCAGGTGGTAGTCCTGCCACAGGAACGCCGCCTGGATGACATCGTGCAGGCGGGACAAGCGAACGTCCGAGCGGACCTCGATCTCCCGCCAGATCGACGGGTCCGAGTTATTGATCTGCACGGTGAGGCGGAAGGTATGCGCTTCGGGCAGCGGGTCGCGGCGCAGGTGGCGGCGCTCGGGGATCCCCTCGTCGAAGAAGTCGAACCGGGGCTGCGGTGGCTGCGGGTTCTGCGGCGTCTGCGGGTTCATGCCGCCAGGGTAATTCAGGGCGGGGCGGCGCGTAAGCCGGTAGAGATGGCCCGTCTACTCCGGCAGCTCCACCGTCTACTCCGGCGTCAACGACCTGGACACGCACGGCATCATGTAGGCGTTCTCCGCGCGTTCTTCATCGCTCAAGACGCTGTCCCGGTGTTCCGGAACTCCGCGGAGTACACCGAGTTCACACGACCCACAGGTCCCCTCACGGCAGGACGACGGGACATCGTAGCCTGCGCGCTGCAGTTCGTTTCGACACGAAAACCCACTACACACAACACCAACAAAGCCGCACTACAAGCAAAAAACAGTCATGTGTTCCACGTCATACTGAATGGGATCTGGTCCCACAGAGCGGAGAATGGCATATGACGGACACTACAACCCTAAAAAAGGGAAGACTGAGCACCACAGCCCTCGTCTTCATGATCATCGCAGCATCAGCACCACTCACCGTACTGGCCGGGGGCGCGCCCACCACGTTCGCCGTCTCAGGGCTACTCGGGCTCCCCGTCGGTTACCTCGTCCTCGGCGCGGCACTAATCATCTTCGCCGTGGGGTACTGCGCAATGAGCTCACGCGTTCACAACGCAGGCGCTTTCTACGCCTACATCTCCGAAGGGCTCGGGCCACGACACGGTATCGCCGCAGCGATACTGGCACTCGTCGTCTACAACATGCTTCAAGTCGGCCTCTACGGGTTGTTCGGGTTCTCGTTGTCCGCGGCCCTCGCGACATGGACGGGAATTAGCGTTCCCTGGTGGGTAGCCGGCGCGGTCGGTTGGCTCATTGTCGCGATGATGGGTGTAAGTAACGTCGATCTCTCTGCGAAGGTACTCGGGATACTCGTATCCCTGGAGTTCCTCGTCGTTCTCGTCGTAATGGGATACTCACTCATAAATGCGCCAGAGGGCGTCGGAACAGATGCACTACAACCCGACCAGTTTCTGGCTCCAGGAGTCGGCGTACTCCTTGCTTTCTCAATCGCAGCCTTCATGGGTTTTGAATCCGGTGCGATCTACTCCGAAGAAGCCAGAGACCCCAGCAGAACTGTACCGCGGGCAACCTATATCGCCGTGAGCATCATCGCGTTGTTCTACGCAGCCTCGACGTGGGCGCTGACCATGGGCGTCGGCCCCTCCGGGATCGTGGATCAATCACGCGAATACGGTCCAGACCTCGTGTTCGTGTGGCTCGGAGACTTCTCACCACTGCTCTCCGACGTCGTGCACCTCCTTTTTGTCACCAGCATTCTCGCGGCACTCGTCGCATTCCACAACGCCGCTGCACGTTACTTCTTCGCACTCGGCCGCTCGGGAGCACTTCCCCGCGCCCTCAGCACCCCCGGGAAGAACGGGGCTCCCGTCGCCGGTTCCCTCACGCAGTCAGCGATCGGAGTCATCGTCGTCGCGGTGTTCGCACTCGCCGGTCGGGGGTCTGAACTCGGCGAACTCTTCCCCGTGATCACCTTGTTCACCTGGTTCTCAACTGCCGCGGCATTCGGCCTTGTATTCCTGCTCGCCGTGACATCGCTGGCCGTCGCGAACTGGTTCCGACACAACCATCACGGATTTAGCGTATTCACCCGAGTAATCGCACCAGTCATCTCGGCGATAGCGATGTTCATCGTGGCGGTCCTGATCCTCGTGAACTTCGACATCATGATCGGAGAAGAATCGCCACGGTCGATGGTGTTCATCATGCCGGGAATCATCATCGGCGCGGGGGTCCTCGGAAGCCTCTGGTCACTTCGTTTCCCGAAGCAGCCTGTCGACACGGACCCTCTCCCCCACCAGACGCATCCCGACGTCACATCCGAAGAGAGACCAACCGTCTCCTTCTGACCGTAGAAAATCTACATCCCAGACTACACACCCCGTTCCATACTCAACATCATCTCGTCAGGAGATCAAAATGACCAAGAAAGTAGTTGTCGTCGGAGCCGGATTCGCCGGACTCGTCGCCGCACGCGAACTGCAGCTCGCCGGACTCGATGTGGACGTCGTCGAGGCCCGCGACCGTATTGGAGGCAGGGCCTGGACCGATGAGCGCATGGGGGCGAGGCTCGAACTCGGTGCTACGTGGGTGCACTGGCATCAGCCTCACATCTGGTCGGAAATCACCCGGTATGGACAAGGGATCTACGCCAGTCCCCATGTCGACCGGGCCTACTGGGTGACCGGCGGGAAAGTCCATTCAGGCACTGAGGAAGAAATAGACCGGAAGCGACTCCGCGCAATGGACCGGATCTACGAAGGTTCCCGGGAATTTTTTCCGAACCCCTATGATCAGCTTTCCGCCCTGGATGACCCCAAGCTACGTGAAAAGTTCCTAGCAGCCGACCAGAGGAGTGTCTTCGACGAACTTGCTGGCGAAGATTTCTCCCAGGAAGAAATCGATCTGACCGACGCATACTGGTCAGGTGGTTTCATCGGCGAACCACGTGAGGGGTCATCACTGATGGCCAAGCAATGGGCCGCCCTCTGCGACCACAACATGGCCGCCGTCGATGCCCAAACACTGGGGTACAAACTGAACAACGGAATGCGAGGCCTCTACGAATCCATCGCGGGAGACCTCAAGAATCCCGTCCGACTCTCATCACCTGTATCGAAGGTGTCACATTCGCCAACCCAAGCGACGGTC
Organism: Corynebacterium sp. AOP40-9SA-29; assembly: GCF_052377405.1. NCBI lineage: Bacteria > Bacillati > Actinomycetota > Actinomycetes > Mycobacteriales > Corynebacteriaceae > Corynebacterium > Corynebacterium sp. AOP40-9SA-29. The sequence goes on along the minus strand of NZ_JBQSWR010000003.1, from coordinate 288,450 downwards.
ACACTGGATGGAGGCGAAGAAATCACTTGTGACGCCGTCATTGTCACCGTTCCGGTAGGCGCACTGAGTACGGTCACCTTCGACCCTCCGCTGCCCGACAAAATGAGGAAGGTTGTCGACCAGAAATGGAACTCGACGGGAGCGAAGATCTGGATAAAGGTCAAAGGCCGTCACAATTTTATGGGGATGGCCCCTCAACCGGCCCCGATAAACATGCTCCGGTCAGAGGTACTTTCCGATGACTCGACGATCATCGTCGGCTTCGGGGCGTACCATGACAAGCTCGACCTCAACGACCTCGCCTCGGCGCAGAACGTTATTGACCAGTGGCTCCCCGACCTCGAAGTGACGGACTGCACCGGGCATGACTGGGTCTCCGACCAGTGGAGCGGCCAGGCGTGGGCGACACCCCGTAAAGGTCAGTTCACCGACAGCTGGCACCACTTCCGCAGTACCGAGACGCGGCTGAGGTTCGCAGGTTCCGACTGGGCGAACGGGTGGCGCGGTGTGTGCGTCGACGGAGCGCTTGAAATGGGGGTTACCACCGCACGGGGAGTAATCCGGGATCTGTCCTGACTACCCGTATCGGCCCCTCAGTCTCCGCCTACCGACACAAGCGGGTTCGGTAGGCCCGAGGAGATTCCCCGTACTCGGACCGGAATGCCTTGGACACGTGCGATGCGTCAAACAGGCCGTGCCGTGCGCTGATCGACTGGACTGTGTCTCCCCGTAGTAGTGGGTCCGCCAGATCGGAACGTATCGCACTGAGACGCTGAGAGCGGATGTAGGACGCGACGGTGAGCTGCTGATCCGCGAAGTGCGCATGCAGGCTCCGCACGGACACGTAAAGCTCACGCGCCACCACTAACGGAGACAATTCTGGATCTGCCAGATGGACATCTATGTACCTCACTGCCCGTTGAAAGGTCTTCGTCGGCGCGGTGAACCCGTCGCCACGCCCCGCCCGCTGAGCATGGTCGGCCAACACCGTCACGAGAATGTCCAATGATGATCTGATAAATGCTTGGCCGTGCTTACCACTTAGCTCATCGAGATTGTGTGCCAGCTGACGAAAGAGAGGCACGGCAAATTTTCCGAGGCCCTCATCAGCCGAGATCGGAGTCGCAGTAACCCCGTTGATTTCATCGTCGCGTAGGTGAATGTACGACCGAGGGAAGAAGACTACGAGGCTTCGTTGCCTTTCCGGGAAATCCAGTGTGTACGGCCTCTCACCGGTATACAGCGCAAGATCACCCGGGCGGAGTTCACAGTCCCTCCCGTCCTGGGTAAGGAGACACGTCCCCACCAACTGGAGACTGAGTTTGCACATGGGACTAGTCCGCCCCTCGCCGCCCGCCGAGGAAACCGGCCCCACCGATGGCGCGTCCGGGTGGCCGACCGTATGCGCATCGGTCAGCATGTCGAAAATCTCCACTTCGCCCAGGTGCACGTGGCGGGCCTCTGCCGTGAATCCCGGAGACGGGCTGCTTACCCGAATACCGCTGAAGTTTTGGGTTATCAATTCTTTCCACTGCACGAAGTCGTGCGTTCTGGTTGTTTCTACGCCGGTCGTCACGTCTTCCTCCTACCGCGGGGCGTCTACGTCCGGGTCGTCATCCCGGACTACTTTCAGGATAAAACGACTACAGCACGCTACAGCACAAAAGTCCTGCACAATAAAGCAATTCCTTACGGTCACATGCAGGAAGAATTGTCCTCACCATGCGGTTCAGTCGGAACGCAGACAGTCGACCAACACCGTCGGACGGTGCGAAGAGGAGATATTGAGCATGTACATAGACCTATTGCAGGCGATCGGGGCAGACTCGACCACAGGCCGGCCGATTCCGGATCCCGCCACGGATGAAGTTCTCGGATACGCACCGGATCAGTCAGCGCATGATCTCGACGACGCCGTTGCCGCGGCATCAGCGGCTCAACCCGAGTGGGAGAAGCTCGGCCATCAGGAACGGTCACGGATCCTCAAGGCTGCAGCGACAGCGATCGACGAGAACGCGGAAGACCTGGCGCAGCTTCTCAGCCGCGAATCGGGGAAGCCACTCAACGGGCCGAACTCCCGCATGGAAGTTGCGATGTGCAGCGACTGGTTGCGAGCGACAGCCGGATTCGATACCCCGGGCGACACGCTCGTCGACGACGGCGAATCATATGCAACGATGTCCTACGAGCCGATCGGGGTCGTGGGTGCAATCGGGCCGTGGAACTGGCCATTGATGATCACCGTCTGGCAGTTCGCGGCAGCCCTGCGCATGGGAAACACCACGGTAGTTAAGCCCTCTGAATACACTCCACTCAGCGTCCTGTCTCTGGTACACGTCATTAATTCGGTGTTGCCACGCGGTGTGCTGCAGGCAGTCTCCGGTGGCCGCGACGTTGGGGCTCGTCTGAGCGAGCACCCCGAGATCGGCAAGATCATGTTCACCGGCTCCATCGCTACGGGGCGCGCCATTGCCGCGGCGAGTTCAGGCACCCTCAAGAGGCTCACGCTGGAGCTCGGAGGCAATGACCCAGCGATCATCCTCGACGACTGTGACCCCCGCGCCATCGCTGAGGATCTCTTCTGGGGAGCGTTCATTAATACCGGGCAGACGTGCGCCGCCGTCAAACGCGTCTATGCTGCCGAGGGCATCTACGACGAACTCTGCGCATCACTGGCGGAGATCGCGGGCGCGGTCCCGATGGGGCCGGGGTCCGACGAGAACAATGTACTCGGCCCGCTCCAGAATCCGGCCCAGTACCGAATCGTCGCTGATCTTGTAGAGGCGGCCCGCACTAGTGGTGCACGTATCCTCACGGGTGGAGATCCGTCGGACGGTCCCGGAAACTTCTACCCGGCAACGATCGTGGCCGACATCTCCCCGGACAACCCGCTCGTCACGGAAGAACAGTTCGGGCCGGCGCTCCCAGTCGTCCGCGTCAAAGACGTCGATGAGGCTGTTGAACTCGCCAACTCGCTGGACGTGGGCCTGGGAGCCTCCGTGTGGTCATCAGACCGCGAGCGCGCGATGGACGTCGCCCGCCGCATCCGGGCAGGCACTGTTTGGATCAACAGTCACGCGAAGCCCGACCCTAGGATTCCCTTTGGAGGCATCAAGCAATCCGGCTATGGTCTGGAATTCGGTGCCGAGGGGCTGAAAGCGGTGGCAGTGCCCAAGGTGTACAACGGCTGAGCACACCAACCTTTTCTCCGTCACAGGCGGACCTCGGCACGCAGGTTGTCGGAGTTCATCTCCGACAGCCTGACGCACGCCCCTCCGAGCTGCTCGGCGAGCGCATACGCCAGTTCCTTCCGCACCTTCATCCTTCCCTCGCAGTCGATGACCAAATTTCCCGACAACCCTGCGCGGACAATGCGGCGACTTGCCGTCACCAATCCCCCGCTTCCTGCGTCGGAGGTATCCTCCCCGTCGGTCAGGACCACAAGAAGCGCACGACGCCCGGGTTCGCGCCGGTGCTCCCGTTCCAGGAGGTCCAGTGCCATCAGCAGCCCCTCCGCAAGCGGGGTGCGGCCTCCTACAGGTATGTCATCCAACCGGCGTCGAGCCGTATCCACCGATCCGGTCGGAGGAAGTACCAGAGTAGGACTTCCTGCATTCACGGCAATGACAGCGACCTTGTCCCTGCGCTGGTAAGCATCGGTCAGCATCGAGGTAACTGCGCCGGTGACAGCGCGGACACGTGAACGAGCAGACATCGACCCTGAGGTGTCCACGACGAACACAATAAGATTCGACTCACGCCCGCGACGCAGAGAGCACTTCAGATCATCTGGGCGAAGATCAACGAGGCCGTCAGTTAGTCCGGCACCCCGATCAGCCGCCGCCATGAGAGTACCGACCAGGTTCACACCATGTCCGGCCTTCACCGGGCGGATGTCGGCTCCGTGGAGGGTGTGCGCCAGTGACCGACGCCCAGCAGGAGCATCTTCATGGCCCGTGCGGTCCAGGCGAAACACGCGCGGATCAAAAGGGTTCGCCGGAACCGGCGGTACCTACCTTCCCCGTTGAATCCGCCCGTGCCTGGGAATGCCCCTGCATCGCCTGTTCATCTGACGCGGTCTCACTGTCCACCAGAACCTCAGCTCCGGTTTCCTCGTCCGTGGCTTCGCTCGCCGGACCGCCATCGTCATTGTCCTCGAAGAAGCGCCGGGCCTCCTCCAGAGTCTCGCGAATCTCCCTCTCTTCCATCTCTGGTGCCTCAAAGGGCTGGCGCCGCCGCCGATGGGGTAGGGCGAGCCTGGCGGCGACATCGACGTCGCCGCCAGTGACTCTCTGCCGACCCTCCCATGCTGCGTGGGCAATGGCAGCACGGGTGATCACGAGATCGGCACGCATTCCATCAACGTCGACCTGGGAGCACAACCAGGCAATAGTTTTCAATACCGCTTCTGGCAGTTCAACCTGGCCAATGACATGCCGCGCCCGGTCAATCCTCTCCGCGATCCGACGGTCTTCCACCTGCCACTGTGCCGCCATCGCATGCGGATCGTCCTCGAATGCGAGGCGACGGCGGATGATCTCCACCCGCGTCTCGGGGCGAGTGGAGGCGGCAACATCGACAGCAAGACCAAACCGGTCCAGCAGCTGGGGGCGTAACTCTCCTTCTTCCGGGTTCATCGTTCCGACAAGGACAAAACTCGCTGACGAACTGTGGGAGATCCCGTCCCGTTCGACTGTCACCCTGCCCGATGCAGCTGCGTCAAGCAGCGCATCGACGAGATGGTCGGCAAGGAGATTCACTTCGTCGACGTAGAGGACTCCGCCGTCTGCCTGAGAGAGGAGCCCAGGACGATACTCAGCCCGACCTGTGGTGAGAACCGTCTCCATGTCGAGGGAACCGACGACACGGTCTTCCGTGGCACCGACGGGAAGGTTCACCAGGGGGGCGTCTCCCAGCAGCGATGCGAAAGCGCGGACCGTAGTAGTTTTGGCAGTCCCCTTTTCCCCTCTAACGACCACACCCCCGATACGTGGTGAGATCGCAGTGAGGACCAGAGAGAGGCGGAGAGCGTCCTGCCCGACGACCGCAGAAAACGGAAACAGCGGTTGCTGCGCGCCGGCGGTCATTCCGCGTCCCCAGTGTTTGTGAGGGGCATGATGTCTGAAGGATGGTGCGCCAACGCAGTCACGGTACAGGTCATGTACCGGAACAACGGAAGATTCCACAGGATTTCATGTAGCTCATCAGCGTCAGACACATCGAAAACCGAGTAGTTCGAGTACTCCCCGGCGATCCTCCAGATGCTGCGCCATATCCCTCGGCGCTGCAGGTCCTGGGAGTACTCCTTCTCCCGGGAAATCGTCTCTGCTGCGACGTCCGGATCAAGGTCGTTCGGGATCGACACGTCCATACGGACGAGAAACAGGGCCATAGTCGGCCTCCTAGTCATCTAGTTGTACTTCTCATTCACGGGTGAATCGGTCGACGGTCGACCAGTCGGGTTCCAGACCGAGACCAGGGCCGTCCGGAAGACTGACCTGCCCATCGGCGTAGACCAGGTCCGAGGTCGTATAGGATTCTCGCAGCAGCATCGGGCCGAAGAGTTCAGTTCCCCAGGTCACCGCCGGCACGGCACAGGCGAAATGCAGCGATGCTGCCGTGCCGAACGGCCCCTCCAGGCTGGTGGCACCGTGACACGCCAGACCTGCCGCCTCTGCTACTGCGGCAGTCTTCAAGGACTCACGCAATCCGCCTAGCTTCGTCGTCTTCACCGCGATGACGTCCGCCGCCTCTGCTCTAATGACAGCCAACGCATCAGCAGGACTGCACACCGATTCGTCCGCCATGACAGGCACGCCGGTACGACGGGTGATCTCCCGGAGCGTCGCCAAATCATGGGCGGGGGTCGGCTGCTCAAAGAGATCGAACCCTACCTCCGCCAAGCGCGGCAGGTGAGTCAGCGCCGTGATTCGGTCCCATCGGGCGTTCACATCGATGCGTAGCGACACCTTGTGGCCGACCTCGCCGGCGAGTGCGACGAGACGGTCAACGTCGCGGCGGGGATCACCAGCACCCATCTTCAACTTGAAGCTTCGGTGGCCGTGGGAGACGATGCGTTCCTCGATCTCAGCGACCGCTTCATCCACCGGCAGCACTCCGAGTGCCCAGGTGACATCGACTGAATCACGACACCGCCCGCCCAGAAGATCGTGCACCGGGATACCCAACGACCGCGCCCACGCATCGTGCATGGCGACGTCGCAGGCAGCCTTCGCGAACCGTGCGTTGGCCACAACCTTTTCCATATCGGCAAGGATGCCGACGAGTTCATCGACCCGCCGTCCGACCATGACCGGTGCAAGGTAACGGTCCACCAATGGCTTCATCGTCTCAACACATTCGCCGCCCCACCAGGGTCCACCGGGCACGACACCTTCGCCGAAGCCGGTAACTCCATCCGCAGTGGTAACAGTCACCAAAAGGATGGCCTGTTCGGTGGCCGTGGTGGTGGCGAATCCGTGCGGCCGGATCAACGGCACATCAAGGATCCGTGTGTCTACCCGCTCGATGGTCAGTCCGGCCGACGACACTATCTCAGTCCTCCTTGTCGAGGGCGAAGCTGTAGTCGACGACATTCATGTCACCCTCGGTCGCCGGATCCAGCAAGAGCTCCGGCTTCACGGCCGTGGCGACATCATTCTCGATCCATTTACCACCCTTGAAATACAGTTGGGTGGTGATCTCCCGGTAACCGGGCTGAGTGACCCGCAGATGCAGATGCGCGGGACGCCACGGGTGACCTCCGTAAGACTCGACGAACCACCCGGTCGGCCCATCGTGGGGAATCATGTAGGGGGCAGGCTGGAGCGTCGTGATCTCGTACTTCCCGTCTTCGTCAGCGACGATCGTGCCCCGGAGGTTCCACTCGGGGATATCAGGCGCGAATTGCGAGTAGTAGCCGTCCTCATCGGCGTGCCACAACTCCAAGTGGGCTCCTGCCAAGCCCTTTCCATCGACGTCGGTGACCTGGCCCCGGAAAATCAACGGGGTCGCAGCCTTGTCTTTGTCTCGCATCGGCATTTCGCAGTGAGACGGAAGCTCCGGAGCGTCCGGTACATAGTAAGGACCCTCAATGGACCCTTTGGTCCCGGTGTACGCGTGCCGGTTGTAGTTGATCTCCTCGATATCATGCTCGACGAAGACATCGAGCCACAGCGGCCACTCGCCGTACTCACCGACGTCGATCATCCACTGTTTGACGACCCGGTACTCATCGTAGGTGACCTCGTGCTTACGAGCGACGTCACCGATCGCAGCAAGGAGGTCCTTGTAGATGGCATTTGCGCGCTCTCGGGAGGTGTCCGCGCTCAACCTGTTCTTCTTGAACTTGTCCGTCGCGGCATTTCCGGATCCGTGCGCGGTGGGGTTGTCAGTACCCGTAGTCATGATCTCTCCTCGTGGTGCGGTGGTTGTGAATCGAACAATGTCTACTGTGGTCCAGGACACAGCGTTCGTCAATGAAAGTAACCCCGTATAGCCAGACTCGCCTACCGTCCTGAAACCATGGAACGTGACGGCATATCAGCAGGTCACGACACTGATATCCTCGTCGTGTTCCCAAAATAAGTACACCACACATCGCTTCGGACTACACGGATCTCTCATGTTGATAAAGGTTTATCCACCCCCGTAACGGATACCCTGCCAGGGGAATCACTCCTTGATCTCTTCTGGCGCGAGAACAATATCGAACCGCGAACGGCTCCATTCGCTGCCCGCAAGTTGCCGTCCGTCAGGCGTCGGCTCCTCTGCCGATTGCTTGCAGAAAGGCCTGATGAGAGAGTTCTTCACCCCGAATACCGAGTCTCCGATCTCGAGTTGAGGGTCACCCTCAACAAAAATATGCGTCACCAAAGTGCGGAGACCCGGTGCCGTCACCATGAAATGCAGGTGTGCGGCGCGTACCGGAGACCGCCCGACTGCGCTGAGCATCTTCCCCACCGGACCGTCGTGCGGGATCGGATACGGAACAGGCGTAAGCCCCCAGAACCTGAAACTTCCGTCCTCGTCGCTGTAGAGGCAGGCCCGTCCCGTCATTCGACCGTCGCTGTACTGCACGTCATACAGTCCGTCTTCATCACATTCCCATACCTCGATCCTGGCCCCTGCTACCGGATGTCCATCAGTGTCAGTGACCGTCCCCTCGATCCACGCCGGCTCACCGACAGCACCGGCAGCGATATCCCCACCAAGCGGAATTTCGGGGGCATCTTCAACGAAGAATGGTCCGAAGACTGTGGCTTCTGTCGCGTTCCGGTAAGCCTCGTTGTTGACTGCAATCGTCTGCATCGACACGCCGAGAGTGTCGGAAAGCAGAATGAACTCCTGCCGTGTGTCGTCCGTAATGTGGCCGACGGCGGTAAGGAAATCGATAGCGTACTTCCACTCTGTCTCAGTCAATCTAACTTCGCGGACAAGCGCATGGAGATGGCTGACTACCCCCTCCATGATCTCGCGCAACCTTGGGTCGGTACAACCAGAAAACGACTCAAGCACCCGGCAGAGCAGATCTTCTTCAACCGCAGTCTGACGGTCATCTGTGGTGCTCCCAGACCGGTGTTGATTTTTACTCATGGTGTCTCATCCTCAATAGTCAGGTGCCGGGGGTCGCGGCCGTCCATGGCGGCGTGGAGCAGTGTGGTCAGTGCGTTCTCAGTGACAGGCCGTGGGTTTCCTACCGGCACAAGTCCTCGGATGATGTCGACGGCGGTCGGCACGTCGGCGGCGCAGAATCCGTAGTCGGACAGCTTTTTGGGAGCCCCGATTCGTTCCCTCAATTGAGCCAGGCCAGCCGACGCGTTCGCTGCCCCCAAGGCGTGCGCGATCCTCGCCTCCGCATCAGCGGCGAACGGGGCATTAAAGGCCAGCACATACGGCAGCACGACAGCATGAGTCTGCGCGTGGGGAAGATTGAACGTCCCCCCGAGTACATGGCAAATCTTGTGGTGCAGACCTGAGCCAGCGGAGGCGAAGGCAACTGCGGACAAGTACGCGCCGTATAGCACACGGTCCCTACCCGCCACGGACTCCGAGTCCTCGACGATCATCGGCAGTCCTTCACCGAGGACACGGATGCCCTCAGTAGCCAACGCCGCATTGATTGGGTCCGCCCGGGGTGCCCAGAGAGAATCCACGCAGTGAGCCAACCCGTTAAGTCCGGAGGCGACCGACATCTCCACGGGAAGCGATACGGTGAGGTGTGCGTCATAGATCACCGTCACCGGGAGAACTGAGTCAGACACACCAGTCGTCTTGCGTTTCCCCTCGGTCAGACCCCACACGTTCGTCGCCTCAGATCCTGCATAGGTCGTCGGAACCGCGATGATGGGCTGGCCACCTGTTAGTGCCACAGCCTTCGCTAACCCCGTCGTGGAGCCACCGCCGACGCACACGATCAGATCGACATCCGCAGCACGGGCCGCATCGCGCGCAACCTCTGCGGTCTCTACCGGGACATGCATCACGACGCTGGTGTGCCACACAGCGACGCCGATGTTGCCGACGACTTCGCGCGCCAGTTGTAGCTCCCTTTCCGAGACGATCACCATGATTCGTCGGGCTTTCAGGCGACTGACCTCTTCAGCGAGGTTGGACCGGGCCCGTCCGCGACCGAACAACACCCGTTGGCCCAGCGTCACATGCTCAAAGGCGAGCGTGGTCTCATCGTTATATGGCATTCAAGCCTCCTTCGGAAGGTGCAGGTGACAACCACTGTGGACCTTTACTTTCACAGCCACAACAGATGGACGACTCACCTTTAGCCGCTACGAGGAATCCCCTACCCCTGAACAGCCCCCTCACTCAACGGGAAACTGATGCGAACCGCAGTCCCGTTCGGTTCATTGGGTTCATAGGTGATCGTCCCACCGTGTCGTTGGACGATATGCTCACAGATCACCAGCCCGATACCCGAGCCGTCACTCTTCGACGAGAACGCACCGGCCGCAAGCATGTTCGCGGGTTCCTGGGACATACCTCTCCCACGGTCGCGCACGACCACCGATGCCGTCTCTGCCGTCAGTTCCGTGGAGACGACCATGTATTTCTCGTCCGTCGTAGGCAAGCACACCTCGTCAATGGCGTTGACACAGATGTTGATGATGACCTGCCCGATCAACACGCTCTCACCGAAAATCTTCGGTGGCGTGCTACACGCATCGGCAATGACCTCGATTCCCTTGTCTTCAGCACGCAACCGGACGAAATAGAGGCTCTCCTCAACCACTTCATTGAGGTCGACTACGGTGCTGACGTTCTCGATACGACGAACGTATTTCTTCACTGAAGTCACGATGTCAGCGACACGCTCTAACTGCGACCGAGCCTGGGTCAGGCCGTAGTCGAGGGACTCTGTGGGAACGCTGTGCTGCCCCAGTCTCCGCCGTACCCCATCGAGATAGTTGGTCGCTGCCGCGATGGGTTGTCCTAAGTCGTGGGCGAGAATCATCGCCATGTCCCCCATAGCGTTGTACCTGCTCATATACTGCAGGTTCTTTTCTTGGTACGCGTTGCGGTGCTCCCACTCGACCTTGCTGGAAATATCTCTCACGGTCAGCACTCGGATACAGCTGCCGTCGAGAACCACGTTGTCCAGAATCCCCGCAAGCCAGCGCACCTCGCCGGTGTCGCTCGAGACTTTCATCCTGACCGTCACGGCCCCGCCCGGCTTGCTCATCTCTGCCATGACGAGCATGCCATCCAGCGGCGTGTCGATGTCCGCGAGTTCGTCAAGTCGTTGTCCCAGTAGGTCTTCCACCGAGGACCCGACCAACTTCGCCGCGAAAGGCGATACATCCTCGACACGATAGTCCCTGTCCAAGAGCATCATCCCTGAGGAGGTGTGGAGCATAAGACGGTCCAGGGAATCCTCTACCCACTTGCTGGAGTCCGGAACCACCTCAGCCTCACGAATCACCCGGAACTCCACGAGAATGACGTCCAACGGTTCGTTCCCGGTGCCTATACCACCGGGAATGCTGACCAAAGTGGCGACGGCATCCGTCATGAACTCACCACCGTCGCGGTTCGCGTACTTCCACAGCCGCTTGTTGCTCCCGTAGACCACCGCCGCCTGCAGCCACGCCGTCCCCATCGCACGTCTGTAGCGCGGGTCCCGCGAGCTCATGTGGTGGGCCTTCAGCGAGCGCAACTCCTCCACCGAGTAGCCGAACTCCGCGCATGCTGTCCGATTCGCCCAGAGAATACTCTTCGACTTCGCGTCGTGAACCAGCCATCCGTTGGATGAACTGTCCGCCAGAAGCCGGAAGGTCTCTGCCTCAAATTCCATGGTGCCCACTATAGGTGCAAGAAAAAACTGCAGGAAGACCCAGACGATCAGTTGGCACTAAAGATTCCTGTACCAACGGGACGGGATTTCCCGATAGTCAGCGCCCTGCCCAGAAACATAACGTCGTATGTGGATAATTCACCAAGCCATCTGGAGGACTAGTGCTACTCGACCAAGTTCGATTCACAACCGAGGCCGCGCCGATGGGCACGGAACGACAGGCGGCCTTCGACCATGCGCTATCGGTCCTCCGTGAGCGGAGGGATGAGTTCACCCTTCTCGGGCATGTTCCCAAGGACTACGTCAACCTCCTGGTCGAGGCGGGACTGTACCGGGCGGCTACGCCGGCTACTTTCGGCGGAGAACCACAACCCCCCGCCGAGTTCATGCGCCAGATCGAACAGATCTCGGCCATCGACCCCTCCACCGGTTGGGTGGCCAGCTTCGGCTCAGCGCTGACCTATTTTTCTGCGCTTCCACGCGACACGCAAGAGAAGCTCTACGCAGACAGTGTTGACGTTGTTTTCGCCGGCGGCATGTTTCCCATGATCGAGGCGGAGAAGGTCGAGGGAGGCTGGGTCGCCAATGGCACCTGGTTCTTCGCTTCGGGATGCAAGGGTGCCGACATTCTCGGCATCGGCCTGCGGGGAGGGCCAGAGACTGCAGGCCGCCCGCTGACTGCGCTCGTCCATCCTGGTGATGTCGAGATCATCGAGAACTGGGATGTGGCGGGGATGAAATCCACGGGTTCCCACAATGTCCGGGTCACCGACCTGTTTATCCCCGAAGAACTGACCTTTATCCGAGGCGGAACCCCGACAATCGACGAGCCGATCACCAGGTATCCGGCGCTCGCTTACGCCGCCCAGGTACTGGCGGTGACTGCGCTCGGAGCAGGCCGAGGTGCACTCGACTACCTCCGCGACACTGGCTCCGCCAGTGCGTCCGTGACTGGCGGAGCTGCCAAGGGTAACCGTCCCGTTTACAAACTCGGCCTCGCTCACGCCGAAGCCGACCTCCGTTCCGCCCGGGCGTTCTTCTACGAGACCACCGAAGCGGTCTGGGACAAAGCAATATCGGGTGAGGAAATCACCGCCGACGACAAAGCGATGCTGCGGATAGCCGCATCGCATGCAGCCCAGGTTGGACGAAAGGTCGTGCTGACAGCATTTGACCTGGCTGGCACCGGCGCCATCTTCAACAGCCACCCGTTGCAGCGGTTCGTGCAGGACGGCCTCGTTCCAGCCCAACACGCGATGCTCCAGGAGAACACGTTTGAAGCCGGCGGAGCGCTCCTCCTAGGACTGGAACCGACCATTCCCAGTTTCCCCTGACTGTCCCACCGAAATCGAGAAGAGAGACCATGACTGATTCACCACTTCGCACATTGTTCTGCGTAGGAAACAACCAGAACTTCTTCGACCTGCCGAAAGACGACATCGGCAAAGTATGGATCGCGACCCAGACGTTCCTGACCAGACTCCGGGACATGGACGGCGTAGACATCATCGGCACGTTCGACGATGACGCCCACATGGTCGGCCCGTCCACCGGGTGGCCCTGGACCTTCTACCTTCTCGCCGATGTCCGCAATCAACCGACCGTCCAAGAGGCCTGCAACCTCCTTCGCACCATCATGGTCGACGAACATGCCCTGTGGCGATACTTCACCATCGAAGCTCGCATGGGCAGAGAACTGACCATCCGCGATGATGTCGCGCTCTGATCACGCCAGAGAGAGGAACTGACCAATGACAATCCCTACACGGATACCCAGCAGCTCGCGTAGCAACTTCGCCAACCTGGTCGACGACGACCGAGTGGCCGGACAGCTATACACCGACCAAAATATTTTCCAGGAGGAGATGAAGAGAATCTTCTACCGCACCTGGGTGTGGGTGGCCCACGAGAGCGAGATACCTGAGTCTGGGTCGTTCAAGACCACCTGGGTGGGAGACCAGCCGGTAATCGTCAACCGCGACCGTAAGGGCAATTTCAATACTCTGCTTAACAGATGCAGGCATCGGGGTGCGACGGTCTGTGACCAGCGTAGTGGCAAAGCGAACGGCTTCACCTGTCCTTACCACAACTGGTCGTACACCCACGATGGACGGTTGCGGGGCATCCCCTACCCTGACGGTTACGAGGGGCTGATCGACAAGAAGGATTTCGGGCTGCAGAAGCTTCGCACCGAGAGCTACCTCGGGATGATCTTCGCCACGTTCAACGATGACATTGAGCCCCTTGATGATCACCTTGGGGACGCGAAAATCTGGATGGACCGCTTCTTCAAGCAGACCAACGGCTACCCCTGCAAGGTCATCGGCACCCATAAGTTCCGTTTCAAGGGCAACTGGAAGATCCAGCTCGAGAACACAACAGACGGCTACCACTTCCCCATGGTCCACAAGTCGTGGATGGCCTCCGTCGACTCCGAGACGGCCGACATGATGTCTTTCATGGACGACCCGGCGGCAGAAACACATGCGTTGGGCCACGGACATAGCGTGAGCATCATGGCTACCGCCCACATGGACCTCGACGACGACGACGGTTCCGAGGAAATCCAGCCGCGATTCAATCACATCGTCAAGGAGCTCGAAGACGCCGGTGAGAGTCCCGAGATGGTCAGACGCTACATGCGCTCGATGCACGGATGCGGATTCAACCTGAACATGTTCCCGAACATCGCCATGTCCTCGGCATTCTTCCGGGTCCTCATCCCGATCTCCGTCAACGAGACGGAGATATGGCATATGGCCTTAGGCATGGACGGCGGGCCGGAGTCTGTCAACCGTGAGCGACTCCGGATCCACGAACACTTCCAGGGGCCATTCGGGTTCGGCAGTCCTGATGATTCCGAAGGGTGGGACCGCGTTCAGATCGGGTCAGGCGGCAACCCGTCGATGCCGATCATGATCAACCGTGGTCTCGGCCGCGAATACACCACCGAGGACGAGAACTGGCCGACCTCGCACGTCACCGATGAAACGGGGATGCGTGAGGCGTATTACATGTGGAAGAGGATGATGAGCAATGACGACGCAGACAACGCCGGCAACGCAGATGTCTGATCCGGTGACGCGTACCGTGACGCCGTTTCTCTCGGATACGCGCATCCAGCGTGCAATAGAGCTTATTTGGTACGAGGCTGCGCTCCTGGACCGGAAGGACTACCCCGCGTGGGAGAAACTGTTCAGCGAGGACGGTTACTACATCGTGCCGGTCGACCCGGAGACCGAGGATTTCGAAAACTCGCTCAACATGATCTATGACGACTCCCGTATGCGGCACCTCCGGGTCGAGCGACTCATCCAGGGTTTCTCCCCCAGTGCAGTCGCCGCGGCCACGACCATCCGAACTGTTTCCCGGTTTGAGATCGTAGAACTCTCGGAGAGTGAGGTGGTGGTCCGTTCCGCACAGATCATTACCGCCCACAAACGTAGCGAAACCCGAAACCTGGGTGCCGAACTCACCCATCGAATCCGGCTCACCGCAGAAGGCGACGGTGCCAGCGACCTCATCGTCCAGAAAGTCGCCCGTCTCATCGACTGTCAGGACGCCATCGGCGCCGCTGGCTTCCTCATCTAGAAAGGAATTGGCAGACATGACCAAACCAGCATCACAGCCGCAATCCGGACTAGCCGTCGTAACTGGTGCCGCCGGTGGCCTCGGCAGCTTCATCACCCGCCGACTCCACGCTGACGGACACAAGGTTGTCGTCACCGGACGCAACATGGAAAAGACGGCAGCCCTTGCGGAGGAGCTCTCGCCCGATGGCTCTTCCGCCCTCGCTCTGGAACTGGACGTCTCCCGCAAGGAGGGGTTCACCAATGCCCTCGACCGGATCACCGACCACTGGGGAACGCCGACCATCCTGGTTAACAATGCAGCGGTCACCCGAGCCGCAGATGTCTTTGAGTTGGACACCGATGAATTCGACGAAGTTCTCACGACCAATGCCAACAGTATCTTCTTCGGCTGCCAAGTCTTTGGTCCGGCGATGGCCCAACAGGGCTATGGACGTATCGTCAATCAGGCATCACTCGCCGGGCAGAACGGTGGTACCGCTACCGGTGCACACTACGCCGCCTCTAAAGGCGCGATCCTGACGACGACGAAGATCTTCGCCAAAGAGCTTGCTTCGTCCGGAGTCACCGTCAACGCGATCTCCCCAGGGCCCCACGACGTTTCAATCGTTCACGACACGGTTGGGCACAAGATGGAACAGATCGTTGATGGAATCCCAGTCCACAGGTTGGGCAACCCGCAATTCATCGCCGACACCGTGTCACTGCTGACACAGCCGAACGCCTACTTCGTCACCGGCGCCTGCTGGGACATCAACGGAGGCCTGTACCTCCGTTAGAAGGTCTTCGTTCCAACGCACACTCACGACAGGGAACAACAATGGGACTCAAGGAAGTTGTCGTGGCGAATATCGTCCACGAGACACCCACCATCATCTCCATCTACCTGAGCATGCCGGACGGTACCCCGATAGGGCACTACACGCCGGGGGCACACATCGATGTCGAAGGCCCGACGGCCATCACGAGACAGTATTCTCTGTGTGGCCGGCCAGACGGTGACGATGCGTATGTGGTGGCGGTCAAACGCGAGGATGAGTCCCGAGGCGGGTCCGCCGCGCTGCATTCGCTAAAGGTCGGTGATCATCTGAAAATCTCCGAACCACGTAATCTCATCGGCCTCGCGGAAGAAGCCACTCATCATATCCTCATCGCCGGAGGCATCGGGATCACCCCCATGCACAGCCTGGCTCGATACATGGACGTCCGCGACATCAGTTTCGAACTCCACTATTTTGCTTCTTCCGAGGAGGATGCGGCTTTTCTTCCGATCCTCCAGGAGAAATGCCCGGAGAAACTTCATGCTCACCTAGGCATCTCCAGAGACGATCAGACAAAAATACTTGAACGTCTGCGTGATGACGCCCCTCAGGGAAGTCACGTATACATGTGCGGCCCACAGGGATTCATGAACAAGGTCACCGGCGTTGTCTCGGAAAGGTTCACCGACAGCGATATCCACTTCGAGAACTTCCATGCCGGCGACCCGGTGGACGACTCAGAAAACACCGCTTTCGTCGTTGAGCTCGAGGGCGAAGAATTTGACATCCCCGCGGACCGGAGCATCGTCGATATCCTCAACGACAACGGCGCAGAGATCGACACGTCCTGCAGGGAAGGGATCTGCGGAACCTGCATCATGGAGGTACTCGAGGGGACTCCCGATCACCGGGACAATGTTCTGACATCATCAGAACGGGATGCCAACGAAACTATGGCGGTGTGCATCTCGCGATCGAAGACGCCAAGGCTTGTCTTAGACTACTTCTGACGTCGACTGATGGATCCACCGGCTCTCCCCAGTGCACCTGCACGGGGATTTCCGGCTGTTCAATTTAGAGTGGCGTACCGTAGCGCAAGATATCCCGAACGAATGTGCCGATACTCTCGGCGCCTGTCTTCGTCTTTATTCGGGTCCGATGGACATCGACAGTCTTGACACTCATTCCCAGACGCCGACCGATCGACTTGCTCGGAAGCCCCTCCACTACCATCGCAATTACCTCACGCTCTCGCGGAGTAAGCATCTCGACTTTGCGGGCCACATCTGCCTTTCTCCTATAATGCTCAAAGTTCCCCTGGGCATTCTCCACCCCGAGTTGCACCGCGTCGAGAAGCTTCTGAGGATCATACGGCTTCTCCAGGAAGTCTTGTGCCCCGGCCTTTATGGTGTCGACCGACATCCGGATATCCCCGTGGGCGGACACGAATATGATCGACACGTATGGTGCCATGTCCGTCAACTTTTCCTGGAGACGTGGGCCACTCATCTCCGGCATCCGGACATCCAGCACCATACAGGCCGGACGGGTCCGATCGAAACGCCCGAGGAACTCTGCGGCACTGTGGCATACGACACTTTCAATACAAGCACTATCCAAAAGCCAAGCGACCGAATCACAGAGATCGGGATCATCGTCGACGATATAGACGACTGGAACGTTCTCCATCAGTCCCACGCGGCTTCTGCAGTCCAGTAGTGCATGCCGAATTCACTGACATTGTGCTCCCACGGCGTGGTGCGAACCAAGTCCGGCTCCTCCTTCCGCACAGAAACATCTGCCGCCTCCGGACCATCCGCCTCGACGGTCCAGTGCACCCAGTTGACTTCTCGACCGAGCTCATCGTGAACAAACAGGTCTACATGGTGCCAACCGTAGGTGAACTTATCTCCGTAGCAGGTGAGGAACATGCGGTAATGGTTTATTGGACGAGGGCGGATAAGAGTGTCCGAGCTGTTTACCATTTCATCTCCTTGAGAGTGGGGACTCCGTCTACCTCACTGAATGAGGGAAGATCTCGGAGCAAGGGCTCCAGTGACGCTCCGATCTCCAAGAGCATCGACTCACTGCCTTTCGGCCCGATGATCTGAATACCCAGAGGCATTCCCGCGCCCGTACGGGCACCGGGCACGGTGATCACGGGCAGCCCGAGTAACTGCCACGGTCGACTGAGCTCGGGAGAACCGGTACCGGTGCTCATCATCGGAGCCGGCCCTTTCGCTGCCGGCCCGATCACCAGCCCGGTCTTCCCCAGACAACGTGTTAGTGCCGTCAGCGAAACGTCTCGCCGGAACAGGGCCTCGTTGACGTGCTGCTCCTCGATGACCTCTCCATCGCTGAACAACTGGCCCAACTGGTCGGATACTTCCCCTCGCAGAGACCCCAACGTTTGACCGAGGCCGGCAGCAGCTTCATAGGCCATGACCGTCCGGTGATCGTCGACCAACGATCGTATGTGGTCGTCCCAATCCAGCGGCGAAGATGCGATACCCAGCTCCTCCAACAGATGCGGAAGCGCGTGTAGAAGTTGCATCATGGTGCAGTCGAGGTTCAACATTCCGGAACCGTCCCAGAGGAGCGCGTTGACATCGGGGAAAGAGTCTCGACCAACGGCCCCCTCCTCCGGTAAATCGAAGAAGGCTCGGTGAACGAAGCCCAAGTCCTCCACCGAGCGAGCAAGGAAGCCAAGGGAGTCTAGCGACTCGCTCAATCCGGTAACACCCGCTAGGGATGTCGCACCCCGAGTCAAGACCAGACCCGCTGCACCGCAGAAAGACGCCGGCCGGGTAAGAGACCCGGCGGTCTGGGTGCCCAATGCGAAGGGAACAGTACCGGCACCCACCGAAGCCGCTGATCCGCTCGAGGACCCTCCCGGACTTGCGGTCTCACTAAAGGGGTTGGTCGTGGGGCCGGGTGAAAAATAGCCATACTCCGTGGTGACTGTCTTCCCCTGAACGGTTGCGCCGAGCTCCCGCAGACGGGCGACACACGCTGCGTCGGCTTCCTTCGGCTTCGGATCAGACGTCGGAGACCCACACCGCGTGGCGTACCCCCGAACGTCGATGATGTCTTTGACCCCCACAGACAGTCCGGCCAAAGGACCGTGTAAAGGCACGTTGTCATCCTTGTCGAGGTCAGCGAACTCGACCCATGCCTTCAGACGCGGTTCGTACCGGATGATTTCTCGGCGGTGCTGATCTGCACACTCCCGGGCGGAGGTGTGGCCGTCGCGAACGTCTCTCACCCGGTGCTCCACCGACTGTGTGCGGTGCGCGAGCGTCATGATGAATCCTTCCTTCGAGGATCTAAACCCGTGACCAGCAGCACTCCCATGCGTGAACATGATGCCGATCACCCAATGATCTTTTGAGTGCCAAGGTTAATATACCGAACCGCGAAGTGCCCAGTTTTACCGACTAAAGGAAACCCGGAGTCGAAACTTAAGGGTACCCTCCCCTTATTTATCTGGTCGTCTCTGCCCTTCCCGTCGTTCACCGCCATACCCACGGCCTCGACACGGGATCTAAAGGTTTCCCGCGTGGTGCCGTAAGTCAGCCCTGCCCTAGCTTTGTTTCTTAACCGCCCGGAACCCCTGACTGAACGTCCACCACCACAATTGTGCCCGCAATAAAAGGAGCAATCAAAGTGAATGAATATCCCCTCTCCACCGAGTTTGACCCGCGCGCATTCAGGCACACGATGGGACATTATCCCACCGGAGTTGCCGTCGTCACCGGACGCGCCGCAGACGGGGAACTACTCGCCATGGTAGTCGGCACGTTCTCGTCGGTCTCCCTCGATCCTCCATTGGTTTCATTCATGCCAATGAAGACGTCGAAGACCTTCCAGAAAATGCAAGAGTGCTCCTCACTGTGCATCAATATCTTCGGCGGCGAACAAGAATCCGAGATGTTATCCATCGCCCAACGGTGGAAGAACAAACTAGACGGAATCGAATGGTACCCCTCTCCCGCGGGCGACCCGATTCTCAAGAACTCAATCGCCTGGATCGACACAACAATCTCAGAGACAATCGAGGCTGGTGATCACTGGATCGTCTTATGCCGCGTCCATGATCTGGAGGTGACGAACGCGGTCGCTCCGCTATTGTTTTTCCAGGGCGGATACGGGAGTTTCGTCGGATCTACAATGATGGGACGCCTCAGGCACGATTCACTTCCCGCCATCCACGCCGCACACAGTGCCGACGACGATCTCGAATCTCTTGCGAAGTCAATCGGCTGCGAAGTCATCGTCTACGCCGCGCTCAGCGAGGATGAGTTCGCAACGGTCTACTCCGCGCTCGGACCAGGTGTGTCTCCCGAGCACCGTTTCGCAAGCCGCGTCCCGATCGTTCCTCCTATTGGAGACACCTACCTCTTCGACAAGCCTGAGGAAGTCCGCGAGCGTTGGCTCGGCAAACTCGGCCATCCATCCGATGAAGTTCGGAAAAACCACTGCCGCCGCCTCGAGATGCTCAACGACAACGGCTACGTCATCTCCCATCTTCCTGAGGAAGGAAGTGCCGCTTATGAACAGATGATCGAAGCGACCAAGGAGTATCTGGAAGGTCCACTTACTCCGTTCGCCGAAAAAACCATACGCGAGCTGATCGGGAGCACCACCGTCGACTACGCCCAGCGGGAGATCACGTGCGACGAACGCTACAACGTCGGGTCGATCGTCTTCCCAGTCCGAGACCCTGCCGGCGAGCACACGATGACCTTACGTCTGGCCCAACTTCCCCAGGACGTCGTTGGACGAAACGTCAGCGAATGGATCGCCCAAGCGCAGGCTGTCGTCCGACGCATCGAAAATCACTAACAGCCATCCATTTCCCTTCCTTCAGCCCAAGGAGCACCACAATGCATGAAGACACTAATCACGTCATCGAAAAACTGACCGCACGAGTCGAGACGCTAGAATCCGAAGCAGAAATTCGTCGTGTTCAAGCACGCTACATGCTGCTGTGCGACACCCCCTGCCCCGTCTATCCTCCGGTGAGCGACAAAGAGCGAATCGAACTCATCCTAGACCTTTACACAGATGATGCAGTATGGGAAGGAGTTGGCGAGTACTACACCGGTCAGTTTGGCCGAGCCGAGGGGAAAGAAGCAATCCGCGCCCACTTCAACCGTTTCTGGCCCGAGGATCAGAACCCCAAACTCATTCTCAACGCACACTACCTGACGTCGGAGCAAATTGCTGTCGGCGGAGACATCGCAGAGGGCGCGTGGATACACATGCAGCCCTGGCTCTTCTCAGACGGTACTTCTCTTCTCCGCTCAAGCCGCCTCAACAACGCCTTCCGAAAGGAAGACGGAGTATGGCGAGTGACTCGGACCCGAACGGAAAACGTCTTCATCTCTGATCTCCCCGACAATTTCGCCGGGAGTTATCCCACGCAGTCCGTGCTCGTCCGATAGACAGCACCAACTGCTGGGAGCCCCGCGTTTTTACACCTACCCCACGAGGGATGGCTCATCTTCCCGGTAGACACCGCAGATCCCGATGAAATGACTGCAGGAGGCAGCATGCTCGTCTTATTCAAGAAAAGGTTGTTGGCGATACTTCTCGTGCCTTTTCTCGTCGCCGGTTGTTCTTCCGCCGCTGACGAGGC
Source organism: Corynebacterium sp. AOP40-9SA-29 (assembly GCF_052377405.1). Taxonomy (NCBI): domain Bacteria; kingdom Bacillati; phylum Actinomycetota; class Actinomycetes; order Mycobacteriales; family Corynebacteriaceae; genus Corynebacterium; species Corynebacterium sp. AOP40-9SA-29. Next base: position 267,150 of record NZ_JBQSWR010000003.1, on the reverse strand, counting down.
AAGCGGCGACGTGACTATTACCCTCGCGAGTGGTTTCGCGAAGAACCACTCCAATAATGAGGGTGTCTTCATGTTCATCGACAAACTGAAGGAGACAGCGCCTTGGATCACCATCGATTTCAAAGGCGGGCCGGAAGTGATGGCCCCAAACCTCCTCATCGAAGGAGTGTCTGCTGGAGTATTCGACATGGGCATCATGCCCGGTGACTATTACGTCGACCAGGTTCCTGCCATGGAGCTCGCACGGTTCACGCCATTCACACCGATGGAGGAGCGCGACAACGGTGTCGTGGAAATCTACGACGAGATCCACCGGGAACAACTCGGGGTCACGTACCTCGGGCGCGCAGTTGCCGGGATGCCACAGGTCATCTTAAGCAGCGGCGAAATCGAGGGGCTCGACCTTCATGGAGCCTCGTACCGTACATCGTCGGCGACCTCCGGCATGGTCAGTCGTATGCACGGTGTGCCCGTCGACCTTCCTGGCGGCGAGGTCTACACAGCATTGGAGCGCAACGTCGTCTCCGGCGCAACCTGGGCCTCCGTCGGCCCATCGAGCCTGGGACTGGAAGGGGTGGTGAACTACGACCTGGCACCGCGGTTCTACGAGTCTGTGGCCAACCTCCTGATGAACGAAGGGGCATGGGACCGACTCGATGCACGCACGCAGGCGGCGCTAACCGACACCCTTGCTGAGACTGAGCCCGAAATTTTCAATCACTACCTCGAACGTACGGTGGAAGAGACGCAGCAATGGCATGACGCCGGTGTCCGTGAGACCCGACTCAACGACGATGACTCCGAGGCTCTGCTTGAACTCGCCTACGTCGACGGCTGGGAAGACCTGGATTGGGATCGGATTCTGACCACCTCCCCGGCTGCCGCTGACCTCCGCGACGCTTACGACATTCCGCTTGAAGGTCGCGGCTACGACCGAGTTCCCGGCGGTGCCTTCATCGCTGACACCGAGGAACTTCAGGAGGACACGCAATGAATTCGCAGACTCCCCGTACTGACGGTCCGGTCGTGCCGACGGACAGCGCGGAAGTGGTGCTTGAAGCACTTCCCGACTCGGTCAACGACACCACGGACATCTCCGCGCGCACCTGGTTGCCGGAACGTGCCCTCGAGTACCTCGGGGCCGGCGTCATACTTGTCCTGGCCGTTTTCATCGCCGTCACCGTGGTGATGCGCTTCACCGGGCACGGAGTTCTCGGTGCAGTCGAGCTCTCTGCCCTGGCGATGGTACTGATTACCGTCCTGGTGGTCCCGGCTGCCACCGCAGCGGACGACAATTTCAAGGTCGAGATTCTCGACATGTTTAACCGTCCGCTCCTGGTTGTCGTCGGCCAGCTGATCGGAGCTGTCGTGCAGCTTGTCGTGGCCCTGTTCCTGACATTCAGCGCACTGGAACTGCTCGTCAACGACTGGAACACGAAGACGACCATGGCAGGGGAACTTGCCATTCACCGGTACTGGCTGTCACTGGCGGTGTTCGTGGGGTTCGCCGTATTGCTCCATGCCACAGTCTTCTACCTCATCCGGTCGATAAGAACTGCTCGCGCATCCAGACGGCCCGAGGCCGCATCCACCCGAGTTCAGCGAGAGGAAGCCTAGGTCATGGAGTGGTACATCTTTCTGCCGGTCTACATACTGGCCCTCATCCTCGTTCTGTTCCTGCGGATCCCCGTCGCCTTCGGCATCTTCGCCGTGGGAATCGTGGCCTCACTCCTGATCTTCGGTGACATCGAAGTCACGTCCCGCCTCCTGAGTCTAAGCGTGATCAGTTCTGTCAACAGCTTCACGTTCACTGCAATTCCGCTGTTCATCCTCATGGGCGACGTGTTGTTCCGGGCACGCATCGCCCAGGACGCCATCGTCGAAATCGCGAAACTGCTCCGCCGCGTTCCTGGGCGTCTGCCCATGGTGGCGGTTGCCGGCGGCAGTGCCTTCGGCATCCTGTCCGGCTCATCGCTGGCCAACACAGCACTGCTCAGTCGCACATTGCTGCCCCAGATGAAGTCTGCAGGATACGACACCCGTCTTTCCGCGGGCTCCATTCTCGCGGCGGGCGGACTGGCGATGGTGTTCCCCCCGAGCGCGTTGGCGATCCTCTGGGGCGGTGTCGCCAATGTTTCCATCGGGCCTCTCCTGATCGCAGGAATCGTGCCCGGCATCCTCATGGCCCTCGGCTACGTGACCATCGTCCTGTGGAAGAGCAGGAAGGCCGCAGTCGGCGAATCATCTCCTGACTCCGCACAGAATCTTCCTCCACGACGTTCCCTTGCAGAGATCGCGCGAGGCTTCCTTAGCAATCTCTTGCTGCCAGGAATCATCGCGATCACGGTGCTCGTGGTGATTTTTACAGGGATTGCAACTCCCACCGAGGCAGCTGCCTTCGGAGCGCTCGCATCCATCGTTCTCGCCTTTGCCAGCGGTCGATTCTCGCTGAAGGAACTCCTAGGAGCAGGGGTCGGCAGCATTCGCATCACGGGTACGATCTTCATCCTCGTCATGGCTTCCACCCTGTACTCACAGATCATGGCCTACATGGGCGCTACCGCGGGCCTCGTCCAGTGGGTATCCGGCAGCATCACCAACGGAGCCCTGATGATGTTGCTCATCGTCCTGCTCCTAGTCGTCCTCTCATGTTTTATCGACCAGGCATCGATCATGTTGATCACAGCACCACTGCTCATGCCGATCGTGACGCAGTTCGGCTGGGACCCCGTATGGTTCTCCATCATCGTTCTCGTCACCCTGCAGATCGGGAATATCTCTCCGCCCTTCGGCATGGGTCTCTTCGTCATGAAGTCCACGGCACCCTGGCTACCACTGTTCACGATTTACCGGGCTGCGATCCCCTGGATCATTTCTGACCTGGTCGTCATCCTCATTCTCTGCCTGCTGCCGTGGCTAGTGACGTTCCTGCCGCAACTCATGGCCGGGTGACACAGATACCGTACTTTCCCGGTACCAGTTCCATTCCTCGAGGAAATAGTGTGAACGGCACTCTCCATCAACACACACCATCAGACCAGGAGCATCATCATGGCACCACATCGACAGGTCGGATATCTCTGGGACACCCTCTACGGATGGGTGGACAGTGGAAGCGGCGGGTTCACGCCTGCTGATCCTTCCCTCGGCCTCCAACCCATCAGCCACCATATCGCCCACGCAGACACCAAGCGCCGGTTCCATGAAGCTGTCCAGATCTCGCCGCTGGCTGACGTCCTGACACCGTTGAAAGCCACTCCGGCCCAGCTTGAGGACTTGCACCGGGTCCACACCGCTGAGCACGTGGAACACATCCGGTCCCAGTCGGAGAACGCTAAAGGTGGCGACGCCGGTGATGGAGCCAGTCCATTCGGTCGAGGTGGGTACGAGATCGCGCAACGGTCCTCCGGTGGCGCGATCGAGGCCGTGCGCGCCGTGGTGGAAGGAGAGGTCGACACCGCATACGCGCTGATCAATCCGCCCGGACACCATGCAGAACGAGCACGTGGAATGGGTTTCTGCCTGTTCAACAATGTCTCTGTCGCCGCCGCATACGCACGGGACGTCCTCGGTATATCACGAGTCGCCGTCGTCGACTGGGACGTCCACCACGGAAATGGCACCCAGGACATCTGGTGGGACGACCCCAGTGTCCTCACTATCTCGATGCACCAGGATCGGTGTTTTCCGCCGGAGTCAGGATTCCGGGAGGACAACGGAGCTGGAGCAGGATCAGGAGCGGCACTCAATGTGCCCCTTCCTCCGGGCAGTGGCAATGCCGTCTACGAGCTGGCCATGCGCGATGTCGTCGTTCCCGCACTTGAAGCGTTCCAGCCGGAATTAATCCTTGTCGCCAGCGGATTCGATGCCGCTGCGATGGATCCGCTCGCGCGTCAGATGGTCACCCAGCAAGGATTCAAGACTCTGACCCGTCTAATCCTGGATGCTGCAGACTCCCTGTGTGAGGGCAAGGTCGTCTTCATCCAGGAGGGCGGCTACAGCCCGTACTACGTCCCCGTGTGCGGGCTCGGGGTTCTGGAGGTCCTCACGAGCGTCGAAACAGGTTTCGGCGACCCTTATTCGCCGGTTCTCGATCCCCAGGGCGTGGATGACCTTTACGACCATCAACGCCTCGCGGTCGCGAAAGCGCAGGAACTCGTGAAGAACGTCCCAACCCCCTGATCGAGGCTCATCCAGACGAACCACGGATGATCTGTCCGAGCGGTGCGCGCTCCGGGTGCGGTACGTAAAGTCCGGCCCCGAGTGCGATGAGGACTGCCTCGAGCCTGCTCGCCGCTCCCAACTTCTGCCGGAGTGAACCGAGATATGTTTCCACGGTCCGACGCCCCAAATGTAGGCGCGATGCTATCTCCGCATTCCCTACCCCGCAGCACAGCGCACTGAGCACCTGTAGTTCCTGTCGAGTAAGCCCACGCGTGGCTGTGGCATCGGCCGGACGCGCGACAACCCGTCCCGGCTGAACAATATCGACGCTGATCAACATGCCGTCGAGATCCCACAAGTGGTCGATGGACGTGAGGTGGCTCCGGCAGAACTCGCGAAGATGCCTCACGAAGTGAGCATCCTCCAATAGCCACTGTTCAGCAGCAGAATGGGCATCATCACGCGGGAGTTCCTCGCCACCAGGGAATATCGCAACAATACTTCCCAACAAGCCGGACACCGCCAGTGCGGCTTCTCGTGGGTTACCGTCAAACGCTCCCTCCGTCCTGCTCGAGAAGTGAGCCATTCCCACCGGCCCGTCCACGTGGTGCAGAACTAGGGACATTCCCTCCGCGTAACCTTCCCTGGCGAGATGGTCCCGGAAAAGTCGGGACGAGGTGAAGCCGCTGCCCACACCTGCAGTGGAAATTGTCGGGGGCAGGGGCGCGCTGTCACTCATTTCGTACGTGAATCGGCGCGTGTCTACGGCTGGAAACATATGAGCCAGGGCCCATGCGGTATTGGCTGAGTAGCCCGTCCGACAGATTTCCGAGGGCTTCGTCCCATTCTCGCTTCGCAGGACCTGCGCTGCGTCGTAAGGAACAAGTCGACGAAGGAGCTGAAGGGATGTGACGAGGTCACGCCGGCGCTTGCCCAAGTCGGCCTTGCCGAATTCTCCTTCCACGACCACTTTTCACCCCAGCTACTCCACGACAGTACGGCCCCGACGTCCACCGACCACGATACCTACACAGGTGACAAGACAGACAGCTGCGAAGACTGCATAGACGCTGAACAGTCTCGTCGCGCCTCCCGCACCGAAAACAGCGCCGCCGACAACCGGACCGAGAAATGAACCGACGTACGCCATAGCGTTGGTGATCGCGATAACCGTCCCTCGGAGCGGAGGAGCCACGTGGTTGGTTGCCGCTGCACTGATGAGGTTCTGTGTCGAATGCCCCCCGATTCCCAGTAAAGCGACGAACACGACCGCCCCGGCCATCGCGGTGGGCCCGGACATCAAACCCATCAGTCCGACCAGTGTCAGGGCAGCACAGAGGACCGCAATGCGGGCCGGACCGAAACGGTCACCGGCAGTTGCGGTAAACCATGAGCCGATCACCGCTGCGCCGGTGAGGACGAAAGTCAAGGTGAGGGCCTGAGTCAAGGTGAACCCGCTGCTCCGCATCGCTTCAGCGAGCCAGGCATTGAGCCCCAGCCAGGTCACGAGGTTCATGACGCTGGCGAGTGCAACAAATAGGACGAGAACGCGTGTCGTCGGTTGAAAGAGTGCCGTCAAACGGCGGAAGGGTGCCAGCGCCGAGTTCTGTACCTCGTCGGGCTCCCTAATCCGCCCCATGAGTGACACAACCAGAATGACCAGTGTCAGGATGGCACCCGCCCAGTAGTTTGACCGCCACCCCCAGTGTGGCATGAGGAAGATGCCGAACAGGGACGCCAGGACACCGCCGACCGGTACGCCCGCAGTGGTCAGTGTGATGACCAGGCTCGCCCGGTTCATCGCAGCATGGTTCCGCGCCAGCGTCATTGCCGAGGTAAACGCCGCGCCGATGCCGATGCCGGTGATCACCCTGGCAACACCGATGACTGTAGCGTTCGGAGCCACCGCGACAAGCACCGAGCCGACTGCAAAAACACCGACGGCGGCAGACATCAGTCGGTGGCGGCCCCACCTGTCCGCCAGGGGACCGCTGATCAGAATGCCTGTCAAGCCGCCGGCGTAGACGACACCACCGATCAATCCGGTGGTGGCAGGATCGATGGCCAGTCCCGGGTCGTCCAGAAGTAGGGGGACAGTCACTCCGAAAGTGATCAGGTTGTAACCCTCCATCACCACGACGACCATGCAGAGTGCGATCACCGCCCTACTGGTCAGAGGTTGTCTCAAGGTAGTCACACCATTTCTCCTATCGTGTCAGATGCGGACTTCACGTCGGGTGTTGAATCCCCGACGATGAACTCCGCTGCGCGTTCTCCGATGAGAACCGCGGCGGCATTGGTATTTCCTGTCGTCACCAAGGGCATGACTGAGGCATCCGCCACCCGGAGACCGGTGACACCGTGGACAGCGAGCGTCCGGGGGTCGACGACGGATCCCTCGCCCACTCCCATTCGGCACGTCCCTACCTGGTGGTGGTAGGTGCTGACGTGCGAGCGCACGTATTTCTCGAGGGCATCATCGTCGTCCCCGACATCGTCTCCCGGATATATCTCGTGCGCGCCCCACTCCGCGAGTGATGCCGCGCGGCCCATACGACGGCACTGACGCACAGAGGCAACGAGAGCATTGAGGTCGACGTTGTTGTCGAGCGCTGCGAGGTCGATCAACAGCTCATCGGACACATCCGGCCCCGAGAGTGTCACCGACCCCCTGGATTGTGGTCGGATCAACCCTGCCACGAGGGAGAATCCGTTCTCCGGGCCCGCCATATCATCGAGATACATCGGGATGGAGAAGTGGATGGGCTGGGTGTCCGGCACCGCGAGGTCTGGTCGGCTCCGCCAGAAGTGGTGGGTTTCGGCCACACCTGTACTTGGCGGAGGGACCGGTGTCGAGGTCGTGAAGACTACGGGGACCAGAAGGTGGTCCTGAAGGTTCTTCCCCACTCCCGGCAGATCGAACACTGGCTGTACGCCCGCCGACAACAGTTCGTCGGCCGGCCCGATACCTGATCGCAGGAGGATCGCCGGCGACCCCAGTGCCCCCGTGGCGAGAACGGTCTCTTCGCCGTAGAGTGTGCTCCGCCGTCCGTCCCGAATGTACTCGATACCGATCACCGCGCCGGCATCGATGATCAGACGGTCGACCTCCGCACCAGTGATGACGGTGAGGTTTTCATGCCCGAGAATCGGTGTCAGGTAAGCGTGCCAGGTGTTGAACCGCTTACCGTCCCGGACATTGAGCTGCATCCTCGAGATGCCGTCAGGCGCACCATCGTTGTAGTCCTTGTCCAGCGGAAGGCCGATCTCCACTCCCGCACGGAGGATGCTTTCCTGGATCGGGTTGGCGGTGTACCCCTGCGACACATCTAGCAGCCCGTCCTCTCCCCGGAGGTCGGATCCTCCACCATCAAAGTTCTCGATGCTTCGGAATGTCGGCAGGACATCATTCCAGCTCCAGCCTGGGCACCCCAGATAGGACCACGTGTCGTAGTCCTCCTTCGAGCCACGACACCAGATAGTCCCGTTGAGTGCGTGCGACCCACCTGTGACCTTGCCCCGAGGCAGGTGCAGCCGCCTCCCCGCGCAGTGTTCCTGGGGCACCGTTGTAAAATTCCAGTCTTCCGGCCCATGCCACAGCTGCACCGACGACCAGACGGTCTCGATCAGTGGATTCTCGTCATACCCTCCCGCTTCTACGACTGTGACCTTCTTACCTGCATCGATGAGCCGTCGAGCGACAACACACCCGGCGGACCCTGCACCGACGACGATGTACCCGGTTTCGTCCATGTTCTCCTGTGACCTCCGTCTTTTCGAGGAGGAGCACTGAATACCTTCGATCCAACGCCCCACTCAACAACGTTCGTGTTGGAAACGGTAGCCAGCTGCCGACACCTCCAGTTGTCCGAGAGCGCTATCCAATTGGCCAGGGGTGACAAACACGAGTTTTAGCGCCACCGGCCTTCGGCCGATAATCTTGCTCATCGCAGTCTTCCTGTTGCCCACGGAGGTACATCCTCGCGCAATCTGCAGGGCCTGGAGTATTTAGGACTTCCCGTTGCCTTGATGGTGTCCCCGTAAATCCGGGAGCAGGTCAATGTGTTGGGATGAGGAATTTGGTAGCGGCGATGAACGTATCCGGTAGTGGAGATGCGCCGAACCGGTAGCGGCTTAGCTACCGGTTCATCGGGCCATGGGGCCGGGGTCAGTCTGGCGGTAGTAGGCCATGGTGGCTCTTCCAGAGGTCTAGGAGTACCCGCTGCGAGTGGTTCGGGTACCTGACATCTTCCGGGATCGGCGCTACCAGATCCTTACATTCGAGCTATCGGATGCGTTCATCGCTGCTACCAAAAGCCCCCTCTAAACACAATGGCCTCGGCACGGCCGATTCACGCCTTTTTCCAGGATGAGTGTCCCGGGGTGTTGCCGCTGAGTCATCAGGAGGCACGTAGACGGCTAGTAGCGACGCGGCTCACCAGGGCATCTCGCAGCCCGCGGGAGAGTCCCGTTGATCGCCATGGCCCGCGCCACCGACTGCGGTGTGTCCGACCTGCCCGGCCTGGCAATACGAAAACGTCGCTGACCTGTACCCCGTGCAAGCGAAAAGCAATCCGCAGGACGCGTTCATCACCGCTTGCCCTCAACGCACACAACGCGCACAACGCGCAACGTACGCTGCATGCGGTCTACCGCAGCGCTGAGGTGTTCTCCGCGCTAAAAATGCTGTCCAGACTCGATGATGGCATCGCGCATGATTACACCCGCACGCTCAACCCGCTTCGTAGCATCCTGGTGCAGAACTACCTGAGCATCTAGCGCGTCTTCGATTGTGAGGTTATCCAACGAGCATTCGTGCTGGGCCTGCTGATCCGCTACGCCGGACCAACGAAACAGAAAAAATCCGGCGAAAAGAGCGTCCTTACCCGGTTGAGAAACTACGCCAAGAAGGCCCTCGAGGCCATGATCGCCGACTACCCCACCAGATCAGACTCCAAGAGACTCAAGAACGCCCCGCTCAGGTCCGCCGGGCCCCATCGAGCTTCAGCAATGCCGCCCGGTCGCGGCGAGCGCTTCCGCGAACTGCCATTTCAGCCGGTAGAAGAGCCTGCAGAGGCCTAGCTACCGAGAATCGGGCCCCGCTGACGAAGCCTCACGCGATGCACCACCCGTAACTCGGGCTCATCGTCTACGCTCGCGAGATCGAAGCCGAGCCGGCAGTAGTCAGTCACGCCAGGTCAAGAAACTTGGGCCCTAGAGCGGACGATCTAGATAGGGGAACCTTACCCTACGCGTCCAGAATATTACCCGATTGTAAAAATCTGACGAACTCCTGGTACCGCTAGCCACACCATCAGTCAGCCAGCACCCATCATAACCTGCAGTTTTGCTAAAAAAACAAGGTTTCGCACGGCGAAATGGCCCACGAAGTACCAGAAACTACCTGTTGACACCCTGCCGGACCTCACTTACATTTGCCAATAACTACTAACGCGGAACGGAGGGGCACCATGACAATCGATATGCAGCGAATCGACAGGGTCACGGCGATACCCCGTTCCGTGAACAAGGCCCCCGCCAGCTTCCGCTGGGACGGCGCACGGAGCTCAAGTACGTTGCAGCCTTGTCCTGGGAACGGCGGGAACATCGGCCCGCCAGCCACCCCTGCGCTCTAGACGGCCCCGACCCGGTTGACCGGCGTAGGCCAGCTCCGCATCGTAGAAGCCTCGTCGCACCACAGGTACGCGTCTCCATCGTGTGGAGCCCGCGACCGGTGATCTCTCATCCCTCCCGTCAGCATGACGAATTCAGGGTGCCCGAAAGTACACGCTTTCGGATTACCGACCCCGGTCGACCGAGAACCAGAACGTCCGCAACACCCCCAGCCGTACTGCCGTAACTTTCCTGATCGTGCCATCTCAGATTGGAACGCCATGCCGTTACAACCGTCTACATTTCCCTCACCCCAGCGTCGCCAGATATCCCGCCGGAATTTCCTCCGCGCCATCCCCCTCATCGCCGGAACGATAGCGGCATCTCCACTATTGACTTCATGCGGCGATGACTCCGGCGGCATGGGCGGTGCGGGAGAATTCGAATTCAAACTCGCCTGGATACCGAATGCCGAGTACGCCGGGTTCTTTCAGGCCCAACAAGAAGGTGACTACGAGAGCACCGACATCGAACCGACGTTCATCTCTGGAGGGCCAAACTCCGCGACTATTCCCCTGATCACAGGAAAACGGGCTCTCGGCGGCATCGAAGCTATCCCGGAGAACGCGGTCAACGCTATCAACGCCGGGGACAAGATCAAGATCGTCGGGTCGCTCTTCCAGCGAAGCCCCGAGTGCTGGGTTTCGCTGGCGGACAGCCCGGTGAAGGAACCGAAGGACATTGAGGGGAAGCGACTCGGCATCACGCTCGCCGGGCGGAACACCGCGATTGTCTTCATGGAGAGCAACAACGTCGATGTCTCAAAGGTCGAATTGGTCCCCATCCAATTCGACCCGGCCCCCCTCATCTCCAACGAAGTCGATGCGTTGTGGGGCTTGGCGACCAACCAGCCCGTGACTCTGGAGCTCGCCGGCCATTCGACTCACGTGATGCCGTTGGGAGAATACGGCTTCAATCGCATGCAGAACGTCATCATGGTGCATGAAGACACCCTTTCAGACGAAGAGTCTGCCGAGACGATGCGAACCTTCCTCAAGTCCTCGGAAGAAGGGTGGGCCGCGGCACTGGGCGATCCCGGGCTTGGGGCGCAAACCACCGTCGACATGTACGGCCAGGACTTGGGCCTGGTTCTCGAAGAACAAACAGCTGTCCTGGAAGCGATGGTCCCCTACATGACTCGCGAGACGGACACGGACAAATCGGCCTTCTGGATGTCCGACGCCCTCATCCAGGAAACCATAGACAGCCTCGGTTCAATCGGAATCCAGGCGGATCCCACCATGTTCACCAATGAGCTGCTCTCATGACACAGGACGCGCTACTCACAGAACCCGCAGGCCGCACCACCGGTTTCGAACTTATCAACGTGAACAAGTCCTTCGGAACAGGGTCAGACGAGGTGGTCGCGCTAGATGATGTCTCGTATACCGCCGAGCCTGGGGAATTCGTCAGCATCGTGGGGCTGTCTGGCTGCGGGAAGTCGACGATTCTGCGTATGCTCGCCGACCTCGATCAGCCTTCATCCGGAAAGGTGTTAGTCGACGGACAGTCCCCCTCGTCACTCCGCCTTTCCAGCAGGATCGGCGTGGCTTTCCAGGATTCCGCGTTGCTGCCGTGGCGGACGGTGGAAGCCAACATCCGACTGCCGTTGGAGGTGACTGGCGACAAAGACCCTGAAGCCGTCCGCAACCTCATCGATCTAGTCGGCCTCAGCGGCTTCGGGGATTCACGCCCGTCGCAGCTGTCGGGAGGGATGAGGCAGCGCGTCTCCCTGGCGCGGTCCCTCGTCCTCAATCCTGACCTACTTCTGCTCGACGAGCCGTTCGGTGCCCTTGACGACATCACGCGACAGCGGCTCAACTTCGAGTTGCAGCGCATTTGGAGTGAGCGCGAGACAACGACAGTCCTGGTGACCCACAGCATCTCCGAGGCCGTCCTGCTCTCGGACAAGGTCATCGTCATGACGCCCCGGCCAGGACGGATCGAAGGAATCATCACCATCGACCTGGAGCGCCCGCGCAATGCCGAAACGTTACGGGACGCACACTTCCACGACCTCTGCGGCGAGATCAGCAGGATGCTCTTCACGGCGTCCGGTTCGGGGACGCCATGAGAGTGTTGTCAGGTCACCAGCGGTGGGCGGTGCCGCTGATCTCCTCGGTCCTCCTGATTCTTCTCTGGACAGCGCTGTCAGCCGTACCTCGCCTGGAGGCCGTAGTTCCCTCGCCACTCGTCGTGGTCCAACAGATGGCATCCGACGTGAGCTACTACCCACGAAATGTGTCGGCGACGATGCTCAGTGCGGGCCAGGGATTCCTCTGGGGCAATGGAATCGCGCTGCTGCTCGTGGCATTGACGCTTCCATTCCGGCGATTACAGGCACTCGTCGAGCGCCTGGCCGTCGGAGCAGTCGCACTGCCCCTTATCGCCGTGGCACCCCTGCTCACCATCGCGTTCAACGGCGACACACCCAGCGTCATACTCGCAGCACAAGCGTCCCTGTTCCCGACGACTGTCGCGGCGATCCTCGGTCTCCGTTCCGCCGACCGGGCCTCGGTCGAGGTTGTCATCGCCGCCGGCGGCTCCGCCTGGACTGCGCTGCGCAAGGTCCGGCTACCCGCCGCGGTCCCCTCAATCATCACTGGCCTGCAGGTGGCAGCACCGAGCGCGATCCTCGGTGCCATCATCGGTGAGTACATGGGCGGCGTCCGTGGACTCGGGGTCGCGATGATCCAGGCCCAGGGCAGCTTCAACGTCCCCCGCGCCTGGGGGCTGGCCATCGTCACCGCGGCCGTCGCCGCAGTTGCCTACGCTGTCATCCCGCTAGTCGCGAAGCTTCTCTTTCCCCGGATGACGACGGCGACGACTCAGCTCGGCTCGCGGGCCGACGAGTTCGCCACCCACTCCTCGAAGCTCCGAGGGATCCTGCAGTTCCTCGGTGCGGTCCTCGTGACCATTATCGGCGTCCTCATCGTCTGGTGGATCGCCGCACAGGCGCTCCCCGGCGGAGGCGCAGTTGCCCGTGGGCCAGGGGACGTCCTTCCATATCTCTTCAACGAGTACACACAGCTCGTCACGAGCGGCAACAGCGAGGAACAGCTGGCAGTCAACTACCTCATCGACTCCCTGTCGATCACTCTGGTCAATGCCGGGATCGGGTTTGTCGTCGGCCTCGTCGCAGCGATCCTGATGGCGGTGCTCGCCTTCCACTGGCCCATCGCGGAGCAAGCCCTCATGCCGATCTCGATCACGCTGCGTTCTGTTCCCATCGTCGCGGCGATGCCGTTGCTCGCGCTCATCTTCGGACGCGGCCTGCTGGCCGTCACTGTGCTCGTCACCATCATGACGTTCTTTCCGACGCTCGTGAACCTGCTGCTCGCCATGCGACAGGTTCCGCCTTCGGCATCCGACGTTTTCACCGCCTACGGTGCCGGCGGTATCCGGACGACGATGAGCCTGCATCTTCCCTACGCCATCCCGGCCTTGCTTGCGTCAGTGAAAATCGCACTGCCGCTGTCGATCGGTGCCGCAATGGTCGCGGAATGGCTTGCCACCGGCGAGGGGCTCGGCGCGACGATGACGGTCGCCGCGACACTCTCCGACTACAACTTCGTCTGGGCCGGGGTAGCCGCGGTGCTCTGTATCTCTCTCCTGGTCTATCTTGTCGCCGCGAAACTTGAGTCAATCGCGCTGCACCGCTTGTCGTAACCCCACTGAAAACATTCACCGAATTAACCCGCAAAGAATGCGGAAAGGACCATTGACATGCGCACCATCCTGAGGCACGCCCGTATCGACGGAGCGGAAGCCGAGAGCATCATCGTCATCGACGGTGGAGTCATCACTGAAGTACTGCCGGAAGGAGACTTCACCCCCCTTCCGGAGGATCAGGTGGAGGACGTCAAAAGCCAGATCGTGATGCCGTCTTTCGTCGACGGCCACTCACACGCGGACAAGAGCATGTGGGGAGAGAAGTGGGTGCGACGCACCGCCGACGAAATCTCCATGGACCAAATGTTCGACGACATGATCGAGCAGTGGAAGCTCCCCCAGTCACCTGTGAAGATTCGCGCACGTAGGTTCATCGATCGATGCATCGAATACGGTACGACGACGATGCGGGTCTTCGCTGATGTCGCGCCCGAGATCGGCCTCGACGGCGTACACGCGATGCTCGAACTGAAAGAGGAACTCGCGGAGGAAATCGATCTCTCCGTGGTGGCGTTCCCCCAACTTGGCATCATTCGTAAGCCTGGTACCGCCGATCTCCTCGACGCCGCTCTTGCCGACGGCGCGGACGCCGTCGGCGGACTGGATCCCGCAGGGCAGGACAAGGACGCCAATGCCGCTCTGGACACCGTCTTCGGTCTCGCCGAGAAGTACCAGGTTCCCGTCGACTTCCACGCCCACGAGGACGGCGAACTAGGTGTCTGGCTTGTGGACCGTATTGCTGAGCGGACGAAATCGCTGAACATGCAGGGCAAGGTCAGCATGTGTGACGTCTTCAGCCTCGCCGAGCCGACCCCCGAACAGTTAACCCACCTCAGCAGCACTCTCGCCGACGCCGGCATCTCGATCACCGTCGGCGTGCACGGACTGTTGCCGGTCCCGGACATCAATCGGCTCCACGATGACGGGGTCCTCCTGTGCCTGGGGTCGGACTCAGCCCGCAGCCTGTGGTCACCGTGGGGCGAAGGTGACATCCTCGCACGAGCGCAGTTCCTCGCCTACAAGAAGTACTGGCGGACAGACCGGGACCTGGAGTTCGCGGCGTCCATCGGCAACCGGCTCGGACGCAAGGTGTTCGGCATCGAGCCGTTCGGCGTCGAGGTCGGCGCACCGGCCGATCTCGTCGTCTTGCCGGGTGAGGTCATCGGGGAACTCGTCGTCCTGCCCCCGCCTCGCTCACTGGTCCTCAAGGCCGGGCGGATCGTCGCGCGCGACGGAAAGCTCACACGAACGAACGCCCTCTGATCATCATCTGATCATCGTCCCCATTCCAAGGAGTCACAATGGCCCGTGAAGGACTACAGCACCACATCCATCTCGCCGACGTGGACAGCGCACCCTATGCGCTGCTTCCGAATGACCCGGCGCATTCTAAGATCGTCGCCAGCCACCTTGACCGTCCACAGCTGGTGGCCCAGAACCGTGAATTCGAGACCTGGCGGGGCTTTGTCGACGACACTCCTGTTGTCGTCACCTCTACGGGTGTCGGCGGCCCCTCGACCGCGTTGGCGATCGAAGAGCTCGCGAAGACGGGAGTGCACACATTCATCCGGCTCGGAACCTCCCTGACCATGCAGCCGTACGTGCGAACCGGTGATCTCGCAATCGCCACCGCCGCGGTCAGGGACGAGGGAACCAGCCGGAACTACATGCCACCGGAGTTCCCAGCGGCCGGGGATTTCGATGTCCTGACTGCACTACGCGAGGGCGCTGACACGGTGGGCGCGCGCCGGCATCTGGGAATCGTCCACTCAAAGGACGCGTTCTATGGCGAGACGGAGCCTGAGAGACTTCCTATGGCGACCGAGCTGAGGGCGCGTCTGGATCTCTGGGCCCGTGCCGGGGCAATCTGTTCCGAAATGGAGACGGCCGCGACCTACGTCGTGTCGTCCGCGCTGGGGGTCCGCGCCGGCAGTGTCATCATGATGTGGGGTGATGACGTGGACGGGGCCAACCCGCCGCCTCTGGACGGGCTTCACCGAACCGGCGTCGAGGCCGTCCGTGCCCTCATCAGCCGTGAGCGTTGATGTAAGAGCGTCGCGGGGGCCGTCCGCCCTGCCGGTCGCCGGCTAGCGGAGCCCTACGCACCAACCGCTGAGCCTTCTCCCTCTGCCGTCCGCGCTCCCAGCAACAGCGCGGTAGCCACCACGTGCGTGCACAGCACCTCCGGGGCGTGGCAGCTGCACCACGAAGCCTCCGCCGGACTCGCGAGGTCAACGACCACCTGCCGATCCTGCTCCCCGAACACCTGAGCAGTGGCGTACCGGCCCTCGACCCGCAGTTCGGTGACGGTATCTAGGCGCTCTGCGGCTCGCGCAATCACATCCTCACCCGCGGCGTCGGCAATGTCCCCGTGCCACCCGGCCGGCAGGTCCAGGGCACTGGTGACGGTGCCCTTCGTGTCCCAGATTCCGGTGGACACGGCAAGCCGGACGTAGCCGGTGACCCACGCGCCGACCTGCGGTTCGACGTCTGATGGCAGGGCGAGCGGGAGGGGTAGCGACGCGTCCACCACCGTGCGGTACCAGGCCCGACCGGTGAGCTCATTGGTCACGAGTTCAGCGGACAGGATGCGTCCGACGATCACCGCGTGCGGTGCAGCATCGAGGACATCCTCGCTGACCTGCGGCAGCGGGGCCGACAGAAGAGACGGCACGTGTCCGCCGTCGGTGTCGCCGCCGTCGGCGTCCGTCCCAGCGCCGAACTCCACGTCGACCTCCACGTCCAGCGCGACAGCAGTGAGGGCGACGTCCTCACGCGTCGCGGTCGCCGACTCGTCCAGACGCGTGCCGAACCAGCAGGCGTCCGGCACCGTCCACACGTCATCGCAGTCGGCGAGGACGCGGGTGACAACGTCTCCGTCGCTCCCGCACAGATCGGCCTGGACCACGCTGCCCTCGATGCGCACGAGGGACGCGGTGAGTCCCTGCCGCGGATCGGAGGTGCGGGGCCGCACAGTGGCGCGGGCGCAGGTCTCCTCATAACCGGAGATCCAGGTCAGCCGCATTCCGGACGCATCGTCGTAGCAGCGCACAGTGTCCGGGATACGTCGGTCTGGTGAGCGACGGGCCGTACTGGCAGCAACGGGCAGGAGACGGCGGTCGGGAACGTCGAGCCCGAGCGCGGGGGCGGCGAAGGTGTCGTCAATGGTGAGCATGCCCCACACGGTATCGGCCGGCACGGACATGAAATGCCGGGAACGTAGGAGAGGTGAACGTTCGTTCGACAGAAAGAACCCGAGCGAGCACGGTTGCCAATCCCCGCACGCGCGTAGCCTTTTGGCGACACTCCCGCGCTTGCCGCGCCACCTCTCCCCCAAGGAGCACCACGTTGCCCGTCCACCCTCAGGCCCAAGCCTTCCTCGACTCCGTCGCCGGCGCGCCACCACTCGACACGCAGACTCCCGCACAGAACCGGGCTGACCAGGATGAAGCCAAGAAAATCATCGGCGAGCCACGTCCGCTGCCGGTGGTCTATGACCTGACCGTGGCAGGCGTGCCGACCAGGGTCTACGCACCCCGCGCGATCGACGCCACCCTCGGCGCGGTGGTCTACCTGCACGGCGGCGGCTGGGTACTCGGCGACCTGGACCTGGCAGACACCACCGCCCGCGATATCGCTGCCGCCGCGGATGCCGTGGTGGTCAGCGTGGACTACCGCCTCGCCCCGGAAAACCCCTTCCCCGCCGCGGTGCAGGACGTCCTGGGCGTGGTCACCTCGCTACTGGAGGGCACGTCCGGGTTGGCGGTGGACCCCACGCGGATCACCGTGGCCGGCGACAGCGCCGGCGGTAATCTCGCCGCCGTCGCCGCCCAGCGGCTGCGCGACCACGAACCGCCGCTGGTCCACCAGGTGCTGGTGTACCCGGTCACGGACCTACGCGAGGCGCCGTACCCGAGCTACGCGGAGTTCGCCGACGGTTACTTCCTCACCGCCCGCGATATGCGCTACTTCGTGGAGAACTACACTGTCGGTCACGATGTCACCGATCCGATGGTCTCCCCCGCACTCAATCCTGACCTGCACGGACTTGCCCCTGCCACGGTGATCACCGCCGAATACGACCCGGTCCGCGACGACGGCGAGGCCTACGCGGCCGCCCTCGCCGCGTCCGGCGTGCCGGTGACCACGCTGCGCTTCGCCGGCATGGTTCACCCGTTCCTCTTCCTCGCCGGAATGATCGACGCGGCCACCACTGCCCGTCGCATTATCGGTACAGAAATCGGCGCAGTGATTGGTACATCCATGCAGCGACGGTAGGCCGGCTTCCCTGCTAGCATCGCCGGGTATGGGGGAAAAACTAATATTCTCCGGCCCCGATGGGGGCCGGGCAAAGAAACTATTCAATACGCTGTGCACGGGGGAATCACCGGATCTGCGCGAGTACGGCGAAGCCGTGATCGCCGCCGTCGGCGCGCAGATAGAGATAGAGGACGCCGAGCGCGCCCGGCACGAAGCGGCGTCCGGCGCGTCCAGCGCGCTTGCCGTCGAAAGGTTCGAGGCGATGGACGCCTACCGGCGCGTCCAAAGCTGGGAGGCCCTGGACCTCGATGCGGTCCCGGATGCGGTGTGGAGCGTCCTGCAGATGGGCGCGCTCTCCGCGTTCCAGGCGGTGTTCAGCGATGACAGACATGACCGCGTTTTCGACCTCGGTGTCATTGATGACCCGTTTGAGCCGGGGCTCCGCGCGCTGTCCGTGACCTGCCTGGACACCGACGACAGCCTTGACGGCTCCAGCGGGCTGAGCGCACCGGTGCATTTCCGCACCTTCGACGTCTTCGACCAGGACCAGGACGCGTTGGCTCGTATTGACGAATTGCGTCGGCGGGATCCCGGGACGTTGCAGGGCTGGTGGGTCGAGGCATTGCAGGAGACGGCGGCGGGCCTCATCGCCCGCGGCGGAGCACCACTGGAGAGGGCCGGCGGGCGTAGGTCCGTGGAGGACGTCGTGGTGCTGTCGAAGGCGACGAATATGAACTTTCCGTTCCCCGATGCGTCTGGCCGGATCCGGTGTCCGCACGGGGTGACGTTCAAGATCGTGGACACCACCGCTCACGAACTCGCCGTGCAGGAGGTGCGCGACCGATGGGAGGGGATGCCCAGTATCGCCGACAAGGAGGTGGCCGACTCCCTGGAGGGGCTGGCCATCGGCCTGGTCGGCGAGGCGCTGCGCGAGTTCGGCGACGAAGGCCTGGTCAGCGGTATCGCCATGGATGCCCGCGGGGTGACGGTACGGATCTTCACCGACGACGAGCGCGAGCTGAACCTGCCGGGCATCGAGATACTCACCGCCCCGACGCAGCCCCGGCTGGTGGAGCGCATGGAACGTGCCCTGTGCAGTTCCGTGATCTCGGCGAACGCCGCCTGGGCACGCGCGCTCGCCAACGCGGTGGACATGATCGCCGAGTTCTCGCCGTTCCCGAAGGAGACCATCGCCCATGTGGTGGAGCGTTCGACGGTGATGCTTGCGGAGGATCAGTTGGTGCTTGGGGTGTAGGCGGGCTGGGCTCCACCTGTGCCTTCACGTCCGCGCGGATCCCCGCAGATCACGGGCGGGGAGGGCCAGAGTAAACAGTGCGAGACCCCAGGCGACAGCCGCGATCAACCACAACGGCAGAGAACTCCGGCGGCCGCCGAAGGTATCGGTCCAGTCGTACCCGGCGACGAGAAGAACCACCGGCGCCGCCGCCCACAGTGCCGCTGCGACGACGAAACAGAGCCAGCGCGCGAGGTTGGGTATGACCTGGCTCGGCCGCCCGTCCCACCGGTCGAAGACGGAAGCGACGCTGAGTCCGACCGAGGTGAACCCGCCCAGTGTCAGGAGAACTGCCCCACGTGGCGACGCGAGCGGAAAAACTCCGGCGAGGCACATGACCAGCATGACCAGGAAGGAAACGGCGACGGAGCTGACCAGCAGCGCCATTTTCCAGGAGTCGGCCTTATCCACCCGTCCATGCTTGTTCGGCGCTGCACTCCTCGACATCGGTTCACGGTAGCACGGGCGCTGCCGGGTATATCCTGGGTACGGAATCATGCCGTGACCTTGGCGAAGACATCTCCGAGCGCCTCGACCTCGATTCCGTGCGCGCCCTGGAGAAGAACTGCACCAGGTAGCCCTCGACCTTCCTGCGTGGATGGTCAAGGCCCTCGATGCTGAAGCACGGCGTATCGGAGTGGACCGGGAGTCGATCATCAAGATCCGACTTGGCGAGACGCTCCGAAGCTGACGGCGCAATGGCCGAACCTCCCGGAGGTCCGAGCGCACCAGCCCATCAGTAGCATTGTCTTCGAAGCGACCGCCAAGGACAGACAGGACGACATGTCGGAACAAATCTGGGGCATTCACAACGACACCGTGACCGACCAGCTGGTTGACGAGGGGTTCGTCAGCATCGGGTGGGACGAAGTCGGAGATCTATCGAAATTCTCCTCCGGCCGCGATAGCATCAAGAAAACTCTCGCCGAGAAACACCCTAATGCCAAGACGAACAGCATCGCCGGACAAGCCGGCGTCCTGTACAGGTTCGCCCGCGAAGTATCCGTCGGTGACATCATCGTCGCCCCATACAGACCAGACAGCACAATCAATATCGGGAAAGTCGACAGCGAGTATTATTTCGAGGAAGACGCTCCAACCCACCGGCACCGTCACCGTGTCCGATGGATTAAGACAGGCCTTCCCCGAGCAGTATTCTCACAGTCCGCACTTTATGAACTGGGTTCAGCTCTAACCCTATTCAAGGTCAGTCGGCATACTGACGAGGTATTCGCCGTCCTTCATGCGAAAACAAATGACGCTGACGCCATTGCCGACACCGTCGACGCACTTACAAAGACCCGGAACCTCGACGAAGAAGCCGACGCCCCGGAATCGGACGAACCCCGCGCTTCCAGGATCGAAAGGCACACACGAGACTTCATCCTCGAAGTACTCACGAGCGCCATCAACCCCCGGGAATTCGAGGAGCTGTCTGCGGACCTTCTCCGAGCGATCGGCTACCAAGCGCGTGTCACCCAATATTCACAGGACGGTGGCATCGACGTTGTTGCCCACAAGGATCCCTTGGGCATCGAGCCACCTCTTATCAAGGCCCAATGCAAACAGCGAGTAAGCACCATTGGCTCCCCCGAGGTCAATCAGCTCATCGGCACGCAGGGGGATGGTGAACTTTGCCTGTTCTTCACCCTGGGTTCCTACAGCAGAGATGCGATCGCGATCGAGCGACAGCGATCCGGAATTCGGCTCTTATCCGGCGAAGACATCGTCTCGCTCATCATCGACAACTACGCGCAACTTCCTGAGCGCTGGCGACGAGCGA
Organism: Corynebacterium sp. AOP40-9SA-29; assembly: GCF_052377405.1. Lineage (NCBI taxonomy): Bacteria > Bacillati > Actinomycetota > Actinomycetes > Mycobacteriales > Corynebacteriaceae > Corynebacterium > Corynebacterium sp. AOP40-9SA-29. Next base: position 246,304 of record NZ_JBQSWR010000003.1, on the reverse strand, counting down.
TTCCCCTGACCTCGGTCCTCGTGGTCTCCGACGAGGCCGAGTAATCTCGCCGGAGCTCTTCCGGCCGTGTACCTCAAATTCAGTACCCCGCGCGGTCATTCCTTCCAGGCCCAACTCGGGGGCACACCGGGGACGGAATGCGAATCGAGGTCGTGCCTCTCCCTACATTTCCACGCCTGCCTACACCTCCGCCCCAGCCTCCACCTCCTCCCCTGCCTCCAGGTGGATCCGCGCGTAGGCACGGACATCGGCGTCCGAGTCCCCCTGCGCGGCGACCAGGACCTCGCGTACCGAGGGGTCACCCGGCCACGTCGCCGCGGTCGTGACCACGGCCTTGCGCACATCGGCGTTCTCATCGGACAGACCCCGCCGCAACAGCGCAACCGCGGTCCCGGCGTCCAACGAGGCCGCCCCCCTCACCGAACCGACACGCACACGCCACGACGGGTGCCCCAGCGACTCCGCGAGCAGCCGGGCACGCGCGGATTCCTCCCCTGCGCCGTTGCCTGCCCCGCCCCCTGCCCCGGCTCCACCACCAGCCCGCCCCACAGGACCCAGCGCAGCCAACGCCGCCTCCTGCACCAGCGGGTCCACATCGCCACCGAGTTCAAGAAGCACCGGCTCACTGTCGGCGGATGCGATCGTGCCGAGCGCCTTCGCGGCGACCACACGCACCTCACGCTCAGCATCACCGCATGCCAACGACACACCGGCGGCATCGTCGACCGAGGTCAACGCCGCCACCGCCTCCAAGCGCACCCGCAGGTCAGTGTCCGCCAAGGCATCGCGGTACACCGACGGGGAACCAGTGCCCTGCACCCGCATCAGGTGCAGCGCGATGGTGCGGACCGCAGGATCAGGCGCCTCCAGATGAACCCCGGCGTCCTCGACGCGCGGCAGGATCTCCACGAGTTCGCGCAACGCCTTCACCGACTGCCGGCGCACCTCCGCATCGGAATCACCCAGCGCCGCGAGCAGCACCCGACCGAACCCGTCCGGGGTGTTCTCCGTCGCCGAGGCGATCGCCGCGGTGCGCACCCGTGGCTCCGGATCATCGAGGAACACCGCAAGCTCTTCGGCCTGCGGATCCTCGATCGCCAGCAGTTCCAGGATCCGCTGGGCACCCGCCCCCTCGGTCGAGCGGGCGACGGCCCGCCCGCGCACCGCACCGGCGTCGAAGGGCGTGCGCACCACCGGGGAAGCGACCGGCACCGCCGTGTCGTCCGGCGAGGGGATGTGGTCGAACTCCTCGACCGGCACCAAGTAGGGGTGCACCGGCCTCTTGAGGAACGACATCTCGCCTGCCCCGTCCTTGAACAGGTTCAGGTGGAAACCCCACTCCTCGTCGCGCTGCCCACCGGGCAGGTCGGCACGCTCGTGGTACAGACCCCACCGCGACTCCTGCCTGGTCAGCGAACTGCGCGCCGCCATCTCCGCGCAGTCGCGGATGAAACTCACCTCCGCACAGCGCATCAGCTCGTGCGGGGTGCGCCCACCCATCGCCTCGATCTCCAGGCGCATACGCTCGAAGGTCTCCACGGCGAGTTCCAGCTTGTTGGAGGTCTTCGGCGGTGCCACGTAGTCGTTCACGAAACGCCGCAGCTTGTACTCGACCTGCGGCTGCGGCGGGCCGTCCGGGTGCAGGTACGGCCGGTAGATCAGCTCGTGGGCCTCACGCACCTGCTCGGCGGGCAAGTCGCCCGGTGCCTCGACGTCCCCGCGGGTCAACGCGGCGTCGCGTCCGGTGAGCTCGCCGTAGACGAAGGCGCCGATCATGTAGTTGTGCGGCACGCACGCCAAGTCGCCGGCGGCGTAGAGCCCGGGCACGGTCGTGCGGCCGTGGTCGTCCACCGCCACGCCGGAGGCCGAGTGCCCGCTACACAGTCCGATCTCCGAGACGTGCATCTCGATGTCGTGGGTGCGGTAGTCGTGGCCGCGGTTGGCGTGGAAGGTGCTGCGGGTGGGGCGTTCGGTGCTGTGCAGGATCGACTCGAGCTCGGACACCGTCTCCTCCGGCAGGTGCGAGACCTTCAGGTAGATCGGTCCCTTCGCCGACTCGATCTCGCCGGCGACCTCCTTGATCATCTGGCCGGACCAGTAGTCGGAGTCCACGAACCGGTCGCCGTCGGCGTTGACCTGGTAGCCGCCGAAGGGATTGGCCACGTAGGCGCAGGCCGGACCGTTGTAGTCCTTGATCAGCGGGTTGATCTGGAAGCACTCGATGCCGCTGAGTTCGGCGCCGGCGTGGTAGGCCATGGAGTAGCCGTCGCCGGCGTTCGTGGGGTTCTCGTAGGTGCCGTAGAGGTAGCCGGACGCCGGCAGCCCCAGGCGTCCGCACGGCCCGGTCGCCAGGATCACGCTCTTGGCGCCGACGGTCACGAACTCGCCGGTGCGGGTGTTGAAGGCCGCCGCCCCGCAGGCCCGACCGTCCTCACCGACGAGCACGCGCACCGGCATGAACCGGTTCTCGATGCGGATGTGCCGGCGGTTCTCCTTGCGACGCAGCTGCCGGTAGAGCGCCTTCTTGATGTCCTTACCCTCCGGCATCGGCAGCACGTACGAGCCGGAGCGGTGCACTCGGCGCACGGCGTAGTCACCGTACTCGTCCTTCTCGAACTTCACGCCGTAGCTCTCCAGGCGCTTGACCATGGAGAACCCGCGGGTGGCGGTCTGCATCACGGTGCGTTGGTCCACGATGCCGTCGTTGGCGCGGGTGATCTCGGCGACGTAGTCCTCCGGCACCGCCTTGCCTGGGATCACCGCGTTGTTCACCCCGTCCATGCCCATGGCCAGCGCGCCGGAGTGCCGGACGTGGGCCTTCTCCAGCAGCAGGACGTCCGCGCCCTCCTGCGCGGCGGTGAGTGCGGCCATCACCCCGGCGGTGCCGCCACCGATGACGAGGACATCGCAGTCCAGACGTTCGGCGTCCCCGACCGCGGGGACGGTAGGTGCGGCGTCAGTGTCGGTGACGGTGGTGCTGGTGCGGTTGGCGCCGTTCACGGCGGCCGTGGAGTTCACTGGCATGTCAACGTCCTCTCTTGTGTGGTGTCTTCGGGGTCTTCCGGTGTCGTCAGTGCGGTCAGGATCCGCGCGCGGGCAGCGGCGAGCGCTGCGGCGTTCGGTGCGTCCGGCGCGTCCGGCCCCGCCGGCACAGCGATGTCGTCGCGGATGCGTCCGGCGGCGGAGAGCACCACCACCCGGTCGCCGAGGACGAGCGCCTCGTCCACGTCGTGGGTCACGAAGACGACGGTGGTCGGGTGCGCCTCGAGGGTGCGCACCAGCAGCGACTGCATGGCCACGCGGGTCTGGGTGTCGAGCGCGCCGAAGGGTTCGTCCATCAGCACCGCGCGTGGTGCGCCGGCCAGGCCGCGGGCCAGTTGCACGCGTTGTCTCATGCCGCCGGACAACGAGCGGGGCAGGTGGTCACCGGCGTCGGCGAGGCCGACCTCGGTGAGCCAGGTGTCGATCTGTGCAGGGCGCCGCCTTCGTGGCACGCCGCGCAGGCGCAGCGCCAGGTCCACGTTGGCGCGCACGCTGCGCCACGGCAGTAGGACGTCCTCCTGGAAGACCATCGCCCGGTCGCGCGAGGTGGTGGTCACCGGCTCGCCGTCGGCGACGATGGTCCCGGCAACCGGTGTACTCAGCCCGGCGACGGCGCGCAGGAGCGTGGACTTGCCGCAGCCGGACGGTCCGGTGAGCACCAGGATCTCCCCCGGCGCGATGTTCAACGACAGCCCGGGGATCACCGTCTTCCCGCCGACGTCGATGCGCAGGTCGGTGACCTCGATGGTCATGGCGTTGCCGCGGGTGGTTCTCTGTGCGTTCACTGTTGACGCTCCCCTCGGGGCAGCCACGAGGTGGCCCTGCGTCCCAGGACCTCCACCCCGGCGGAGGTCGCCGAGCCGAGGATGCCGATGGTGATCATGCCGACGAAGGTGCCGGGGTAGTCGACGATGGTGTAGGACTGCCACGTCTGGTAGCCGATGCCCAGGCTGCCGGAGATCATCTCGGCGGAGACCACGCAGATCCAGGCCACGCCGAGGCCCACCGAGAAGCCCCCGAACACACCGGGCAGGATCCCGGGGAGCACCACGAAGCGCAGCACCTCGCGCGGGGAGCCGCCGAGCGTGCGCACGGCGTCCTCCCACAGGGTGGGCAGGGCGTGCACGGCGTGACGCGTGCTGACCAGCACTGGGAAGAAGGCGGCGAGGAAGGTGATGAACACGATGCCGGACTCGTCGGTGGGGAACATCAGGATGGCCACCGGGACCATGGCGATGGCGGGGATGGGGCGGATGATCTCCACGACGGTGCCCACGGTGTCCGCGGCGAGCCGGGAGCGTCCCAACGCCACACCGGTGGCCACGCCCGCGACGGCGGCGAGGACGAAACCGGTGAGGATGCGCAGCAGGGACTGCACGATGTCGAGGTAGTAGCCGGGCGAGGTGAGCTGGGTGGCGAAGCGCTCCACGATCTCCACCACGGTGGGCAACGAGGAGAAGCGGATGCCGAGGTTCACGCCGAACTGGGTGAGCCCCTGCCACACCAGCAGGAACACCACGACCGCCGCGGCGCGGCGTGCCAGCCGGATGCGGAGGTTGCTGCGTGGGTTGCTGCTTGAGGTACGCGGGGCGCGCGTGGGTTTCCGGGGGCCCTGGGGTCCGACAGTTGGGGACGCTGCGGGTGTTGCGGGTGCTGCGTGCGTTGCGGTGGTCATGCTGCCTCCTTGAGGGCCGTGTCGTAGTCGACGATGCTTGCCCCGGCGTGGGCGGACACGTAGCGGTCGGCGCCCGCGGCGGTGCTGAACGGCAGGTGACGTCCACCGTCGCGGACCCACACGGAGTGTTCGGCGTACCAGCGGGCACCGTTGTCGTGGTCCAGTACGTAGGCCGCGCGCACTGCGCCGTCACCACCGGCGCGTGCGACTTCGCGCAGCAGCTCGTCGGCGGTGGCGACGGGACGCGTGGCGTCCTCCCCCTCCACCCAGATCTCCCCGGCCGCCGGCGCACCGTCGCCGGGGATCGGCGACCAGTCGGCGGAGGCCTGCGGGTCCTGCGAGTACGCCCGGTCCTCGTCCTCGTAGACCGAGCGCAGTGGCTCCGGATCCACGAAGTCGTCGAGGTCGGCCGGGGTGAGGTCGTCGAACTCGCCGATGGAGTCCAGGTAGGGAACGTCGTCGCCGAGCTGCTCGACGAGGTCCTCGCGCAGCGCCGGGTCGAAGGCGGTGCCGCCGGGCCCGTTGTAGAGGTACACCACCTCGGGCGGCAGGTCGGCGTTGTCGCCGACGATCTGCGCGGCCTCCAGCGGGTTGTCGCGCAGGAAGTCGGACGCCTCGAGCTGCGCGCGAAGGAACGCCTGCGTGACCTCGGGGTTGTCCTCGGTGAACGCGTCGGACGCCACGACGCCGTGCAGGGTGGGCGTGGCGCTGTCGGCACCGTTGTAGAGCAGTTTCGCGCTACCCTGCTGCACGAGCAGGCCGGGCCAGGCGACGAACTGGGACAGTGCGTCCACCTGGCCGGACTCCAGGGCGGACGCCCCGATCTGCGGCTGCTGGTTCTGCACGTTGACCTCGCCCGGGTCCACCCCGGCGTCGGCGAGCGCACGCACGAGCAGACCGTGGCCGGCGGAGCCGACGGAGGCCGAGACGTCCGCGCCTTCCAGGTCCTTGACCTCGCGCAGGGGTGAGTCCTCGTCGACGACGATGCCGTTGAGCGCGCCGGCGGAGTCGTAGCCGGTGACCGAGAGCATGGAAGTCGTCGACTGGGCATCGGCGCGGCTGCGGGAGCCGTTGATGAGCAGCGGGTAGTCGCCCATGGAGCCGATGTCGATCTTGCCGGCCATCATGCCGGCGGTGATCGGGGCGCCGGTGTCGTAGTCCTGCCAGCGCACCCGGTAGGTCTCGCCGGTGGTCTCCCCGAGTTCGTCGAGTTCGTCCTCGAGGTAGCCCTGGGCGCGCAGCAGGGTGCCGGCGGTGGCGGTGTTGATGGTCTTGGACTGGTAGCCGACCACGATCTCGACCTCACCGCCGTCGGCGAGCGAGTCGACGGAGCAGGCGGCGGTGCCGAGCACCAGGGCCGCGGTGACTGAGGTGGCGAGGGTGGAGGTAAGGGTGCAGGAGCGTGTGGGTGTGGCGCAGGTCGGTGGTCGCATCTCGGGTTTCCGGAGGTCAGGGGGTGAGGGGTGTCTGGAGGCTTATTGGTAGGAGGTGCCGCTCAGCGCAGCAGGTAAGGCATGTTGATCGTGACCGCGCCGGTGGGGCAGCGTGCCGCGCAGGGGCCGCAGTACCAGCACTCGTCGACGTGCATGAAGGCCTTGTCGCTGCTCGGGTCGATGGTCAGCGAGTCCAGCGGGCAGGCCTCCACGCAGAGGGTGCAGCCGCTGATGCACAGTGATTCGTCGATGGTGACGGGGACGTCCTGGCGTTGGTTGCCGATGAGGCTCATGGGGAGGGTCCTTTCGAATCGGGAGGGGTGTGGTTCTTTGGGAAGGTTCAGCGGGTGTGCGCCGGGCGGGTGCCGCGGGCACGCAGGGAGGCACGGTCGCCGCGCAGGCTGATGAACTCCAGGTCCACCGGGCGTCCGTCGCGGGTGCTGGTGAGGCGTTCCATCAGGATCAGCGGTGCGGCGGCGGGCACGTCCAGCAGCTCGGCGGAGTGTGCGTCGGCCGTGGTGGCCTCGATGAGGTACTCGGAGTCACCGAGGCTGGTGCCCAGGGCGTTCTCCAGGAGGGTGAAGATGTCGGTGTCGCCGAGGTCGCCGGGCTCGATGGCCTCGCCGGCGTCCTGCACCAGGTAGGTGCGGTCGAGGCTGTAGGGCGCCCCGTCGATGGTGCGCAGCCGTTCGATGAAGAGCACGGGGCTGCCCTGCTCCACGTCCAGGCGCCAGGCGACCACGGGCGGGGCGGGGATCAGTGCGACTTCGCGGACGTCGTTGACCACGCTGCCGGTGTGGAAACTCTCCTGGAGGCCGCGGAGTTCGTCGATGCGGTACTCGGCCTTGGGGTGGGTCACGCTGGTGCCGTGGCCGGGACGCCGGATGATCAGGCCTTCGGCGCTGAGTTGGCGCAGTGCCACGCGCACCACGTTGCGTGACACCCCGTACTGGGCGGCGAGGTCGTCCTCCGGCGGCACCCCGGCGGAGAAGGCGCCGCGGGTGGCTTCGCGTCGCAGGTTGTCGGCGACGCTGCGCGCCTTGTGCCCGCGGTGGTGGTTCGGGCTGCGTTGGGTGGTGATCATGAGGGGCTCCATGGTTATCGTCGGTGCAGTTCAGACACCTACAGATAAGCCAGGGCCGCGAATCGCTGTAAAGTAAACCCGCCCTTTGTCCTGGTACGACTCTGGCGGGCATGGGCGGATTACGCCACCGTGGATGCGACGATGTGGCACGTCAGCGGTGTTCTCCACGGTGCTACGCCACCGGGCGGCGCAGGCGCCCGGTTAGTTTCACCGCGATTCTTTCCCCCGTGGGCTCACGCCTCCACTCCCCCGTATGCAGTGCTCCGGATTACTCGTCGGAGGTACTCGGCTCCGGGATGTCCAACAGGACCTTGCCGTTGCCGGTTGAGACGAGCACGAGCTGGTCTGCGTCCGGCTGCACCTCAAAGGCTCCGTGCGAACGTCCTGATGAGCCCGGCGACCTCGTCCGGACGCTGCAGCGTGACGGAGTGGCTACCGCCCTCAATGGTCACCAGGTCCACGCCGTGCCCCGCCAATGCCTCGTGACTGTAGGTCTGGTCTTCGGTCCCGTGGATGAACTGCGCTGGCACGGGAAGGTCCAGGTTGCCCCGCCGGTTCAGCAGCAGGGGCACGCTGCGCTGGAGACGCCGCTTGGGGAATTTGGCGATCACGTCGCGGGTGGCTGCGGTGGACGGCTCGATGCCGTTGGCCGAGTTCGCCGCGATCATGGCGGCGACCTCGTCGCCGGGGCCATCCTCGCCCCAAATCTCCAGGAGCTGGTTCATCGATTCGATCTCTTCGGCAGGGGCGACGTCCCGGGTGGTGCTGATGCCGATGACACCGATCACGCCGTCCTGGTCTGCGGATTCCTGGGCGATGACGCCACCCTGGGAGACGCCGGCGACGATCAGCGGGGTCGGGTCACCTCGCGCGCCGCGGCGACAGTGTCGACGGCGAAGTCACGGTAGCTCTGGTCGGTGTCGTTGTCCCCGTGGTGAGGAGCATCGACGGCGATGATGTTGCAGTTCGTACGCTCCGACCAACCACGCCAGTAGCTGGCATCGAAAAAGTGCGGGTGGTGAAGTACCAGAGAGGTTGCGGCTCCGATGTCCTCGATGATCACGTTGATATTCCTCTTCCTGTAGGCGGTTGCGGCCCGGTCCTGTCGTCTCCTTCAACACAGGTGAGTGTAACGACCGCGGCTTGGCTTTCGCAGCGCGACCGCCCGGCGTCGTCGACGGAAGTACGGTGACTCTTCCGGTTCTAGAGTGCGTAGCTGACAGTGTGGCCGCTCCGGTGTGGCACGACATATAGGGACCGACCCCACCTCCTCGGAAAGCAGTGAGGACTACCCGGCAGTGGTATTCGGATCCGGGGAGCCATCTGCCTCGCCGGAATCGTCATCGGCACCCGAGGTACCCGGAATGTCCAGCAGGATCTTGCCATTGCCGGTGGAGACAAGCACCAGCTGATCCGCGTCCGGCTGCACCTCAAAGGCTCCGTAGAGCAGCTTCTTTTCGCCAGGCTCGATCCTGTCCCTGCCGCCCCACCGGTTGGCACCGTCGTCCGGCTCATTGCAGTACATGTACGCCGACTCCACCGGTTGGGTGTAACCCTCGTCCGAGAGCGCGGTGAGTTGATCGGTGAAGTAGCGGTCGTCGCCGAGGTTCTCGACGTCAATGGTGAGCTGCACGATGCGCGACTCCGCGGCCTTCTCCGGCTCCCAGCGTGGCTGACCGTACTTGCACGCCTCGTCAACGCTGAACTCGTGGACATAGGTATCGACCTCGATGCCGTCCCACGTGGTCACGGTGAAGCCATCGCCGACGCCGATGACGTCGTCCGACATGCCTCCGTCCTGCCCGTCGTCCTGGGCCCCTCCCCCAGAGAACTGGTCGTCCAGGTTGTCCTCCAAGGTCTCGGAGGTAGGCGACGAGGCCAGGTTGTCCGCGGCGTCATCCGAAGAACCGAGGGCCCCGACGAGGGTGAAAGCCAGCGACGTTGCCACCACGCCGACGACCAAGGACGCCGCGCCAGTCGCGATCAGAGCGCCGGTACCGAACCGACGCGGCTCGGCTGCCTGCCCCGGTGCCGGCATCGATGACGGGGCGTTCCTCCCCCAATGGTCCTGCTCGGGTGGCCCACCGTAATTGTCGGACGGGGTCTGGTCGAAAGTGGGCCCGCGGTCGGGCTCTGGAGCGATAGGCACGGAAGAATCCTCATGACACTGCTTGTGAAACGTCGTCGGTCGGGGCTAATCCTACCTTCACCGAACTATGCTTCTTAGAACGCTCCCAGGATCATTGCGAACACCATCGCAAGCATCCTGCCGACCGCGCCGACCGCGAACAGGTGCGGTCCAGCATCCGGCACATGCGGTGCACGGTTCCAAGAAACCGTGACGCGCAGGGGCTCAGCGTCCCCTAAAATACTGAGTGCACGTAAGCACCAAACAGCCCCCGACATGATCAAGGAGCCGCGGTGCCCAGCGAACACCCCTCTCAGACTGATTCTGTACCCCACGAGTACTCCGACTTCTACACCCGCATCGAAGACCTCCTCAACCGATGGCAGAACGATGTGTCGCCGAGCGATGGTCCCCTACTCGACGAACTCACGGGCCTTGCGAGGCAGGCCTTTGAGCGGGCCTTCGCCTTCTCGCCCGCGCCGCAAAGGATCGTGGATCCCGCGGTGGCTGGTCGGCAATTGACGGCAGCGCTCGGCTATCAGGACGTACATCGCGACCAGGAACATGGGCAGACCGTATATCGCACGGTCAGCCCCGCCATCATCGAAGATGCGCACGCCGCTGGCCCGCGCCTGCAAGGGTTATGGACCATTGCGCTGAAGGCCGCATGCGACGCCATCGACCCGCCGCCGGCGGACGACCCGTACCTCCCGCACGACATTCTCACCGGCTCCCTTCACTACGCAGGTGCCGTGGCACTCCAGAACTCTGACGGATAGCGCTCCGGCGGCAAAGAGAACAGCACTGCCGGACGCTCACTTCCGCGCCAGATACCCGCGCCACCCGCCGAACTCAGAGATGTCCGCCGCCCCCTCCACCGCGGCGGGCTGACAGGTGAAACCGGTGACCGACCGGCCATCAGCCAACGTCACCTGACCAAGGGCCATCGGCGCCGGGAGTGCGTCCAGGAAGCGGCCGAGCCCTGCTGGCGAGATCAGCCACTCCTCCCCCGCGATCCGCGCGCCGGCCTCGCCGGCCTCGCCGGAACCACCCTGCTGCACCGGGCCGGTCAACCCCGGCTTCGGCGGCACAGTATCCAGGGCAAACAGGCGGTAGTCACTGGTGGTCTCCACGTCACCGACGAATGAGGCACCCAAGGAACGCAATTCCCGGTTCAACGGCTGCCCGCGCAGGTGAGCACCAAACACGATCAACGGTATCGTCGCCTGCGCACCTACCGCTGCCGTCCACGACCGCGCCTGCACCTGCGCCTGCGCCTCGGCCTGCGAACCATCACCCTGACCATCACCCTCCCCACCAGCGAACAGAGAAGCAACACCGGCAGCCACCCCGTCCTCGAATGCGCGAGCAAGGACGGTCACACCAAAGTTGGCCGCCTGCCCGGCACTGGCGCCGTCCTGCGGACGACCACTGTCCATCACCGTCGTCCACGGCACCGCCACCGCGCTCAGGTCCATGAGGTTGCAGAAGTTCGTGTACGTCCCCATCGCCGAGTTCACCCCAATCGGGTCGGCCTGGACCGCGGCGATCGTCGGATGGAAGGGGGCGGTCGGCACCAGGAGCACGTCCACGCCGTCCCACTCCCGCATCGCCACCTGCGCCTGGGCGTCCAACTGCCGGCGGGCACGAAGAACCTCGACCCCGCTCCACCGTCCGGCGTTCGCGACGATGTCACCGACCGTCGGATCCACCTCGGCCTCTGGTCCAAACCCGGCGATCACGTCCCCTATCGCTTCGGCGCGCTCGGCGACCAGCGCGGAGTCGTACAGCATTCGGGCGGCCTCGAGCGCCGGGTTCAGGTCCACAACCCGGATCTCGCACCCCGCCGCACGCAGGTGTTCCACCGCGGCGTCGAACGCCTCACGCCAGGACGCCGACAGCGCCGGCAGTTCGGCGGGAACACCGACCACCGGTGTCAGCGGTGCGGTGAACCGCACGTCCGCCGGCCATGCGCGCGAACCGGTGGATGCCATGACCTCCATGACTGACTCGGCGGTCGCCTCCGTCCGGGCGAACACCGTCACGCAGTCGTAGCTTTCGCAGGCCGGAACAACACCGGTGGTCGACACGATCCCCAGGGTCGGCTTGATGCCGACAATCCCCTGGAGTCCGGCAGGTACACGGCCGGAACCGGCGGTGTCGGTGCCCAGGGCCGCGTCCACCAGTCCGGCGGCCACGGCAACGGCCGAACCCGACGACGATCCCCCGGAGATGCGCTCCGGCACCGCCACGTCGCTGACTGCGCCGTAGGGCGAGCGGGTGCCGACGAGCCCGGTGGCGAACTGGTCCAGGTTGGTCTTTCCGATAACGACCGCGCCGGACGCCCGCAGCGCCGCGACGCAGTCCGCGTCGGTGTCTACGTCCGCGTCCGCGTTCGGGCGGTGGGCGAAGCCGGGGCAGGCTGCGGTGGTGTCGAAGCCGGCCACGTCGATATTGTCCTTGACCGCCAGAATCATGCCGGTGAGATGACCGTGGGGAACGGCGTCGAAGGCGGCGTCCAGCGCCTGTTCGGCCTCGTCCCGACTCAGCAGCGAGATGAAGGCGGCGGGCGCGACACCGTCCTGCAGTGCCTCATAGGTGGCGTCGAGGACGCGGTGCGCCTCATCGCGGGAGCGAAAGTTTCGTGCGTCGTTCATCAGGCTCACTCTCCGACCGTCACCGGTCGCGGGTGGGATTTCTTCCAGGGGAAGGCCGCGAGTCCGGCCAGGATGCAGACCAGCACCGCGATCGGCCCTGCCCACTGCATCAGGGGCATGTCACCGGAGGGGTTGTAGATCTCCGCGCGCGGCCAGGAGAGGTTCACCACCATCAGCATCCCGTATCCCACGGCAAGGGTGTTGACCACGAACCCGGCCTTGCCCAGGGTGAACAGGGGGCGGCCTTCCGCATCGGTCTCCCGTCCGCGCTTGGCCGGCCATCCCTTCAGCCGCTGGATCAGCAGCGGAGCGGTGACCATGAGGTAGGCGAGGTAGATCAAGATGATGCATACGCTGGTGAGGGTGGCGAAGATGGCGTCGTTACCCACGTTGACCAGCAGCACCAGCATGCAGCCGATGCCGACCAGGATGGACGGCAGGATCGGCGTGCCGGTCGTCGGGTTCACGTGCGCGAGGCGCTCGGAGGCCGGCAGCCGGCCGTCACGGGCCATGGAGAACATCAGACGCGATGCCGCGGTCTGGATCGCCAGGGTGCAGATCAGCACCGCGATCGCCACGTCGATGAGCAGCACGGTGCCCCACGGCGAGGAGAGCACTGCGTTGAGGACGTACGGTAGGCCCTGTTCAGCGAGTTGGCCGTCGGTCAACGACGGTGCCGCCATCAACGCCCCGATGATCAGCAGCCCACCACCAAGTGCGGACAGGGTCAGCGCCTGGCGGATCGTCTTCGGTGCGACCCGGCGCGGGTTCTTCGTCTCCTCGGCGAGTTCGCCGGCGCTGCCGAAGCCGACCATCACGTAGGCGGCCATCAGGCCGGAGGCGATCCATGCCCAGATATAGCCGTCCCCACCGGAGACTCCGGTGTCGAAGACCACGTCCGGGCCGCGGTTGGCGTGGGTGAACAGTACGCCGATGATCGCGACGACGCCGACGAGTTCGCAGATCACCCCGATGGTGGTCACGTAGCTCATCCACCGCACGCCAAGGCAGTTGATGGTGGTGGTCACGACCAGCAGGATCGCGCCGAGCAGGACGGCGTTGGACGCCCCGGACGGCGAGGCGAGCGCCGGGTCATCGCCGATGACCTGGAAGCCGGCCCAGATGTTCGGCAGGACGACCTGCATGGCGATCGCCGCCGCCGAGGCGGTGACGACCTGGGCGAGGATCATGAACCAGCCACCGAACCAGCCCAGGATCTCGCCGCCCATGCGCCGTGACCACTGGTAGATGGCCCCGGAGACCGGGTAGCGTGCGGAGAGTTCCGCGAAGCACAGGGCGACCATGTACTGGCCGATGAAGACCACGATCCAGGTCCAGAAGAAGGCAGGGCCGCCGAATCCGAATCCCAGTCCGAAGAGCTGGAAGATGGTGGTCAGGATCGAGACGAAACTGAATCCGGCGGCGAAAGAGGCGAACCTGCCCAGGTTGCGGTGCAGTTGTTGGTCATAGCCGAGGGAGCCCAGGTCGTCGGCGTCGGAGTTGGCAGCTTCGGTGGTGGTGCTTGCGGTGCTGGCGGTGTTCGAGGCCGGTTCAGGCGGCGGTGATGATGTGGCGGTGTGTGTCGACATAGTCGTGGAGTCCTCGCATCGGGTTTCTGTCGTTTGATAGCTATTCAAGGGGTCGGATGTTTCCCCTGGATGTCTGCGAGGTTGGATCTCGGTTTCCGGTGCCTTCCGGTGGCGGCTGCGGTGGCACAATGTCGGACATGGCCCGTCCCTCGCACCGCCGTCGGCACAGTCTTCTGCGCGATGACCACCTCCGCGCGTTAGTCGACCGGCTGCACACCGAGCGCACCCAGGGCCGTGATGCACTCGAGGTCACCGCCGAGTGGTCGCAGGGGCTCCGCGCCCGGCTGGACGACAACCTCGCCGCCACCGGTTCCGTCGGACGCGGCGAAGCCATCTTCTCCTCCGACCTGGACGTGATCCGCCTGGCCCCAGGCTCAAGCCCCGGTTTCGACGCACTGCTCGCCGCGGGAGTGCGCGCGGACGCCAACGGCGTGCGCCCCACCGGCGGCGTCCTGCCTGTCTCCGCAGAGAACTGGCGGCAGGACGCCCGCCGGTGGATGGCCCGCCCGGACGCCGATTCCGCGGTGGTGCGCCTCGGCCTCCTCGCCGACGCCACCCCGCCGGTCCCCGGCGACGGCACCGTCACCGCCGCGGCGGACGGCTTCAGCAACTCCCCCATGCTGGCCGATATGCTGCGCGACGCGGTCTCCACCTGCCCGCCCCGGTTGACCGGTCTGTGGCGCAAGAACTCCGTGGACCTCAAGGCCGAAGTGCTCACCCCTATCGTGAAGATCGCCCGGTGGGCCGCTCTGGCCTCCGGGTCCTCCGAGACCTCGACTGCGGCCCGCCTCGCCGCGGCGGAGTCCCGCTACCTGGAACCCGCCACCGCACGGCACCTGCAGGATGCTTTCGCCGATGCCGTGGCGCTCCGGGTCGACCTGGATCTGGGCATCGCCGATACCCAGGTCTTCCAACGCTTCGGACGCATCACGGTGACCGCGCTGCCGGACGACGCCGCGCGGCGTCTGCGCGGGGCGGCCACCACCGTGCGCCACACCGTCCGGACGCTGCGCTACCTTCTCTCCATCTCGGCCTTCAGCGTCGATGCCCCCGGCGGTGAGCGGTGAACCCGGCGCGACTCGACGACATCCTGACCGCGCAACGCATCGAGGGGTGCATCTTCCCGGAGCCGTTTGTGGATGTGCTGCGGCAGGTTCACGAAGGCTACACAGACGTGGACGATGCGGTGGCGGCAGAGATCGCGGCCGTGCAGCACGCCGACCGTGACCTCGACCTCCCGCGGGTCCCACGGTGGCGCCGGCTGCTGGGAACTCCCGCCTACCAGGCACCGGCCCACCAGGTACTGCGCAACCTGCCTGGGCTGACCTCCCCGGCGCTGGTCCACGACCTCACCGGCCGACTGTGCGCCCTGCGTATGGCTGCCGGTGCTACTGGTAGGACCGTCGATACGTCCGACGGGCTCCTGGGGCTGCACGCCACCCTGTTCGGCGACGTCTTCGGGTGGGCCGGGCAGCTGCGCTTCGTGAACCTGTCGAGCCAGGGCATCGCCTTCGCCTCCGTCCCTTCGATCAGCCACCATCTGGAGAAAGCGGCCGCCGACCTTGCGGTCTGCCGGGAGCAGGTCGCCGCTACCGGACGTGTCCCGCTGGATCCGCTGTGCAGCTTCCTGGCGGAGTACCTGTGGTGCCACCCATTCCGCGACGGCAACGGCCGCACCGCCATGGCCGTGCTGATGTCGCTGACCGCCCCCGGCGCGTTGTCCACGGTGCAGCCGGGCGAGTGGTACGCCACCTCGGCGGAGTCGTTGCAGGTTCCGGGCTTTCCCGACCCTGAGCCGTGGGCCCCGCTCCTGCGACGTATGTTGGATCATTGTTGATGTGTGGCGGTGTCCCGGCCACCGATGACCTGAACGACGAGGAGCCCCGACGTGCCTGACCCGGTTGCACCGTCTGCACAAACTGCACAGCCTGACCAGCCTGCCCAGCGCAAGCCCGGGCGCCCGCGTGCCTCCGCGCCACGCTGGGACGGCGCGGACACCGGTGCCGAGCTGCTCGACGCCGCGGCCGAACTGTTCACCACCGAGGGCTACGGGTCAGTGAGCACCCGACAGCTCGCCGAAGCCGCCGGCATCCGACAGGCCACGATTTACCACTACTTCCCCGGAAAGAAGGGGATGCTGCTGGCCTTGTTGCTGCAGACTGTCGAGCCCTCGGTGCAGCTGTCACGCTCGCTGCTGGATGCTGAATCCGAGTCCCCCACGGGCTCCCCCACCGACACCCTGCTTCACCTGGCGTCCGAGGACGCCTACCTGCTGTTAACGGACAAATGGAACCTCGCGACGCTCTACGGGGCCCCGGAGATCCGGGATGACTACTTCGAGAAGTTCCACGCGCTGCGCCAGGAACTACGCGAGAGCTACCGCAGCCTCGCCCGCCTCGTGGTCATCGGCGGTGCGACGGCGCCCTCAGCACACACAGCACCGCTCCTGCCGGACGCACACCTTGACCTGCCCTTCTACATGGTCGAGTCGGTGATCCGGCTGCGGGCGGAATCCTCGTCTGCTCCCCCGGACGAGGATGCGGCCCGCACCCTGGCCCACGCCGTCGCCCGCACCGCGGTGGGCGCGCTCACGCAAGACCAAATCACGCAGGACTGATGCTCACCAGCACCTGGCCCTGCCCGACCTGTTCCCCCACCCCGGCGAAGACACCGGAGACGGTCCCATCGGTCGCGGCGAGCACAGGGGTCTCCATCTTCATCGCCTCCAAGGAGGCCAGCCGGTCACCGGCCTTGACCGTGTCACCCTCGGCGACAACAAGCTGCCACAGGGTCGACGGCAGGGGCGCGTACACTCCGTCGGAACCCGAGGGCAGCTCGATCTCCGCCGCCTCGTCGATGACCTCCGGTTCATCGCGAACCTCGAACTCGCCGGAGGCGCGCCAGCGCTCCTTCTCCTCGTCGAAGGCGGTGGCCTGGGTGGCACGGAAGTCGGCGATGGAGTCGGCGTTCTCGTCGAGAAAGCGCCGGTACTCCGCATACGAGAAGGTGCCGTCTTCGGTGTCGACGATGCCTCGTCCGGCATCGGTCTCGGCGCGCATGTGCATCAGTTCCTCGTGGGAGACCGGGTACCACTCGATACGGTCGAAGAACCGCAGTGCCCAGGGCGTACCAGGATCCTGGAAGAGCCCGCCGGTGCGGTAGCGGTTCCACACCTGGGTGGTGCGGCCCACGAACTGGTAGCCGCCCGGCCCCTCCATGCCGTAGATGCACAGGTAGGCACCACCGATGCCCACGGCGTTCTCCGGGGTCCAGGTGCGTGCCGGGTTGTACTTAGTGGTGACCAGGCGATGCCGGGGGTCCAGCGGGGTGGCCACCGGGGCACCGAGATACACATCACCGAGGCCGAGCACCAGGTAGCTGGCGTCGAAGACGGTGTCGTAGACGTCCTCAACGGACTCCAGCCCATTCATCCGGCGGATGAACTCGATGTTCCAGGGGCACCAGGGGGCGTCGTCGCGCACACCGTTCATGTAGCGCTCGATGGCCAGGCGGGTTTGCGGGTCGTCCCACGACAACGGCAGGCGAACCCGACGCGACGGAACCTCGAGTTCCTCGGTGTCCGGGATGACCTCCTCGATGGCGCGCACCGTGGCCACCAGGTCGGCAGGCAGCACGACGGCCGGATCCACATGGATCTGCAATGACCGGATGCCCGGGGTCAGGTCGATCACGCCGTCGATCGTCCCTGCGGTATCGCGCTGCTCGATCTCGGTCATCAGGGCGTGCACCCGCATGCGCAGCCCGATGTCGAGGACCATGTCCCCGAATTCGACGAGCAGGTTGGTGTCACCGGCACGCCGGTAGGTCACGGACGGCCGACCGTCGGTGGCCTCGTCGTGGGCGAGCACGCCATGGTCACCGTCGCCGCCGCCATCGCCGCCGTCGCTAGCCGGACCGTCTGGCGCGGCGCAGTACGCCACCGTGCCCGCCGCATCCGACTCTCGCACCGGCACGAAACGCAGGGTGTCGCCGGGACGCAGCTGCCCGAGCTTCCACAGGTCACCGCTGGCGACGACAGCGGGACAGACGAATCCGCCGAGGCTGGGACCGTCGGGGCCAAGGATGATCGGAGTGTCGCCGGTGAAGTCCAGGGCACCGACGGCGTAGGCGTTGTCGTGGATATTCGACGGGTGCAGCCCCGCCTCGCCACCGTCCTCGCGGGCCCAGGTGGGGCGCGGGCCGATCAGCCGGATCCCGGTACGCGCGGAGTTGTGGTGGACGGCGTAGTCGGTGGCGTAGAGGGTGTCGATGTCCTCTCGGGTGAAGAACTCCGGGGCCTCGTGCGGCCCCTCCGTCACCGCGATGCGCCAGTGCGTGGCGATGTGCGGACGCCGATCGGCGGGCACCGCCGCCGGTGCCGGAGCGTCGGCGGCGACGGGAGCCGGACGCAGGACGTCCCCTGCGCGCAGGGCGCGTCCGGCGTGGCCGCCGAAGTTACCGAGAGTGAAGGTGGACGCCGAGCCGAGGTAGTCGGGGACGTCGAATCCGCCGCGCACGGCGAGGTAGACGCGCAGGCCGGCGTCCGAGGCGGTGCCGATGCGCAGGGTCTGCCCGGCATCCACGGTGACCGGCGTCCACTGCTCCACGGGTTCCCCGTCGACGGTGCAGTCGACCGGCGCGCCAGTGAGGCAGACGACGGTGGGGTCGGAGAAGCGCAGGGTGGGGCCGGACGAGGTGCACTCCAACGCCGGGGCGCCCTCGGCGTTGCCGACGGCCTTGTTGGCCTCGCGCAGGGACAGGTCGTCCATCGGGCCCGACGGCGGGACGCCGACCTGCCAGTAGCCCTTGCGTCCGGGCCAGTCCTGCACGGTGGTGAGCATGCCAGGGGCGACGACGTCGATCCGCGGATCCGGGTCGGCGGTGGTGGCCAGGGTGAGCGTGGAGTGAGCCGCGGCGCGCACCTGCGCGGCGGGGTCTGTGTCGTCGGCGCTGGTACTGGTAGCGCTATCGGTTAGCTGGCGCAGCAGCCCGAGGTTGGTGGTAACCCCGTCGATGCGGGTGTCTCCCAGGGCGCTGTGCAGCAGGTCCAGGGCGCTGTCGCGATCGTCCCCGTGGGCGATAACCTTGGCGATCATCGGATCGTAGAAGTGCGGGATCTCCAGACCGGTCTCCACCCAGCCGTCGATGCGCACACCATCGCCGGGCTCCGGGAAGACCGCATTGGTGACCAGTCCGGGACTGGGTTCGCAGTTCTTGGCCGGGTCCTCGGCGTAGACGCGGGCCTCCACCGCCCAGCCGGTAGGTTGCGGATCATTGTCGAAGACCTGGGTGCTGAGCCGGCCCTGTGCCAGAGTGAGCATCCAGTCGACCAGGTCCACTCCGTAGACCTCCTCGGTGACGGGGTGCTCGACCTGCAGGCGGGTATTCATCTCCAGGAAGTAGGCCTCCTGGCGAGAAGGATCGTAGATGAACTCCACGGTGCCGGCGGAGCGGTAGTTCACCGAGGCGGCCAGGGACCGTGCGGCCTCGTGGATGCTGCGGCGCACCTCCTCCGGGAGGTCAGGCGCCGGGGCCTCCTCGATGACCTTCTGATTGCGACGCTGCAGCGAGCAGTCACGGTCACCGATGACAGCAACCTTGCCGGCACCGTCTCCAAAGACCTGGACTTCCACGTGGCGGGCCGGGCGCACGAGACGTTCCAGGAACACCCCACCGGAGCCGAAGTTCTTCGCGGCGATCTTCTCCACCGCTTCGAAGGCCCCGGCGACCTCCTCGGTGGTGGTGCAGGCCTGCATACCAATGCCACCGCCACCGCTGGAGGCCTTGACCATCACCGGCAGCCCGATCTCGGCGGCCTTGGCCACCGCGTCCTCCCCTGTCTCCAGCAGTCCGGTGCCGGGGAGCATGGGGACGCCGGCGGCATCGGCCAGTTCGCGGGCGGTGTGCTTGACCCCGAAGCGTTCGAGCTGTTCGGGGGTCGGGCCGACGAAACTCATGCCGGCGGCCTCGACGCGCCGTGCGAAGTCGGCGTTCTCGGAGAGGAAGCCATAGCCGGGGTGCACCGCACCGGCACCGGACTCCGCGGCGACGGCGAGGATGCGCTCCACGTCAAGGTAAGATTCTGCCGCCGGACCGGGCCCCACGCGGTGGGCCTCATCGGCCTCGCGCACGTGGGGTGCGGCGATGTCGGCGTCGGAGTAGACCGCGATGGTGCGGATGCCCAGCGCGCGGGCGGAGCGGATGATGCGCAGGGCGATCTCACCGCGGTTGGCGATCAGCAGACTGTCAAAGGGTGCTCGGGACATGGTGTGGGCCTCTATCCGGTGGTGGTGGGACGGGTGCTGGGGCGGGTGACGGTCATGCGCAACGGCGTGCAGTTGAAGTCGTTGCAGGGATTGTTCATCTGGGGGCAGTTCGAGACGATGACCAGCACGTCCCGCTCGGCACGCACGGCCACGCGACGCCCCGGGGCGGACATGCCGTCGACGATGCCGAGGGTTCCGTCCTGCTCCACGGGCACGTTCATGAACCAGTTCAGGTTGGACACCAGATCGCGCGGACCCATGCCGTACTTACGGGCCTCAACGAGGAAGTTCTCGCGGCAGCCGTGATCGTGGTGGGTGTGGTGGCCGTAGCGCAGGGTGTTGGACTCCTTGCCGCAGGCACCACCGATGGTGTCCTGACGGTCGACCTCGTTGGCAACCACGGTCATCAGCGGGTTGGCGAGGTTGGACTGCAGGACGGTGCCGGTGCGCACGTAGACGTTGCGCTGCTCTGCCAGGGTGTGCGGCACGCTGTAGCGCTCGGTGGTGTCGGCGGCGTCGTAGATCAGGCAGTCTGCGGACTGGTTGCCGCCGACATCGATGATGGTGAGCACGTCACCCTTCTTCACGGTGGCTGACCAGCCATCGCGCGGTGCGACGGTCTCATCGAGGATCACCTCGCCGGCGACGGCGGGTTCGCTATAGTCCAAGACGCTGCCGGGCGAGTGGATCGCGCCGGGTTCGACGGTGGAAGTAGTCATCAGAGTCCCCTTGCTTCGATGTAGTCGGTGGTGTTCAGGTAGGCGCGTTGGTTCTCCGGCGACATGGTGTCGGTGTCGGTGTCGCTGAGTGCGGTTGGTTCGCTTCGCCAGGCGTGGACGCGCAGTGGGCCGCTAACGTAGTCGGTGGCCGGGTCCAGCGGGTGCGGGGAATTGGCGACCAGGATGATCAGCGGCATTTCCGCGACGAGGTCGACATGCGTGCCCTCCCCTGCCCCACCGGTGAAGGTGATGCTGCCGTCCTGCTCGGCATGGGTGCCCTTGAAGAAGGAGATGGACGGTGGGAGGTCGCGGGGTTCGAGCCCGTGTTTCGCCCCCGCCTGCTCGAACAGGCCCTGACCCGAGGGGAAGACGCCGTGGATGGCGGGATCCCCGTATTTACGTGCTGTCTGGGTGGCAGTCATCGTGCCGCAGAAGGTGTCGTGGCGTGCGGAGGTGTCCGCGGCCACGGTGGCCAATACCCTGCCTTCACCGGAGAGCAGCGGGTGGCCGGTGGTGACGTAGGCCTGCCACGGGATCTTCACCGAGTCCGCGGCGTTGTAGCGCTCCCAGGGTTCGAGGGCGTTGAACAGCAGGACGTGGGCGCAGGTGGTGCCGACGACGTCCTCGAGGCGGATCCGGGTGCCGCGGGCAACAACCTTGTGAGTGTATCCACCGGGACCGACGGTCTCTGCCCAGGTGAGGTCCTGCGGATTGACACCTGCCGGGACGTACGGGCTGCTGCTCGCCGGGAGGTAGGGCATATAGGGGTTGGTCTGTGTGCCCTGGGCGCGGGCGTCGCTGCGGGCGTTGGTCACGCTGTCGGTGACGTGGAGGTCGCGCGCCTTCTCCTCGGCCGCAGTGGGTGGCGTGGTGGGCTGGGCGGTGGCTTTGGTGGTGGTGCTCATCGTCATCATCCTTCGGGTATCTGTCGTTTGATCGATACCTTGTCGATGATCGCGGTCCCGTGTTGCTAACCAGTACAGATCGTGTTTCGGAGCAGTAAAAGTTCTTGTACGCACCCAAGTCGATTCCGCTGACTTATTGGCCCGTGACAGAAAGTATGGAAAACGCCAGCGGCACTACGCCATTGACTTCACCCCGTATGGGAGCCGTGCCCCGGACAGTCCCAGATACGGACACCGCCACCGAGATCGACTGGACTGTGTCGGTCGACTCCACGATCAAGTGTGCGCATCAGGACGCAACGAACACGACTCGGCCCGATCAACACACGAGGCGTGCACGGCGTTGTTGGCCACGGCGCCGTCCCTGGCGACTCAGCATCGCAGGGGTACGCCAACCATGCCGGGGCCAAAGGTCGATGAACGCGCACCGTGAGCGGAAGCCGAAACCTTTCTTGTACGGCGCTTCGGCGGCCTGCCCATCGCTACGGATACCAATCACTTCTGCGGGCACGGTTCCTCACCTCGGACAACCGCTCCATCATCTGCGGCCAGGTGCTCAACATGGACGGAGGGAGGCCCGCATCGGGTCATCGGCGTGCCGCCGGTAAATCCACCCCCGTTCGAACCCGCCTCCACATATCCACCACACCCTATCCCTCGTCTCCTCTACACTCTCCCTCATGAACGCATCTCCGGCCCAACAGAAGCGTGCCGCCCGTGACTTCGCCACCAAGTGGCGCGGTCGCGGCAACGAGAAAGAAGATACGCAGAGCTTCTGGCTGGAGCTCCTCCGGGATGTGGTGGGCATGGAGGATGTCACCACCGCAGTCCGCTTCGAGCAAAACACGGTCGACCGCGGCTACATCGATGTCGTCGTAGCTGATGCGAAGACATTCATCGAGCAGAAAACCCTGGGTATCTCCCTAGACAAGGCCGAGACCCGCCAGAACCGCAAGGTCACCCCGTTCGAACAAGCGAAGGCCTATGCGGATTCGATGCCGAACTCCCAGCGGCCGGACACGATCATCGTCTGCGACTTCAACGAGTTCCGCATCCATGACCTTGACACTCCCAAACCCACCGAGCACTTCACCTCATTCACCCTCGACGAGCTTCCGGAACACCTGTACCTCCTGGACTTCCTCGTCGATCCGCAACGCACTCGCCGGGTCCGCGAGACTCAGGTCTCGATCGATGCCGGCGCCCTCATCGGGCGACTCTACAAACTACTCAGTCAGCAGTACATCAACCCAGAGACCACAGAGAACCAACACGCCCTCAACGTGCTCTGCGTCCGGTTGGTCTTCTGCCTCTTCGCGGAGGACGCCGGTCTGTTCGACAAGGACGCGTTCTTCACCTACCTCAGCGCATTCCCTGCCACCCAAATTCGTGGTGCGCTCAAGGAGCTCTTCGACTGGCTTGACACTCCTGCCGGGGATCGCGACCCGTACGCCGTCGATGCTCTGAAGTCCTTCCCCTACGTCAACGGCGGGCTCTTCCGCGACGCGAAGTCCGATGAGATCCCGCAGTTCACCGACGAGATTAAGGAAGTGCTCCTCGCCGAGGTCAGCGAAGACACCAACTGGGCGACCATCTCCCCCACAATCTTCGGCGGAGTGTTCGAGTCCACCCTAAACCCGGAAACCCGTCATTCCGGCGGGATGCACTATACCTCCCCGGAGAACATCCATAAAGTCATTGACCCGCTGTTCCTCGATGATCTCACCGAGGAACTAGAAAACATCCTTTCCGAGGAGGGATTGAAGCCGAAAGCACATCGCGAGAATCTGGAGGAGTTCCAGACGAAGTTGGGGTCACTGACCTTCTTCGATCCGGCGTGCGGGTCCGGAAACTTTCTCACTGAGACGTACATCTCCCTGCGCCGCCTCGAGAACAAAGTGCTCTCCGTGCTCATGGGAGACCAAATCTCCTGGTCATTCGACGAGGTCGCCGAGAGCCCGGTAAAGGTCTCCCTCCGCCAGTTCTATGGCCTCGAGATCAATGACTTCGCCGTCTCGGTCGCCGAGACCGCCCTCTGGATCGCTGAATTGCAGGCGAACATCGAAACCTCCACGATCATCTCTAGGGTCATAGACGATCTCCCTCTGCGGGACGCTGCGACCATTGTCCTCGGCAATGCTCTCCAAGTGGACTGGACCGAGGTCATTGCCCCTAAAAACTGCACCTACGTCATTGGCAACCCGCCATTCCTGGGTGCGCGCAACCAATCAAAGGAGCAAAAGCAGGACATCAAGGATGTATTCGCTGCTATTGGAGCCTCGAAGAACATCGGCAACATCGACTTCGTGGCCGGGTGGTATGCGAAAGCTGCTGAGTTCATCGAGGACGCTCCGGCCCGATGCGCCTTCGTCTCCACGAACTCCATCTGCCAGGGCGAACAAGTGGCGAACGTGTGGTCCCCGATCTGGGACCTGGGTGTACGCATCGACTTCGCCCACGACACATTTCGATGGCGCAATGAAGCCTCTGACCAGGCGAACGTATTCTGTGTGATTGTAGGTTTCTCGAAGCTGGGTGGGCCGAAGAGGCTCTTCCACCATGCGACACCAGACGCCCCTGCGGCACTCCAGTACCCGAACCAGCTCAACGCCTACTTGGCGGACGCGCCGGACGTCTTCGTTTGGAACCGCTCAGCGCCGATCTGCGATGTACCGAAAATTGGAATCGGATCACAGCCCATCGACAATGGGAACTACCTCTTCACCGTTGAGGAAAAGGACGCCTTCCTGAATGCAGAGCCTACAGCAGCGAAGTACTTCCACCGGTGGCTGGGATCTCAGGAGTTTCTTCAGGGCAAGGAGCGATGGGTGCTGTGGCTCGGCGAAATCACACCAAACGACCTTCGCAGCATGCCACTGTCACGGCAAAGAATAAATGCGGTACGCGATTTCCGTAACAAATCGAAACGACCACAAACGCTCAAAGCAGCTGCCACACCACAACACTTCGGCACTGAGATCATCGCAGATAGCACCTCGATCCTTATCCCCAAGGTATCTTCACAACGGCGCCGATACATCCCACTGGGATTGGTCGAGCCTGAAACGTTCTGCAGTGACCTTGTCTTCCTCATCCCCAACGCCACCTTGTACCACTTCGGCATCCTGCACTCACAGATCCATAACTCGTGGATGCGCCGAGTGGCTGGCCGACTGAAAAGCGACTACCGATACTCGGGCGGCGTCGTCTACAATAATTTCGTTTGGCCGGACCTCTTAGGATCTCGGGGAGTAGCACACCAAAAGGCCGTCGAGGAAGCCTCCCAGTCCGTCCTCAACGCCCGAGCCCAGTACCCAAACTCCACCATTTCGGAGATGTACGACCCCAACAACGACTTCCTCTTCCCCGCCCTGACTACCGCCCATCGTACCCTCGACGCCGCCGTCGAATCTGCCTACAACGTCTCCTATCAGGGAAATGAGTCGTCCATCGTATCATTTCTATTTTCGAGAATGGAGTAACTCAACGCTCCCCCATTCCGCTTTTCCTGTAGCCAATCTACCGACAAACTTCAGCAATAAAGACAAAAGAATCAATCGCGCTCGAAACAATATAAAGGTATAGGAATAAAATGGCAACTCAAAACACCACTACATCAATCCGGTACTATAAGGCTCGGGCAAGCCACGGAAGCGCATCCAATGTCTCCATGCGTAAACAATTCTGGGATGCAATTATCCAAGGCCTTGCAGCAAATCCCATGGGAACACTTTCCATCAAGAATGAAATATACGAAGTAGGTGTCTTTACTGGCCATAATTCATTAGATCTTCTTTATTTCGGAAAACGGAGGACAGGTCCGAAAGCTCCTATGGTCTCAGACACCTCGACCCAGACACAAACCCTGGAATCTATCAAATTGTCCAAGGGCCAGGAAATTGTAGAAGCTGGGATCATACGGCCGGTCCAGAATTCCCCCAGGGGAATCGTGGGTATGTTCAGAACTGCGAACGGGCCAACCCCTAGCGCAATCGGCCAGATTCTAGATGAAATAATTAAACATGTGGGTTACAGTACAAAGGATCACAAGTTTGTACCTATCGCCGGAGACAACTTACACTCTGTCCTCAGTTCAGCAAACGAAGTGTCGAAACTTGAAATAGGGATCGAAAAAGGAGTGAAAGCTACCTCGATTAGCGGAAAGGACCCCGTTTCTCAGGCTACAGCATCTGTTATATCAAACTACGGCGCACAAATCGCGGTCGACATTTCCGTGAGTTACGGGGGCGTCGGCCAGATACCAAATCACGGTTTCCTCAACTCTCTTAGGTCACTATTCGGAGACGGCGTCGCAAAAAAGATGAAGGCCACCACGCGAACTCAGAAAGCCGATGGTAGTGGCGGCTATGAAATTGACCACGTCGACCTAATAAAGGATTACGTGGTTCTTGAAATGCCAGTGAATACTGCATCGAACAGAATATCCGTCAAGGAAATTTCTGACACCCTTGACGCCGCAGAAGTAAAACTTCACAGGAAAGCGAACGAGAATCCTCCGAGGATTACACTGTAATTTGCTCCACTAATCACGAAGAGGGCAAGTAGTATGAAACGTCAATTAAGGCACTCTGCCTATTGTATTGTACTTGGCGGGCTAGTTGGCGCTATTGGACAGTCCCAGATACGCGACGGTATCGAAGGTAGCATATTCACAACTTACCTGACGGTTTGCGGTGTCGTGGCAACAGCAGGGAGCGTTTTAGGAGCTTTCGTTGGAGTCACATTTGCCTTTGGCGTAGGGTCTTCTGGCCCCGTTTTTCGACAATTTCGCAGCAAAGCTGGTGAGGATCTCACCGACAGATGGCGTTCGTTAATTGCACAGAGCTTCGCAGTAATTCTCTTGGTGGTAATTTCCATCCTCGGGTTTCTAGTTCTCGGAAGGGAAGTCTCATCGTTTTTCTTTGGGTCTTCCGTGGGCCTACTCTTGCATGCAGCAATAGTCACCGTCAGATTGATTGGAGCCCTAAGCAAGGTTGCAACCGCCCAGGATGCGAACAATGATGAAGATTTAGCGAACAAGCAGTTCGAAAATGATGACTAACCCGCATAAGAAGCGACCTGGTATGTCACGTCGTGCCCGAGACTAACCCTCATCCGTCGACAAAGCAGCAACAAACGCCTCCTGCGGGACGGAAACGGACCCGATGGACTTCATGCGCTTCTTGCCTTCCTTCTGCTTCTCCAGCAGTTTCTTCTTGCGGGAAATATCTCCGCCGTAGCATTTTGAAAGCACGTCTTTACGCAGCGCTCTAATATTCTCGCGAGCGATCACCTTCGATCCAATCGCCGCCTGCACAGGCACCTCGAACTGCTGGCGCGGGATGAGTTCCTTCAACTTCTTCGTCATCTTATTGCCGTAGTGCAGCGAGTGGTCCCGGTGCACGATCGCACTGAACGCATCCACCGGCTCCCCCTGCAGAAGGATGTCCACCTTCACGAGGTCTGCCTCCTGCTCGCCGTTTTCCTCGTAGTTCAGCGATGCATAGCCCCTCGTCCTGGACTTCAGCATGTCGAAGAAGTCGAAGACGATCTCGCCCAGCGGCATCCGGTAGCGCAGCTCCACGCGGTCCGTTGACAGAAAGTCCATGTTCTTCATCTGTCCGCGCTTGGACTGGCACAGCTCCATCGTCGGGCCCAGGAACTCCTCCGGCACGATGACGGTGAGGTCCACCATGGGTTCCCAAATCTCCTTGAGTTTGCCCGCCGGCCAGTCGGACGGGTTCTGGACATGCATCGCCGTGCCGTCCTCCCCCACCACGCGGTAGACCACCGAAGGTGCCGTGGAGATCAGGTCAAGATCGAACTCCCGCTCCAGGCGGTCGCGCGTGATCTCCATGTGCAGCAGTCCCAGGAAGCCACAGCGGAAGCCGAAGCCCAGCGCAGTGGAGGTCTCCGGCTCGAAGGTCAGGGAGGCATCGTTCAGCTGCAGTTTCTCGATCGCCTCTCGCAGTTCCGGGTACTGGTTCGCAGAGATCGGGAACAGGCCCGAGTAGACCATCGGCGTGGGCTCGCGGTAACCCGTCAGCGGCTCCGTGGCACCGTTGATGGCCCAGGTGACCGTGTCACCCACCTTCGACTGGCGGACGTCCTTCGCGCCGGTGATGATGTAGCCGACCTCACCCACGCCGAGCCCCTTGGACTTCTCCGGCTTCGGGGAGATGATGCCGACCTCCTGGGCCTCGTGGGAGGCACCCGTGGACATCATCTGGATCTTCTGTCGCGGCTCCAGCCTCCCGTCCATCATGCGGATGTAGGTGACCACGCCGCGGAAGATGTCGTATACGGAGTCGAAAATAAGCGCGCGCGCCGGTGCGTCCTGATCACCCTGCGGAGCAGGGACTAGCTCACAGACCTTGTCGATCATGTCGGGGATGCCCTCGCCGGTCTTCGCAGAGATCCGCATGACCTCTTCCGGCTCACAGCCGATGATGTTGGCGATCTCCAGGGCGTACTTGTCCGGGTCCGCGGCCGGAAGGTCGATCTTGTTCAGGACCGGGATGATCTCCAGGTCCTTCTCCATCGCCAGGTACAGGTTCGCCAGCGTCTGCGCCTCGATGCCCTGGGCGGCGTCCACCAGCAGGATCGCGCCCTCACACGCCTCCAGCGCGCGGGAGACCTCGTAGGTGAAGTCCACGTGACCGGGAGTGTCGATGAGGTGGAGCACCAGCTCCTCGTCCTTGTGCGCACAGGACTTCGGCACCCACGGAAGACGCACGTTCTGCGCCTTGATGGTGATGCCTCGCTCGCGCTCGATGTCCATGTTGTCCAGGTACTGGTCGCGCATGTCGCGGTCCTCGATGACACCGGACATCTGCAGGATGCGGTCGGCCAGCGTGGACTTGCCGTGGTCGATGTGCGCGATGATGCAGAAGTTCCGGATCCGCGCGGGGTCAGTGAACGTCTCGCGGGCGTAGTTCTTCTGCTTGGGGGCCATGGGTGTCGTCCTCCTGGTGGTGCATGGTCCTGCGACGGATCGCTGCCGCAGGAAGATATCAGGCCGAGTCTACCGTGCCACGGTTCGAGCATTGGACTCATGCGTGCGTCTGGGCGAAGCACGGACGTAAACACAGAGGACACCGAGCTGACCTTCGAGGTAAGCAAGTCTGTCCAGACGGTGTGAACTCTTCTCGTTACCCGCCCGCCTTAGGATCCGGGGCCGACACCATCGACCAGCCAGCCCACCCCGCATGGCATTCCTGCTCCTCGACTGTGGATCTTCGATCTACTAGTGCGGGCCCCCCTAGGGGTTCGGCTGATGAATTACCGAGGAGATCCGGCCACGGCACAGTCGCCGACTCTCCAGGGTGGCTGAAGCACCCTTCGGGGCCTCCCAGGCCGGGGGCCGTGCACTGACCGCCCTCGGCAGACTCGCCAGGTGTCGTGTCGACACTCTGTCAAGTCTCGTCTTGCGCGATGGGGGTGGGCCACGACCACACAATGTTTGGGCGGTTGCGCCGACACCCCAAACCACCGCGTTAACCCAAGGGGACAAGTCGACCTCAAATTCACCGAGCAACTTGAGCGGAATCCCGCTGCGCAGAAGCGAAACCGCTAGAGATGTACTGGTAGGAAAGACGAATACCGACAGCATTGGTTAACCCAATGCTCCGCACCAGTTAACCCAAGGTTGCCCTGTGCCTTGAGGTGCCACTAGGCTCAAACGCACATCCTCCGGGCCGCATGCTTCGGCGGTAATTAACTCACCTTCCACCAGATTGGATCACCAATGCGTTTCTCCCCGCAGGCATTGAAGACTTACACCGGGACCTACAAGTTCCTGAAGGAGCCGAGCCAGACCCCTGCCGCCCAGTATGATCCCCAGGTCGCCGAGACCGTCAGCACCATGTTGAGGGATATCGAAGACCGCGGCGTCGAGGCAGTCAAGGAATACGCCCAGAAACTGGACAACTACTCCGGCGACTTCATCGTCAGCAAAGAAGATCTCGAATCAAGCGGCGATCGCCTTCCCGAGGATTTGCGCAAGGCAATCGAACTCGGTTCCGCACGAACCAAGGCCTTCGCTGCGGAGTCACGCAAGCACCTTCAGGGTTTTGAGTGCGAAACCGCGCCCGGTGTTGTCTGCGGTGTGCGCTACGTTCCAATCCGCCAGGTCGGTGCGTACCTTCCTGCTGGCCGATTCCCGCTGACGGCGAGTGCATTCATGTCTATCGGTGTTGCCAAAGAGGCCGGTGTTCCTTTGGTGACCGCCGCAACCCCGCCCGGTCCGGACGGTAAGGCCAACGACGCTGTGCTCTACGCTGCATACCTCTCCGGCGTCGACCGCGTCTATGTGCTGGGTGGAGTACAGGCCCTGGCCACCCTGTCGATGGGGCTTCTTGACGAGTTCCCAGCCGACATGATCGTTGGTGCCGGCAACGCATTTGTCGCGGAGGCGAAGCGTCAGCTGTTCGGACGAGTCGCTATCGACCTGCCGGCTGGCCCCTCCGAGGTCGCAGTCATTGCCGACGAGACCGCCGAGCCCGCGATCGTGGCCGCTGACCTTCTCGGACAGGCCGAGCATGGTCCGCAGTCTCCAGCGGCATTGATCACTACTTCCGAGGAATTGGCCAAGGCTGTCACTGCAGCCATCGATGATCAGCTTTCTACGCTGTCCACTAAGGATATTGCCGGTCCCGCATGGCGAGACTTCGGGTCGATCACTGTGGTTGATTCCCCCGAAGTCGCCGTCGCGCTCATGGACGATCTGGCGCCAGAGCACCTGGAAATCATCACCTCCGATGATGCGTGGTACCACGACAACCTGACCAACTACGGTTCGATCTTCCTCGGTCCGTGGAGCACGGTTGCCTACTCAGACAAGGGAATGGCCGGGACCAATCACACCCTCCCCACTGCAGGCGGTGCGAAGCACAGCGCGGGGCTCTCCGTCTCTCGCTTCCTCAAACCGCTTACCTACCAGCGCGTAGCTCGGGAGGCCACGCCGTCAACCGCTGAGGCTGTACAAGTGATCTCAGACGCGGAGGGTATGGAGGCTCATAGCCGGACCGCCACATACCGCCTGGACCGTTACAAGCAGTAGCACCCTCCACGCCGGCGAGCAGACACCACCGCCCACCGAAAGACGGCGGGCTGTGTCCGCAGCTCCACTCAGGTATGCAACGAGCCGCAACGCACCGCCGCTGCGGCTCATCGCATATCCAGATAGCCAACTGAGCATCCTTTCCTCCTGCTAGATGACTTCAGCCGGCGGACTCGCAATAGTTGAGCGCACGAGACTAATAATCTCCTGCGTGGCCCGTGATACCACCCCGTCGGTCCTCGTGATTAGCGCGGTGGTCTCGGTGAACCTGGGTTCGAAACGGTACAGGTTCACCCCCCGCGGGATCTTTCCCATACGGCGAATAGAGTCACTGACAATCGTCGCGCCGGTACCGCCAGCGATCAGACTGAGTGCAGATTCCACCTGCTCGACCTCGATCAGCGGTTCAAGTTGGACACCTATTGTTTGCGCACGATCAAGCAATTGCCGACGGGTCGGATCAACCCACGAACTGTGCGCATCGTAGAGCACAAGTCCCGCGTCCATCAGGTCGACAACATCGGCCACACCGGAACTCGGCGCGTCCCCGGCTGTCGCGAAGAGCACTTCGTCCTGAAACAAAGGCTCGTACTGCAGCCCTTCCCCTACTACTGGTAGCACTACCAAGCCAGCTTCCAAATGTCCGGAACTCACTGACTCAGCAACATCGTGGGAGTTTAGCCCGACCATGCGCACGCGGACATTGGGGTGACTCGCGTGGAAGGTAGAGACGAGTTCAGATAGACCGTAATAGTTGGCATTTCGCGGAACACCGAAAGTGGCCACCCCGGAGTCTAGCGACCGCAACGCGTCAATTGCATGACGAGCGTCATCCGTGGCCTGAAGAGCACGCCAAGCGTACTTCTGCAGTTCTACGGCAGCCGCCGTCGGCACCAGCTGCCTGCCGCCTCTCACAAACAGTCGCGCCCCAAGATGTTCCTCCAGCCGAAGGATTAGCTCCGAGATCGAAGCCTGCGTTACGTCAAGGTCCGACGCGGCACCGGTGAATGTACCCCTCTCCAGCGTCTGAGTGAACGCGCGAAGCTGAGCCAGTGTAATCGCCATCGGATAACCCTATCATAACCCCCGGATTATACAGGCTTGTCCCGTTTTAATTTGTTCAGTAAAGTGACTCCCACCACATCACAGCACGTCAAGACGAGAGGAGCTGCCGTGGCCGCAGAAGCCGTGTCGGCGCACAAAGAGCCCGAGCTACGCCGAACGCTCAGTACCCTAGATTCCTATGCCCTAGGGTTCGGAGCGATGATCGGATTCGGCTGGGTCGTCCTCACTGGGGGATGGCTTGAGTCCGCAGGCACAATGGGATCCGTCATTGCATTAGCTACGGGCGGCCTGATCATGATCGTTGTCGCCTTCATCTACGCGGAACTAACGTCAGCGATGCCTAAGGCCGGCGGAGAGCACCATTACATCATGCGTGGAATGGGCGCCCGGTGGGCTTTTATCGGATCTTGGGGGATTACCGGCGGATACATCACCATTGTCGCATTCGAAGCCGTTGCCCTACCCAGAACCATCGGGTATATTTTCCCCGACATCAATACTGGATACTTGTATTCGGTGTTTGGCTCCGATGTCTATCTCGCTTGGGCGCTCGTAGGCTCATTATCGGCAGTGATTGTCACGATCATTAATTACGTAGGAATTAAGACTGCGGGCATCATCCAGACGTTCGTCGTGCTTTTCCTCGTTATTGTCGGACTCCTTCTGGTGATCGGGTCGGGGGCATCGGGATCAGTCCGAAATATGGAACCCTTCTTCACCAACGCATCTGGACTCTTCACGGTACTTATTGTCGTGCCATTTCTTTTCGTCGGATTCGACGTAATTCCCCAGACAGCAGAAGAGCTGAAGATGAGCCCCCGGAAAGTTGGAAAGCTCATCGTCATATCGGTGGTCATCGCCACCGTGTGGTACATCATTACTGCGCTAACGACGGCATCGTCCATGCCGCTCGATGACCTTGTCAACTCTGACTTAGCGACTGCGGATGCGATGGGAGCTCTCTTCAATAGTCAGTTCATGGCCAACGTCCTCATCGCAGGCGGCATTGCGGGGATCCTCACATCGTGGATTGCCATGTTGATTGGTTCATCGCGATTGATGTATGCGATGGGAAAGTCGGGAATGCTTCCGCGGTGGTTCGGCCACGTTCACCCGAAGTTCCAGACACCTTCGAATGCCATTGCGTTCATCGGGGTTCTCTCGATTCTCGCACCGTTCCTTGGCGAAGGCGCGCTCGAATGGCTCGTCGACTCAGGGTCCCCCAGTATCGTCCTCACCTACTTCATGGTGTGTGTCGTCTTCTTGTTCCTCCGGCGTCGTGAGCCCAATATGGAGCGCCCCTTCACCACCGGAGGCAAAGGAAAGGTCGGCATTGCCGTAGGAATCCTGGGCGTGATCCTCACTCTCGGACTCTTGTCTCTCTACATTCCTGGTATGCCTGCTTCGATTCACCCGATCTCGTACGCGCTACTAGGCGCTTGGTGGTTGCTCGGCATGGTCTTCTTGCTCAGGATCCCCCGAGGAGTCCATGCTGGAATCGACTCAGAAGAGCGTCTCTTTGAGAAACTTGAGCGACGGAAACGGCGGGGCGAACACCCCTCACGTCCTGATCGATAAGCCGGCCCAGTTGAGTAAGTCTAACCCGCATACCTGCGGGTTATCGCGCTCAGACCACCTGCCCGGCTCGACGCACGCGGACCTTCCCGCATACGCGGGGCCTACTTCAACCAACCGTCACCTCAACCGACAACCCCTCCCACCTGCCTGTTCGACTGCGCTGCTTCCACGTCCGTCCCCCACGCTAGAGTGGTGCCCATGAGTTCCGTCCGGAATCCCCTGCGCCGCATCATCGAGCGCTACTTCCACCACAGCGGCCACCTGGACGCGGGCCTGGCCGAGCTGCACGCCAACCTGGGCCTCGACCAGTCGTCCCACACCGAGACCGCGGTGCGCGCCGTCACGGTCACCACGCCCACCCAGGACCACGCCCGCCCCGTGATCTACGCTCCTGACATGGACGGACAGGCCGACCCCGGCGAGGTCGTCTGGTACCACGTGCTGCCCAACCGGGAGTCCACCCCGGAGCTGCGCGCCTGCGTGGTCGTGGGCCGCAACCGTCACACCCTGCTCGGCATGCTTATCAGCTCCAACCCCGAGCACGCAGAGGACGACAACTGGGTGTCCATCGGCGCCGGCTTGTGGGACCCGCGCGGCAATGAGTGCTGGGCGCGGGCCGACCGCACCATCGAGATCCCCGAGGCGTCCATCCAGCGCCGCGGCGTCTCCATGCCCGAACGCCGCTACGACCGCCTGGCCACCGCCCTGCGTCGCAGCTACGGATGGTCGTGATGACTGACCAACCCACCCTGTTCGACCTGCACGCCCCCGCCTCCGACCTGCCGGACGGCGCCCACCACCGCTCCGCGTGGCTGGACATCGCCCAGCAGCGCTGGATCGTCGCCCAGTACGCCGCGTGGGCCAAGGGCCCCGTCCCGCCGCACTCCCCGCGCATCCACGGCAATCCGATGAGCGTGTCCATGCTCTGCCTCGGCTGGCATTGGACGCCGGGGCGCTATACGCGCCGCGCCACCGACGTAAACAACGCCCTCGTCCTGCCAGTGCCGGACTGGCTGGTGGAACTGGGACGCCGCGCCGTCGTGGAAACGACGGGGGACGCCGCGCTCGCGGCGTCCTACACTCCGGACGTTGCCCTGGTGAACCACTATCACGACGCGGCGAAGATGGGCATGCACCGCGATGCCGACGAACGCTCCGACGGGCCGGTGGTGTCGCTGTCCATCGGCGACACCTGCCGCTTCCGCTTCGGCAATGCCGAGACCCGCAATCGTCCCTACACGGACCTGTGGCTGGCGTCCGGCGATCTGTTCGTTTTCGGCGGTCCCGCGCGGCAGAACTATCACGGCGTGACCAAGGTGTACCCCAACACCGGGCCCTATGACCTGGAACTTCACGGCCGGCTGAACATCACGCTGCGTCAGACCGGGCTGAAGGGCTAGCGGGATGGAAGTGGTGCGTCCGGCGTGGGCTGAGGCGTCTGACCTGCTGCGCGACTACTACGACACCGAGTGGGGCGTGCCCGTCACCGACGAACGCGGCCTGTTCGAACGCATCAGCCTGGAGGCCTTCCAGGCCGGGCTGAGCTGGGCGACGATCCTGGCCAAACGCCCCGCCTTCCGCGCCGCCTTCGCCGACTTCGACCCGGACGCCGTCGCCGCCTTCGGCGACGCACAGATCGAAGAACTACTGCAGGACGCAGCGATCGTGCGCAACGCCCGCAAGATCCGCGCCACGGTCACCAATGCGCGCGCCACCGTCGCCCTGCGCGGACGCCACGGGCCAGGCACCGGCCTGGCGGAGTTCGTCTGGTCCTTCCGTCCTGCGCGCACGCCTCTGCCGCAGCACGCCGAGGACGTGCCGACGACCTCGCCGGAGTCCGTCGCCCTGTCGAAGGCGTTGAAGAAGGAAGGCTTCGTGTTCGTGGGCCCTACCACCATGTTCGCGCTGATGGAGGCCATTGGCATCGTGGACACCCACCTGGTGGGCACGCACCGCCGCGGCTGTTCGGGACTGTGGGACGAGCATGGCGAAAAGGCCGGAGATCCCTGGTAGTCACGTGTACTATCGTCTGCAAAACAGGAAGGCAGGCGAACACACGATGACCACCAGCATGACACCCTTCGAGGCCCTCGAGATCGAACTGTGGAGCCTGCGCAATGCGCGTGAACGCCACGCTACCGTGCCCGTGCTGCTGGACTTCGCCGTGCGCCAACGCGACCTGCCCCTGGCCGACGCCGTCGAGGCGACGATGCAGATCTTCCGCCGCTACCGCTCGCGCTACCGGCACAATGCCACCGACACCGCCCGCACCGCCCGCCTCGTCCCGGAGATCGAGGCCTATTCCAACGGCTACCGCGCCGCCGACGGTGCCGCGCGAGTCTCCCTGTCGGAGACCTACGTACTGGATATCGACCTCATCGCCGACATCGAGGACTCCGGCTACCGGCAGGACGAGACGACCACGCTGGACGCCGCGGACGTGTGGCCCACGCTGCTGGAGAGACTGCGTGGCATCGGCATGGTCGTGGAAATGCAGGACGACCCCGCGCAGGTCGAACGCACCGGCCCCTTCACCCTCAACGTGCACACCGCTCTTCCGGGCTCCGTCCCGCCGGTGGAGCTGGACACTGCCTCAGCCTGGTACGTGCTGCGCTTGGCACAGGAACTGGGCGGCCCGGGCGCGCCGGAGTCCCTGGCGGTCGTCGCCGAGGTGCTGGGCCATATCTTCCTGGCCCACGCCCCGCAGGTGTGGTCGGATCCGCGGACCTGGTCGGACAGTGCGATGCCCTGGCCGCCGGACATGCCGACCACGAGCCACTGGTGGCTGCCGTCGCGTCTGGTGGATCCGGACCTGATGACCAGCCGTCACTTCACCGAGGTGCAGGCGCAGGAGGCGATGACTGCCGGCATCGTGGCCATCGCCCGGGCCGGACTGATCCCCTTCCTGCCGGACTCCGGACTGTTGGGCTCGGTAGACCGGCTGCCGAAGGAGTTCCGGTGGCGCGCGGTCATGGACGCCGCTGCAGAGATCGAGGCGTTGCTGACCGGGGCGATGCCGCAGCGCATGGTCTACCCGCCGGCGGACGATCGGCGCACCCGTGACTTGAATGAGCCGTGAGGTGATCGGACTGGAGTGATGGTTGCCGTTGATTTCGGTGGTCCGCGGTGAACTGGTAGAGTTCGTCAGGTTGACCCGCGACCACTCGCGGCGTGTGCACCGCAACCGGCAGGACCTTGGGCCGATTGTTAGAGACCGTGTGCACGGCTCACCCGGGTGGAAGTGGCGAACGATCACCGATTCACCGTTCAGAAAGAGGTAGCCCCATGGCTAACATCAAGCAGCAGAAGAAGCGCGTCCTCACCAACGAGGCCGCCCGCCAGCGCAACCAGGCCGTCCGCTCCCGCCTGCGCACCGAGACCCGCAAGTTCGAGGCCGCTGTCGCCTCCGGCAACAAGGAAGCTGCCACCGCACAGCTGCGCATCACCAACCGCCTGTACGACAAGGCTGCCACCAAGGGTGTCATCCACAAGAACAACGCCGCGAACAAGAAGTCCGGCCTGGCTGCCCAGCTGAACAAGCTCGAGGCATAGGTCAGCGCTCTTCGCGCACGCCGTTAACCCCGCTCCCGGTGCATACCGGGGGCGGGGTTTTCTGCTGTTCGAACACTTAAGAATTCCATGTCCGGACCGACCGCTACCCTGTAGGGCATGCACATCACCTTCGGCTGGGGCTTCGACGGCGCCCGCTGGGTCGACGCCGCCGCCACCACCGGCGGCCTCGGCTCCGTGACAACCGGCCCCGCACAGCTCACCGACATCCTCGCTACCCGCCTAGCGCTCTCCGCCCCGGAGAGCGACCAACCAACACGCATCGCCGCCTATCGGGCAGTGCTCACCCGCGTGCTCGCTTCGGCGGACCCGCAGAGCTGGCCGGTCGCGAGTTTCCAGGCCGACCACTGGACGGTCGCCCGCGAACTGTTGGCCTGGCGCGATGAGTTGGTGCGTTCAGGGTGGGATGGCGCGACGGACCCCACGGCACCCCGGCGCCTGCAGGTACTCGCCGCCGTGGAGGCGAGCCTCGCCGAGGAACCGGGCTGGGCCCCGGGGACGGCGGACCTGCTCCGCGACGTCGACCGGGCGCTACGCGACCTGGCGGCGTCCAACAGCGCCTGGCCGTTAGGAATCGAGCAAGTCGACGTCGATGGAGAACTCGCCGACCTGCCGCCGGTGTGGCGTCGCATCCTGGGCAGCCTCTCCGCCCTCGGCATTACCGTCACCGAGCTGCCCGCACCCGCGCCCCTGGAGGAGCTGACCGTGGTCACCGCGGACACTGTGTGGGATGCCGCCCCCGTCGCAGCCCGTCTGCTCAAGGACCTCTCCGACGCGCCCACCCGCCACACCATCGTCGCCGGGAGTTCCACCGACCTCCTCGACCGCGAGCGCGTACGCACTGGTCAGAGTCCGCTGGGAGTCGCTGCGCGGGAGGCATCGTCCTACGCTCAGGTCATCCCGCTGTTCCTGCGGGCGATGACCACTCCGCACGATATCCCCGCCCTGGTCGGCCTGCTGAACACCAGCATCACCGTGGACGGCTTCACCTCGTCCCTCCTGCCCGGCGCGCTGCGCTCGCGGCTCGTTGGTGCGCTTAACCAGCAGCCTGGTGTCGGCGGGCCGGCCTGGGAAGCAGCAGTCGCCGAGGCCCTAGAAAAGGTGAAGGACAAGCCCACCTCGGTGGATAAGATCACCGAGTTCGACAAGCTGATCCGCGAGAATCCGCTCGTAGTCGGCGGCGACGGCGAGGCCGGGTACGTCACAGCCCAGGTCTCCACCCACCTGGGGTGGCTGCAGCGTCAGTTCACCGACCAGGGACGTGGCCAGTCGGTCTCTTCCAATGTCGGCAGTCGCATTGCCCCCTTGCGCGAACTGCTTGAGCAGCTCGGCGAGCGGGTTTCCTCCCGCGAACTCGACCAGGTCATCGCGGAGTTCACCGCCACCGGTGGGCTGAGCATGAACGCCCGCGCCGACGAGGTCGCCGATGTCGTCACCGACCCCGCACACCTGGGTACCGGCAGTTCCCCGGTGGTGTGGTGGCTGCCGGTGGACACCTCCGCCACACCCCGGGCGCGTCTGCGCCCTGCAGAGGTCGAATGGCTGACCAACGCAGGGGTCGTCCTGTCTGACCCGGAGGCGGACGCCCGCCTGGCCCTGGACTCCCAGTTGCGCGCCCTGCGCCGACGTCGCTCAGTCACCGCGCTGACCGTGGCATCGA
Source organism: Corynebacterium sp. AOP40-9SA-29 (assembly GCF_052377405.1). Lineage (NCBI taxonomy): Bacteria > Bacillati > Actinomycetota > Actinomycetes > Mycobacteriales > Corynebacteriaceae > Corynebacterium > Corynebacterium sp. AOP40-9SA-29. The sequence goes on along the minus strand of NZ_JBQSWR010000003.1, from coordinate 207,872 downwards.
TCAACGGAGAGGCCGCCTCGCAGCACCCGGCGCTGACCTTCCTTATCGACGACCTGCACCGTCAGGGTCGCGAGCCCGCCACGGAGCTCGCCGAGCTCCCGGCCGCACATCGCACGGTGCCGGAGCCGGTCACTATCGACGTACCCGACCCGATCTCGCGAACCTTCGCCGCCGGCGAGCACCTGCTGCCCACCCGCATCAGCTTCTCCCAGTGGGAGAAATTGCTGGTCCACCCGTTGGAGTGGTTGCTGGATAGGCGCTTGGGAATCCGCGCCGGTGGGCTGGCCACGATCCCCAGCGGCAACCAGATGGTCGGCACGTGGCTGCACACCGTGGTGGAGAACATCGTGAACCGCCACCTCACCAACAACGCCGGTGAACCGGTCACGATCCTCGCCGACCGCACGGAAATCGGCGACGAACTACGCCTCCTGCTGCCCTGGTACGCCGCCGAACTGCAAATGCCCGGACGCAGCCGGGAACTCGGCACCACCCTCGCCCTGGCCGAAGAGTCCATCGCCGGGCTGTTCACCACACTCGCCGAGGCAGGCGTGGCCATCCGAGCGGTCGAGGCATCGTTCACCATGCCGCTGGAAGGTAGCCACGGCCCGGATGGTACCGAGCTCGAACTCGGCGGTCTGCGCGACATGGATGTCGTCATGGCAGACGGGACGCCTGGGGTCATCGACCTGAAGTACACCTTCGCGCGTAAGAAGTACCGCGACGCCGTGCAGGACGGTACCGCCCTGCAGCTCGCCGTCTACGCCGCCTCGGTGGCATCCGGCAACGCCGATTCATCAACGCAAACCTCGCAGCCACTCGCCGAGATCCCCGTCGCCTACTTCAACCTGCGCGACAACCGCCTCGACACCACCGACGAGCGTTTCGGTGCTGCCGAGACACTCACCGTCGAACCGTCCGACATCGGCGCGGCCGATACCGACGAGCTCTGGGACCGTGCGGTCAGCGGGCTCAACCGCATTCTCGACGACCTCTCCGCCGGACGCGTCACCGACCTCGGCAACCTCGTGAACGTCGAGGACTGGCAGGCCTACGAGAAGCCGAAGAAGAACACCACCCCGGTCTCCCCCTTCGACGAGGACACCACCGAGGCCTACGAGCGCGAACTCGCCGCGGCCCGCACCACCGGCTTCTTCCCCGAGAAGAACGCCAAGTACACCGACTACCCGCTGATCACCGGCGCCACGGGGGACTTCTCATGACAACCTGGACCATCATCAAGGCATCCGCCGGCTCCGGCAAGACCTACCGGCTGACCGAACTGCTCACCGAACGGCTGCGCCGCGTCGACGCCGACGGCACCCACCCCTACCGTCCCTCGCAGATCATCGCCACGACCTTCACCCGTGCCGCGGCGGCAGAACTCAAGGAACGCATCCGCAGCACCCTCGTCAACGACGGGCTGCTGGAGCAGGCTGCGGCCCTGCCGACGTCCTTGATCGGCACGGTGAACTCCGTGACCGGTCGGGTGCTCACCGACTTCGCCATGGACGCCGGACGCTCCCCCGAACTCTCCGTGCTCACTGAGCAGTCACAGCGCGACGCCTTCCGCCTGGCCACCGACCGCATCATCGCCGACGCGGAGACCGACCACCGCGACCTGCTGGCCCGTACCGGCTACGACGATGACTCCGACGGCAGCTACTTCAGCTCCGGGGTGAACTGGGCGAAGACGGTGCACACCGTCACCGAGCAGGCCCGCGCCAACGATATCCCCGCCGATCAACTGGCCGGTTTCGCCGAGTCCAGCATCGCCGAACTGCACGCCGCGCTCGACGGTGCCGGCGCACAGGACGGCGACACCGCAGCCACACCGGTCGACACCCGCGCCCTGCTCGCCGGTGCCGCCGAGCGCATCCCTGACCAGCTGCGCGCCGACATCGAGTCCGGGCTGATCGCCAAACGCTCCGCCACCAGCCTGCAGTCGCGCTTCGCCGGCCTGGACCGTTTCGCCCGGCGCGTGCGCCGTGAGCGCGCCAGCATCCCGTGGAAGGACTGGCTGCGCACCGCCGAGGGCAAGGTCCCCGGCGTCGACTCGCCCACCAAGCCGATCAAGGAGGCCTACGGCGAGGTGGTCTCCGCCGAGGACATCGCCGCCGATCCGGCGTTGCGCGCCGACCTGGACGCGCTGATCCGGCTGGTCTTCGGCACCGCGGCGTCCTGCCTGGACGCCTACGCCGAGTACAAGAACGCCCTCGGTCTCATCGACTTCACCGACCAGGAGCAGCTCACCCTGCGGCTACTGCGCGGCGAGGGAGTCCCGCAGGCGACCACCACCGCGGTGCGTGAGACCCTGGCGGCGCGCTACCGCATCCTCGTCGTCGACGAGTTCCAGGACACCAGTCCCCTGCAGCTCGCCCTGTTCACCGAACTCGCCGCACTGGTCGAAGAGGTCATCTGGGTCGGTGACCCGAAGCAGTCCATCTATGGTTTCCGTGGCTCCGACCCCGCGCTGATGGACGCGGCGGTGGGCACCATCACCGACCCCACCGGTCTGGCCGGCACCTCGGAGACCCTGTCGCACTCCTGGCGTACCCATGCCGCACCCCTCGGCCTGTCCAACCGTTTGTTCAGCCACCTCTTCCCCGAGCAGAACGTGACGCTCACCGTCCCCGACCACCTGGCGGAGGATCGCTCCGGCGGGGCGGCCGTGCTGTGGGCACCAGCGGAGAAGGCCCGCAAGAATAAGGACACCTGGTTCGCCCGCATCGCCACTGGCCTGGCCGCCCTGGAACGTTCCGAGGGTGTGCCGGCCAGGGGACGGGCTGTACTGGTGCGCAACAACACTCACGCCGCGGAACTGCGCGCCGAACTGCGCCGACGCGGAATCCCCTGCACCGGCGGCGGCACCCCGCTGTCGCAGACCCGCGAGGGCCAGCTCGTCGGCGCCGCCCTGGCCTGGCTGCTGGACGAAAACGACTCCCAGGCGCTCATCGAGTTGGTCACCTTCCTCGATGAGCACCCCGCCCACCAGGACTGGTTCGCCACGCTGACCTCCTTGCCCACCCGCGAGGAGCGCAAGGAGAAGCTTTCCCACTGGTCGCAGGACGCGGCCCTGGATCCGCTGCGCCACCTGCGTGCCACCCTGTCGGAGGTGCCCGTCGCCGACACCGTCAGTGCGGTGATCGACGCGCTCAACCTGCGTCGGCGCATCGCCACCTGGTCGGAGCCGACGGAGCGCACCGGCGCGGTGCTCGGGGTGCTGCGCGCGGTGGAGGACTACACCGGCGAGGCGGAGTCCGCCGGCCAGCCGTCCACCCCCGCCGGATTCCTCGAGCACCTGCTCTCCGAGGACGCGGTCTCCACCCCCACCGCCGATCCCGGCGCGGTGTTCGTGGACACGATCCACCAGTCCAAGGGGCTGGAGTGGGACACCGTGGTCGTGGCGCTGCCGGATATGCGCGACCGCTTCACTCCCTCTGGAGTGTGGGTGCAGCCGACCTCGTCGCTGACGATGGAATCACCCTTGGCCGGACGCGAACTGCGGTTCTGGCCGGCGACCATCACCGCCGTCAGCACCGTCAAGGAGATGCTCACCGAGGCGGACTCCCAGGCCGTCCGTCGACGCTCCGACATGATCGAGGAGCAGCGCGTGCTCTACGTCGCGATGACCCGCTCGCGCACGCGCACGGTACTGGCCCCCTACTCCGCCGTGGGCAAGTGGAAGGCCTTGGCCGAGGCGGACCTGCAGGAGGAGCAGCTCGCCGAGCTGCTGGACTGTCCCGTCCGAGAGATCGAGGCATCGGCTGCCGATACCGGCGGTGATGCCGCCGACGCAACCCCAGTCCCGACGCCGCACGCGGCGGTGCTGGACGCCCACAGGCAGGACGCCCCGACGCCGCTCGACCTGCTGCCAGCGACCTTCGCCCCCAGCGGCGTGGAGGCCACCGACGCCGTGGCGTCCGGCGCCACCGTCACCGAGGTCGCCGACCTCGGCCCCGCGCTGGTCACCGGCGGAGGCAAGGACTGGAATAAGGTCGGCGACTGCATCCACGCTTACCTCGCCGCCCCGCTGACGCATCTCAGCGAGGACCAGAAACTCTCCACCGCCACGCGATTAGTGGAGACCTGGAGAGTCGGTGACCGGGTGGACGCCGAGCGGGTCGTCGAGGCCGGCGAGCGGTGGACCCGGTGGCTGGCATCGACCTACCCGGGTTCGTCCAGCGCCACCGAGGTTCCTTTCGCCTGGTCGAACCCGCAGCACCAGCGCGCCCAGGGCTGGCTGGATGAACTCCTCACCCTGGAAGGCGGGCGTCGGGTAATCGTCGACCACAAGACCTATCCTGGTGAAGATCCGGTCGGGCACGTGGTTTCCACCTACCTCGGCCAGATGCACACCTACCACCACGCGCTCACCGACATCGACGGCCAGCCCCCGGCCGCGATCCTCATCCACCTGCCGCTGCTCGGCACGGTGCTGGATGTGTCCTTAACGTGAGCCAGCCATAAAACACCTGAACGGGAAAGAACACCACCAATGACCACTGGACCCACCTCACCACTCGACCTCATCACCGCCGACACCCTGCTCAGCGACGACGAACGGCTCCTGCGCGACACCGTCGCAGAGTTCGCCGGGCGTGAACTTGCCCCGCAGCTGAACACCTGGTTCGAAGACGGCACCCTGCCCGTCGGCGAACTCGCACCCAAACTCGGCGAGCTCGGCGTGCTGGGCATGCATCTGGACGGCTACGGCTGCGCCGGGGCCAGCGCCACCGAATACGGCCTGGCCTGCATGGAGATCGAGGCGGTGGACTCCGGGCTGCGCTCGCTGGTCTCCGTGCAGGGCTCGTTGGCGATGTTCGCCATCCACCACTGGGGTTCCGAGAAGCAGAAGGAGCACTACCTGCCCGGCATGGCCGCCGGGACCACTGTCGGTTGCTTCGGGCTGACCGAACCGGATGCGGGTTCCGACCCCGCCAATATGCGCACCCGCGCCACCCGCGACGCCGCCACCGGCGACTGGCTCCTCAACGGCACGAAGATGTGGATCACCAACGCCCCGGTCGCTGATGTGGCCGTCGTCTGGGCGCGTACCGAGGGCGACGGCGAGAGCGGCAAAGACGGCTACTCCGGGTTCATCATCGACACCAACACCGAAGGGTTCAGTGCCCCGGAGATCCCCCGCAAACTCTCCCTGCGCGCCTCGGTCACCGGGGAGATCGTGCTGGACAACTGCCGGGTGCCCGAGGAACGCCGCTTGCCCGGCACCACCACGCTGCGCGGGCCCCTGACCTGCCTGAACGAGGCACGTTTCGGCATCATCTTCGGTGCGCTCGGTGCCGCGCGCGATGCCCTGGCCACCACCCTGGATTATGTGTCCACCCGGCAGGTGTTCGACAGTCCGCTCAGTTCCTTCCAGATCACCCAGGCGAAACTGGCGGACATGGCCGTGGAACTCGACAAGTCCTTCCTGCTGGCCCTGCACTTGGGCCGACTCAAGGACGCCGGGGAGTTGAAACCCCACCAGGTCAGCGTGGGGAAACTGAACTCCACCCGCGTCGCCCTGGAGATCACCCGGCAGTGCCGCACCCTGCTCGGTGCGTCCGGCGTGACGCTGGAGTACTCCCCCATGCGCCACGCCAATAACCTGGAATCGGTCCTGACCTACGAGGGCACCGCCGAGATGCACCAGCTCAGCATCGGTCAGGCACTCACTGGTCAGCAGGCGTTCCGGAACCGCGGGTAGTGCGAGTCGGGTCCCCGAGCATCACCAGGTAGTACAGCAGTCCGCCGAGGGCGGCACCGATCAGCCAGGCGAAACCGGACAAGTCCTCCAGCGCCGACCACCAGACCGTGGCCACCGCGAACACCGCGGCCAGGGCGACGGCCACCAACCCCTTGATGTTCCACCCCTTGCGATAGAAGTACGGGCCGTTCGGGTCCAGGCTGAAGGTGTCGGTGAGATCGACCTGCTTGCGCCGGATCACGTAGTAGTCCACGACGAGCACCCCGTACAGCGGTGCGAGGATCGCGCCCAGGGTGTCCACGAAGGTGGGCAGTCCGATGTCCTCGATCACCGCGACCCACAGGCCGCCGATGATGAAGCCGAGGATGGCGGTGATGATCCCGCCCGTCCGGAAGCTGATCTTCGACGGGGCCAGGTTGGCCATGTCGTAGGCTGGCGGGATGAAGTTCGCCACCAGGTTCACACCTACCGTGGCCACCAGGAACGTCGCCGCGGCGATGATCGACAGGATCACCGAGTCCGCCTGGCCGATGATGTCGGATGGGTTGTCCATCGGGGTGCCCTGACCGTCCTGGAAGACCACGTAGGCTCCGGCGGTGATGAACAAGGCGAGGAAGGTGAAGAAGGCCAGCGACAACGGCAGGCCGGTAAAGTTGCCCAGCCGCATGGACTTCTCCGACTTCGAGAACCGGGAGAAGTCACCGAAGTTGATGATCACCGCGGAGAAGTAGGCCACCATCGTGCCCACCACGCCGGCGAACGCCGAGACGGTCCCCCACCCGGTGACCCCGTCACTGTTGAAGATCGAGCCCACGGCCGGCAGCATCTCGGATCCGGCGCGCACCCAGATCACGATCAGCAGCACCACCATCACCGCGTACACCGCGGGTCCGGCGAAGTTGAGGAACTTGGTGATCGCGTCGATGCCCCGACTGAACAGGGCGACCTGCAGGATCGCGACGATCACATAGGAGATCCACGACACCACGTTCATCCCCAGGAACTCCCCGGACTGCGGCGAGTCGAATATGGCGTTGATCGCCAGCGCCACCGCAGTGGAAGCGAAGTAGGTCTGCGCGCCGTACCAGAAGATCGCCACGACGCCGCGGACCAGCGCGGGGAACCGCGCTCCCAGCACACCCATCGACATGCGGGCCATCACCGCATAGGGCACGCCGAGTTTCACACTGGGCGCACCGGAGAGGTTGACCAGCCAGTTGACGATCACACCAGCCAGCACAATCGCGGCGAAGACGTACCAGCCGCTGATACCGGCACCGATGAACAGGGAAGCAGCCAGGGTGTAGCCGGCGAGGGACTGGACGTCGTTGGTCCAGACGTTGAAGATCTCGAAGGCACCCCACTTGCGGTACTTGCGCGGGATGGGCGCGAGGTCGGCGTTGAACAGCGCCGGATCCGCGTTCGCGACGGTGATGTCCACCGTGTCACTGGTCACCGGGCTGGCGCCGGCAGCACCAGCACCATCGTGGTTGTCTGTCATGGGTGGGTCACCGAATCTGTCTCATGGAATCGTCTGCATCGTTACAGTCGAAGAGTAGTTGTTATAGGTCTCCGACGGGACCGATAAAACGAATCGGGAGTAAGAAATTGGATATCGGGAAAGTTATCCCCGCCCCCGGTGCCGCCCGGGACGCCGCCTCATTCATCGTCGACACCTTCGCCGATGTCAGCGCCGTCGACTACTTCTGCGAACCGCGGTTCGCGCAGCTCAGGACGCTCGCCGCGCAGCACTCATGGACGGAGCTCGCCGCTGAGTACCGCGAGGTCACCGGCGTGGACGTGAAGACCAGTGTCTTCGCCGCGGAGATCGTCAAACGACTCCACGACGCCGGGAAACTCCGGTAGACATCGCCGGTTCGACAACGGTTCAGCGTCCGCCGTCCGCCTGGACCACGACGTCGTCGGTCACGCGCCACCGCTCCCCCACAATTCCACCGAACGCGGTGATCAGTGAGATCACGGCGAGGATCACGATGGCCGGCGTTGCGGACGGTTCATCCTGCAGCCCCATCAGGGCCGTGGCGATGAAGGGCAGGAACCCGGTGATCGCCCCGGCGAGGTTGTAGCCCAGGGAAACGCCGGTGTACCGCAGATGCGCGGGGAAGAGCTCGCTGAGCAATGCACCGGTCACCGAGTAGGAGATCGTGAGAACACCGATGCCAATCGAGATCGCCACGGTGATGGCCACGATGCTTCCGGTGTCGATCAGCATGAACAGCGGCCAGGAGGCCAACGCGGTGACCACGCCTCCGAAGGCGACGACCTTGCCCGGGCCGAAGCGTTCGGCGACACGGCCGAAGACCAGGACAACCCCGATCTGCACGACCGCGGCAATCAAGGTTGCGTTGACGACCGGTTGGCGCTCAACGCCCAGGGTGCCGGTGGCGTAGCTGACCACGAAGGTGTTCATCACGTAGAACCCGCCGACACCGAGAAGTGCGACGCAGATGGCCACGCACAGTTGGCGCCAGCCGGAGCGGAATACCTCGAAGGCGGACGTCTTCGGCGCGTCCTCGTCCTCCATGAGCTGAGCGAACACCGGCGACTCCTCGACCTGAAGCCGGATGAACAGCGCGATCCCGAGCAGCGGGAAGGCGGCCAGGAACGGCAGGCGCCAGCCCCACGCGTCGACGGTCTCGGACGGCATCATGAGCACCAACGTGAACGCCGCCGAGGACAGCAGTGTGCCCACGGGGGATCCCAGCTGCACAATCGCAGCGTAACGGCCGCGCTTCTCCGGCGGCGCATGCTCGATGGCGATCGTCGTCGCGCCACCCCACTCACCGCCGACCGCGATTCCCTGCAACAGCCGCAGTAGCGCGAGCAGGATCGGGGCCGCGATGCCGATGTTGGCGAAGGTCGGCAGGAGACCGATTACGCCGGTCGCGGTACCGATGGCGACGATACTGATGATGAGGGTCGGACGTCGCCCGACTCGGTCGCCGAGCAGGCCGAACAGGAAGGCGCCGACCGGTCGGGCGACGAAGCCTACGCCGAAGGTGGCGAAAGAGGCCATGGTGGCGGCGAGCGCGTTGAGGTCGGTGAAGAACAGGTGGTTGAACACCAGTGCCGCTGCCGTGCCGAAAAGGAAGTAGTCGTACCATTCCAGCGCTGTGCCGACGAAGGCCGCGCGGGCGATGCGGGCCACGTCCTTGTCGCTGACCGCCACGGTCGCGGATTCAGCGGACGTGCTCGCCGACGGGGTTGAGCTTGTGCTCGTGGTCATGGTCGCGGACCCGGTCGGGTCGGGACTGTCGTCTTGGGCCACAGGTCTTCTCCTCTTCTCGATGGACGTGTGTGAGCGTAAGCAGCAGACCTCCAAACGTGCGAGGCAGGTCACACAACGTTGTCAAAGCGGTGGACACCAGACCCGAACCATTGTGCAGATGCCTAAACTGCGCGGGCGGTGTGCGGTCACTCGGCGACGGGCAGGAGCAGCAGCGCGATCGCGGCGTGCTCGGGCCGGGTGACATCCAGGCCGGTGATCCGGGCGAAGTTTCCCAATCGGTTCACCACGGTGTTGCGGTGGCAGAAGTGGGCGGACGCCGTTGCCTTCACCGTCCCGGTCGACAGGAAGGTCCGGACCGTGGGCACCAGCGGATCGGTGCTGTCACGTGCGAGCCTGGCGATCGCGTCGCTCTCGTGCTGCAGGTAGCCCGGCACAAGTCGACCGCGGATGTGACGCAGGACGGCGGCGGGGAGCAGTTCGGGGTAGGTATGCAATCTGGTGAGCGTCGGGTGGGCGCGCAACATCTCCACCGCGCCACGGGCGGCCACCCGCACCGCTGCCAGACCGCGGACCTCCTCATACAGGACCCCGGCGCATTCCCCCAGAAGCGTCCCGAGGGATCCCGCCCGGTCCGCGGGGCGCAGGACGACGAGCGTCGGGCCGATCTCGTGGCCGAACAGTGTGCCGTCGGCGAGTTCGTCCCCGATGGTGCGTCGTGCGTTCCCGACATCTTCCGGGGCGATCACCGCGAGTTCACACGGCGCGTCGACCGACACCCCCAGCCCGGTGGCCACGTCGCCGAGCACGTCGAAGCTCACGGAGCCCTCGGCGAAAAGCCTGGCCAGGTGCCGCTGGTTGGCGATACTCACGTTCTGCGCGATCCTCGCCGACTCGCGGATGAACTCCTCACGCACCGAGAACGAGTACCGGTCGACCACCAGGTGAACGTGCTCGACATGGTCGATGAGCACGCCCATGAACTCCTCGCCGGCGTGGTGGCGCAGCCGTCGCCAGATCACCGGAAAGTCCAGTTGCACCGCGTCGACCAGATCCTGCATCGCCACTCCCTGGCGTGCGCGCAGTCGTCCGAGCCGGCGGGCGATCTGGTGACGGTCCGGGGCGTCCGAGGGTGCCCGGAGCCGTTCGATGAGGTACACGAAGGTCTCCGCCGCGGAGTCCGCGAGGTCCTGCCTGGTCACCAGGTCACCGGAGTAGAGCTGGGAGCTCAGCAGTTCCGAGAGGAACTCATCGACGAGCAGCGGCACCTCGTCTGTGAGTCGGCCGACCAGCCGGAGCCAGTCGCGCCCCTCCACCTCGTCCCGCTCGTCCCCGTCATGGCTGGCCGCTCGGGGCCCTGTGGAGTGCATGTGCACAACCCTACGCCGTGAGTCGGCGGCAGAATCACAGTAGCGGCCCGGATCGTGACCGCCGGGCATGTGCGGCGGCCTACGGTGCGGAGGACCGTAACAACAGTCCGGCAGGATCCCCTGCCCTGTCCGCGAGGTGACTTCCATGCCCCTGCAACCCGACACCGTCATCGAGAACGCGCGAATCCTCACCGGTGACCCTGACCGTCCGCGCGCCAGCCGCGTCGGACTGTGGAACGGGGTGATCATCGGGGTGGACGAGGGTCTGGATGGGCTCGACCGCCCGGCCCGGACGATCGACGCCGGCGGGGCCACGGTACTGCCCGGCTTCAACGACGTCCACGCCCACAGCGTGTGGTTCGGGCAGACCCTGCTGGAGGTCGACCTCGCCGACTGCGGCACTCCGGAAGAGGTCTACGGCGCTCTGGGGCGACGGGCCGGGCAGGACGCCGAGGAGTGGATCATCGCCTCGAACTTCCGTCCCCTCGCGTTGCGAGGTGGCCCGCTGCAGATCGACCGGCTCGACGCGGTCGCCGAGGGACGTCCCGTCGTCATCAAGCACAACTCCGGCCACGCGCTCACGGTGAACTCCGAGGCGCTGCGTCGCGCCGGCGTCGCCGGGCAGCATCCCGAACAGCCTGAGGGCGGGGAGATCCAGGTCGACGCCGACGGCCGTCCCACCGGCCTGCTCGACGAGAACGCGATGCGCCCGGTGCAGGCACTGCTGCAACCGGAGTCGGAGGAACTGATCACCCGCGCCCTCGACCTGGCGACCTCGCGATACGTGTCGGAGGGACTGACCTCAGTCACCGACGCAGGCATCGCCGGCGGGTGGATCGGGCACAGCCCGCGGGAGTTCGGCGCCTACCAGACTGCTCGCGACCGGGGGCTGCTGAGCACGCGGATGCAGACCATGGTGACCATCGACGCGCTGCACGACGTCGCCGGGGCCGACACCGACGCGCAGATACGTTCTCTTTCCGCGGGTGTGCGTACGGGCGTCGGCGACGACCGTCTGCAGATCGGCCCGGCGAAGATCTTCACCGACGGCTCGCTGATCGGGTCGACGGCGGCGATGTCGCAGGACTACCACCACTGCACCCACCACCGCGGGTACTTCCAGGGTGATCCCGAGGCCATGCGCCGTCAGGCGTTGGAGGCTGCGGCCGGAGGCTGGTCCCTGGCGATGCACGCCATCGGGGACGCCGCGGTCGACTACGCCGTGGACGTCATCGCCGAGGCGCGGCGCCGGTTCGGTGCCCCGTCAATGCCGCACCGCATCGAGCACGGCGGGGTGGTCCGCGACGAGCAACTGGCGTCGATGGCGGCGCTGGACGCCGTGCTCGTCCCCCAGCCCCGGTTCATTGCCGAGTTCGGCGATTCGATGGTCGACAAGTTGGGCCCGGAGCGCAGCACTCTGTCGTACCCGGGAAGGCGTGTGCTGGACGCCGGGGTGGTGCTGCCCGGCAGCTCGGACCGTCCGGTCGCCGGCGGCGCTCCGCTGTCGGTCATCCAGTCGTTCGTGGAGCGGCTGACCGAGTCCGGGCGTGCGTACGGGCCCGACGACCGCATCACCGCCGCGCAGGCGCTGCACGCCTACACCGTCGGCTCGGCACGGACCACCGGCTGGTACGGGCGAAAGGGTCAGGTCAAAACCGGCCAGCTCGCCGACCTGGTGGTGCTCGGGCAGGACCCGACCGACCCCGCGGTCGACCCCTCACAGATCAGCACGATCCCGGTGCTGGCCACCGTGGTGGGTGGCGAGACCGTCTTCGGGGACGGGTACTGGGCGACCAACAACAAGGAGAACAACCGATGACGAACACCGACACCTCCAGCTTCCTCGAGGACTTCGCCGCGATGTCCAGGTTCGGTGCCACCTCCGGTGGTGGGATCGAACGGCAGGCCGCCACCCAGGATGACTGTGACGTGCGGTCCTGGTTCACCGAGCAGGTCACCCGGCGCGGCGGCCGGGTGCAGTTCGACGAGATCGGCAACCAGTTCGGCCTCTTCGAACGCACCCCGGGACAGCCGTTCGTGCTGGTGGGCTCCCACATGGACTCACAACCGCTGGCAGGACGTTTCGACGGGTCCTACGGTGTGCTCGCCGGCCTGCACGCCGTGTCCGCACTACGGTCGCAGAAGGAGGACCTCGGCAACCTGGCGGTCGTGAACTGGTTCAACGAGGAGGGCTCGCGGTTCTCCCCGTCGATGATGGGCAGCTCGGTCTTCACCGGTGCCCTGAGTCTCCAGGACGCGTTGGCGGCGACGGACCGTGACGGGGTGAGCGTGAAGGACGCGGTGGCAGCGTCCGACTGGCGGCCGGTGGCCGCGCCGCCCGCCGTGGCCGCGTACGCGGAGATCCATGTGGAGCAGGGTCGGGTGCTGGAGGACACCGGCACCACCATCGGTCTGGTCTCCGCGACGTGGGGCGCACGGAAGTTCAGTGTCACCGTCCACGGGGAGCAGGGCCACACGGGGTCGACACTGATGGCGGACCGGCGGGACGCCCTGTTCGGAGCATCGTTGATCATCGCCGCGGTGCGTCGCATGACGGACGAGGTCACGTCCGGCACACTCCAGGCGTCGGTGTCCCAGCTGACCCTGGAGCCGAACTCGCCGGTCACCATCGCCCGCGAGGTGACGATGAACGTGGACCTGCGCTCTCCCGACAGCGACGTCCTGCAGTGGGCGGAACAGCGGTTGGCGGCCGTGGTCGCCGCAGCGGAGCAGGAGGCCCACGTCGTGGTGGACCGCACCCTCACCCACCAGTGGGCGTTGAACCCCTACCCCGCAGACGGGGTCGATCTGGCCGCCGAGGTGGCGGAGGGGCTGGGGCAGACCTACCGCGAGGTCTACACGGTGGCCGGCCACGACTCGACGAATATGAAGGACAGGGTCCCCACGGTGATGCTCTTCGTCCCGAGCGTCGAGGGGGTCTCCCACAACGAGGCCGAGCTCACCAGCGACGCGGACATGCTCGCCGGCGTCGAGGTGCTCACGGAGGTCGTGCGCCGTCTGGCCAAGTCGGTAGACTCCGGAGGTCACTGACCACCACGAGAGGCGTTTGCGGTGACACGACAGCAACGGCGCAATCGGCGCAGCTGGCACAGCCCGCGCGCCCTCGCGACGGGCGCGCTCAGCCTGATCGGCACCGTCGCCGCGGCGTCCTGCCTGACCGCCTGTGACACCGACGGTGGCGTCTCCGCCGAGGCCCCGCCCGCCATCGGCGCGGGCGGCGGCACTGGGCTGGACGTGGTCGCCGAGGTGCCGCAGGACGAGGTGGCCGAGGGTTTCGTGGAGCGGATCGTCTACCCCGTGCGCGACGGTGAGCCCGACCCGGAGGAGAACTGGGCGGACCTGTATCTGCCCGACACAGACGACGCAGAGGCGACAGACGGCACGGACGTCGCCGAGGATTCCGTCCCGCTGGTCGTCTACCTGCAAGGCAGCGGCTGGAACGGTGGGGCGCACGGCTCGCGCCACATCGCCTCGGACCTGGCCGCGCGCGGGATGGCGGTGCTCAACGTGGAGTACCGCGGCGTCAGCGAGGGCGGCGGCTGGCCGCAGACCTTCACCGACGTGGCCGACGCCCTGGACCACGTCCCTGCCATCGACGAGAACTACCCGCAGCTCGACACGGACGACGCCACCGTCGTCGGGCACAGTGCCGGTGGCCAACTCGCCGCCTGGGCTGCCTCCCGGTCGCGCCTGGAACAGGACGAGGTCGGCGCGGACCCGGCGTTCTCCCCCACCCGGGTGGTGTCGTTGGCCGGGCCCTTGGACCTTGTGTGGGCGGCGGAGAACGGTGACGACAATATCGTCGAGGCCATGGAGGCCACGCCCGATGAACTGCCGAACGCCTATGATTCCATCGACCCGATCCGCAATATCAACCCGCAGGTGCAGGTCGTAGCCGTGCACGGCACCGACGATGACCTGGTCCCGCAGGAGAATTCGGAACACTACGTCGACGCGGTCACCGAGGCCGGCGGACGCGCCGAACTCGTCCTGTTCGACGGGGCGGACCATCTGTCGTTCCTGCAGTCCTCGTCGCGCTACTACCCGCGTCTGCTCGATATCATCGCCGAGACCGCGGGCGCGGGGGCACAGTAAGCTCAGGACCAACACCCTGACCCTCGAGGAGTGATTCCGCCGTGTCCCTACCCCTTCCCCGCAACTGCCGTGCCGGACGTGCCTCGTCCGTCTTCTCCATGCTCGCGGTCGCCGCGCTGGGCGGCGCCCTGACATCGTGCAGCACCGACTCCGGCGACGACGGTGCGTCCTCCACCGGCGCCGCGAGCACCACCGCGAGCACCACTGCGTCGGACGCTGCGGACGCGTCGGACGCAACGTCCACCGCTGCCGCCCCGACCGTGGCCACCGACGTGCCGTCCGACGAGGTCGCCGAGGGTTTCGTCGAACGATTCCTCTACCCCGTGCGCGACGGCGACCCCGACCCCACGCAGAACTGGGCGGACTTCTATCTGCCCGGCGGCACCGAAAGCGCACAGGACGGGACGCAGGAGGAAGACTCCGTCCCGCTCGTGGTGTTCATCCACGGTGGTGCGTGGCACGGCGGGGCACCGGGCTCACGCAATATCGCCGCCGACCTGGCCTCGCGCGGGATGGCGGTGCTCAACGTGGAGTACCGCGACGTCAGCGAGGGTGGCGGCTGGCCGCAGACCTTCACCGATGTGGCCGATGCCCTGGACTTCGTCCCCACCGTCGACGAGCAGTATCCGCAGATCACCCTCGACGACGAAACCGTGGTCGGCCACAGCGCCGGCGCACAGCTCGCCGCCTGGGCGGGCACGCGCGGTGACCTGGAAACCGGGCAGCTCGGCGCGGACCCGAAGTTCACCCCCAACCGTGTGGTGTCCCTGTCCGGGCCGCTGGACCTGGTGTGGGCCGCCGAGCACGGCGACGAGAACATCGTCGAAGCGATGAAGGGCACGCCCACGGAGATGCCGGATCGCTACGACAGCATCGACCCGATCCAGAACATCAACCGGCACATCCCCGTCGTCGCAGTGCACGGCACCGACGATGACCTGGTGTCCCCGCAGAACTCAGAGCACTACGTGACAGCGGTGAGCCAGGACGGCGGCAACGCGAAGCTGATCATGCTCAATGGCGAGGACCACACGTCCTTCCTGAAGAACACCTCAGCGCACTACGAGCGGGTGCTCGACATCATCCACCGGGTCACCACATCGCCGCGCGATGAGCTGAACTCCCGGTTGGACGGCTCCACGGAGCTTGCCGAGGCCCCGCAGTAGCGCTCCCCGCGCGGGTGCCGGCGCGTCCCCCGCGCCAGCGCCCCACACTCAGGACGTGTGGTGCACCGGGGCGAGCTTGTACACCGGAGTGTCCAGCCCCTCGTGGCGGGCGGCGAGCTGCAGCGCCAGGTAGCGCGAGTAGTGGCGTCCCTGGTGCAGGTTGCCGCCCATGAACCACAGGTTGTCCTGCTGGGTGGGCTTCCACATATTGCGCAGCTCGCCCTCCCACGGGCCGGGGTCCTTGGCCGTGTCGGATCCCAGGCCCCAGCACTTGCCGACCTTGTCGGCGACCTCCGGGCTGATCAGCATCTCCGCCCAGCCGTTCATCGAGCCGTAGCCGGTGGCCAGCACGACCACGTCGGCCTGCAGTTCGGTGCCGTCGGTGAGCACCACGCCGTCGGCGGTGTAGCGCTCGATGCCGACCCCGGAGTGCAGTTCGATCGACCCGTCGGCGACGAGTTCGGAGGCGCCAACATTGATGTAGTAGCCCGAGCCGCGGCGCAGGTACTTCAGGAACAGGCCGGACTCGTCCTCACCGAAGTCGAGCATGAAGCCGGCGTCCTCCAGGCCCTTGTAGAACTCGGCGTCCTCCTCACGCACGGCGTCGAAGGCCTGCTTCTGCCCGGCGGGCAGCAGTTTGTAGGGCATGGACGCGAAGAGCATGTCGGCGGTGTCGGTGTCGATGCCGGAGTCCACAGCCTCCTCAGAGAACAACGGCGAGGTCACGTGCTTGATGAAAGCATCGGAGTTCACGATGTGCGTGGAGGACCGCTGGATCATCACCGGGTGAGCACCGTTGTCGTGCAGGTCCTTGCAGATGTCGTGCGCGGAGTTGTTCGCGCCGAGCACCACCACCCGCCGGCCCTTGTCGGCCTCACCGCCGGGGTGCTCCGAGGAGTGGCGGATCTCCCCGCGGAACTCCTCCTCACCGGGGAAGGACGGCTTGTTCGCCACACCCGACATGCCGGTGGCCAGCACCAGCTGGGTGGGGTTGAGGACGACCTGCTCGCCGTCGCGCGAGACGACGACCTCCCAGGTGCCGGACGCCTCGTCGTAGGACGCGCGCTCACAGGTGGTCTTGGCCCAGTAGTCCAGGTCCATGATGCCGGTGTAGTGCTCCAGCCAGTCGCCCATCTTGTCCTTCGGCGTGAACACCGGCCAGGTCGAGGGGAACGGCAGGTAGGGCAGGTGGTCGTACCAGACCGGGTCGTGCAGGCACAGGGAGTGGTAGCGCCCGCGCCACTGGTCGCCGGGGCGCTCGGACTTCTCGACCACCAGCGTAGGCACACCCTGGTGCTTGAGGCGGGCGGCCAGGGCAATACCGCCCTGCCCACCGCCAATGATCAGGACGTAGGGCTGGTCCTCGTAGCCGAGGCGTTCCTGACGGCGGGCACGCTTGTCTGCCCAGTTGAGCTTGTGAGCGTCCGGGCCGTGCTCCACACCCTTGGGCCGGTTGGTTCCCTTGGGTTCGGGGCGGGCGAGGAGTTCGCGCGCGGAGGTCAGCAGCGTCCAGATCTTTCCCTCGCGCAGCCGCACGATCGCCCGGGCCTTGAACACCGGGGTGGTGAAGGTGACGGTGCCGCGGGTGACGCCGTCGCCCTCGTCGGTGGCGTCCTCGACGATCAGGTCGGTGGCTCCGACCCGGTCGTTGTTCTCCCGCACCATGTCGGCGATGGAGTCGGCACCCTCGGCGGTGTGCAGGTTCCAGGTGAAGACCACGAAGTCGCGCCAGAAGCCATCTGGTTCAAACAGTGCGGAGACTGCGTCGGCGGCGGCGTCGGGGTCGGTGGTGTTCAGGGCGTCTGCGAAGGTGGTGAGCCAGGTCTGGACCTGCTGGTCGAGATCTGCGGCGGTGGATGTGGCGGTCGCGGTCATGAACCGTCCTTTCGTTCGCGGAGAAGCTGGAGAGCCTGAAAGTGTCACGGTCCGAGATGTGTGCAGTAGATCACATTCGGACCGACCCCGACCACGGTAGGACCCGCACCCTGCCCTGACGACCACTCTAAAAACATCGCTGTACGAATATAATTTTGCCGACGGCGACAACCCCGGTCACACGGACCGGCCACCCCACCTCCACCACGATATCGGGGGTGTACTGACTTACCCCCGTGCGATTTCGGCGAGCCGACGCACCGCGTCCTCCACCGCCCAGCCCGCATCCGCGGTGTGGCCCTTCACCCCGGCATCCAGCTCGGCGACGATCTGCACCGCCGCCGCCACCGACGACGCCTTCCACGACCTCGCCGAACGCACCGTCTTCTCCAACTTCCACGGCGGCATGCCGAACTCGCCGGCCTGCTGCCGCGGATTCACCCGTGCCCCATGTACCCGGGCGATGTCGTCGATGCCGCCGGACAACGCCGAGGCCAGCAGCACCGGCGCTACCCCGAGCTGCAATGCCCGCCGCGCCGCGCCGAGCGCGCGGTCGGTGCGTCCGGCGATGACCAGGTCAGCCACGTCGAACCCCGACACCTCCGCCGAGCCCTGGTAGTAGCGGTGCACCGTCTCCTCGGTGACCTGACCATCGGAATCGGCGACGAGCTGACTGATCGCACTGGCGAGCTCCCGCAAGTCGGTACCCACCGAGTCCAGCAACGCGGCAGTGACGTCCGGGGTCACGCGCACCTTGAGATCACGGAACTCCTGCTCCACGAACCCCTGACGCTCCCGCCCCTTGAGCTCCGCGGCAGAGAACACCTCCACCGCACCCTTCGGCCCCTTCTTCGGCAGGCTCGTCGCCAAGGCCTTCTGACGCCCCTTACCCGTGTGCTGCAGAATCAGCACCACACCCGGCGCGGGGTCGGACACCGCCATCTCGATCATCGCCACGGACTCCTTCGCCGCGTCCTCCACACCGGTGACCACCACAATGCGGTCCTCGGCGAACAAGGACGGGCTGAGCAGCTCCGCGAGTTCGCCCGCGTTGAGCTCGGAGGTCTTGCGCATGTCCACGGGCAGGTCATCGATCCCGGCGTGCGCCCGGGTCGCCGCCACGATGCGGTGCCGGGCACGCTCGGCGAGGAAGCTGTCGGCACCGACGATGAGGTTCACCGGTGCGGGGGGACGGGGACTCGTTGCCATGCGGCCCATCCTATCGGCCGGCCCGGACACGGCCGTCAGCTCACGCCCCAATGACCCCCTGCGCGGCCCACTCCGGCAGCCGTTCCTGCAGCGTGGCCAGCGTCGCCGCGGAGTCGACCTCCCCGTGCTCATCGCGCCGCGTGGGGTCGAACAGGGGCACCCCGTACACCCCGTCGACGCGCTCGAAGGGGTCCTCGCCCTCTTCTCCCGGCGATGCCAGCCCGTGGATCCGCACCCCGAGCAGCGGCTTCCCGTCCTCCCACGCCTTCTCGATCTCGTAGCGCACCCAGTGCCGCCCCGCGGTCTCGGAACCAACGAGCACGATGACCACGTCCGACGCCGCCATCTTCTCGTCGATCCACTCCTTCACCGCCCGGTTCCCCCCGGCTTTCACTCGGTTCCACTCCTGCTTCTCCAGCAGAGGCTGCCCGGTCACGGTGTCGATCTCGTGCACCAGGCGCACCCGGTGGTCGTCATTATTGTGGTGGAACGAGTAGTACGCTGTCGTGGCCACGGCCATCCTCCTGGTTTCAGGAACAAACACGTCCTCACCGAACATACCCCACCTCATGGGCTCCCGTCCGCGTGCAGTCCGTCCTCCCCGAGCACCACCGTCCCGTCCTTGCAGGGAAAAGCCACCGGCACGCCGGCGGGCGTGCGGCTCGGCATCCCGCGGCTGCGCCCGCACGCCGTGGCCACGTACAGGTCAGGACGCTGCGGCGACGCTTCCGCGTTCAGGCGGTACTCGTGCAGCAGCACCGCGTCCTCGTCAGCGGCGACGACCACCAGCGCGTCCTGCCCACCGCCGCGCCGCATAATCTCGGGCGTCCCGGACACCATCCGCACCCCCACCGTCCACCGCACCTCCCCCAGGTCGTCCGCCCACACCCGTTCCAGCACATCCGCCCCCGTGGCCTGGGCATACGGGCCGGTCGAGAGGATACCGGCGCGCACACCGGCCACCGTGGCCAGCGCGGCGAGCAGCACCACCACCAGCGCCGCACGCCGCCACCGCGCCGACACCACTACAGTCACCACGGCCACCGCGACGAGAACGAGCACCACCGCAGCCACCATGCCGCCCGGGGTGTGCAGCACCGGGACCTGCGACAACCGCGCCGCCACGGCCAGGATCCACCAGGCCGGCAGCGCCGCGCCCCACAGCACCACTGTCGCCGCGCCGACGTGTACCCCGGCCAGCAGCGCGCCGAGCATGCCCACCACCGTCACCGGCGGCACCGCCACGCCGACCAGCACATTGGCCAGAATCGCCGTCGGAGAAACCACCCCGGTCATCTGCACGATCACCGGGGCGGTCACCACATCCGCCACCAGACTCACCGCCACCAGACCCACCAGCATCGCCTGCCACCGCGCCGGCGGATGATGACGCCCACGCCGGGCCGTCCTGCGCCGCGTCCAGCCCTGCAGCATCCGGCGCGCGACCAGCGGCGCCAACGCCACGATCCCCGCCGTCGCCGCGACCGACAGGATGAACGCGTACTCCACCGCCAGGCCCGGATCCACCGCCAGCAACACGATCACCGCCGCCGACAACGCCGCATACCCGTGCGCCCGACGCGCCGACAACGCCGCCACCAACCCCACCGCACCCATCACCGCGGCCCGCAGCACACTCGGCTCCGGACCCACCAACAGCACGAACGCCACCAAGCAGGACGCCGCGGCCGCGTAGCGCGTCCACAGCGGCCAGCCCATCGCCGTCGCCAACACCAGCACGCTGCCCGTGACCATGGCCAGATTGGCACCGCTCACGGCCGTGAGATGCGTGAGCCCGGTGGCCAGGAACTGCTCGCGCACCACCGGGTCCTGCATGCTCACATCGCCGACCACCATGCCCGGCACCAGGTCACCGGTCCCACCGGGCAGATCCTGCGCCGCCTGCGCCAACCCGGCGCGCAGATGCGCAGTCACCCCGGCCAGACCGTCCGGCGCGGCGACGACTTGCGGGACGCCGGACGCCGACAGCCGCAGCGGCACCATCGCGGCGTCCTGCGTCCCCGACGCCACCGCCTGCAGCGCCAGCGTCGTCCCCGGCTGCCACGACAACACCGCCGGCTCCACGTCACGGGCGTCGAGGAACACCGGCACCGTGCCCAGGTCCTCC
The DNA here is from genome assembly GCF_052377405.1 of Corynebacterium sp. AOP40-9SA-29. NCBI lineage: Bacteria > Bacillati > Actinomycetota > Actinomycetes > Mycobacteriales > Corynebacteriaceae > Corynebacterium > Corynebacterium sp. AOP40-9SA-29. The sequence continues at coordinate 187,051 of NZ_JBQSWR010000003.1, read as the reverse complement.
ACCCGCACATTCAGCAGGACGCTGCCTCCCGACAGCCGCTTCGGCGCCGTCGCCAGTTCCACGTCCTGCGCCAGGCGCGTCGATATGCCACGCAACTCATGGCGGTCCACCCGCGCCACCAGCCAGGACGCCCGGCCCGACGACGCCGCCGCCACCGCCGCGACCAACGCGCACGTGCGCACGATCACCCGTGGACGGTCCTCCGCCACCGACGACCCAGGACGAAACGGCCCCAGATACACCACAATCGCCCCCGCCACACCGGCGAGAACGAGTAGGGCTGCCGCAATCCACGGGGTGCGCACCACGATGGTCAGCGTCACCGCCAACCACACCGCCACCGCGAACGGCACCAACCGCAGATCCGGGCCCCGACGCGCACGCACCACGTCCGGACTGACCGGATCACGGTCCTTCGCCGACCACGGCGTGCCCGAACCCGGGTGCGGGGTGAGGTCAGGATTGACCGACCAGTCAGACCGTGACTCAGACGGTGACTCAGACCGTGACGCCGTCACGCAACGCCTCGAACTTCGCCGGGCCGATGCCCTTGACCTCCATCAACTGCTCCACCGCCGCGAAGGACCCATTGGCCTCTCGCCAGGCGATGATCGCTTCCGCCGTCGCCGGGCCCACCCCGGACAACGTGGTCAGCCCGGTCGCGTCTGCGGTGTTGATGTTCACCAGGCCCGTACTTTCTGTGCTGCCTGTCTGGTCCTGTTGATTCTGTTGCTGTGTCTGCTGCCGTTGTTGCGCGGGTTCGCCGCGCTCCCCCGGGTACAGCACCCGCGACCCCTCCGGGTCCACCACGATCTGCATGCCGTCGACCACGGGTTCGGCGAGGTTGATCCCCTCCACACGACCGTCCCCCCGGACCCCTCCCGAGCGGTCGATCACCTCACCTGCCCTGGTCCCGGCGTCGACGGTGACCAGACCCGGCCGGTGCACCAACCCCTGCACCGACACCACCACAGGCCCCACACCTGCAGCATCGTCCTTACCACCGTCCTGACCAGCGTCCGCGTCAGCTCCCCCGGTGTCCCCCGCCAGCTCTACCCCGGCGACCCCCGACACCCCTGACGCTCCCGACGCTCCGGCCTCTCCTGCCTCACTGTCCTCCCCTGGCGACAGCCCTGCCACAACATCCCCCCGGGCGTTGTCACCGGCTCCGTCACCGTCCCTATCGTTGACGAGCATCACCCCTCCCACCACGACCACCAAGGCCGCGACCGTTGCCATTATGATCCGGGCGGACCGGGGACCGATCACGGTCCGACGCTCAAACCGAACATCCGCCAGCTCATGGCCCGGCACCGGCTGGGTCAGGGCTTCCACCCTGTCAGCCACCGCCTGCCGTGTGCCGCCTCGCCGGCGTGATGCCGGTGTCCTATGCTCTGCGTCTCCGCCCATGGGTCACCATGTAAGTGCATGCCCGGACACCACTTTCCCCCATGCCGCCCATCGGCCCATGACACTGTGGACAACCTGGGGGCTGTGGATAGAACTCAGTCCTGCTCCTCGGACGGTGATCCGCAGGTGCCTCCCTGCCTGCCACCTACCCATGCAGCGTGATCACCCTCCCAGGCAGCGAATCGGGCCGATTGCCTACCTGGAAGGGTGAGGATCTTACCGGCGCGTGTCGATGTGAGGAGAGCGACCCCCAGTGCCCCTCCGGGCTTGCTGTCGCACGGAAGGGTCCATCACTGACTCCGCGATCTCTCGTAATCCACCGAGGCCGGCAGCCTCCGCACACCCTCGTGTAGCGCGATCACCCTCCCAGGCAGCGAATCGGGCCGATTGCCTACCTGGAAGGGTGAGGATCTCACCGGTGCGTGGCTGGAGCGATGTGGCTGGAGCCTCGGGCTAGTCCTGGACGAGGGAGACCGCGAGGGCGCCCGGTCCGGTGTGCACGGCCATCGCGTGGGAGATGTCCACCACGGAGATCACCACACAGTCCGGCAGCTTCTCGCGCAAATTCGCGCGCAACTGCTCGGCGGCTTCCTCCGCCTCACGGTGGTGCACGGCAAGGTGCATCGGCACGCGGGGCAAATCGACGAGTACGACCTGCTCTTCGCTACGACGTCGGGACCGCGAACGCTCGGACTCGGCCTTGTCCGACTTGTCAGTCTTCTCAGCCTTGTCGGTCTTATCTGACTTCTCCGTCTTATCGGCCCTGTCGCGACCGCCGAAGTTGAAGATGCGGGGACGATCCGACGGAGCAGCGGAATCGGGTACCTCAGATGACTCTGCGACACCCGCAGGCTCTGCGGCCTCCGCAACCTCTGTGGCCTCGTCGCTGTCGGCAGTTTCAGCGTCTTCGGCGGGTTCTACAGATTCGTCGTCAGACACTGCAAGGTCCTCACCTGCGCCAGAGGAATCCTCAACGTCGTCGGCACCGTCGGTGTCCACCGGGGAGGTCACCTCGTCTGACTCGGACGCGGCTACGGTCGCGGCAGAATCCTGGGCCTTCGATTCGACGTCGTCCGACTCCGAAGCCGCCACCAGTTCATCCGGCTCGTCCAGTTCCTCCGCGGGAAGCAACGCCTCGGCCACGTCACGGTAGGCGTTGGCGGCGAGGGTCACCATGCGCTCCATCGCCTTCGAGCGGGTGCGGGTTTTCGCCGCGAGCTCCAGGCGTCCACCCGCCAGGTGCATGATGGGCTTGATCGCCAAGGCCGTGGACAACAGGCGCTGACCTGCGGTGAGACGTCCACCGCGGGCCAAGGTGTCCAGCCGGTTCACGAACAGCCACAACTGACCGGTGTCGATGGCGTGCTGTGCCACCCCACGGCACTCCTCCAGCGAGCCACCGTCGTCAGCACAGCGGGCCGCTGCAATCGCCGCCTGCCCGATGACCATGCCACCGGACATGGTGTCGATGACCTCCACGCGCCCGTCGAGCACGGCGGCGGCCTGCGACGCAGACGACCAGGTGCCGGACAGTTCCTTGGAGATGTGCAGGGCGACGACCCCGTCGTCCCCGCCGCGTTCCAGCAGCCGGGCGTAACAGGCCGTGAGCTCCAGTGCCCCGAGCCCGGCCGTCGTCTCGTCCTCCCCCTCGCCCTCGGCGTGGAAGTCCAGGACGGTGATGCCGTACTCCGTGGCCAGCGCCGGGGGCAGGCACGCCGACGAGTCAGTGACCACCAGTACGCTCATCGCCCGGTCACCTCACCTTCGTCCGCGTTCACCACGGCCACCGGCTTCGGCGCCGCCACGCCCACGTTCCACCCCTCCAGGAACCAGCGGGGCTCGCGCCACAGATCAGCGTCGGACGAGCCGTCGGACGCAGCGTTCGTGACATCCGCAGTAGGACGCGCGACCAGCTGCGACCAGCGTGCGTTCCCCAGGCCACCGAACATCGGGTAGTGCTCGGTGGGGATGCCGAGCAGGCGGGAGGTCAGCGCGGCGATGGTGCCGCCATGCGCGACGAGCATCACCGTCCCAGCGTCCCACGCGTTGCCGGCCATGAGTTCGTCGACGAGTTCGGAGGCACGGTCGGAGACCTCCAGGCGGGTCTCGCCGTTCGGCGGTGCCCACGTAGGGTTCAGCCGCCAGTGCGAACGCTGGCCGGGGAAGACCGCGTCCACGTCCTCGTGCGCCTTGCCCGACCAGTCACCGAGGTCGGTCTCGCGCAGCCGCGCGTCGGTGGTGTATCCCATGCCGAGCGCATCGGCGAGCAGGGCGGCGGTGTCGCGGGCACGCTGCAGATCCGAGCTGACCACCGTGCCGATCGGCCAGGTGCCCAACTCCGTTGCGGCGGCCTCGGCCTCGGCGCGTCCTGCGGTGGTCAGCGGTGTGTCGAGCTGACCCTGCATGCGTCCGGCCAGGTTGAACTCGGTCTGCCCGTGGCGGATCAGAATCAGCCGGCGTTCGGGCAGACGTGTCCCCTGGACCTGGGAAGATACACCCGAGGACACGGGCACCGGGTCCTAGAGCTCGTCCTCGTCGGGTGCCGGGCCTGCCAGCGGCAGGTCGGCGACGCTCTGCGCGGAGAGGGGATCATCGGCCTCGATCTCCTCGGCGCTGACATCGCTGGCCCAGAAGCCACGGTCGGCCTGCTCCACACCCTCGACCTCGACGGTCGGGCAGTCGCGGTACAGGCGGTCGAGGGCGTAGTACTCGCGCTCGTCGCGACGCTGGACGTGCACCACGATGGTGCTGTAGTCCAGCAGGACCCACCGGTTGTCGCGGTGGCCCTCGCGCAGGCGGGCCTTCACGCCGACCTCGGCGAGCTTCTCCTCCACCTCGTCGACGATGGAGTTGACCATGCGCTCATTGTCGCCGGTGGCCAGCACGAAGCAGTCCGCCAGCGGCATTCGGGAGGTCACGTCAAGTACGACGATGTCCTCGGCGAGGCGCTCGGCGGCGGCGCGGGCGGCAATGCCCGCATGGTTGATGGCGTCGGAGCTAGCGGTCACGTGGTGCCGGATCCTTCATGGGAGTAGAGGTCAGATGTTTTCCGCCAGTGATTCTACAAGCCGGACGTCGGATCGCAGCATCAGGCATCCCGGAGCACCCGGGCGGCGTGGCGCAGGGGCTCAGAACCAGCCGTCGGGGAAGCGGTCGCCGTCCTCGTCGGGGTTCCAGTCCACGTCCGGCTCGACGTCTGCGTCGGGCTCCGTACCGCCGGACGCACCGGACGCCGCCGGGTCCCCCAGTTCTTCCAGTTCTTCCGGATCCGACACCGCCCACGGCAGCCCGCCGTGGCTGTCCTTGTTCCTGCGCCGGTACAGCGCGGTCTTGCCGATGTACTGCACCACCCCGTCGGGCACGAGGTACCAGACCGAGCGTCCGTCCTGCGCGCGCTCACGAATATCAGTCGAGGAGATGGCCATCGCCGGGATGTTCACCAGGCTCAGCCGGTCGGAGTCGACCTGGCTGCGCAGCGCCTCCCCGGCGTCCGCCAGGTCGTAGCCGGGACGTGTCACGCCCACGCAGTGCGCGAGATTGAACACGTCCTCCCAGTGCCGCCAGGTCACGATGCGTTCCAGCGCGTCCGCCCCGGTGATGAAGTACAGCTCGGCGTCCGGATAGCGGCGCTGGATGTCCTTGAGCGTGTCCACGGTGTACGTCGCCCCGGGCCGGTCGATGTCCACGCGCGACACCAGGAACTGCGGGTTCGCCGCCGTGGCGATGACGGTCATCAGGTACCGGTCCTCCGCGGCGGTGACGACCTTGTCGCGCTTCTGCCACGGGTGTCCGGTAGGCACGTAGATCACCACGTCCAACCCGAACCGGTCGGCGACCTCGCTGCCGGCGACGAGGTGCCCGTTGTGGATCGGGTCGAACGTGCCACCCATCACCCCGATACGCTCCGGCGGCTTGTCCGGGAAACGGTCGGGACGGTGCTCCGGAGGCTGTTCCGGACGGTGTTCCGGACGCTGTTCCGGTAGGCGGTTCTGGCTCACGTCCGCCCATGCTACGGGTAACCCAGGTACGAAAGAAAGCACAACGAACGTATCTCGCCGCGATATCCTTTCCCCATGGCGACGAGACTGAACCCGTGGATCCCCAACCAGCACGGCGCATGGCCGATGGTGGTGATCCCACCGGTCATCGCATTGTTCTGGTGCCTGAAGATCTGGGACACCCTCACCCCTGCCAACCGCGGCGACGGGTTGCACGGCACCGCCGGTATGACCCTGACTTTCCTGGCGGTGACGGTGGCCTGGACCGTCGGCTACCTGGCGTTCTTCGCCATCGGCCTGTTCCTGCGCTCCCGCAACCCCACGATGCGCCGCCGCGCGCGCACGCCCGCGCTTGTCTACGGGACGCTCGCCGCGCTCGCCGGCCTCGCCGCGCTGCTGCTGCAGCCGCACCTGCTGTGGTGGGTGTTCGTCTTCGGCCCGCTCGTCGCGATCGCGGTGTACGAGACATGGCGGGGGACGCCGCGGTCGTTGGCGTCCGGCGTGGCGACCACGGCCGCCTCGGCGTTCATCGTGCCCGTCGGCGCGACGGTCGCGCTCGGGGCGTCCTCCCCCGTCGGTGCCGGGGTGACGTGGACGTCCAACCTGTTCACGCCGGACGTCGTCGACGCGCTGCCGACGGCGGTGTGGGTGAGTTTCCTGTGGCTGCTGCTGTACACCGTGGGCACCGTGCCCTACGTGAAGACCATGATCCGCAAGAAGGGCGACCGCGCCTGGCTGCTCGGATCACAGATCTTTCACCTCGCCGCGCTGCTTATCGTGGTGGCGACGCTGTTCGTCAACCACGTGCACTGGGCTGCATGGTTACTCGCCGTGATCGTCTTCGCAGTCGCCCTGTGGCGCTCACGGGCGGTGCCGGCGTCCGCCGCGGCGGGGACGCCCTGGCCACCGAAGAAGGTCGGCATGCGCGAGATGCCGCTGCATCTCGGTGTCACCGTGGCATGCATCATGGCCGCGCTGCTGTACTCCGGCCCGCTGGTCCTCTTCATCCACTGAGTTCTAGTGGGTTTTCTGGACGAGACCGGCGAGGACGTCCGCCGCCTGCTGCTCACCGGGGCCTGCGGCGTCCGGGTTCGCGGCGGCGTCGTGGAAGTAGGTGTCGTGCGCACCTGCGCCCTCGTCGTCCTGCAAGGCGGTGATGATCGCGCGCGGGCCCGTATCGCACACGAAGTCGTCCGGCAGGCAGAAACTATGCACCGGGACGTCCGACATCGCCCCGCCACCGATGAGCTCCGGGGCGCGGTGGAACGGATTGCCCAGGTACACCGCGCCACGCAGCCGGCCCTGCGCGGCGAGCATGTGCTGCACCGGGGCGAGCGCCGCGACACCCTGCGAATAGCCCACACCCACATACTCCGGACGGCAGCCTGACTCGCGCTCGTACTCCTCGACCATCTCGATGCCGCCGGGCAGTCCGCGCGACATGGAGTCGACGAACAGACCCACCCCGTTGACGATCGTCGCCGGGTCAGGATCCTCGCCGGCCTCCCCGACGGGGAATCGTGCCGGATAGTGCTCGGCGTCTATCGCCAGCACGGTGCGCTCACCTGCGGCGAATAGGCCCGGATGAGTGGCGCTGGCGTAGTCGAGGAAGCGGTGGATCGTCTCACCCTCGTAGCCGTTGGAGTACCCGTTGGACGCCGCAGGCGCGTACGTCTCCTCCTCCTCACTGCCGCGGGCGACGAGGGTGACCACCGAGGGGCACTGGGGTGTTGTGGTCGCTTGGGCTGTTGCCTGGGTGTGCTGCGTGGCCTGGGTGGTTGCCTGAGCTGTCGCCGGAGTGGCGATGGCGGTGACCAGGGTGGCGGTCAGTGCCATGGTGGTGAGAGTCTCCCGAGAATGTTTCGTCATGCAAGGCATCCTACAGAGAGCAATTTCTTAGATCTCTCACACCACCCGCCTGCGTTGTTCCCTCGCCGCGACGGTAGGCCCCCTCCCCTTTCCCGACTCACCCCGGCTCTGCTCGCCACTCACCCCAGCCCCACTCGCAGAGCGATCACCCTTCCAGGCAGCATTTCAGCCCGAATCCCTTCCTGGAGGGGCGACAATTTCGAATCCTGCAGCACGGGGACGGGCAGCTGACTCGGAGTTCCCGCGCAGACAGCAACCCCGGAGGTCGGTCACACCAACCTCCGGGGTTGCCACCTTGCCGTTCCCCGCGAGTGACTCCCCTACGAGCGGAGCCCAGCACTCCTCAACTCGCCCCAGCCCCCACTCGCAGAGCGATCACCCCTCCAGGCAGCATTTCAGCTCGATTGCCTACCTGGAGGGGCGACTATTCCGCAATGAAACAGAGACTACGGCCGGACCTGGCCCTCGCCGTTGACGATCCACTTCGTGCTCGTCAGCTCCGGCAAGCCCATCGGACCGCGGGCGTGGAGCTTCTGGGTGGAGATGCCGATCTCCGCACCGAAGCCGTACATCTCACCGTCGGTCCAGGCGGTGGAGGTGTTGATCATCACCGCGGCGGCGTCCACGTTCTGCTCGAAGTACTTCGTGGCCTTGTAGTCCGTGGCGCTGATCGCCTCGGTGTGGCCCGTGGAGTAGCGGGTGATGTGGGCGACCGCGGCCTCGACCCCGTCCACGATCGCCGCGGCGATGTCGAAGGAGCCGTACTCGTCGGTCCAGTCCTTCTCCTCGGCCTGGACCACGTCGCCCACGCCCAGGGCGGAGAGCTCGGAGACCTCGCCATGCACGGTGACGCCGGCGTCCTGCAGGGAGGTCAGCACGCGCTTCTTGTCCTCGTCGGACAGGGCGGCGTCGAGCAGGACAACCTCGGTGGCGTTGCACACCGAGCAGCGGCGCGTCTTACCGTTGATGACCAGCTCGATGGCCTCGTCGACGTCGGCGGAGCCGTCCACGTAGAAGTGGCAGTTGCCGGTGCCGGTCTCGATGGCGGGCACGGTGGCGCCGGTGACCACGGCGTTGATCAGGCCCGCGCCGCCACGCGGGATGACGATGTCGACCAGGCCGCGGGCGGTGATGAGGTCCTGGACGGAGTCGTGGGTCTCGCAGGGAAGCAGCTGCACGGTCTCGCGCGGCAGGCCGTGCTCCTCGCACACGTCCTGGAGGATCTCCACGAGGCGGGCGTTGGAGTTCTGCGCGGACTTCGAGCCACGCAGCAGCGGCACATTGCCGGACTTCACGGCCAGGCCGAAGGCATCGACGGTGACATTGGGGCGGGCCTCGTAGACCATGCCCATCACGCCGAGCGGCACGCGGACCTGGCGCATCTCCAGGCCGTTGGGACGACGCGAACCGCGCACCACGTCCCCCACCGGGTCGGCGAGGTCGGCGACCTGGCGCAGGCCGCCGGCGATGCCCTCCACGCGGGCGGCGTCCAGGCTGAGGCGGTCGATGAGGGACTCGGACATGCCGCGCTCGCGTCCGGCGTCGATGTCGCGGCCGTTGGCCTCGAGCACGGAGTCGGTCTCGGCGACGAGGCGGTCGGCGGCGGCGAGGAGCAGGTCGTTCTTCTGCGTGGTGGTCAGCGCGGGACGCTGGGAGACCTCACGGGCCTTCTGCGCCTTGGCGAGGACCTCTTCGCGCTCGGCGGCACGCACCGGGGTCAGCCCGGCGGTGTCACCGGAGGTTGCGGTAGCGGCGGACGGGTTCTGGGCGGTGTTCGCGTCGGTCATGACTCCCAAGGTTACGTGACCGGCACGCAAAAATCACCCAGATTGTTGAACAATCTGGGTGATCGGCCCGAGCGAGGGGTTAGCTCGTAGCCCCGTAGACCCGCGACTGACGGTTCGAGTACGTCGCCATGTAGTCGGCGTGGATCACCGGACGCTGCGCAAACTCCGGCAGGTCCGTGGTCGACTTGCCGACCATGCCCTCCAGCGTCGCGGAGTCGTAGTTGACCTCGCCACGGCCGATCAGGTCGCCGTCCGGGCCCACGATGTCCAGCACCTCGCCGGAGGTGAAGGCACCGTCCACCCGCGCGACACCGACGGCGAGCAGGGAACTGTGGCGTTCCATCGCCGCGGCCGCACCGGCGTCAAGGTGCAGCGTGCCGGCGGAGTCGGCGGCGTAGAGCACCCAGAACTTCCAGGCGGACAGGCGGTCCTCCCGCGGCCAGAAACACGTACCGACCAGTGCCTCGTCCAGCGCCGCACCGATGTTCTCGGTGGACGTCAGCAGCACCGGAATGCCCGCGCGCGACGCCAGGCGGGCGGCGGACACCTTCGCCGCCATGCCGCCGGTGCCGAGCCGTCCTCCGTCGCCGGCGACAACGCCGCGCAGGTCCTTGCTGGTGCGCACCTCGGCGATGAAGCGGGCGTCCGGCTCGGCGGGGTTGCGGTCGTAGAGGCCCGCGACGTCGGAGAGCAGCACCAGCGCATCGGCGTAGGTCAGGTGGGACACCAGGGACGCCAGGCGGTCGTTGTCGCCGAAGCGCATCTCCGAGGTCGCCACCGTGTCGTTCTCGTTGACGATCGGCACGGCGCGCAGCTGGCGCAACCGGTCGATGGTGCGCTGCGCGTTGCGCGCGCGGTCACGCCGCGCGGCGTCCGACGCAGTGAGCAGCACCTGGCCGACGGAGCGTCCGTAGCGCGCAAAACTGCGCGCCCACTCCTGTGCGAGAAGAACCTGGCCGGACGCCGCGGCGGCCTGCTTCGTCGCCAGGTCGGTGGGCTTCTGCGCCAGGCCCAGCGGGCCCATGCCGCAGGCCACAGCGCCGGACGACACGACGATCACATCGGTGTCGCGGTCCATGCGCGCCTCCAGCGCGTCGGCGATGACGTCGATCCGGTCCGGGCTAACCAGGCCGGTCTCGTCGGTCAGGCTGGACGAACCGATCTTGACGACCACACGCTTGGCGCTGCGGATCGTCTCACGCACATCGGAATGGTGGCCATAGGCAGGGGAATCCTCACTGACCTCGGCGTCCGGGAACTCCTTGGAGGTCGCCGGGATAACGGGTCCAGGCTGATGCACGGCATCCGTCCCGAACTCCAGTGGCGCAGGGTACTCAAATACCGTGGGCTCTGCGGACATGTCAGAGGCATCAGTGGTGTCAGACATGCCTTTCATTATGGACCAGTCGCACCGTTCCTCGCCACGAGACAGGCGAAGGGGCCCCGCAACGGGAGGAAACTCGGACACATCCGACGAAACTCCCACATCGCGAGGCCCCCTCCCCTCCCCCGGAATCGGGTGTCGGGGTGGCTGGCTCTAGCTGGCTCTAGCTATATCTAGCTGGCGTCAGCCCTGCCAGCGTTCGCGGTCCGGCTCCTCGCCGTCGCCGAAGTCGTACTCGTCGATCAGACCGCGGCGGGCCTGGGAGGCACGCTTGCGCTCGTCGGAGGTGGAACGTCCCGTGCGGTCCAGGCGGCGGTCCGTGCCACGCCCGGAGGGCAGTAGGTCCACACCCGCGGAGGTCTGCGGCTCCCACTCGAAGGTGATCGCACCGATGGTCACCTCGTCGCCGGCCGAAGCACCAGCCTTGTACAGCGCCTCCTCGACACCGGCCTTGGCCAGGCGGTCGGCGAGGTAGCCCACGGCCTCGTCGTTCTCGAAGTCGGTCTGGATGATCCAGCGCTCCAGCTTCGACCCGGAGACGATGTAGGCGTCCTCGAACTCCGGGTCCTTGGTGACCTCGAAGTCGGCGAACTTTCCGCGGCCCTTGCCACGCAGGTTCTTCGGGGTGACGACCTGCGGGGCGACCTCCTCGACGGGGTGGGCGAGCCGGTGCTCGGTGACGATCCCCATCAGTGCGTAGCGCAGCGGGTCCAGGCCCTCGTGGGTGGCCGTCGAGATCTCCAGGACCGGCCAGCCGAAGGCCTCCTCGAGCTCGGGGCGCATCATCTCGGCCATCTCGCGGGCGTCCGGCACGTCGATCTTGTTCAGGACGATCAGGCGCGGGCGGTCGCTGAGGTCGCCGAGGCCAGCGTCGGCGGAGAGCTCCGACTCATAGTCCTTGAGCTCGGTCTCCAGGGCGCGGATGTCGTCGACCGGGTTACGGTCGGACTCCAGCGCCGCGCAGTCCACCACGTGCACGAGCACGGCGGTGCGCTCGATGTGGCGCAGGAAGTCCAGGCCGAGGCCCTTGCCCTGGCTCGCACCGGGGATCAGACCGGGCACGTCGGCGATGGTGAAGACCTCATGGCCCACGTTGACCACGCCCAGGTTGGGCTGCAGCGTGGTGAAGGGGTAGTCGGCAATCTTCGGCTTGGCCGCGCTCAGCACGCTGACCAGCGAGGACTTACCGGCCGACGGGAAGCCGACGAGGCCCACGTCCGCCATGGACTTGAGCTCCAGGGTGACCTCGCCGATATCGCCGGGCTCACCCAGCAGGGCGAAACCAGGCGCCTTGCGCGCCTTCGACACCAGCGAAGCATTACCCAGACCACCGTGGCCACCGGCGGCGGCGATGTAGCGCTGCCCCTTGGTGGTGAGGTCGGCGAGGACCTCGCCCTTCTTGTCGAGCACGACGGTGCCGGCGGGCACCTGGACCACGAGGTCCTTGCCGCGGGCACCATGGCGGTGGTCGCCGGAACCGGCGGCACCGCGCTCGGCCTTGATGTGCGGGTGGAAGTGGAAGTCGAGCAGGGTGTGGACCTGCGGATCAACCTCCAGGACCACGTCCCCGCCGTGCCCGCCGTTGCCGCCGTCCGGGCCGCCGAGGGGGACGAACTTCTCGCGGCGCACCGAGGCGCAGCCGTTTCCGCCGTCGCCGGCCTGCAGATGCAGGACGACTCGGTCCACGAAGCGTGACATGATTGGACGCCCTCCAGTTCAGGCGGTTAAAAGGGGTGGTTGGAGAATCCCGACGATCCTACCACCCGCTCCGGACACAGACCTCAGCACCGCAGGTCAGGCATCCCCGATGAACTCCATCATGTCGTCCAACACCCGGTCAGCGGCTACGACGGAAGCGTTGAGGAACCACGGGTCGACCTCGACTTCGAAGGACCGTCCGTCCTCCACTACGGGCAGCGCGGTCCAGGAGTTGCTGGAAGTCACCTCGGAGGCCCCTTGCGGGAAGCCGTAGAACAACCAGTCCGCGTCGAGATCGGCGGCATTCTCCAGGGAGATGTCGTGGCCCGGGGCGTCGTCGAAGGTTTGGTTCTCCGGGCGAGTCAGTCCGGAATCGACCGCGACGATGCTCGCCAGCGCCCGCGCACCCATCATCAGGTACTCGTCACCCTTGCCGCGGACAAGGGATACGGTTCCGTCACTGCCGCGGCGCTCCGCCCAGTCAGCGGCGCGCTCCTCGTAGCTGCTCAGAAGATCATCGGCCGCTTCGCTCGCCCCGAGCGCTTCGCCGATGATGCCCAGATCAGCCTTCCACTCCTCGGAGCCGCCATTGGACAGGACCACCTCGGCCAGCTGTTCGAGTTGCTCCAGGATGGTGCTGTCGGCACGCTTATTGGACAGGATCAGCTCCGGCTCGAGCCGGGCGACGGCCTCCATGTCCGGCGACTGGCGTTCGCCCACGGACTCCACGGAGTCCAGATCGAAGTCAGCACCGAAGCGGTCCTTGACGAAGTCCGGGATACCGTCAGAGACCGTCCCAACGGAACTGGCCAGGGCAATACCAACAGGCAGGACGCCGAGGGCCAGGCAGGTCTCGAACTGCCCGGTGTTCAGTGCGACGACGCGCAGGGCCTGGTCCCCCGAACCGCTGGCCGCGCCGGAGGACTGTGCGTCCCCGTCACCGCTTCCGCCGCTTCCGCTGTTTCCGCTGCTGCCACAGGCGGCGAGGAGTCCGGCGGCGCCGAGCCCAAGGGCCCCGGCGAAGAAGGCACGGCGGGTAATCCCTGCCGCTGATACTGTGTTGTTCGGCGTAGTCATCAGAAGTAAAGATAGCCTCACCACATGTGCCTACGCAAAGCACAGAACAAAACCCCAGGACATCTGGGATGTCCTGGGGTTCCTAGCACCCCGAGGGGGCGCCGACCGGAGGTTTAGGCCTCGACGGTCTCGTTCTCGACGATGTTCACCAGACGACGGTTACGGCGGGTGCTGAACTGCACGGCGCCGCCCTTCAGGGCGAACAGGGTGTCGTCGCCGCCGCGTCCGACGTTCTCACCGGGGTGGAACGAGGTACCGCGCTGACGGATCAGGATCTCGCCGGCCTTGACCTGCTGACCACCGAAACGCTTGACACCGAGACGCTTGGACTCGGAATCGCGACCGTTGCTGGAGCTGGAAGCACCCTTCTTGTGTGCCATGGTCTTTTCCCTCCTCGGAAAAGGTCGTACCGCCGCGCGGGACGCAGCGGTCGCTGGGTTTACTTGATGCCGGTGACCTTGAGGACGGTCAGCTGCTGACGGTGGCCGTAACGACGCTTGTAACCGGTCTTGTTCCGGTAGTGCATGCCGTTGATCTTCTTACCCTTGGTCTGGTCGACGATCTCGGCAGCAACGGTCTTATCGGCGAGGTTGTCACCGGAAGTGACGTCAGCGCCATCGACGAGGAGAACCGGGGTGAGGGCCACGGACGAACCGGGCTCTCCCTCGATCTTCTCGACCTTGACGAGGTCACCTTCGGCAACCTTGTACTGCTTTCCGCCGGTCTTGACGATCGCGTACATGGAAGGGCTACCCCTTTGTTTCTCTACTCGGCTCAGGCCGCCCCTCCACCGATCATTCCCGCACGAGGCAGGACACGGCCTGAAAAGGCAATCTGACTGGACTTCATTGCTTATTTCACTGCGTCCGACCCGATCGATTCTGCGCCGGACGTGCGGCGCAACCGTGGTGCCCCGGTTATTTCCAGGGTGCCGACGGACACGATCGACCAATGGTCGAACAGCGACTATGCAAGGCTACCGCCCTACCCCGGGAAAACAAAATCTCCACCTCTTCCACAGGGTGCGGGCCTCACGGGGAATGACACGCCGGTGATTTACCGGGTGCTGCGCACCACCCGGCGCCGGCCCCTACGGTCCGAACGCACCTGCGGTGCCGCAGCGCGCGCGGGTTCCGGGGAGGACGCCTCGGCGACGTCCTCGGTGGACGCCGCCGCCTCAGCAGGACGCCCGGCGTCGGACGCCGCGGCACCGTAGTCCTGCGGCCGCGGGGCGACGTCGGAACGCGAGTTGCCGCGGACGCGACGGCGACGACGCGGCGAGCGCTCGAACGCCTCCTTCGCCGACTCGTAATCACCGGTGCTTTCAACGGCAGTCTCAGCGACCGGTTCTGCGACTGGTTCGGCGGCGGGCTCAACAACCGGCTCGGCCGGGGCCACGCGGCGCACCACGCGGCGACCGCGACGGTCCTTGCCACGCGACGTCGCCACCGGCGCCGGAGCGTCCTGCGCCGGAGCGTCCTGCGTCGGTGCGTCCTGCGCGGGCTCGTCCTGCACGATGCCGCGCAGCAGCTGCTCCGTGGCGTCGTCGCCGAACTCTTCGTCCGACACGTAGTCCGAGCCGCTGGGCTCGTCCGGATCTTCCTCGCCGGCGCGGCTCAGCGCGTAGGCGACGATGTCCTGCACGGACTCGGGACCCGAATCCTGACCCGACCCCTTGCGGCGTCGGCGACCGCCCTGCGCGTCGGCACCGTGCACGGTCTTGGCAACCTCAGCGGTGGTCTCCGCGGTGGTGTGCTGGTCCTCCTGCGCGGGCGCCGGAGCATCCTCGATGGCGCTGTCCTCGTAGCGCTTGCGGATCTCCTGTTCGTGGCGGGCCTGCTTGAGACCCTCGCGGCCACCGTGGTCGCGGCGCTCCTGGCGGTCGTCGACCTCCTCGTGCTCGACGGGATCGTCGTGCAGGATGATGCCGCGGCCATTGCAAGCCTCGCACTGCGAGGAGTAGTTCTCCACCAGGCCAACGCCCAGGCGCTTACGCGTCATCTGCACCAGACCCAGGCTGGTGACCTCGGAGACCTTGTGCTTCGTGCGGTCGGCGGCGAGGTACTCGTGCAGGCGGCGCAGCAGCAGGTCACGGTTCTCCTCGAGCACCATGTCCACGAAGTCCACCACGATCATCCCGCCGATGTCGCGCAGGCGCATCTGGCGCACGATCTCCTCGGCGGCCTCCAGGTTGTTCTTGGTGACGGTCTCCTCGAGGTTGCCGCCGGAGCCGACGAAGCTGCCGGTGTTGACGTCGATGACCGTCATCGCCTCGGTCTTGTCGATGATCAGGTAGCCGCCCGACGGCAGCCAGATCTTCTGGCTCAGCGCATTGGAGAGCTGCGCGTCGAGTTCGTAGGCGGCGAAGACGTCGTCGCCGCCGTGCTCCTCCGGGTTCCAGCGCACCACGCGCGACTCCAGGTCCGGGGCCATGCGGTGCACATAGTCGCGCACCCGCTGCCAGGACCGATTGCCGTCGACGACGAGTTCGTTGAAGTCCTCGTTGAACATGTCACGAACCACCTTGACCAGGAGGTTCGGCTCCTCGTACATGGTGACCGGGGAGGCGCCCTTCTTGGCGCGCTCCTTCTCCTCGCGCTCGGTGATGTCCACCCAGCGGCGGTGCAGACGGTCGACATCCTCGGCGATCTTGTCCTCACTGACGCCCTCGGCGGCGGTGCGGATGATCGTGCCGCCGTCCTCCGGCACCACGCGCTGCAGAATCGCCTTGAGACGCTTGCGCTCGGCCTCGGGCAGTTTGCGGGAGATGCCCTGCGTGCGTCCGCCGGGGACGTACACGAGGTAGCGTCCGGCGAAACTGACGCGGTTGGTCAGCCGGGCACCCTTGTGTCCGAGCGGCTCCTTGATGACCTGCACGAGCACCTGGTCACCCTGCTTCAGCGCCGACTCGATGCGCCGCGACCGGCCGCGGACGTGCCCGGAACGCCAGTCGACTTCGCTGGCGTAGAGCACGGCGTTGCGGCCCGTTCCAATGTCGACGAAGGCGGCCTCCATGCTGGACAGCACGTTCTGCACGCGCCCCAGGTAGATATTGCCGATGGTGGACTGCTGATCGTCGCTGGTGACGAAGTGCTCCACGAGCAAACCGTCCTCCGCGACGCCGACCTGGGTGGTCCAGCCGTTGCCGTCGTGACGGTGGGCGTCGCGCACGACCATGGAGCGGAAAATGTTCTCGCGGCGCGCGAGGAACTCCGCGCGGGTGACCGCCCGGTGCTTCTCGTTGCCCTGCTCCTGACGCCACCGACGCTTCGACTCCAGCCGCGTGGACCCCTTGAGCTTCACCGGCTCATCGACCACGGGGGTCGGCTCCGGGGCCTTCTCGGGGGTTTTGTCCTGGGACTTCTCCGGCTGCGCGTCCTGCTGTGTGTCCTGCTTGGACTGCTGCTTCTGGTCCTGCTTCGGCTCGTCCTGCTTGGCCTGCTCGTTCTGGTCCTGCTGGTCAGCACGCCCCCGGCCGCGACCACGGCTGCCGCGACGACGACGGGAGGACGCCGCCCCCTCGCCCTGCTCATCGGACGCCGGGGCGTTGCTTCCGGCGTTGCCGCTGTTTTCTTCCTCGCGTTCACGACGAAGTGCTTCCGCACCGGCCGCCGCGCTACGCGAACCGACGCGTCGGACGATCCGACGACGCACCACCGGACGCGCTGCCTCGGCCTCCGGCTGTGCTTCCGCCGCGGCCTCCTGCACCGGCTCCTGCACCGGTTCCGGCTGGGGCTCAGGCTGCTGCTTCTTCGGGGCCTGCTTCTTCGGCTGCTGCTTCGGCGCCTGCTCTGCAACGTGCTCGGTAGCGGTGGCGTCCTGCTCGGCCGGACGGCTCACGCGCCGACGCCGGCGACGGCGCGACGCCGACCCCGTGTTCTTCGTCTCGGCGTTCTCGGATGCCTCCGGTGCTGCCGCGGTGGACTGCTGTGCGGGCTTCGCCTCGGGCTCCGCAGCCGCAACAGGCTCGGCGGGCTCGATGGGCTCAGCAGGAGTGACCGGGGCCGCGGCCTTGCGCGTCACCTTGCTGGAACGTGCCCGACGACGCGTCGGTGCGGCCTGCTCCTTCGGCTGCTGCACTGCTTCGACTGCGGGCTCGGCCGCGGCTTCTGCTGCGGGCTCTGCCTCAACGGCAGGCTCAACTGACTCAGCAGCTGGCTCGGCGACCTCAGCAACGGGCTTCGCCTTCGTCGCCGTCTTTCGCGGGGACCGCTTCCTCGCCGGAGCCTTCTTCGCGGGAGCAGGCTCAGATGCCTCAGCCTTCTCTGCCTTCCCTGCCCCACTGATCTCCCCGAGCACCCGCTCCGCCTCGGCACTGGTCACCGTCGACGCGGCGCGCTTGTTCTCCACACCGTGCTCCCCCAGCACGGTGATCATCTGCGCACTCGGGATCCCGAGGGCCTTGGCCAGTGCGTGGACACGGACCTTCTCCCCCAGGTCTGCGACCTTCACGTCCGCCGCCGCTGCGGCGAGTTCCTGGCCTGTCTTTGCCATGCTTTCTCCTCTTGACCTGCCACGCGCGGAAAAACGTTGGTTCGCGACCGCCCACCGCACCGACGCTCTCGTCGGGGAGGTGGGGTCGCGGCGTCCTCCGGTAGGACGTCCCGGCCGACGGCCCCGAACTGGTTCCCGGGGTAAAGAGCGGGCGCGTGTGATCGGTCCGATCAGGTCGCAGCCACACTGTGACGTCGTCTGGCCGAGGCGAGCGGAATTGCCGCCGTGGCATTCATATTCGATGTTGTCTGCACGATTGTCGTGCCTAGAAATCTGTCCGACATTCGGAGCACACCGTCTCATCGGGTGCTACACGTGTCTCCGCACATTGTTGCACACCGCGGCACCCACGGCGTCCCCGCCACACCGCTTCCTGTGCTGCGACCTGTGTAACCAGTTACGGTGTCTTATATGAGCCCCGAATTTCGCACTCTCCAACAGATTCAGGCCTCCGTCACTCCTGCCCTGCCTGGGCGCGTAGTGGCGGCCGTGCTGGTCGCCATCTTCGTCGGCGCCTCGTCCTCCCCCATCGCAGGACCGTGGACCCTCTCACTCGCCGCGGTCGTGATGCTCATCGGCGCATTCGCCCTGGGCCTGTCGCTGCGGGCGAAGGGGTTGCGCAGCAACGAGTACGCCCCGATGCGTGCCGATGACCGCACCCCGGCGGATGTCGGCGGCACCGCGGAGGAGCCTCAGAGCCCGAACAAGCGACTGCGCACGATGCTGTCCTTCGCCGTCCCCGGGATCTACACGCTGATGTGGATCGGCCAGCTGATCGACTCGACAACCCTCGGGTGGATCTACGCCGCGGTGGTGACGGTCGTCAGCCTGGTGGTCTTCTGGCGCGTATTCGTGCTGGAGGGCGCCCGGCCGGAGGACTACGTCGCACTGTCGACGGTCTTCGCCACCGAGCCGGACTGGTCCCCGTCGGACGACACCGACGCCGTCGCCTCCACCCTCTACGCCGCCCAGGCGGTCCCCGGGGGACGCCAGGTGCGTCGCGACGTCCTCGCCGAATTGGCCGCCCCGCTCCTGTCGGACGCTTCACGCGACGAATCGCTGGACGCCGCGCTGCACTCACTCACCGCCCGCGGCCTGGCCGTCGTCCTGCGTGAGCGCAAGGACGCCACCACGGTCGTGCGGTGGGTGACGTTGACCGAGGAAGGACGCGACGCGCTCGCGCGCGGCCCCGTGGGTGCCACCCCGGTCAACTAACCCCTTCAGCTAGCCCCTGTCACCTGAGTCATGCCCCAGGTCGGGAAATCGGCATTTTCCTACCTGGGGCATGACTCAGCTGACATGCCCGACGGGTGTGGGGCACGAAAAAACTCCCCGCAGCGTCCTACGAGAAGGACGCGGCGGGGAGCCGTGAAGCGGCGGATCAGAGGTTCGGGAACCAGATGCCGATCTCGCGCTCGGCGGACTCCGGGGAGTCGGAGCCGTGGACAACGTTCTCGGCAACGGCCGTGGCGAAGTCGCCACGGATGGAGCCGGGGGTGGCCTTGGCGACCGGGTCGGTGCCGCCGGCCAGCTGACGCCAGGCGTCGATGGCGCGCTCGCCCTCGACGATGCCCGCGATCATCGGGGCGGAGGTGACGAAGTCGACCAGCTCGCCGAAGAACGGCTTGTCGGCGTGCTCGGCGTAGTGCTTCTCTGCGGTTTCGCGGTCGGCGACACGCAGGTCCAGGGCGGAGAGGGTGAGGCCCTTGCGCTCGATACGGGCGATGATCTCGCCGACGAGGCCGCGGGCGACACCGTCCGGCTTGATGAGGATGAGAGTGCGTTCAGTCATGGGCATCAGCCTACCGAACACAGGTGAACACAAGTTAAAGCGGTAAGCCCAGGCGTCGCCGGCGGGTGCGCAGCACCTGGTTGACCACCGTGACGACCACCAGGAAACCAGTGAGCGGCACGATCGCGCTCAGGCCGGCGTGGAAGAAACTCAACGCGCCAATGATCGCCCCGGCCGACAGGCACAACGCCATGAGCAGCGGGTACACCCACGCCGAGATGCGTCCGCCGAAGAAGGAGTCCACGAAACGTTGGCCGGCCTTCACCAATGTCCCGGTCACGTAGGTCAACGCGATGCTGACCTCACCGTCGCGTTCGAAGACGGAGTTCAGCGCCCCGATGCCCACGGACAACAGCATCACCGCCCCCACCTCGGCGTCGAGGGCCAACAGCGCGCAGGACGCCAGGAAGATCGTCGAGACGGTGGCGAGCACCGCCTCGCGCGAGCGGTAGCGTCCCCACCTGCGGGTGACCAGGCGGTGGACCAGGGCTCCGAGCATGACCCCGGCCATGAACAGCACGATGCAGCGTCCGGCCAGTCGCATGAGTTCGGCGTCGTCCTCCACGAACGAGACGGCCAGCCGGGTGCTGTTGCCGGACATGAACGACAGGAACACCCCACCGTAGAACATGAACCCGATGGAGTCGGCGTAGCCGGCGACGGCCGACAGGCACATGGCGAGGACCCGTTCCCCGGGTCGATATGTATTCATCAATAGGTCATGCTACTCGGGTGCTCAGGCGTGCCGGAGCAAACGATTCCCTGATAGATTTGGCACGGGAAGAACATGGGAACGAGATGACATCAACGAGATGACATTGGTGACAAGGAGAGATAATGACTGAACTTACGGACAAGAAAGGGAACGCCGTCACCGTCCGTTTAAGGTCGAAGGGCAATGCCTACGGGCTCTACCTCGCCGACGGCACCCGCGCCGGCGCAGCCTACTTCGTGGACCGGGATGCCGAGCACGGTGCTCCGGACGGAACGGAGCGGATCTTCCACCACACCATCGTCTCCGACGAGTACGCCGGCCGCGGGCTGGGGAGCGTGCTGGTCCGCGAGGCACTGGCGGACACCCAGAAGCAGGATCTCACCGTGGTGCCGTCCTGCCAGTTCGTGGCCTCCTGGATCGAGCGCAATGGGTACGATGGCCCGCTCGACTCCCCCACCGCGGAGATCGACGAGTACGTCCTGGAGCACGCCGGCGAGGTGTGACCCGCCGAGTCGCGGAGGACCGAATCAGTCGCGGTCCTCGGCGACGTAGTAGTGCTGGGCGGGCAGCAAGCCCTTATCCATGCGGCTCTTCACGTTCGCCCGCAGGTGGTAGGTGTACCACCAGGCGAGGATGAACAGGATCGCCACGAAAAGCATCGTGGGGTGCACGATCGCCCCGATCAGGGCGAAGACCTGCAGGGTGATGTTCATCTTGTCCGCCCAGGGGCGGAACTGCAGGAAGGACGCCACGACCATCGCCAGGCCGAGCACGGCGACGTAGGTCATGTTGAACACGGTGGCGTGCGCCCCCTCGTCGACCACGCCGACCACGGCGAGGACGAGCAGCACGGTGATGGCCTCCATCAGCATGATGCCGGCCATCATCCCCTTCAGACCCTTGAACGGGTCGACCGGCATCTCGTGTGCGGGCCCCAGGGGGGTGGTGTTCTCACTCACTGCATCCTCATCTCGCCGGTGCCGGTATGGCTCTTCTTCGACCACTTTGCCGTAGCCGGGGTCCAGGAGTCCAACGCGTTCGCCAGCCCGCAAGGGTCGGTGAGGTGGATCAGGTTATCGCGGTGTTCGGCGGAGAAGAACCCGCGCTCCACCATCTGGTCGACCATCTCGAGCAGCGGGGCCCAGTAGCCGTCCACATCGATCAAGGCGACGGGCTTGTGGTGGACGCCCAACACCTGGCCGGTCCACACCTCGAAGAACTCCTCAAGCGTGCCGATGCCACCGGGCAGGGTGACCATGGCGTCGGCGGTAGACGCCATGCGTTCCTTGCGCTCGTTCATGGTGTCCACGATCTCCAGGCTGGTCAGCCCGGTGTGGCCGGTCTCACCGTCGTAGAGGTGGCGGGTGATGACACCGTGGACCTCCATGCCGGCGGCCAGCGCGGTATCGGCGGCCACACCCATCAGACCAACCGATCCCCCGCCGTAGACCAGGGAGTGCCCGGCCTCGGCGAGGTGACGAACGACGGCAACGGTGGCCTCACGGTAAGCAGGGCTATCGCCGGTAGCCGAGCCGAGATACAGCGCCACGCGTTTCGGGGCGACGAGGGTATCGGTCGCGGCTCCTGTCATGGTGCCGGTCATGCCGGGTCCTTGCCGAACAGGGTGCGGGCCTCACCGGCGGTGACAACGGAGCCGGTGACCAGCACGCCGGCCCCGGAGACCTGGCTGTCGCCGAAGCCGCCATCGTCCTCGGCGAGCTGGACGGCGAGTTCGACGGCACCGGGCAGGTTCACCGCCACGTGCACGCGCTCCTCACCGAAGGCATCGCGAGCGTACTCGGCGAGGTCCTCAACGTCCACGGCACGCGGGGAGGTGTTCTGGGTGACGACGATCTCGTCGAGCACGGGCTCTAGCGCAGCCAGGATGCCGCGGGCGTCCTTGTCGCCGAGCACCGAGACCACACCGACGAGACGTCGGAAAGAGAAGTCACGGTCCACGGCCTGCGCCAGTGCCTTGGCACCGTGCGGATTGTGGGTGGCGTCGATGAACACATTGGGCGTCGAGCGCACGCGCTCCAGGCGCCCCGGCGAACTGACCTGGGCGAAACCAGCCCGGACGGTGTCCTCGTCGAGCATGCGTCCGGCACCCGCTCCGAAGAACGCCTCGACCGCGGCCAACGCGGTAGCGGCATTGCGTGCCTGGTGGGCACCGGACAGCGGCAGGAAGATGTCGGTGTAGACCCCGCCAAGCCCCTTGAGCGACAGGTTCTGTCCGCCGACGGCCACGGCGGACTCCACCACGGCGAACTCCTCGCCCGCACGCGCGACCGAAGAATCGGCCTCGACGGCCTGGCGCAGCAGCACCTCGAGGGCCTCGGGCTCCTGTTCGGCGATGACGGCGACGTTGTCCGGCGGGGTGAGCAGGTCGTCGGCATCCCAGCGCTGCTTGATGATGCCGGCCTTCTCCCCGGCGATCTCAGCGAGAGTGTCACCGAGGTAGTCGGTGTGGTCGAGGCCGATCGGGGTGACCACGGCGACGTCGGCATCGATGACGTTGGTGGCGTCCCAGCGTCCGCCGAGGCCGACCTCGACGACGGCGACGTCCACTGGGGCGTCGGCGAAGGCGGCGTAGGCCATGGCCACAAGGATCTCGAACTTGCTCATCCGCGGGCCACCCTCGGCCTCGGACTCGCGGTCGACCATCTCCACGAAGGGCTGAATCTCACGCCAGGTGGCCACATAGTCCGCCGGGTGCAGCGGGGTGCCGTCGATGGCGATGCGCTCGGTGGCCAGCTGCAGGTGCGGGCTGGTGGTCCGCCCGGTGCGCCGGTGGAAGGCGCGCAGCAGCGACTCGACCATCCGGGTCACCGAGGTCTTGCCATTGGTACCGGCGACGTGAATGGCCTGGTAGTTACGCTGCGGGCTGCCGAGCAGGTCCATCAGCCGGCGGACGCGGTCGAGGGTGGGGTCGATCTTGGTCTCGGGCCACCGCTCGTTGAGCTCGGCCTCGACCTCGGCGAGAGCGGCGAGGTCGCCAGCGGTCACCGGGCGGGCCAGCTTCGCGGCGTCGTCGTCGGTGTTCGCGGGTTCGGACAGGTCGATCGGCAGGTCAAGGCCGGTGGCGTTGAGCTGGGCCTCGCCGAAATCGTTGTTTCCGGTGTCGGTTGTCTCGATGTCGTCGTGCTTGTCAGTCACTGTTGCCGGGTCACTTCCCTGCCAGGTCGGTCAGCCGGGCGTTGATGCGCTCGACCTCGTCGGCGGCAATGCCGCGACGCTCTCGGATTTCGGCGACGACCTTCTCCGGCGCCTTGGCCAGGAAGTTGTCGTTGCCGAGCTTCTTGTCTGCGCGCTCGAGTTCCTTGTTCGCCTCGGCGAGGTCCTTCTCCAGACGCTTGCGCTCGGCGGCGACGTCCACGGTGCCGGACGTGTCGAGCTCCACAGTGATCGTCGCGCCCGACAGGCGCAGCTCCACCGATGCCGTCGGCGTGAAGTCCTCGGCCGGGGCGGTGAGTCGGACGATGGACCGCACGGCGTCCTCCAACCCGGCGAGGTCGGCGGCCGCGGCGTCGAAACGTCCCGGCACCTTCTGGGTGGGCTTGACACCCTGGTCGGCGCGGAAGCGGCGGACCTCGGTGACGAGCTTCTCCACGTCGTCCAGACGACGCACGGCGTCCGTGTCGGCGGCTGCTCCCCCATTGGTGTTGGCGGCGGTGGGCCAGTCGGTGACCACGAGGCTGTCGGCGTAGCCGTCGACGCCGTCGGTGAGCACGGTCCAGAGGGTCTCGGTGACGAAGGGCATCGAGGGGTGCAGCAGGCGGAAGACGGTGTCGAGCACCCGGCCGAGCACCAGCTGGGTGTTCTCGCCACGGGTGCGCTCGGCCTCGGTGGCGGCGTCCCAGTCGCGCGGGACCTGCACCTTGGCGATCTCCAGGTACCAGTCGCAGAACTCGCCCCAGGTGAAGCGGTAAAGCGCCTCGTTGGCCACGGCGAACTCGTAGCGGTCCAGGTGGGTGTCGACGAGCACGCGCAGTTCCTCGAGCTTGTCGAGGATCCAACGGTCCGGATCGGTGAGCTGCTCGCGAGACGGGAAGGCGTCCTGCTCGGCGACCGGCAGGACCCGCGCACCGTTCATCAGGGCGAACTTCGTGGCATTGAACAGCTTCGTGGCGAAGTTGCGCGAGGACTGCGCGGAGTCCTCACCGATCGGCAGGTCGGTGCCGGGGTTGGCACCGCGGGCCAGGGTGAAGCGCAGTGCGTCCGCACCGTAGTCGCGCACCCAGTCCATCGGGTCGATGCCATTGCCCAAGGACTTGGACATCTTGCGGCCGTGCTCGTCGCGGACCAGACCGTGCAGGAAGACGTCGGTGAAGGGCACCTGGGGCCGTCCTGCGCGCTGGTCAGCGGTGGTGCCGGGTTCACCGGCATCGAGGACGGAGCCCTCGATGGTGTCGGCGAAGGTGGCGAACATCATCATGCGCGCGACCCAGAAGAACAGGATGTCGTAGCCGGTGACCAGCACGGACGTCGGGTAGAACTTCGCCAGCTCGTTGGTGGCATCCGGCCAGCCCATCGTGGAGAACGGCCACAGCGCGGAGCTGAACCACGTGTCCAGCACGTCCTCCTCGCGGTGCCAGCCCTCGCCGGTAGGGGCCTCATCATTCGGGCCGCAGCACACGATCTCGCCGTCGGGTCCGTACCAGATCGGGATGCGGTGGCCCCACCACAGCTGCCGGGAGATGCACCAGTCGTGCATGTCGTCGACCCAGTCGAACCAGCGCGGCTCCTGGGAGGCGGGGTGGATGACCGTGTCGCCTTCGCGGACGGCGTCGCCGGACATCTTCGCCAGCTCCTCGACCTTCACCCACCACTGCTCGGACAGGCGCGGCTCGATGGCCTCCTTCGAGCGCTCCGAGTGTCCCACGGAGTGCACGTAGGGGCTGATGCGCTTGACCACGCGCCCCTGCTCCTCCAGCGCCAGGCGGATCTGCTCGCGCGCCTCGAAGCGGTCCATCCCGTCGAAGCGGGTGCCGGTGTTGGCGATGTGGCCGGTCTGGTCGATGACCTCGGGCATATCGAGATCGTGGCGGCGGCCCATCTCAAAGTCGTTCGGGTCGTGCGCCGGGGTGATCTTCACCGCGCCGGTACCGAACTCGGGGTCGACGTAGTCATCGGCGATGACGACCATGCTCTGGCCCTCGATGAACGGGTGCGGCAGATGTGACCCGACGAGGTCGCGGTAGCGCTCGTCGTCCGGGTGGACGGCCACGGCGACGTCGCCGAGCATCGTTTCCACACGGGTGGTCGCGACGTCCACGTGCGGGCCCTTGCCCGAGGCATCGCCGTAACGCAGGGTGACCAGCTCACCCTCGTCGTCGGAGTAGACGACCTCGATGTCGGAGATGGCGGTGCGCAGCACCGGCGACCAGTTGACCATGCGCTTGGCGCGGTAGATCAGGCCACGGTCGAAGAGCTCCTTGAAGATGGTCTGCACGGCACGCGACAGCCCGTCGTCCAGGGTGAAGCGCTCGCGCTGCCAGTCGACGGAATCGCCAATCGCGCGCATCTGCGACTGGATGACACCGCCGTACTGCTCCTTCCACTCCCAGACCTTGTCCACGAACTCCTCACGGCCGTAGTCGAAGCGGTCCTTGCCCTCGGTCTCCTTGAGCATGCCCTCGACCTTGGTCTGCGTGGCGATGCCGGCGTGGTCGGAGCCGGGCAGCCAGAGGACCTCGTAGCCCTGCATACGCTTACGCCGGGCCATGGCGTCCATGAGGGTGTGGTCCAGGGCGTGTCCCATGTGCAGCTGGCCGGTGACGTTCGGCGGCGGCAGCACGATGGAGAACGGCGGGCGGTCGCTGGTGGCGTCAGCATGGAAGTAACCCGAGTCGACCCACCCCTGGTAGAGGTCGTTTTCGACGTCTGCGGGGGTCCACTGCTTCGGGAGCCGGTCGGCCCGGGAGGAGGTGTCGGGGTTGCTGCTGGCTGCGCTGGAGCTGGTCTGATCAGTCACGGTAGGACAGTCTAGTGCAGTGCCCGGACATGAACGTGACCGGATGGTGGGCGTCTGCTCCCGCCCCCTCATCGCAGTTCAGGAATCAGGTGGGACGTCCCCCAGGGTGACATCGACGTCGTGGAATTCATCCCAATAGCTATCGTCTGCGGTGGCGAATGCGCGACCGAAGGCCTTCATCCTGTTCACCCTGTCGTTCCTGTCGAGGAGGTCTTTCAGGAAAACGGGCGTTGTGACACCCTGCTCGCGTGCACGCCTGGTGATTCTGTCGCGGAGCTCAACTGGAACTTTGATTGTCGCGGACATACATGGAGTATACGAGATCGCATACCTCTATATTCTGGTGCAACTCCCCGAGGCAGCAGGCCCCGATACCTCACCGCACGCGCCGAAAGGACGCCAAAAGGACGCAGCCTACGGGGATTGGTGTCCCGGGGGCCACGTCCTGTGGCGGATTGCGTCTCGGCCGAGGGCTGCCTACGCGCCGTCCCAGCTGGTGGGCTTGTCGTCCAGCGGGATTTCGAGGGTCATCAGGAACCGGGCGGTCATCATGTAGTGACCGACTAGCAGCGTGATGATGGCGGCGGACTGCTCGTCCAGAGCCTCGACCACGGCCTCGAACGTCGGGCCAGCCTTGGGGTTGGCAACTAGGTCGTCGGTGAGTGCCATCGCCTTTTGCTTGGCGTCGCTCAGGGAGCTGAAGTCACCGGACTGGATCGCGGAGATCTCGTCCTCGGTAACCCCCACGGAGCGGGCCTTGTCGGCGTGCTGCATCCACTCGTAGTCGCTGTGCGAGATCACGCCGACGCGCAGGGTGACCATCTCACGGATCTGCGGGTCCAGCGGCGAGTCGGGGAAAGCCGCGCCGTATCCCAGGTAGGCGTCCGTGATCCCGGTGGTGGTGCGCATCAGACCGGCGACGAGGTTCGAGGGGAACTTGTCGTAGACCTTCTTATCCTCCTCGCTGGCGGTGGACGGGTCGAACAGAGGAATTCGTGACATGAGGTGACCTTTCCGATCTAGTGGTTGTCGAAGCCGGTGTCTGCGGCGAAGGTACGTGCGGCCTTCACTGCGTCGGCAAGCTTCATGTTCATCGGGGCGCCGTGGCCCGGCAGGATGATGTCGGCGTCGACGCCCTCCAGCAGATCCAGGGCTTCGAGAGCCTCGGAGCGGGAGTGATTGAAGAACCACGGGCACGGCTGGGGACCCTGCTTGGTCGAGCAGGCGTGGCCGGTGACCAGGGCGTCGCCGGTGGCGATCACACCAACGGAGGGCACCAGGAACGCGCTGTGACCGGAGGTGTGCCCGTGGGTGGCCACCGGGACCGGACGTCCGGGGATGTCCATGGGCCCCTCGCCGACAGGCTGCACGTCGGTGATGGTGATCTCGTCCTCGGCACCGACCTTCTGCACCCGCTCCCACCACTCCATGGTCTGGGGCATCGGGCCCTGCTCGACCTCGTCGGTGCCGGCCTGCTCCAGGTACTCGCGCGCGGCGTGGTGGACCTCGATCGGATCGGAGTACACCGGGGTACCGAAGCGGCGATGGAAGGAGTCCACCGCGCCGAGGTGGTCGATGTGGGCGTGGGTCAGCAGGATGGCGCGGACGTCCTCGGGCTTGTGCCCGATCGACCGGATGGCCTCCTCGACGGCCTCGACGTCGCCGGGCCAGCCGCCGTCGATCATGGTGAGTTCATCGCCCTCGCGCAGGAGTCCGATGTTGACGTCAGTTCCTTCAATACAGAAGACGTCCTTAGCGATTTCAGTCATTTTGGAACCTCTCTCTTGCGGTACGGAAAGACAGGTACATCCCCGCCGGGAAGTGACCCGCACTCCGGAAATGAATGTGGTTCAGGTGCCATGGGCACCGTCGCGCAATGCTGGAAAAGCTGCAGCACTAAGGTGCTCCTCAGTGCCATTGCCGATTCTAACGAGAAACTGAGCGCAGCGTGGCCTGCATATTTATGGTGCTACATTTACAAAATGCGGAGTTATGACATAAACACCCCTGTTATAGCCCAGCGCCCCCTTAAAGCGATGCGATGAGCGGATCACCAAGACCCCGCCAGGATCCCGCTCAAATGCCCTCTCCGCCGCGCAGACCGGCCCCGATAGAACCACAAGGGGCACTGGCCCGCCTAGCCGGAAGCCGTGCCACGATGACAGTCTACAAAAGATGAAACAGTAACTATTATGATATACAGTCCCCTTATGACTGATTTCAAGAAGTGGAGGCTCGCGCTCATCGCTGGTCTCTCCGTTCCCGCACTCGCCCTCACCGCCTGCTCTTCTGACGACGATGCCAGCGCCGACTCCGGCGCCGACTCGGACGCATCGACCGCCACCGGCGACGAGGCGTCCGGCGACGACTCGGAGTTCGACGTCGACCTGTCCGGCGCTCCGGCCGGCTTCGAACTCACGCCCCTGGAGACCCGCCTCGGCCTCGGCGAGACCGCTCAGGTCCTCACCCAGAACAGCATGGGCAACCTGCAGTTCTGGGATGTCACGGTCAGCGAACTCAAAGACCTGCCCGCCGACACCTTCGAGCTCGAGGACGAGACCGACGTCGACCACTTCGTGTGCGTCAACTACGAGATGACCCTGCTCGGCAACGCCGACGACCCGGACTTCACCGTGGACGACGACACCCACCGTCCGACCTTCGCGGACGGCGAGCCGATGAACCTCACCGAACGTCCCGACCTCATGCCCCTGGGCGAGGACGACGCCGAACCGAACTCCATCTACAACGGCGACGCCGAGGACTGCGGCATCGACCGCGAAGAGATGCTCGGTTCCCAGCTCGACGAGGTCGAGGTAGGCAAGGCCTACAAGGACGCCGACGTGAGCTTCGTCAGCAACGGATCGGGCGACGATGCCGGCATCGAGCCCATCGGCGGAAAGATCTTCTACCCGTACGCACTGCGCGACCGCGGATTCGACGGCACCATCTACTGGGAGCGCTAACACTCCCGACCTGGTCACCGGGGGACGGATGACACTCCCCCGGCACCGCGCGTACAACGGGGACATGAGCAATTTCAGTGTGAACAACCCGTCCACCGGCCAGACCGAAGACACGTTCACGAGGATTGAGGACGCCGACCGCGACGCCATCCTCGACCGCTCGACCGCCGCCTACCGGCAGTGGCGGACCACCACCATCGACGAGCGTGCCGCCGTGTTGAACCGCGCCGCCGACCTCTACGAAGAGAAGAAGGACGAACTCGCGTCCTACATCGGACGCGAAATGGGCAAGCTCGACGGCTGGGCGAAGGCCGAACTCGACATCGTCATCGACATCTACCGCTACTACGCCGAGCATGCCCACGAGCTGCTCGCCAACAAGCAGCTGCCCGCCCAGGGTGCGCGCCACACCTACGTGCGCAAGGATCCGATCGGCCCGTTGCTCGGCATCATGCCGTGGAACTTCCCGTACTACCAGGTCGCCCGCTGGGCGGCGCCGAACCTCCTGCTCGGCAATTCGCTGGTGCTCAAGCACGCGTCGATCTGCCCGCTGTCCTCGCAGGCCTGCCAGGACATCCTGGAGGACGCCGGCCTGCCGCAAGACGTCTTCCAGAACGTCTACGCCTCCGGATCGCAGATGGACGCCTTCGTCGCCGATCCGCGCATCGCCGCGGTCTCCCTCACCGGTTCCGAGGGAGCCGGTGCGGCTGTCGCCAAGACCGCCGGCGAGAACTACAAGAAGTCCCTGCTCGAACTCGGCGGCAATGACCCCTTCATCATCCTCGACGACGAGAACCTCGAGACCGTCCTCGACCAGTACGTGGGCATCCGCATGTACAACACCGGCCAGGCCTGCAACGCCCCGAAGCGCCTCATCGTGATGGACGGCTTCTACGACCGCGTGGTCGAGGGTCTGGAGAAGCGCATCGGTGCCCTGACCGTCGGCGCGTGGGACGACTCCGACGCCGACGTCGGACCGCTGTCCTCCATCGACGCCCGTGACGAGATCGTCCAGCGCCTCGCCGACGCGAAGGCCAACGGGGACGCCACCGTGCGCGTCGGTGGCGGCGCCATCGACCGTCCGGGCGCGTTCATGGAGCCCACGCTGCTCACCGACGTCGACCCGAGCGCGGACGTGGGCTGCAATGAGGTCTTCGGCCCCGTCGCCATCGTCTACAATGCCGCCGACGTGGACGAAGCCGTGGAGATCGCCAACAACTCCGATTACGGGCTCTCCGGCTCGGTATGGGGTTCCGACCTGGCCCTCGCCGAGAACGCCGCCGCCCGCCTGGAGGTCGGCATGTCCTTCGTCAACGAGGCCTCCGTCACCGCCGCGGGCCTGCCCTTCGGTGGTGTGGGACGCTCCGGCTACGGCCGCGAGCTCGCCGAGTGGGGCGTCGGCGAATTCGTCAACGAGCACCTCGTGCGCGTCTCGCCGCTGACGTAGGACGCCCGGCCTGGACGTCACCGGTTTCGATTCGCGCTGCTCTCTGTCCCGTTGAATGGCGTGTTGAAGACCGGCAGCAAGATGTCACGGGAACTGTATTCTCCGGGCCGGACCTTGCTGAAGTGTTCGCCCGGGTTCCACCGC
The DNA here is from genome assembly GCF_052377405.1 of Corynebacterium sp. AOP40-9SA-29. Lineage (NCBI taxonomy): Bacteria > Bacillati > Actinomycetota > Actinomycetes > Mycobacteriales > Corynebacteriaceae > Corynebacterium > Corynebacterium sp. AOP40-9SA-29. Next base: position 156,296 of record NZ_JBQSWR010000003.1, on the reverse strand, counting down.
TCAAACTGTCTGCGGCGGGCGGCCCACAACAACTCGGAGACGACGTACTGGCCCAGCACCCCAGCAACGGAGAGCGCGAAAGCGGTGATTGCCGCTGCCAGCAGGGCCTCGGTGGCCCCGTCGACGGTGAACAACGTTCCGAGCAAGCCCTGGTAGACCAGCATGCCGGGGAACAACGGCAGCAAAGACACCATCATGATCGCATTCGACGACAGGTACAGCGGCCTGGCGACCAGCACGCACACCGAACCGGCGACGGCCGCGGTGAGCGCCACTCCCAGGTAGGAGTCCGCCCCGAGCACGCCGACACCCAGATTCAACAGTTGTACCGCCGCCCCGAGGCAGGTGAGGCACAAAAGCCGTAGTGCCCACGCGCCGCTCGATAAGGCGAAACCACCGGAAACCATCGCGGCGCCCAGGACCGCCACACCCCAGTGCGTGGTGTCAGGTTCCACCGAGGCAATCAAGTCCTGCGAGGGAGACCAGAAAGTCGTGACCGTCCGGATACCCACCGCGACACCCGCCACCAGCCCCGCCGTGTTCGTCCCCACCTCGAGCAGCCGTCCCGCGGCCGAAAGGTACCAGCCAGTGATCGCGTCCTGGACCGCCGAGTAGGACGCTATCCCCGCAAGCCGGGCGGCGATCGCCGCGACGATACAGATCGCGGTCTCATCCTGTCCCAACGCGGAGTTGATTCCGGCGGAGGCACAGACCGCCACGAACCCACCGGCTGCCTGACCGTAGATCCCGGGTACACCGAACCGTCCGAACCAGTGGAAGATGAGGGAGATCATCACCGAGGTCACAGCCCCGCCCACCGCAGTGGGAGGGCCTCCGCCGAGCACCAGGGCGAAACCTGCCCCCAGGATGGCGTAGCCCAGCACCACTGCCCACCAGTCCAGGGAGCCCTCGCGCCCGGGGTCGGATGCCGGTCCTCCCCCTGATTTCTCCTCGAGTGCGGCCAGCGCGTCCTCCACGGCGAGGTCCTCGACCAGGATCCGCTCCACGACTTCCTCGGCACGGACGCGGCGACGGATGTCGAGGGCGCCCGGCTGCACCTCGTGTATCCGGGTCCGTGGCTGGTCATCATCGACCATGTGGTCACTGACGATGAGCTGGCCCAGAGTCACGCTGACGGTGACCCCGGACAGACCCGCCTTCTGGGCGACGGACAGCAGCGCCTTCGTGGTCGTGGCGGAACTGGCACCACTGCGGATCAGGGAGTCTCCGAGGGTGAAGACGAGCCGGTGGGCCCCGTGGGTCGAATCAGACATCCGGCCACCCTACGCGCTGTCCTAGAGGAAACCACCGGGCGCAGTTCCGTCCTCCCTCCCCCAACGCATATGATTTATCCGGTAATTACCGACGCGGGCCCCGCCGCCGGGCCCGCGACCGACGTTTCCCGGAAAGCCGCCACATGAGCTCCAGCACCCGTGCCGACGCGACCTCAGCGTCCACCCGCCATCCTGTCGACCAGGTACCGCCCAAGGGCAAACTCGCGATCCTGTCCACCCAGCACGTGCTGGCGTTTTACGCCGGTGCCGTGGTCGTGCCGCTGCTCATCGCCAGCGGCCTGGGGCTGGACGCCGAGACCACCATCCACCTCATCAACGCCGACCTGTTCACCTGTGGCATCGCCACGTTGATCCAGTCGGTGGGATTCTGGAAGGTCGGCGTACGCCTGCCGATCATCCAGGGTGTGACCACCACGGCCATCTCCCCGATCATCGCCATCGGGCTGGCCACCACCGGCGGTGAGGGCGGCACGGAGGCACTGCCGGCGATCTACGGGTCGATCATCGTCGCCGGGCTCTTCACCTTCTTCGCTGCCCCGTACTTCGCGAAGTTCATCCGGTTCTTCCCGCCGGTGGTCATCGGCACGGTGCTGACGACGATGGGCATCACCCTGCTGGGTGTCGCCGCCAACGACATCACCAACTTCGCCGAGGGCACCCCGGATGCCAGCGACATGGCCTACGCCGGGCTGACCCTGGCGGTCATCCTGCTGGCCCAGCGTTTCTTCAAGGGCTTCCTGGGCACCCTGTCCATCCTCATGGGCCTGGTGGTGGGCACCGTCGTGGCCGTGTCCCTGGGCGACGCGGGCTTCACCGACGTCGGTTCGTCCGACTGGGTCGGATTCACGACGCCCTTCTACTTCGGAGCCCCGGAGTTCGTCCTCACCGGCATCATCTCGATGTGCATCGTCATGCTGATCACCATGGTGGAGACCACCGGCGATGTCTTCGCCGCCGGCGAGATCGTGGGCAAGCGCATCAAGAAGGAGCACATCTCCGCCGCGCTGCGTGCCGACGGCCTGTCCACCACCCTCGGCGGTGTGCTGAACTCCTTCCCCTACACCTGCTTCGCGCAGAACGTGGGCCTGGTGCGTATGACGCGCGTGCGCTCACGCTGGGTCGTCGCCGGAGCCGGAGTGATCATGATCGTCATCGGCCTGATCCCCAAGGCCGGCGCGGTGGTCAACGCGATCCCCGGCCCCGTGCTCGGCGCGGCGAGCCTCGCCCTGTTCGCCAACGTGGCCCTGGTCGGCATCCAGACCCTGGGCAAGGTCGACCTGGCGGATAACCGCAACGCCGCGGTGATGACCATCTCCATCGGCTTGGGCATGCTTGTCGCCTTCAAGCCGGACATCGCCCAGCTGTTCCCCGACTGGGCGCAGGTCTTCTTCGCCTCGGGTGTGACCACCGGCTCCATCGCTGCGATCCTGCTCAACCTGCTGTTCTTCCACGTCGGACGGCGCTCCTCGCCGGACGTCACCCGCGACGCCGGCGGGCGAACGATCACCCTCGAGGACGTCAACGCCATGGACCGCGACGCCTTCGTGGAGACCTTCGCCCCGCTGTTCAACAACACGCTGTGGCCGTTGGAGAACGCCCACGCCGCGGCCCCCTTCAACACCGTCCAGGACCTGCGCGACGCGGTGCAGGAGGCGGTGCTCACCGCCGAGCGCGATGACCAGCGCGCCCTCATCCGCGACTACCCCTCCATGGCCGAGCTGCTACTCGACCCCGAGGCCTCGAAGCGGATCTCCGGCTTCGCCGGCTCGGTGGCGATGGAGGACCTTGACAACATGGACGACGTCGACCGCGAGCAGCTCGTGGAACTCTCCGAGAGCTACCGTGAGCGCTTCGGCATGCCCTTCGTCACCTGTCTGGGGCGCCTGGACTCGCGCACCCAGATCATCAGCGAGGGCATCCGCCGCCTGGAGAACTCCCCCGCCCAGGAGCATGTGCAGCTGCTCGGCGAGGTGGTGGAGATCGCCAACGACCGCTTCAACCACATGATCGCCGACGCCAACCCCGTCGCCGCGGCGTGGGAGAGCAAGTTCGACCACCTGGAGTAGCCGGGCGGCTCAACTGTCGCGCAGCGCCTCGATCAGCTCGTCCTTCGTCATCGACGAGCGTCCGTCGACGTCGAGTTCCTGCGCCCGCTCGTAGAGCTCGTCCCGCGTCCACTCGTCGTAACTGGGCGACTCCCCGCCCCTGTGCCCGATCTCGGAACGCGAGGTGTTCGCCGCGGCGTTGGCGATGCGGGCGGACTTCTCCTTCGACTCCCCTTCCCCACGCAGCCGTTCATAGAGTTCCGGGTCCTTGATCGACGGATTCCTGTTCTCAGCCATGTGCGCCCAGGGTAGTCCCCAGCGCCGACCTCAGGTGCGCCGTGGCCTCCGCCATCGCCGCCCGCGCCCCGGACCACACCGCGACCGAGTTTACGAAGGGGTGCACCAGCCCGCGGTGACGCCGCAGCGTGACCTGAACCCCGGCATCCTCCAAGCGTCCTGCGTAGGCCTCCCCCTCATCACGCAGCGGGTCGAACCCGGCCACCGCCACATACGCCGGTGCCAGTCCACTCAGGTCCGGCTCCAGCATCGGCGACACCCGCGGGTCGCGCGGGTCCACCGCCTCAGTCAGGTCACCGCTGCGCCCCAGGTAGTGGTGCTCGTACCACTCCATCTGCGCAGCCGTCAGGTACAGGCCCTCCTCCCCGAACTCCGCATAGCTGGCCGAACGCTGCGACAGGTCCGTCACCGGGACGAAGAGCTGCTGCAGCGCGGGCTGGGCGCGCCCCTGGGCGCGCAGCCACAAGCAGCAGGACGCCGCGAGGTTCCCGCCGGCGGAGTCGCCAGCGACGACGAGGCGTCCTGCGTCCACGCTGGTGTCCGCGACGCGGGCACCGTCCTGCAGGGCGGCGACGACGGCCGTGGTGTCCTCCAGCGCTGCCGGGAAGGGGTGCTCGGGGGCCAGGCGGTAGTCCACCGCCACCACCGTGACACCGCCGTCGGCGCAGAGGCTGCGACAGGCGGCGTCGTGGCTGTCGAGAGATCCGGTGACCCAGCCCCCGCCGTGCAGGTACACCAGCGTCGGACGCGGCGAGGTGTCTGCCGGCCGGTGCAGATAGACACGTACCGGCACCCCAGCGATCTGCTCCTCACGCACCTCGGCGACGCTCGGGCTGCCGCCGGCGATGAAGGCCTCGCGCTCCACGATGCGCCGCGAGTGCACCGGCGGTACATCCACAATGTCCAGCCCGCTGACCACCCGCAACGCCAGCAGCGTCGCGGTAACGTCCGGATCCAGGACGTCGCCGTCGTCGTTGCGGCGTACTCCCACCCGCCGCCACGCCGCCCGCGGCACGAGGCTGGCGACCGTGCCCAACAGCCGCGCGCCCAGACCCACCACCTTATCGACGGCCCCCGGACGGTAGCGTCCGTTGCCGGGATTCAGTGATGCCGTGTTGTGATCCAGGTCATTTCTAGGGCGCATCTACCTACTGTGTCACAGCATGCCCGCGTCGCGCACCGTGTCGCGCTCCTCCGCCAGTTCCGCGGCACTGTCCGCGATGCGCTGGCGCTGCCGGTCGTCGAGGTCCAGGCCCTGGACGATCTGCCAGACACCGTCGACCGCGCGGCAGGGGAAGCTGGCGAACAGGCCCTCGGCGACCCCGTAGGAGCCATCGGAGCGCAGGGCCACCGACGTCCAGTCACCCTCCGGGGTGCCATTGAACCAGTCGTGCATGTGGTCCACCGCCGAGGACGCCGCCGACGCCGCCGAGGACGAGCCACGCACCTCGATGATCTCCCCACCACGCTTGGCCACCCGCGGGATGAACTCCCCGTCCACCCACTCCGGGTCCAGTTTGTCGGCGACCGGCTCCCCGTCGAGCAGCAGCTCTGCGACATCGGGGAACTGCGTATTCGAGTGGTTTCCCCACACGGTCATGCGCGACAACCGACCCGGGGTGACCCCCAACTTGCCGGCGACCTGGGCGATCGCCCGGTTGTGGTCCAGACGCGTCATCGCCGTGACCTGCCCGGCCTCCAGGCCCGCGTGGGCATCCAGGATCGTGGCATTCGTATTCGCCGGGTTACCGACGACCAATACACGCACCCCGGGTGCGGCATTGGCCGCGATGGCCTTGCCCTGCGGGCCGAAGATCTTGCCGTTGCCGGTGAGCAGGTCCGAACGGTCCTCCCCCTTGCCGCGCGGCTTCGCGCCGACGAGGAACACCGCCTCCGCACCGGCGAAACCCTCGTCTGGATCATCGGTGACGGTGATGCCGGCGATGAGCGGGAAGGCGGAATCCAACAACTCCATGGCCACGCCCTCGGCGGCCCGCTTCGCCGCCGGGATCTCCAGCAGCCGAAGCTTCACCGGTCGGTCGCCGAAGACATCTCCGGAAGCGACGCGGAACAACAGGGAGTAGGCGATCTGCCCGGCGGCCCCGGTGACGGTGACGGTGATGGGTTGTGTCGGCATGGTGTGCGACCTCGTTCCTTTTCGCGATTGCAGTGGTGTTCGGTGCCCCACCAATGTAGACGTGACGAACGATCCCCCTGTTCCGGTGCCCCCTCATAGGTGGGGGCATAAACGTTATGTGCGTTCCCGGCGTGGGTTCCGCTTAGCATGGGAGTACACGGCGACACCCGTTTGCCGCGCCCCCGGGAGGATCCCCGACCCCAGCACACGTCCCCGTCACACCAGACGCTGCACCCGTCGCTGCACCAGACGCCGCACCAGAGACCAGGCCAGGAGCGCCCCATTGATCACTGACCCCGCCGACCTGCCAGGCAGCCACCGGCGCTACGACTGCTCCCCGCAGGAGTACCAGCTGGTCCTGGACACCGCGATCCCTGAACTCGTGCGCTCCGGGCTCTCCGCCGATACCCGTGACATCGCCGTCGGCGCGGGTGTACCCCCCACGCACCCCCTCTTGAGGGACACCCGCGTGCTCTACGACGAGGCGGTGCGTTACGCCTTCCGTCGGCTCTGGCCCCGCCCCGAGGACCTGGACGTGGAACGCCTCGTGCCCGCCGAGGCCGTGCGCTCCCTGGTGCGCACCGCCTACCGGCGCCACCGCGCCGACCCGGACGCCGTGCGCCTGATCATCTCCGAGAACGTCCTGTCCCGCGGGCATCTTGAAGGACGCAACGACGTGCTCGAGACCTCCCCCGTGGTGCTGCAGATCGACCGGGTGCTCATGCGCGGGCAGGACTACGGCGCCTTCCGCCCCGGCATCTCCGCCGAGGACGTGTACGTGCTGATCACGTCCCTGTGCTGCTTCCCCGCCTCCCAGGGCGGACTGTTCCAGCTGCTTTACGGCACGGACATGGATCACGCCGCCACCGTGGAAGGCCTGGAGAAGCTGGCCTGCGACACCGTGCTGGCCTTCCTGACCACCTCAATGCCCACCACCCAGGGCAGTTCCTATACCCACGCGGCTCCGACCACACGGACCCCGTCGTCGGTGTCGGCGTCGTTGTACACCGCCGGCGACGGTGGCTCCGTGGAAGAGGTCGTGACCTACCGCGCCGAGGATCTGCCGGAGTACACCGCCCCGCGCGAGACCCACGCGTCCGCCTACCCGCCCTTCGATTCCTTTAGTGGGGATCTGGGTGAACTGGGTGAGTTGGGTGGCGAACTCGGTAGTGATCTCGGTGGGGACAGTTCTGAGGGCACCGGCCTGGACGCCGACATCCCCGAGGACTCCGACCAGGACCACATCACCGACCTCTACGACGAGTAGGTCGGCTGGGCCTGCTGGGGAAATACCCGGTCAACCCAGAACCCCGCGCTATCGATGGTCCGCGCACGATGTCAATCCGCGTGAAGACAGAAAGTCCCCAACAATCGGGGCATCGGCCGACGAATCTTCGTACTATGTTTTAGTCGTGAACATCTTCCATCGCAACGCCACCAAGGCCGCAGCCGCCGCCTTCATCGCCGTCCTTGCAATCACAGGTGCCAGCACCGCCACCGCCGCCCCAAAGCCCGACGAACTGGCTGTAACTTGGATCGCCTCAATGAACGCCGAAGACGACAGGTACTTAAGCACTGTCCACTCCTTGGGAACAACGTTCTACATCCGTTTAACGGTTTTGAACACCTCTGACACCCCTATTACCGTCACTGGATACAATTCAGCGCTCACCACCGTTGTCCATCCAGCTTGGATCGAGCGAGGCTACGAACCCCAATACTGCGACCAGTACATCGTGGAAAGCGGCAGCACCGAACGCCAGTCCTTTCCCCAGGTCGTGGATCCCGGCGAGAGCGTCTACCTCAAGGACAATGTGAACTACGAACGTTTGGACATCTACGACGAGGCCTGCCAGCTAGAACATACAGTGAGCATCGGCACTCTCACAGTCGCAGGCGACAACGACGATCTCCCCCCGTCGTCCAGCTCATCTTCCCACTCATCGCTCACCGGTAGCCTCGGCTCACTGATCTCCAACTGATCGACAACGCCCGACAGTCTCCCGACTGGAAACCCGGCCAGTGGATGTTTTTCATCCCTCTCATCGGGACCATCTTGATCGGCGCGATCCACCTAGTCGGCCTCTCCATCGTCGGCTTTTGATCCCCTCCCGAGCACGACAAGCGCGAGTCAACAGAAAGAGCCTGCCCTACAGGACGGGGGCCTTCTGACACGTAGCCCTTCTGGGTACCGGTAGTCCACGTAGGTGGTACCGCTCCGGGGACAGGGGTCGAGTCCGTCCTCGGTCGAGGTCTCCGTCGTAGACAGCCCATCGCCACCGCTCGATCTGATCGTTGGCATAGCCCGGGGAGATGCCCACGGCCGGGGCTCCTCTCAGTGAGCGGGTCGGGGTGGCTCACAGCCTGTCCAAGAGGGGCGACCCCTCCACTCGCCAACAAAACGCGGTGCTATTGAACCCGGAGGCCTGGCGCCCACCAGACCGAGAGGCCCCCGCACTGCACGCCCCCACTGCAGCCCGCCACGCCTAAGAGTCAGGCGCTGCGGCGGTCGCGCTCGGCGACTTCCTCGTGGGTGAGCAGCTCGGGCTCGGCCTCGCCGGTCACGCATCCGCCGGAGATGATGACTTCACCGGTGTCCGGATCGTCCGGGATGGCGTACATCATCGGCAGCAGCAGGTGCTCCACGATCGAGCGCAGGCCACGGGCACCGGTCTCGCGCTCCAGCGCCTTCTTCGCGATCTCGCGCAGGGCGTCGTCCTCGAAAGTGAGCTGCACGCCATCCATCTCGAAGAGGCGCTGGTACTGGCGCACCAGGGAGTTCTTCGGCTCGGTGAGGATGCGCACCAGGGCGTCTTCGTCGAGGTGACCGACGTGGGTGATCACCGGCAAGCGGCCGATCAGCTCGGGGATCAGGCCGAACTTGACCATGTCCTCCGGCTCCACGAAGCGGAACGGATCCGGATCCTCATCGGACTTGCCGCGGATCTCGGAACCGAAGCCCACGCCCTTACGTCCACGACGCTCGGCAACGACCTTCTCCAGGCCGGCGAACGCGCCCGAGACGATGAACAGCACATTCTTCGTATCGAACTGGATGAGCTCCTGGTTGGGGTGCTTGCGCCCACCCTGCGGCGGAACGTTGGCGACCGTGCCCTCCAGGATCTTCAGCAACGCCTGCTGCACACCCTCGCCGGAGACGTCGCGGGTGATCGAGGGGCTCTCGGACTTACGCGAGATCTTGTCGACCTCGTCGACGTAGATGATGCCCTGCTGCGCCTTGGCCACGTCGAAGTCCGCCGACTGCAGCAGTTTGAGCAGGATGTTTTCAACGTCCTCACCCACGTAGCCGGCCTCGGTGAGGCTGGTGGCGTCGGCGATGGCGAAGGGCACGTCCAGCATGCGGGCCAGCGACTGGGCCAGGTAGGTCTTGCCGGAGCCGGTGGGCCCGAGCATGAGGATATTGGACTTGGTCAGCTCTACGGCGTCATCGCTGCGGCGGGCACCAGCGTTGGCCGTCTCGACGCGGATGCGCTTGTAGTGGTTGTAGACCGCGACGGCGAGCGTGCGCTTGGCCTCGTCCTGCCCGATGACGTACTCGTCGAGGAAGGTGGTGATCGCCGCGGGGTGCGGCAGGTCAGCGTCCTCCCCGGCGGGTGTCACGCCGGCGGCGAGCTCTTCCTCGATGATCTCGTTGCAGAGCTCAATACACTCGTCGCAGATGTACACACCCGACCCTGCGATGAGCTTGCGGACCTGCTTCTGGCTCTTTCCGCAGAACGAACACTTGAGCAGTTCGGCGCTTTCCTGCATCGATGGCATGTGAGACGAACTCTCCTGTGAAACTTGGTGATCCGTTGGTAACGCGTCCGGCCCATCATACCCCCGCGCCCGCCGCGACGACGGACGTTCCGGGCACAGTGTCGCCGACAGCACGGCGCGTCGGGCTGTAGAGGTGCGATGAGACGGTGGGGGTAGACTGCCACCGAAGCGGCTGCCGCTAACGCGCGACCCAGCTAATCCCAGCCCGACCCTAGCGACCAGGAAGAACCCTTTGTCCCCGTCCATTACTTCCCTGACCGACCACGCTTGTCTGGTGGTCCACGGACCCGACCAGCCCGGCCTGGTCTCCGTCATCGCCGCACTGATCACCCGGAACAAGGGCAATATCATCTCCCTTGACCAGCACTCCTCTGATCCGGAGGACGGCGGGTTCTTCCAGCGCATCGTCTTCCACCGTCAGAACCTCGTCACCGCCATGGACGACATCAGGGCTGACCTCGCGGAGACCCTCGAGCCTTATGACATGGAGTGGTCGCTGTCCGACCGCTCGCAGCCCAAGCGCATGGCGATCCTGGCATCCAAGGACGACCACTGCCTGCTGGACCTGCTGTGGCGCCAGCGCCGCGGTGACCTGCCTGTCACCATCCCGATGGTGATCTCGAACCACACCGACACCGTCGAGGACGTCCGTTCCTTCGGGGTGCCGTTCTTCCACGTCCCCTCGCAGGCGGGCCCGGACAAGTCCGCAGCCGAGGCGGAGATCCTGCACCTGCTGAAGGGCAACGTGGACTTCATCGTCCTGGCTCGCTATATGCAGATCATCTCCAGCGACTTCCTGGAGCAGCTCGGCGTGCCCGTGATCAACATCCACCACTCGTTCCTGCCGGCCTTCATCGGCGCTGCTCCGTACCGCAAGGCCAAGGAGCGCGGAGTGAAGCTCGTCGGCGCCACGGCCCACTATGTGACCGAGAACCTGGACGAGGGCCCGATCATCGAGCAGGACGTGGTGCGCGTCAATCACCGGGATAGCGTCGCTGACCTGAAGCGCCTCGGCGCGGAGGTCGAGCGGTCCGTCCTGTCCCGCGCCGTGCTCTGGCACGCCCAGGACAAGGTGATCCGGACCGGCAACACCACGATCGTGTTCTAGTCCCCTCCCCCGCGCAGGACGCTCCCTGCGCAGGTCCCCTCCCCGCGCAGGACGCTACGTCACCGCTCCGCGAACGGCGCGGCGGTGATCTCCCGCAGTTCGTCGACGGTCACACCATCGGCGCATTCCACCAGGGTCAGGCCCGCCTCGGCGTCGACCTCGAAGACCGCGTGGGAGGACACGATCAGGTCCACGCACTTCGCCCCCGTCAAGGGCAGGGAGCACTGCTCCACGATCTTCGGCGTGCCGGCCTTGGTCACGTGGTCGGTCATCACGATGATCTTCTGCGCTCCGTGCACCAGGTCCATCGCCCCGCCCATGCCGCGCACGAGCTTGCCCGGCACCATCCAGTTCGCCAGGTCACCGTAGCGCGAGATCTCCATCGCGCCGAGCACGGCAACGTCCACCGAGCGTGAGCGGATCATGCCGAAAGACTCCGAGGAGCTAAAGAAGCTCGCCCCCGGGTTCACGGTGATTGTCTCCTTTCCGGCGTTGATCAGCTCGGGGTCGACCTCGTCGTCGGTGGGGTACGGCCCCACACCCAGTACCCCGTTCTCGGAGTGCAGGATCACGTCGATGCCCTCCGGCAAAAAGCCGGGGACCAGCGTCGGCATGCCGATGCCGAGGTTCACGTACTGGCCGTCGGCGAGCTCGCGAGCCACCCGGGCGGCCATCTGTTCACGGTTCCAGACCATGGTCTTTAGACCTCCGCATTCTTGTCGGGTCGGGTCGTTCGGTTCTCGATGCCGGTCTCCTGCGGGCCGACGTGCACCACGCGGTCCACGTAGATGCCGGGCAGGTGGACCTCGCCGGGGTCCAGTTCGTCGACGAGGTGCTCAACCTGGGCGATGGCCACCCGGGCGCACTTGGCGGCCTCGGGGTTGAAGTTCTGGGCGGTCTCACGGAACACCAGGTTGCCCTTGCGGTCGGCCTTGTGGGCGTGGACCAGGGCGACGTCGGCGTGGATGGCGGTTTCCAGGATGTAGTCCTCACCCTCGAAGGTGCGGGTCTCCTTCGGCTCGGAGTATTCGGCGACCGACCCGTCCGGGTTGTAGCGCACCGGCAGCCCGCCGGTGGCGAGCTCTGTTCCCACGCCGGCCTTGGTGTAGAACGCCGGCACGCCGGCGCCGCCAGCACGCATACGCTCGGCGAGGGTGCCCTGCGGGGTGAACTCCACGGACAGATCTCCGCTGAGGTACTGCTGGGCGTAGATCCGGTTGGAGCCGATGTAGGAGCCGATGGTGCGGGCGACCCGATGGTCCTCCAGCAGGGTGCCGAGGCCGAAGCCGTCGGTACCGCAGTTATTGGAGATGATCGTGAGTTCGCCGACGCCCAGATTGCGCACGGCCTCGATCAGAACGGAGGGGATGCCGACCAGGCCGAATCCGCCGACGGCGAGGGAGGCGCCGTCGGTGATGTCGGCCACCGCCTCGTCTGCTGTGGTGAATGTTTTGTCAAGCATATGGAAAACTGTACACTGGTGTTCGCGCAATGGACAATTGTTCGCTAAGTGAACGGATGACGGGAGAAGTTCGGTGGTAGAGATACAACACCCAACCGAGAAGCAGGACGGCGGCCAGGTCCAGTCCTTCGTCCGCGGCCTGGCAGTGATCCGCTGCTTCGACGGCGACCATCCCACACTGACCCTGGCCCAGGTCGCCGAGCGTACGGGCCTCGCCCGCGCCACCGCCCGCCGTTTCCTGCACACCCTGGTCTCCATGGACTACGCCAGTACCGACGGCACGGAGTTTCGCCTGACCTCCCGGGTCCTGGAACTCGGACACAGCTACCTGTCCTCACTGTCGCTGCCGGACATCGCCCAGCCCCGCCTGGAGGAACTCTCCCGGCGCATCGGTGAGTCCAGTTCCATGTCCGTGCTCGAGGGCCAGGATGTGGTCTACGTCAGCCGCGTGCCGGTGCGCCGGATCATGGCGGTATCGATCACCATCGGCACCCGCTTCCCCGCCACGGCGACCTCCATGGGACGGGTCCTGCTGGCCGACCTGCCCACCGCCGAACTCGACGCGATCCTCGACGCCGGCGACCTCGCCGCCCCCACCCCGCGCACCTGCACCTCCCCGGAGAAACTGCGCGCCGAACTGCAGACCGTGCGCGAGCAGGGCTACGCCCTGGTTGATCAAGAGCTGGAGGTGGGCCTGCGGTCCGTCGCCGCCCCGGTGCGCACGCCGGACGGTCGGGCCGTCGCCGCGGTCAACGTCTCGACGCGCACGGAGGTCCACGACCTCGCCGACCTTCACGCTCGCATCATCCCCGAGCTCGTCGCCACCGCCGCCACCATCAGCAACGACCTCGCCGCACAGCATCCCTAACCCCCAAAAAACACCACGGAGGAAACCAATGACAAACAACACCGACCCCACCGATGTCGTCCTGTGCTCCCCGCTACGCACCCCGGTCGGCGCCTACGGCGGTGCCTTCACGGACGTGCCCGTCCAGGACCTGGCGTCCACCGTCGTCGCCGCCATCGTCGAGCGCACCGGCCTGTCGCCCGAGAACATCGACGATCTCATCCTCGGCCAGGCCTCGCCGGACGGTGCCGCACCGGCGTTGGGACGCGTCGTCGCGTTGGACGCCGGCCTCGGTGAGTCCGTCCCCGGCATGCAGCTCGACCGTCGCTGCGGCTCCGGCCTGCAGGCCGTGGTCACCGCCGCCGCCCACGTCGCCACCGGAGCCGCCGATCTGGTCATCGCCGGTGGCGCGGAGTCGATGAGCCGCACCGGCTACTCGGTGGACGGTTCGATCCGCTGGGGCGTCAAGGGCGGTGACCTGGTGCTGCACGACCGTCTCGCCGAAGGCCGGGCGTCCGCCGGCGGCCGCGACCACCCGATCCCCGGCGGCATGATCGAGACCGCCGAGAACCTGCGCCGCGAGTACGGCATCACCCGCCAGGCGCAGGACGCCCTGGCCACCGAGTCCCACGCCCGCGCCGTCGCCGCCGTGCAGGACGGCACCTTCGCCGAGGAGATCGTCCCGGTCACCGTCCCGGGTAAGCGTCGTCGCGACCCGGACACCGTCGTCGACACCGACGAGCACCCGCGCCCGGGCACCACCGAGGAGAAGCTCGCCGGGCTGCGTCCGGTGATGGGACGCCAGGACGACGAGGCCACCGTCACCGCCGGCAATGCCTCGGGTCAGAACGACGGGGCGGCAGCGATGATCGTCACCACCCGCGCCCGCGCCGAGGAACTGGGCCTGCAGCCGCTCGCCCGCCTGGCCGGCTGGGCCGTCGCCGGTGTCGCCCCGGAGACCATGGGCATCGGGCCGGTGCCCGCGACCGCCCGGGTGCTCGAGCGCCTGGGGCTGAGCCTGGACGACCTCGACGTGATCGAACTCAACGAGGCCTTCGCCGCCCAGGCCCTGTCGGTCCTGCAGCAGTGGGGTGTCGACGCCGACGACCCGCGCCTGAACCCGCACGGCTCGGGCATCTCACTCGGCCACCCGGTCGGTGCGACCGGCGCGCGGATGCTGGTGACCCTGTGCCATGAACTGCAACGCAGGCAGACTGGGGACACGCCCCTGCGTGGCCTGGCCACGATGTGCATCGGCGGCGGTCAGGGGCTCGCCGCCGTCCTCGAGAGCGAAGGATAATAACCGTGAATACACCACTCACCCTGCACGCCGTCGACTACGGACCGGATAATCCCTCCAGCACCGTCGTCCTGCTCGGCTCGCTCGGCTCGACCACCGAGATGTGGCTGCCGCAGCTCGACGCGCTCGGCCACGACCGTCGCGTCATCGCCCTGGATCACCGCGGCCACGGCCGCTCCCCGCTGACCCCCGAGGGGGCCCCGGCACCCGGCGTGGAGGACCTCGCCGCCGACGTGCTGCACACCCTCGACGGCCTTGGTGTGGAGAACTTCACCGTGGTCGGGCTGTCGCTCGGCGGTGCGGTGGCGCAGTACCTCGCCGCCACAAGCGGGCGGGTCGACAAGGCGGTGTTCATCTGCACCGCGGCGAAGTTCGGCGAGCCATCCGGCTGGGTCGAGCGCGCACAGACCGCCCGCGAGCAGGGTGTGGGGGCCTTGGCGGACACGGTGATCACCCGCTGGTTCTCCCCCGAGTTCCGCGCGGCCAATCCGGCAACCACGGACCACTACCGCGACATGGTCGCCGACACCGACGACGAGGGCTACGCGGCATGCTGCGGGGCCCTGTCGGGGTGGGACTTCACCGACCGCCTGTCGGAGATCACCGTGCCCACGCTGGTCATCGCCGGTGAGCACGACCCGTCCACCGCCCCGGAGACGGTGAAGGTCATCGCCGATGGGGTGCCCGAAGCGTCCTACGTGGTGCTCTCCCCTGCGGCACACCTGCCGAACCTCGAGCAGCCCCAGAGCGTCAACGGGCTGATCACTGGCTTCCTAGCGGGCTGATCCACCGGCGACAGGAGAGATTGATGGCGAATTCCCGTTCCGGTGAGTCGGTCCTCCAGCGTGCGATGAGAATCCTGGAATGCTTCGATGCCCACACTCCCCGACTGTCGGCATCGAAGATCGCCGACATCACGGGCCTCTCCCGCTCAACTACCCACCGCCTGGTCACGGAAATGACCTCGGTGGGCATGCTGCAGCGACTCGCCGACGGGAACGTCACGGTGAGCACTCACTCCTGGGAAACCTCCGTGCGCTGCAGCCCCCTTGAAGAACTTCGTGACATCGCAAAACCCACCCTCGAGAGTCTGCACGCGAGATTCGATCACCATATCTTCCTGGCGGTGCCCGACTTCGAGGAACTCAGTGTTCTCTACCTCGAGCACTACGACGCTCGCTACCCACTGCGGATCCTGAGCAGACAGGCCTCCCGGCTATCGATCCACAACAACTCGGCCGGGCTGACCTTGCTGGCCTATGGCGGCGAGAAAGCAATCTCCCGCGTCTTGAACGGCGCACTACCTGAACGGGTGACGGGAGAACCCATGGACCCGGCGCGGGTGCGTGCGGATCTCCTCCAGATTCGGCAACAGGGCTACGGGCACATTGTCGGCGGAATGGTCACCGAGAATACGTCCTTCGCCGTGCCCTGTTTCAATCTGACCGACGGATCCGTGCAGTGCTCACTCGGCCTCGTGGCCCGGACGGACCGATGCGATCACGACGACGTCCTCGACGCGATTATTGCTGCCGGCAGAACGCTCTCAGAGAACCTGACCACAGCTGCCACTACAGCTGCCACCCCCGGCACCCCAGTCAGCTGTCCCATTGAACGGGACACAGTCGCCAACGGCGCTCAATGAAAATACGGTTCACAGCACTCCCCCTCAACGAACGAAAAGAGAAGTAGTCACCGTGTCTTCCTCCGCTGTCCCGAACAACCTCAGAGTCGGCATCGTCGGTTGCGGTGCGATCTCCCGCAACCATCTCGAGGCTTTTGCCGCCACTCCGGGCGCCGAGGTCACCATCGTCTGCGACATTGACCCTGACCTCGCCCGCCAGACTGCGCAGCAGTACGGCATCGCGCATGCGGTCGGCACCGTCGAGGAACTCCTGTCCACCGGGGTCGACATCATCTCGGTGTGCACTCCCCACCCCACCCACGAGGACATTGTTCTCGCGGCAGCCGCCGCCGGGGTCCATGTCCTGTGCGAGAAGCCCATCGCCGTCAACCTCGCCTCGGCCCGACGCATGACCTCCGCCTGCCACGATGCCGGCGTACGCCTCGGCGTCCTGTTCCAGCGCCGCTTCTGGCCCGCCGCCCAGAAGATGAAGGCCGACCTGGTCGCAGACCGACTCGGCGAGCCGATCCTTGGCCAGTGCACCGTGGTGCTGCACCGTGACCCCGCCTACTATTCCGCCACGGCATGGCGCGGCACCTGGGATAGCGACGGTGGTGGGGTGTTGATGACCCAGGCGATCCACTACATCGACCTGCTGATCTGGATGCTGGGCGAACCGGTGGAGGTCTCCGGAAAGATCGCCACGTTCACCCACGACATTGAAGTCGAGGACACCGCCGTCGCCACCGTGACATTCGCCTCCGGAGCACTAGCGACGATCAACGCCACCACCGCGGCGGACACGGCGCTGGGGGCCCGGGTGCAGGTCACCGCGTCCTCCGGCGCTACCCGCGCCATCCTCGAATACCCCGAGGGCACCGAGGGCCGGGCCGTCCTGAGCGCCGAGAACGGCTCGGTGGGGACCACCACGGACTACCCGGAGAATCTCGAGGCCAACGCGGATCTTCGCGCCATCAACGCCGCGCTGATCCCCCACCACACCGCGCAGGTGGCTGACTTCGTTGAGGCCGTCCGGGAAGGACGCGAACCGGCGGTGACCGGCCACGACGCCACCCGCTCACTGGCCGTCCTGCTCGCCGTCTACGAATCCTCCCGTACAGGTGCCCCAGTGCGACTCACCACGGAGAAGACGGTATGAGATCTCTCGGCCTCGCCCCACTATCGGCGTTGGACGTGGCTCCCGATGAACTAGTACGACTAGCAGCAGATGCTGGCTTCGACTTCGTCGGCCTGCGCGTGCTTGCGGTCACGCCCGAGGAACCGCACTACGATCTGTCCCCCGGCTCGCCCCTGCTGGCCAGGACGTTGGAGGCGCTGGACGATACCGGCCTATCCGTCCTCGACGCCGAGTTCCTGCGCCTCGACGCCACCACCGGCCCCGACTCCTGGCTACCCACACTCGAGACCGCCCAGGCCCTCGGCGCGACCCGCTTCACCGTGGCCGCCGGGGACGAGGATCTCGCCCGGTTGACCGATACCCTGGGCCGGCTCACGCAGGACGCCGCGTCCTACGGGGTGGTTCCCGCCCTCGAGCCGATCTCCTACCGCAGCGTGCGCTCCCTCCCGGTGGCAGCGCAGATCGCCCGGGAGACCGGCGCCAGAGTCCTGCCCGACACTCTGCACCTGGCCCGCTTCGATGCCGATCCCGCAGAGCTCGCAGAGATTACTGATCAGGTGGACATGGTGCAGCTGTGTGACTGCCCGGCGACCCCACCGGCCACGGTGGAGGGGCTCATCGAGGAATCCCGCGCCCTGCGTCTGGCCCCCGGAGACGGCGAGCAGGACCTGGCGCGCTACCTGAGCGTCCTGCCGGACGACCTCCCGGTCAGCGTCGAGGTCCCCAACCTCACCGAGCTGGCGCGCCGCGGCGCGTCCGGCTGGATTCACCACCTGCACGACACGACCAGAAGGATGCTCAACACATGACAGACGTGATCATCGTCGGCTCCGGTGCCGGCGGGCTGTCCGCCGCCGTCACCGCCGCCCACCACGGACTGGACGTGACCGTGGTGGAGAAAGCCGATGTGCTCGGCGGGGCCACCACCTGGTCCGGCGGCTGGGCGTGGACACCGGGCAGTAGCTTCGCCCGGCGCGACGGGGTGAAGGAGGACGCCGAGGAGTTCCGCACCTACCTGCGCGCTGTGCTCGGCGAGCGCTACCAGGAGGGTCAGGACGGTGAGGTCGCCGAGAACATCGACGCCTTTCTGGACGCTGCCCCGCAGATGGTGGACTTCTTCCAGGACAACACCCGGCTGCAGTTCACCCCGGGGTCGGCGATCAAAGACATCTACGGCGACCTGCCGGGTGCGGGCACCGGGCACCGCTCGGTGGGTCCCTCACCATTTAACGCCCGGAAGATCCGCCCCGAGGTGCGCGCGAAACTGCGCCACCAGCTCTACGAAACCTCGTTTTTGGGCATGGGCATCATGGCCGGGCCGGACCTGAAGAAGTTCCTGTCTGCCTCACGCGGGGATGTGCGCGGCTGGTTCCACGCCGCGCGCCGCGTGCTGGTGCACGCCTGGGACATGGTGGTGCACCGGCGCAATATGCAGATGGTCAACGGTGCCGCCCTCGTCGGCCGCTTGGCCGCCTCCGCCGACGACCTGGGGGTGACGATGCTGACCGGCACGACCGTCCGTGCGCTGCTCACCGACGATGCCGGGCGCGTCACCGGCGTGCGCGTGCAGGGGCCGGACGGCACTGCCGAGCTCGGAGCGTCCTGCGGTGTGGTGTTGGCGACCGGCGGGTTCCCGGCGGACGTGGAGCTGCGCCGCGAGCTCTTCCCGCGCACGCCCACCGGGCGGGAGCACCACACGCTGGCGCCGGACGAGGCCAGCGGCGACGGGCTGCGTCTGGCGCGTTCGGTCGGCGCGGCGTCCTGCACGGATCTGGCCGCCCCGGCGGCGTGGTGCCCGGTGTCGCAGGTGCCGTACCTCAATGGGAAGGTGGGCACGTTCCCGCACATCATGGACCGGGCGAAGCCGGGCTCGATCGGTGTGGTGTCGACCGGTCGGCGCTTCGTCAACGAGGCCAATGGCTACCACGACTATGTGACGGCGATGTTGGAGGCCGCCCCGGCCGGTGAGCCGGTGTGCTCCTGGCAGGTCGCGGACTCCACATTCGTGCGTCGTTATCCACTGGGCATGGCCAAGCCGTTCCCGGTGCCGTTGTTCCCCTATGTGCGCAATGGTTACCTGGTCAAGGGCCGCACGCTGCGGGAACTGGCGGAGAAGTGCGGCATCGATCCGGATGGGTTGGAGGCCACCGTCGCCCGGTTCAACGACGACGCCCGGCGCGGCGAGGACACGGAGTTCCACCGCGGCGCCACCGAGTTCAACCGCTACGGCGGCGACCCTGTGGTGGGCCCGAACCCGACGCTGGCGCCGGTGGAGAAGGGGCCGTTCTACGCGGTGAAGGTCCTGCCGGGCAGTTTCGGCACCTTCGCCGGCATCAGCGCCGACGGCAAAGCCCGGGTTCTGGGTGAGGACGGTGCGGCGATCCCGGGGCTCTACACCGCGGGCAACGATCGGGCGTCCATCATGGGCGGCTTCTACCCGGCCGGCGGTATCAACCTGGGGCCGGCGCTGACCTTCGGCTATGTGGCCGGGCGGGAACTGGCCGGGGCGGATACGACCGTCCCCGAGGTCCGTTAGTTGTCCAGTGCCCTGCTCTCGTCTGTCCCCATCGCTCTGACGATCGTACTTCTGGTCACACGCCTCCCTGCCTGGGTTCCGCCGGCCATGGGGATCGTCGCCGCGACGGGTGTCAGCCTTTTCGTGCTCGACGGCGCCACGGGTGACTTGCTGCATTCCGCGGTCGGTTCATGGGTCACGTTGGTGAAAGTGTTGGCCATCATCGGCTCCGGCGCGCTGCTCGCCCGAGTGATGCACCACACCGGTGCCCAGACTCGACTCGCAGACTGGTTGTCCAGCGGCGGCACGTCAGTGGCTGCCGCGCTGTTGATGTCACATGGTGTCGTCCCCTTCCTGGAGTCGATCACCGGATTCGGGGTGACCATCATCATCGGCCTACCGTTGATGCTCGCCTTCGGGTTCTCTCCGATGCCCGCCGCCACGATGGTGCTATTGGGGCTAACGGTCAGCCCATGGGGCTCGATGGGGCCAGGAACGTTGCTGGCCACGGAAATCGCCGGGGCGGACCTGCGCGATATGGGGCTTGCGTCCGGGATCCTGTCGCTGCCCGCGTTCCTGGTGTCAGGTGCCGTCGTGGCAATCATCGCGGGACGTGCCACCGACAGCAGAGGGACCGCTCGGCATCGACCCGTGCTTCTCCACACCCGGTGGTTGGCGATGGGAATAGGCTCCGGATTGCTTCACGGGGGCAGCATTCTGGCTGCGAACTGGATGATCGGTACGCCTGTTGCCGGGGCACTCGGCTCCGCGTTTATGACCGTTCTCTGGCTGCTCGTCATCCGTCGTGGTCGTCTGCTGCCTGGTCCTGGATCTGCGTTGTTGCCCTACTCCGTCCTGATGGTGGGAACGATCGGTGGCCAGTTGGCGGGTACCCATATCAACGTCGTCCCGCTCGCCGAGGTCATTGAGTCTCCAGCCCTGTGGGCTCTCCTCGGTGCCGTCTCGGGCTTGTCCATGTTCGCCTTGACCACCGCCACTCGCCCCGCTTTGTTCGTCGAGGCCGGCTCCATGCTGCTGCAGGTGGGTATTCCCACGACCCTGTACATCCTGTTCGGCACGATCATGGACAGCGGCGGACTAGCGCAGACCCTCGCCTCAGGGCTCACTAGTATGGGGCTGGCGTACTTGTTCGTATCCCCGTTCCTGGCTGCGCTGTCGGGCTACATCACGGCCTCCGGGACAGGGGCCAATGCCATGCTCGGAACGACGCAGATCGCCGCGGCGAATGCACTCGATGTCTCGCCGTTCTGGATGATGGCGTCACAAAACGTCGCCTCGGGATGGGCGATCGCCGCAAGCCCGGCACGCATCGAACTCGCATACCGGATGTCCATGCTTGGACACAGTCGTGACGGTGACAATCCGGGCGATGAGGGGCCCGCACCATCCCGAGTAGGACTATTGAAGATCATGCTCCCGGTCATCCTGCTGACCACCGTCGCATGGGGTGTCCTCAACCTGCTACTTTTCGGCTAGGGTCACGCTGCTCAAGGGGAAAAAGAGTGGCGAAGTCATCCCTGCCGGCAGTGCTCTGCAGTTCAGCGCATTGCCTAAGGTTCTCATGATCCGAAGTGAGCCAAATCAGGTTGAGCCGGTCGTGACCTTTTCGCCGTGATAGGCTCGCGGCGAACCACGGGAGGTCACCTTGCTATTGGAACCCACAGAGGGGCACATCTACTTCGCCGAGTACGACGTGATGAAGTCCATCTCTGCGAGCCTGGGCGTCGCCTACTCCAATCGGAAACGCGCTGCGGACACCGAGGCTGAGCGGCAGTGGTGGGAATCCAGGCGCCAGGATCTCCTAAAGTATGTCGCGGCAGCCGTCGACACCGACCGGGAGGACCTGGTGACCCGCAGCAAGATCATGCGCGCCGAGTTCGACCGCATCGGTGGGCTCGGATCCCCGGGCATAGAGTGAGCGGCGCGCCGGCGAGGCTCTCCCAACTACACTGACCCGCGTGACCACCAGCCACCGTCTCCACCACCGCCAGGTCAGGGAGATCCTGTCGCTGCAGCAGAGTGTGCCCGCCCACGGCGGGCTCCTTGTTTGCGTGCACGACCGCTGCGGAGGGGGTGCTGAACTGCTGCGCCACCTGGTGACCGGGTCCCCCGGGTGGTTCGTCGTGCAGCGCCGCGTGGTGACCGGCGCGCAGGATGCCCCCATCCCCGTTCCCAATAGCACCGCGGATACTCTCCTGCTCGTCGAGGACCTGGACCGCGCCTCGGCGTCCACCGTGGGCCACCTCATCAACGAGACCCAGCGCCGTGACCGTCCGGCGCGACTGATGGTGGTGGGAACCACGAGTGCCACTGACATCGCCACAGACATCGCCGCAGACATCAACGTGATCCTGCCACCCCTCTCCGTCACCGAGGTCGCCACATTCTGCGAGACCACCACCGGCCGAATGCCCGCACCACACACGGTCGAGCAGATGCACGTGATGACCGGTGGACGCATCGACCTGCTCACCGAACTCCTCGGAGTGTTCCCGGCAGTCCCGGATACCTGGGGCACCGCCCTCGACCGGGCGATCGGGCCCAGCACCCCGGAACTGACTGCCCTGCTGCAGGGCGTCGCCGTCGCTGGTGGGCCGGATGGTTCCCCAGTCCCCGTCGCGATGCTCCGCACGATGGGTATCTCCCTCGACGCCGCCGGGCAGGACGTATTCCGCACCGTCCTGCGCACCGTCCAGTGCGATACCGCAGGCACGGGCGTGCAGTTCCGCGACCCTCGTCACCGCGCGGCCGTCCTCGAGCGCACGCCACCACCGTCCTTGTCGCACCTGCACCGTCTGGCAGCCGACGCCTGCACCGACACCGATCCTGACCGCGGGCTGCACCACCGATTGCACGCCGCGCTGGCCGTCGGGGACACACAGGACGCCGAGCACTCCCGTCACCTGCTACGACAGGCTGCCGAGGAGCACCACAGGAACGAGGACTCGGCCGCCGAGGCCAGCGTCCGGCGCTACACACAGTCGGATCCCGCCGCCACCGCGGTGGCGCTGACCCGCGCGGGCGACCTGAACGCGGCCCGGTTGTGGGCACGGGCCGGCGACACCGCGGCGTCCTGCCGCTCAACCTTGGCGATGCATGATGGCGACCGCCGCCGGGCACACGGAGCATTGACAGGCCCAGACGGTACCGACGACACAGGGCCAGAGCGCCAACGCGCCGTGCTCGCCTTTGCTGACTGGGATCCGCGCGCCATGTTGGAGCACGCCACCGCCGCCGGCGACGCCCTGCTTACCGGCATTGCCGCCCACATCATCGGCGATACAGGCTCCGACCACACGGACGCCGCTCCCCCGCACCCCCTCGTCGATGGATGGCTGGCCCTGGTCAACGACGACCCGCTGACCGCACGCAACCTGCTCAGCACAGACGCGACAGTCCCGACGGGTTCACTGTCGGCCCTCTGGCGCGACGCATGGCTGGCGCGCACCCACTACGTCCTCGGCGACTTCGACGCCGCCCGCCGCGTCGTCGACCGCGGCCTGGCTACTGGGGAAGCCCACGGCAGCGTCCTGCTGGAACCGGTGCTGCTGTGGACGGGCACCCAGGTCGCGGCCTTCCAGGGCGACACGCTGGCCGCAGGACGCTACAGCGCGCGCCTGCCGGACGACCCGGATTCCTTCCTCATCCAGCGCCTGCCGGCAGCGATGAGCCACATGATCACCACCGCCAACAGCAGCGACCTCGTCGCCGCGCTGCGCGTGGGCGAGTCGCTGGCGCGCATCGGCACCGAGCAGGACACACAGCAACCGGGGTTCTGGCCGTGGGAGGATGTCTACGCGCAGTGCCTCGTGCGCGCCGGGCGTATCCGCGCCGCCGACGCCGTAGTCACCGAAGCCGAACAACGGGCCGAACACCGTGCCGCGTCGCGCGGGACGACACCGCTGCCGTCACTGGCCGCGAAACTGCGCGTACCGCGCGGCAGTATTCTGCTGCGCCGCGGCGAGGTCGACGCCGGGCTACGCTGCTTCGACGAGGCCGTCGACATCATCGCCGATACTCCCATGCGCGCCTACCACTCACGCATCTTGCTGGAGTATGGCCTGGTGCTGCGCCGTCTTGGCCGGCGTCGACGTGCCGACGAGATCTTCTCCCGGGCCGAAGAGGTCTTCGCCTCGATGGGGGCCGCGGCGATGGTGGAACGCTGCCGACGCGAACGCCGCGCGGCCGGGATCAGTGGAAGCAGCACGGACGTCGTAGCGTCCGACGCCTCCGAGGAGACGGCCCCGCTGCTCTCCACCCAGGAGGAGCAGATCGCGGTGATGGCCGCCGACGGCTCCACCAACCGCGATATCGCCCAGGAACTCACCCTGTCGGCGAAGACGGTGGAACACCATCTCACCCGCGTCTACCGCAAACTCGGGGTCGCCGGGCGACGAGATCTCACCGGTGCGCTGCAGCGGCGCTAAGCGGCAGGTGCGAAATGTCCGCCGTCCTACCCCAGCGAGTGGAAGGTGGCGCGCATCCGCTCGGCGTCGGCGGGCTGCCCGGTGAAGTGCTCGAAGGCATCAACGGCCTGGTAAACGGCCATGTGCGTGCCGTCGAGGGTGCGGCAGCCCGCGGCCTCCGCCTCCTGCAGCAACTGCGTGGACACCGGCATGTACACCACGTCGCTGACCCAGTGCTGCGGGGTCAGGCAGGAGGTGTCGAAGGACGTCCCGGGGTGGCTGAGCATCCCCAGCGGCGTGGCGTTGACCACGCCGTCCGCCGCGGCGATGGCATCCTCCACGCCGTCGTGGCCACCACCGGTAGCCACGGACGTCCCGGTGGCGGCGTTGAGCTTGTCGGCGAGTTCGGCGGCACGTGCGGCATCAACGTCGCGGATCTGCAGTTCCTGCACACCGGCCTCGGCCAGGGCGAAGGCGATGGCATTGCCCACTCCCCCGGCACCGACCTGCACCACGCGGCGCTTGGCGACGTCCGGCAACTGTTCGGACAGGCCCCGGGCGTAGCCGGTGACGTCGGTGTTGTGCCCGGTGGTGTGCCCGTCGCGGATGGCGACGGTGTTCACCGAACCCAGGCGCGCGGCGACGGGGTCAACGTCGTCCAACAGGTCCAGGACCTCACGCTTGAACGGGTGGGTGATGTTCAGGCCGTCGAAGCCCATGTCGATCGCGCTGGAGAGCATCTGCTCCAGGGAGCGTCCCTCCAGGCGGTCGGTGAGAACGTCGAGGCGGCGGTACACCGTGGGGTGCCCCTGGGCCAGGCCCTCGGCCTCGTGCAGCGGCGGGGTGCGCGACAGCGACAGGTCCGAGCCGATCAGGCCGAACAGGAAACTACGGGCGGGAGTGGTGCTCATGGTGGAAACCTTCTCTCTGGTGGTGTGTTGTCGGTGGTGCGTTGTCGGTGGGTGGTGTCTTAGCTGGGGATGCCGCGGGCGGCATCACGCATCACCCGGTACTGCGCGGCCAGACGCACCGGGGTGTTGTCCACCCCGTGGCCGGCGTAATCGCCGCGGCGTTCAACGAGCTCGAAAAACATCGTGCCCAATGTGCCGGTATAGAACCGCAGGTACTCGCCGTGGTCGTCGCGGTCATAGAGCACATTGCACTCGCGCAACTCGGCCACGGTGTCCTCGTCCAGGTTGAACCGGGCGACGAGGTCGTCGTAGTA
This sequence comes from Corynebacterium sp. AOP40-9SA-29, assembly GCF_052377405.1. Taxonomy (NCBI): domain Bacteria; kingdom Bacillati; phylum Actinomycetota; class Actinomycetes; order Mycobacteriales; family Corynebacteriaceae; genus Corynebacterium; species Corynebacterium sp. AOP40-9SA-29. Next base: position 131,096 of record NZ_JBQSWR010000003.1, on the reverse strand, counting down.
GTTATCCGGCACCGGCAGCATCTCCAGGCCGCGCCGCCGCGCCCGGCGCGCCAGCTCGACGATGCCGGTCACCTGCAGGGTGACGTGCTCCGGGTAGGACGCTGCGAGGAAGTCTCCCTGCTCGCTGCCTTCAGGCGCGACGTTGAGGGTCAGCGAGAAGTCGCCGTCGGGCGCGGACATCACCCGCGAGTGCACATAGCCCGCCGGGCTCGGCACCGCGTCCGGGGTGTGGGCGCGCAGGCCCAGCACGGAGGTGAAGTACAGGGCGGCCTCGTCGTGGCGGTGCCAGCGTTGTGCCAGGCCCACGTGGTCGACACCGGTGACCCGCGAGCGGGCGTCGGTGACCGCGGCGATGCCGGCCACGTCCTCCCCGATCAGGCCGAACTCCTCGGCCCACACCGGCACGCCGTCGGCCTGAGCGGGAGCCTCACAGAAGAAGATGCCGGTGCCGTCGGGCGTGTACACCCCGTGGATGTCGGCTTCGTCGGCACGACGCTGCCGCTCGATCGGCTGCGCGGACAGCGCCACGGCGCGCGCCGCGGAGCGTCCTGCGCCAACAACGTCCACCCCGAAGCTGTCGATTACCGTGTCGCTGCCGGTGGGCCCCAGGTCGCGCACCACGATGCGTGCCTCGCCCTGGACCCACACCTGGAACTCCTCCTTGCTGCGGTGATAGCCGCCGAGCACGAAGCCGAGCTGGTGCAGCAGTTTGGTGAGATCCCCGAGTCGCCCGGTGTGCAGCTCCACGAAGCTATAGGCGTCCGGGACCGTGGCCTCCGGCAACGGGGTCAGGCCGACCGGGTAGCTCGCGGCTTGCTCGGCGTCCTCGTCACTGGCGTCGAGTTCGCGGTACACCTGGTCCTCCAGCCAGCGCAGCGAACGCAGCCCGTCCACGGCGGTGCGTGCCACGTTGGCTTGGCGGAAGGAGTCGTTGAAGATCTCCAGCGACACCGGGCCGTCGTAGCCGGCGACGGTGAGCAGCCGCAGGAACTCCACCAGATCGAAGTCGCCCTCCCCGGGGAATACGCGGTGGTGACGCGACCAGGACAGCAGGTCCATGTCGCGGGCCGGAGCGTCCGCCAATTGCACGAAGAAGATCTTGCCGTCGGTGATGTCGGGGATGCCGGACGGGTCGTCGCCGCGCGAAAGGATGTGGAAACTGTCCAGACAGGTGCCCACGTTCGGATGATCGGCCAGATCCACGATGCGCTGGGCATGGCGGTAGGTATTGACGTACTTCCCCCAGGCCAGCGCCTCATAGGCCAGGCGGATGCCGTAGCCGGCGGCGAGTTCGCCGGCACGACGGAGCTGCTCGGCACAGACCTCGTCATCGTCAATGGTGGCCGAGCCGACGTTCGAGCAGATCAGGATCATCTCAATGCCCAGGCGCTGCATGATGGCGAACTTCGCCTCCAGGCGCCGCAGGTTATCGACGAACTGCTCCTCGCCGACGCCGTCGAGGTCACGGAAGGGCTGGTAGAGGTCGAAACTCAAACCCAGTTCCTCACCGCGGGCCCGGATCTGCTCCGGGGAGTGCGGGGAGACGACCAAATCCTGCTCGAAGATCTCCACGCCGTCGTAGCCGGCATCGGCGGCGGCGCGCAGCTTCTCGGCGAGGGTGCCGGACAGGCACACGGTGGCGATGGACGTTCTCATCGGGATGCTCCTTCGGTGAGGTCGGTGCTATTGGCGCTATCGGTGCTGTCCTTCTCCACCGCGGCGAGGGTGGACGGGCGCAGCGTACGGGAGAACGAGAAGATCGCGAAGCCGAGCAGGCCGACCAGCGCGAAGGCGAAGAAGCCCCACGGGTAGGCGATGCCGGCGGTGACCATCACGCCACCGAGCAGCGGCCCAGAGATCGCGCCGAGGCGTCCGATGCCCGCGGAGAAGCCCATGGCCGTCGCGCGCACCGAGGACGGGTGGTTCTCGCCGACGAAGGCGTAGATCAGCACCTGGGAACTGAACACGAACACACCGGTGAGGAATACGATCACGTACAGCCCCGCCAGCGGCAGGCGGATGGCCAGAAGCGCCAGGAAGACCGCCGAGAGCAGGAACCAGAACAGGGCGGTGCGCCGCGGGGACTGCACGTCCGACACGCGTCCGGCGATGAACAGGCCCACCACGGCGCCGACGTTGAGCACCATGAGGAAGGCCAGGGAGTTGCCCAGGTCGTAGTCGGCCTCGCGCATGATCTGCGGCAGCCAGGTGTTCAGCCCGTAGACCAGCAGCAGGCCCATGAACGAGGTGCCCCAGATCGCGATGGTGTTGAGCCGGAAGGTCGGCTGCAGCAGCGCGCGGATGCCGCCGGAATTCTCGCCCTCCTCCTGCGCCTGCAGGGTGTCCATCTCGGTGTCGACCTGCAGCCCGTAGGACGCTTCGATCGCCTCGGCTTCCGCCACGCGACCGGTGATGCGCAGGTACGCCGGGGATTCCGGCAGCAGCAGGAACAGCGCCGGGGCCAGGATCAGACCCGGCACGGACCCGGCGATGAACATCGCGTGCCAGCCGGCGGCGTCGATGAGGAACATGCCCAGCAGGGCGGTCAGCACCGCGCCCACGTGGTACCCGGTCATCAGCGTGGTCGACGCCGAACCAGCCTTGCGTCCGGAACGGAACTCGGTGACCAGGGAGATCGCCGTCGGCAGCGCGCCGCCGAGGCCCGCCCCGGCGAGGAAGCGCCACAGCGAGAACCAGGCGACGTTCGTGGTGAACGCCAGGAACAGGGTGAACACCGAGAACAGGAACACCGCGCTGATCAGCACGCGGCGGCGTCCGAGCTTGTCGGTGAGGAACCCGATGACCAGCGCGCCGATGGTCATGCCGACCAGGCCGATGGTGCTGATCTGGGTGGCCTGGGCACCGGTGAGGTCCCAGCCGGGGTCGTCGAGCATCGACGGCAGCGTGGTCCCCAGGACCACCAGGTCGAAACCGTCGAGCAGGACGGCAATCCAGCACAGGACGGTGACGACGGCGGTGGATCGTGTTTTTGTGTTCACGGTGTTCACGTCTCAGACCTCGAATTCGGGAAGATCGCGGCCGACGTACTGTTCGGCCAGGTAACGGCGTCCCGCCTCGGAAGACAGGACGCAGGACAATTCGGCCAGACGCCGCCGCGACTCGAAGGTCGTGGCGTCCGGCGTCTGGTGCAGCATCGACGACATCCACCAGGAGAAGTGCTGGGCCCGCCACACGCGCGGCAGGACGATATCGGAGTAGTCGGCGAGCAGGCCCGGGTCGCCGCGCAGCGCGCGCACAAGCGCGGGAGCGAGCACGGCGACGTCGGCGATGGCGAGGTTCATGCCCTTGGCCCCGGTGGGCGGGACGGTGTGGGCGGCGTCGCCGGCGAGCAGCAGGCGGCCGCGTTGCATGGGTTCGGTCACCGCCGAGCGGAAGCGCAGCACCGCCTTGTCGAAGATCTCCCCCTCACTGACCTGCAGGTCCGGGGAGTCCGCGCGGGTGTGCAGCGCCTCCCAGATCCGGGCGTCCGACCAGTCGGCCACCGTGTCGGACGGGTCGCACTGCAGGTAGTAGCGCTGCACGGTCTCCGAGCGGGTGGAGATCAGCGCGAAACCCTCCGGGTGGGTGGCGTAGATGAGCTCCTTCTGCGTCTTCGGCGCGTTGACCAGCACACCGAACCACGCATAGGGGTACTCGTGGCGGTGCCGGCCTGAGCCGGACGTGCCGGCTGTGCCAGAAACGCCGGACGCGCCGGACGCCGTGACGCTCGCGCGGTGCGGCGAGCCGGACCCGTCGGCGGCCACGACGTAGTCCGCGCGCAGTTGGCCGTGGCATCCTGCGCCGTCGGTGTAGTCGACGACCACGGGCCCCTCAGTGGAGGTAGTAGAGGCAGCGGATTCGATCCCCTCGACGGCGTCGACGGTGGTGTCGAAGAGCACCGCGCCGCCGTCGGCGAGACGCCGGGCGACGAGGTCGGTGAGGTACTCGTGCTGCGGGTACACCGCCACGGTGTGCCCGGTCAGCTCGGTCAACGCGATGCGGGTGCGCTCCCCCTGCACGGAGATCTCGATGCCCTCGTCGATGTCGGCCTCGCGCTCCATGCGCTCTGCCACGCCGGTGCGGCGCATCAGCTCCAGGGTGCCCTGTTCCAGGATCCCGGCGCGCACCGTGGTCTCCACCTCAGTGCGCGAACGCGACTCCAGCACCACCGACTCCACCCCGTGGAGGTGCAGCAGGTGCGACAGGGTCAACCCCGCCGGACCGGCGCCGATGATGGCGACCTGCGTCCTCACGCCAGGTCCTGCACGGCGGCGTTGAGCAGGGAGAACCCGTGGTTGGAGTTCGGCACGCCGGCGTAGACGGCGGTGTGCAGCAGCACCTCGCCGATGGTGTCGGCGTCCACTCCGGCGCGCAGGGCAGAGCGGATGTGCATGTCGAGTTCGCCGTCGTTGCCCACGCCGGTGAGTACGGCGATGGTCAGCAGCCGGCGCTGGGTGTGGTCCAATCCGGGGCGTTCCCACACATCACCCCAGGCGGTGCGGGTGATGAAGTCCTGGAACTTCTCGGTGACCGGGGTCTTCTTCTCAATCGAGCGGTCCACGTGCTCGTCGCCGAGGACGGCGCGGCGGTTGGCCATGCCCCTCGCGTGCGCGGCGTCGCGTCCTGCCTGGTAGTCGTCAGCCATGGTGGGTGCTGCCTTTCCTGTTGTTGAGCACGGCGTCGACGATGTCGCTGACGTGCCCGGTGTGGTCCCCCGGGTCGGTGCTGAAACCGTGTTCGGTCCGGGCCTTGTCCATCAGTTCGCGCAGCGTGCCCTCGGCGACGGCGGCGTCGACCTCGGCGCGCGGGACGTAGCGTCCCAACGCCTCGGCGAGCACCGCCCCGCCGGTGAGCTCGAGATTGCGGCGCATCGCCGCGGTGTCCACGGTGATCCCGTCGATGCTGGCGCGGGTGCGGGTGACCGCACCGGCGGTGGCGGCGACGAGGTCGCGCAGTGTCTGCCACTCGGCGTGCCAGGCGCCGGTGGCGCGCTGCATGCGCTGGTCCATGGCGTCGAGCATGGTGGCAGCCAGCGCCGGGGTGCGTCGGGCGTATCCGTCGGCGGCGACGGCGGCGGCCGGATTGGCTTTGTGCGGCATCGCCGAGGAGCCCCCGGGCGAGGCCTCGCGCAACTCCCCGACCTCGGTGGCGGAGAACACGATGACATCGCCGGCGATCTTGCGCACCGAGCCGGCCAGCGCCGCCAGCGCGGTAGCCACCTGCACCAACGGCAGTCGGTCGGTATGCCACACCAGCGGGGAGGACGCCAGGTCCAGGCGCGTGGCCAGCGCATCGTGCACGCTCAGACCATTCGGCGCGGTGGATGCCAGGTTGCCTGCCGCCCCGGCGTACTGCACGGGCAGGACGCTCAGAGCGCCGCGCACCGCCGACGCCGCAGCGTCGGTCTGGCGCAGCCAGCCCGCGGCGATGACGCCGAAGGTCGTCGGCACCGCCTGCTGACCGAGCGTCCTACCAATCACCGGGGTGTCACGGTGGGTGCCCGCCAGCTCGGCGAGGTCGTCGGTGAGGTCGGCGGCGGTGGCCAGGATCGCCGCACCGGCATCGCGCACGCACAGCACCAGAGCGGAGTCGATGATGTCCTGACTCGTCGCCCCACGGTGCACCGCCGCGGTCTCGAGCCCGGCGTCCGTGACCGCAGCCTTCAGCCGCTTCACCAGCGGAATCGCCGGGTTGCCACCGGCAATGGAGTCCTCGGCCAGTGTGCTCAGTGCGGCACCGTCAAAGGTGGTGGAGGAGATGAGGTCGGCAGTGGCCTCGGCCGTTTCGGGGTCGACGAGGCCGGCGTCGCCCGTCGCATGCGCGAGGGCGGCCTCGACGTCGACCATGCGCGCGACGAACGCGGCGTCCGACACGGCATCGGCGGCAGTGGTGTCGCCGGAGGCGATGTCACTGTAGAGGGTGCGGGTGCTCGCCATGTCTGTTTCCGTCTTAAACACGGAAGAAGGGGGTCTCGGCGGTGGCATCCTCGTGCTGCAGGACGATGTCCATGCGGTAGGAGTCCTCCCCCACCTGCTCCATCACCAGGCGGGAACGGCGATCCTCCGGCACCACGGCGAGCACCGGGTCGGTGGCGAGGTCGGAGTCCCCCTCCGCGGGGAAGTAGGCGCGGGTGTAGAGACGCTCCAGGATGCCGCGGGCGAAGACGCTCACCTTGAGGTGCGGGGCCTCGGTAGCTGTATCTTCTTCTCCTGCTCCTTCGGCTGCTGCCGGAGTCGCGCCGGGACGGCGGGTGCGGAAGGTGACCTCACCGTCGTCATTGGCCATGCCCCGGCCCACACCCGCGCCGAGCAGCGGATTCCAGCCCTTGAGCGACCCCTCGTCGGACCGTGCGTCCAACGGAGAGGGGTAGATGCCCTGGGAATCGGCCTGCCACAGTTCGATCATGGCGTCCTTCACGCGGTGCCCGGCACCATCGGTGACCGAAAAGGTCACCTCCACGATCTCGCCGGCGGCAAAAGACATCGCGTCCTCGTCGACCATGTTCTCCGCGCCGGGAGTGGTCAGTCCGATATGTACGTACGGGCCGACCGTCTGCGAGGGCATGATGCCGAACGGTGCGTCGTCCTGGTCGCGGACGGCGGGAACCGGGTAGCGGAACTGGCCCTTCGGGTCACTGTCGATCATCGATCTTCTCCTTCTACTCGAACTACTCGAAGTGGGTGGCGTCGCGCCCGCGCAGCACGATGTCGAACTTGAAGCCCAGGGCGAAGTTCTCGCGGGTCTCGTCGTAGTCGAAGGCGGCGATCATGCGCTCGCGGGAACCCTCCGGCACGGAGTTGTAGATCGGATCCTGGAAGAACATCGGGTCGCCCGGGAAGTACATCTGGGTGACCAGGCGCTCGGCGAACTGACGACCGAACAGCGAGAAGTGGATGTGCGCCGGACGCCAGGCATTGCTGTGGTTGCCCCACGGGTAGGCGCCGGGCTGCACGGTGTAGAAGCTGTAGACGCCGTTCTTGTCGGTCATCGTGCGCGCCACACCGTTGAAGTGCGGGTCCAGCGGGGCGGGCCAGGAGTCGTTCTTGTGGCGGTAGCGTCCGGCGGAGTTGGCCTGCCATGCCTCGATGAGGGTGTCCGGCACCGGCTTGCCGTCCGAGCCGAGCACGCGGCCGTGCACGAAGATGCGCTGACCGATGGCCTCTCCCCCGTTGGCCTTGGTCATGTCATTGTCCTCGGCGCCAAGGGCACCATCGCCGAAGACGGGGCCGGAGGTCTCCCCCAGACGCTCGGGGACCATCAGCAGGTCGTTGTTCGGGTTGCGGAGCACCGTGGTGCGGTACTCCGGGAAGTGCAGCGGTGCGAAACTGCCGTCGACGGAGACGTTACTGATCGGAACCATGGGCGTGACCCCTTCTGCGGGATAGCGGTGAACGTGATGTGCGTCTCACGGTATCCGCCGGTGCGCTACGCGCAAAGTCGTTCGCAGGGTGAACTTTCCTGCGGCAATAGCAGGCCCGTGTACAGCGGTTTCTTTCACGTCTGTGAACTATCGGGGGTCACCCAGGGGTGTGTATCAGGGTTAGAGAAGGTCGTGTCGACAGCACTATCGGCGTCCTGTTTGGGCGCGCACCGCGCACGCGCACCCGCCCCCGCGCACACAAAAACCGCGAGGACGCACCCCGCCGGAATCGTGATCCGGCGCAGCGCGTCCCCGCGGCGTCCTGCGGCTTTGCCGCAGCGTCCTACCCGTTCTTACTGGGTAGAGAGCTTGCGGTACTCAAAGACCTGGTCGATGATGCCGTACTCCTTGGCACCCTCGGCGGTGAGGAACTTGTCGCGGTCGGTGTCCTTACGGACCTGCTCCTCGGACTGGCCGGTGTGACGGGCCAGCGTGGACTCCATCAGACGACGCATACGCTCGATCTCGTCCGCCTGGATCTGCAGGTCGGAGACCTGACCCTGGGTCCCCTGGGTGGCCGGCTGGTGGATCAGCACACGCGAGTTCGGCAGCGCCGCGCGCTTACCCTTCGTACCCGCAGCCAGCAGGACCGCCGCAGCGGAAGCAGCCTGGCCGAGGCAGACGGTCACGATGTCCGGGCGCACGTACTGCATCGTGTCGTAGATGGCCATCAGCGCGGTGAAGGAACCACCGGGCGAGTTGATGTACATCGTGATGTCCCGGTCGGGGTCGAGCCCCTCCAGGACGAGAAGCTGCGCCATGATGTCGTTCGCCGAGGCATCGTCAACCTGGGTGCCCAGGAAGATGATGCGCTCCTCGAAGAGCTTGTTGTACGGGTTGGACTCCTTGGCGCCGAAGGAGGAGTGCTCGACGAAGGACGGCAGGATATAACGCGAGGTGGGCATCTGCCCGCCCGAAACCTGGCCGGTGAGTTCGCTGGCGTGGGTGAAACCGTTCATGTTGTTGCTTTCCATCTCTGCTTACTGCTCCTTCGCCGAGCTGATCACGCGGTCCACGAACCCGTACTCCAGTGCCTGCTGGGCGGTGAACCAGCGGTCACGGTCCGAGTCCTTCTGGATCTGCTCCAGCGGCTGGCCGGTGTGCTCGGCAATCAACTCGGCCATCTCGCGCTTGGTCTGGGCGAACTGCTCGGCCTGGATGGCGATATCCGCGGCCGTACCACCGACGCCGGCGGACGGCTGGTGCATCATGATCCGGGCGTGGGGCAGCGCGAACCGCTTGCCCTTCGTGCCGGCGGACAGCAGGAACTGCCCCATCGACGCCGCCAGGCCCATGCCGTAAGTGGAGACGTCGCACGGTGCGAACTGCATCGTGTCGAAGATCGCCATACCGGCGGTGACCGAGCCACCGGGCGAGTTGATGTACAGCGAGATGTCCCGCTCGGGATCCTCCGCACTGAGCAGCAGGATCTGCGCGCAGAGCTTGTTGGCGATCTCGTCATCGACCTGGGTACCCAGGAAGATGATCCGCTCGCGCAACAGACGCTCGAACACCGAGTCGTTGAGGTTCATCCCCGCGGTAGAGGCCATCTGCGCCTGGCGCAGCGCCTGACCGGCAGACATGTCGTTAGTGTTCACTTATGCTCCTCGCTCAAGTTCACGTGTTGGACTGTGCACCAGACTAGTCAACAGCATGGTGCTACGCCCCTCTCTGGGGCCCTGTTCGCTGACAGCGCACGGTCGGGGTGCTGTGGCACGAAAAACCGCCGCCCCGCCGACCCGGAGGTCAGCAGTGCGGCGGTTCATTTCCCGAGGTGGGACCGACTCAGTTGTCGGACTTCTCCTCGGTCTCAGCCTCGACGACCTCAGCCTCGGCGTCGGCCGACTCGTTGAGGTCAGCCTCCTCACCGAAGTAGTCCTTCGGGTCGATGGAGGTGCCCTTGTCGTCGGCGACGGTGACCTTGCAGATGTTGATGGCCAGAGCCTTGCCGCGGCGCACATCGGCGAACAGGTTCGCGATCTGGCCGGACTGCTGCAGCTGCATCACGAACTGGTTCGGGTCCATGCCGTAGCGCTGTGCCGTGAACAGAATGTGGTCGGTGAGCTCCTGCTGGGAGACCTCCGGCTTCTCGATGTCAGCCAGGGCGTCCAGGAACAGCTGGGTCCGCACGGAGTCCTCGGCACCCTCGCGGGCGTCCTCCTCGAACTTCTCGCGGGTGATGTCCTGAGCGGCGAGCATCTGCTCGAAGACAGCCTCGTCACCACCGAACTGGCTCACCAGCTGCTGGATCTGACCGTCGACCTGCTCCTTGACGACGGACTCCGGCAGGGCGACCTCGGTCTTCTCGAGGGCGGCCTCCAGGACCTTGTCGCGGATTGCGGCGGCCTGCTGGCCCTTGAGCTGCTCCTCGACCTGGGACTTCAGGGAGTCCTTCAGCTCATCGAGGGTGTCGAACTCGGAAGCCAGCTGGGCGAAGTCGTCGTCCAGCTCCGGGAGCTCGCGCTCCTTGACCGACTTGACGGTCACGGTGGCCTGAGCCTCGCTGTCAGCGTGCTCGCCGGCAACCAGCGTGGTGGTGAACTCCTTGGACTCGCCCTCGGAGAGGCCGGTCAGGGCGGCGTCCAGGCCCTCGACGAGGGAGGCGGTGCCGACCTCGTAGGACAGGCCCTCGGAGGACGCCTCGTCGACGGTCTCGCCGTCGACGCTGGCGTCGAGGTCGATGGAGACGAAGTCGCCGTCCTGCACGGCGCGCTCGACGGCCTTGAGGGTGCCGAAGCGGGCGCGCAGGTTGGTCAGCTCGGACTCGACGGACTCTTCGTCGGCCTCGAGCGCGTCAACCTCGACGGAGAGGTCGGCGAAGTCCGGCACCTCGATCTCGGGGCGGACGTCGACCTCGGCGGTGAAGGTGACGTGGTCGTTGTCCTCGAGCTCGGCGATGTCGATCTCGGGCTGGCCGAGGGCCTTGACGTCGTTCTCCTCGACGGCCTGGCTGTAGCGGCTCGGCAGCATCTCGTTGAGAACCTCATTGAGGATCGACCCGCGGCCCAGACGGGCCTCGAGGATCTTCGCCGGCACCTTGCCCTTGCGGAAACCGGGCAGGCTGACCTGCTGGGCGAGGGACTTGTAGGCGCTGTCGAACTCAGGCTTCAGTTCCTCGAAGGGAACCTCGACGGTGAGCTTGGCGCGGGTGGCACTCAGCTGTTCAACGGAGCTCTTCACGGATGCACACTCCTGTGTGTTCTTGGTCTGTGTACTTGCGGCCGGTGGGCCACGGGATCGTTCCGTCCGCGTCACCTCCGGGTCCCACCACCCCACCTGTATCCGGCCCGCCTGACGACGGACCACAGGGAGGGCGAGGACGGCCGGAGGCTGCCACCGGTAATGGTCGTTGACGATTTTATCGTGTTGCCGACGGCGGTTGTCAGCGGGGTCGCACCTAGCCGACTTCCGATCCGTTCCCGTCGGGATAGCGGGATTTGAACCCACGACCCCTCGCTCCCAAAGCGAGTGCGCTACCAAACTGCGCCATATCCCGTCCGCACGTTCGCCTCGACTGCTGGGCAGTCACCGGGGAGACGCGCTTGCGCCGATGTTACGGGGTTGCGCAGAACGCGGCCAACAGTGGGGCACAGTTACGGGGCGTGGGGTGTGCGTGTGGCGCCGGCGCGGCTTCCGTCCACCGCCGGGCCTGCCGGTTTTCCGCTCGTCGCTACCGTGGTGTATCGTCGTCAGCGCAACAGCGGGAATGTCGTATAGTGGCTAATACCTCAGCCTTCCAAGCTGAAGACGCGGGTTCGATTCCCGTCATTCCCTCCATAGAGAAACCCCCTCCGACCAGCGTCGGAGGGGGTTCTTCGCGTCTTGCAGGTCCACTGTTCCGGGGTGGTGGTCAGGACGCATGTCCGCTTCGGACGTGCCCCCTGCCCCCTGGCACCTCTGGTGGCTCTGGTGGCTCTGTTGGCTCTAGCACCTCTGCCGCCCGGCGCAATCTCTGCATTCCGGACCGATCGTTGGCAGTAATCGGGCCGAAATGCAGAGATTGCGCCGACCGTGGGGACACGCGTCCCCGGACCCCACGGGCGCAGTGACCCTACGTGAGTGCGTCCGCCAGTCGGGGAACCAGCTTCTCGACGGCGTAAGGAATGGAGAGGACGGAGTTGTAGGTAATTGCACCGCGTTCATCCATGGTGGCGACAACCACCGCGTCGTCTCTGACAACACTGAGGTTGTTCGCCAAGGGATTCTCTCTAGTGAGATCGAAGTTCTCGTCGTCGCTGAGCACCAGCAGCAGGTCGCTGTCGACTTGGCCGATGTTCTCTGGGGCGATCTCGACGAAGAAACTGTCACCTGCGTCTTGTGATCGAATCGTCTCCGGCAGCGTTAAGCCGAGTGACTCTAGGAACTGGCCGCGAGCATCGCCGGGCAGAAAAGCACCGTACTTGCCATCGTAGGGCAGGATCGAGGTCCCGGTCTTCCCTTCAAATTCGGGGTGTTCCTCGCGGACGGAGGTCAACAACTCCTCAATCTCATCGTTTAGCTTCTTACCCTCCTCCTCGCGACCTATAGACTTCGCGACGAGCTCGGTAGCCGTCTCGCGGGGCACGGAATAAGCTGCCGTGCCGGCGGGGCGTGCTACCACCGGGGCGATCTGAGACAGCTGCTCATAAACCTCCCCGTCGAAACCTGCAGATACCCCGAGGATCAGGTCAGGCTCGAGCTCAGCGATCTGCTCGAGGTTCGGCTCCGAATCGGACTCGATGTAGCTGATCTCGTGCCCCTCGACGAGGTCATCAGTCCAGGGACCCAGCCCGCCTTCAAGGAACGTGTAGCCGGCGTTGGCTACGGGCACGTCGCCCAGGGCCAGGACGATGTCGGCATCGGTCACTCCTAGTGCGACAACCCGTTCTGGCTCGGCCTCGATGGTGCTGGAGCCAAATTCATGGTCGATCTCTACCGGGAACGCCCCCGTACCGTCGGAGGGACTGTCGGCATCCCCTGCGTCTCCCGATCCGCTGGAACACCCAGCCAGCAGAGCCATTGCGGCACATGCTGCTGCGACGATGCTCGCACCGCGTGACCTGGGGTTTCTGGAAGCGCGACATCGGTAGTCGGTTTGCGAACTAGGTAGTTCCGGCATTGTTTCTCCTGGGACGTCAGAAATGAGGCGTGACTAGCCTAAGTAGATTACACAGAGTGGCCTCACCCCACGACGGCTTCCGTCATCGCTGCCATACATGACAGGGAATGGTCCTAGCCGCACGGATGCTCACCGGCGAAGCGGCCATCCGTGGAGTACGACCGCCTACGCGGTGTCCATCGCCAGCCACCACCAGCCTTGAATGCAGCCCCACCCCTCTTTGTCAGGCTGTGTGTGAATCACCCCGCTCCGCACACCGAGTGCAGACCCGGCTGTGAACATCTCCCCGGGCTACCTCAACGACCAGATCCGGCGCTGGCGGCGGGACCCAGAGCCGGAGGCACTGGCGATCGACGTAGTCTCCAGTCCGGTGCGCGTCCAGTAGTCGAGCTGCCGATAGCTGATACCGGTGATCTGACAGACAGCGATACCGTGAAATCCGGCCGTCACGTGGGAAGAACTTGCAGGTAGTGGACGGTTTTATCCTTCCACATCATGCGGATCCTTGGTAGAATGGACTCGGCCGAATGGAGGGGTACGCAATCAAGGAGGAAGGTCGAGATCATGATTGACTTCAACACGTTGAAGGGCGTTGACGGTTACCGTAAAGCGTTCCCCACGGTGTTCACCGGCATGAGTGAGGCCGATACCAAGCGCGTGGTGCGCGCGGTGCACTCCTCAGTGTTGGAGGGTCGCATCCTGAGCACTGAGGACATGCAGATTTCCGCTGAACGCATCCTGAATCGTCGCCCCGGCGGGATGACGGATGAGGATGTGCACGCCCTCCTTGCTGAGAACCGTGCCCGCGCTGCACGTAACGCCTGATTCGGACGTCTGCCGGGCCGCCGGAATGGCCTCGGTATTTCTATGCCAGTACTGAGGCACTGCGCAACAAGCTGAATGCACACGAAAGCGCCCTCCGACCACCGTCGGAGGGCGCTGACTGCGTCCTACAGGGTCCTACAGCGTCCTACAGGCCCTTGAAGCCGGACGGGCGCGGAACGTTGCGCAGGTTCGACTTCGCCATGGTGAACATCTTGCCCACGCCGCCCTCGAGCACCGTGCGGGTGGCCGCGCGGGCGAACCCGGCGACCTGCTCCAGGGAGATCTCCGGCGGGATGGACAGCGCATTCGGGTCGGTGACCACGTCGACGACCACCGGGCCGTCGTAGGCGAGCGCCTCGGCGAGCACCGGGCGGACGTCCTTCGGATCCTCGATGCGGAAGGACTTGATACCGCACGCCTCGGCAATGTCGGCGTAGTTGACCTTCTCGTGGTCGGTGCCGAAGTCGGGCATGCCGGCCACCAGCATCTCCAACTTCACCATGCCCAGGGTGGAGTTGTTGTACACGATCGCCTTGAGCGGCACCTGGTGCAGCTTCAGGGTCAGCAACTCACCCATGAGCATGCCCAGGCCACCGTCGCCGCACATCGCCACAACCTGACGCTTGCCCTCCACGGCTTCGGCGGCACCGATAGCCTGCGGCAGGGCGTTGGCCATCGTCCCGTGCCGGAAGGACGCCAGCAGCTTGCGGTTGGCGGTCGGCGTCACATAGCGGGCGTGCCACACATTGCACATGCCGGTGTCGGCGGTGAAGACCGCGTCGTCGTCGGCGAGTTCGTCGAGCACGTAGGAGACGTACTCCGGGTGCAGCGGGACGTGCTTCTCGATGTTCTTCGTGTAGGCGTCGATGACGTGGCGCAGGTTCTTCTCCTGCGCAGCGAGCATCGACGACAGGAAGGACGAGTCGTCCTTCGCGTCGAGCAACGGCAGCAGGTCGTCGATCGTCGCGGCGACGTCACCGGTGACCGGGTACTTCACCGTGGTGCGGCGTCCGATGTTGCGGCCCTTGATGTCGACCTGCGCGGTGTCGGTGTCGCGCGGGAGGAACTCCGTGTACGGGAAGTCCGTGCCCAGCAGGATCAGCAGATCAGCCTCGTCGAAGGCCTCCGAGCAGGCACCGTAGCCCAGCAGGCCCGACATGCCCACGTCGTAGGGGTTGTCGTAGTGCAGGTACTCCTTGCCGCCATAGGCGTGGCCGACCGGGGCCTTGATCTTCTCCGCCAGGGCGAAGACCTCCTCGCGGGCATCCTTGCAACCCGCGCCGCCGAAGATCGTGATCTTCTCGGCCTTGTTGATCGCCGCGGCGAGTGCGACGAGCTCGCTCTTGGCCGGGTGCACGGCAGGACGCTCCGAGGCGATCGCCGACTCCAGCTGCGGGGAGTCCACCGCCTCATCGCTGGCGATGTCGCCCGGCAGGACCAGGACGGAGACACCGTTGCCCGCCATCGTCGACTGGAGGGCGTGGTGCAGGATCGTGGCACCCTGCGCTGCGGAGTTCACCATCTCGCAGTAGCCGGAGCACTCGGCGAAGAGCGCCTCCGGGTGGGTCTCCTGGAAGTAGTGCGACCCGATGAACTGCGAGGGGATGTGGCTGGCGATGGCCAGCACCTTCGCGCCGTTGCGGTGCGAGTCGTAGAGCCCCTGCACCAGGTGGGTATTGCCGGGACCGCAGGAGCCGGCGCAGACGGCGAGGTTGCCGGTGACCTCGGACTCCGCACCCGCGGCGAAGGCGGCGGCCTCCTCATTGCGCACGTGGAACCACTCGATGCTGCTGCGCTTGACCGCGTCCACCACCGGGTTGAGACTGTCTCCGACGAGACCGAAGATTCTACGAACGCCCTGAGCCTCCAGGGCTGCGACGAGCTGTTCGGCATAATTGCGAGCCATGTGGGCCACTCCTGTACATGAGATTTGTCGTTGACTACCTCTCCGACACTATGCCGGTACGCGCAACCCTGCACGGAGAGGTTCATCACCCCGCCTACCGCGGACGATCATGTGTGGATAACTAAAGTTCCGCCTTGCGGTTACCCCCGTCGCCCGCCGCCCCCAAGGCAAGAATGACCTCAACAGCGCCTTTGCCCGACATGGGTGGTCGGAAATGGCGTTGAGGCCACACAATTGTGAAAGGAAAAGTACCGTAAGCGTCCATGAAGCCCACCATCATCGACGCGGACAGCGGTCGCGAGCTGTGGACGGCCTCAGAGTGCGCCGACTACGCCGGGACGTCCCGCGGCACCTTCACCAGCTACGCGGGTCGCGGCCGGGCCCCCGAGCCCGCCACCAAACACCACGGCCTGACGCTCTGGGACTCCCAGGAGGTCAAAGACTGGACTGCCGGGCGCCAGCGCCGGGCCCAGGAGGGCAAGACCCCGAATCAGACACAGGACGGCCGGACGCCGTCCTGACTTCTAACTACTTGGCGTCCGGGATCCCCGGGGTCTGCCCGGTCTGCTCGTAGGCGTCGAGGATCTCGATACGACGCTGGTGGCGGTCCACACCCGACCAGGACTCAGAGATGAAGGCGTCGACGATGTCGAGGATCTCCTCCTCGGAGTGCATCCGCCCGCCGATACCGATCAGCTGAGCGTTGTTGTGCTCGCGAGCCAGTTTGGCGGTCTCCACCGACCAGGCCAGGGCACAGCGGGCGCCGACGACCTTGTTGGCGGCGATCTGCTCGCCATTGCCCGAGCCGCCGAGCACGATGCCCAGGGAGCCCTTGTCGTCGACGGTCTTGCGCGCGGCTTCGATGCAGAACGCGGGGTAGTCATCCTCAGGGTCGAAGGTATGGGCGCCACAGTCGATGACGGTGTGCCCCTCCTCCTTGAGGTGGTCCGCGATGACATTCTTCATCTCGAATCCGGCATGGTCAGCACCGAGGTAAATACGCATGGCCCTGAGCTTATCCGACCGCGGGGCCGAACAGTGGACAACACCGGTAGTTACACCCCGAAATGCACCGCCCCCTTCCCCGAGGTGTGCCAAAGGGCCAAAATCGAGCGTGGGATGGCTGAACCCGATGATTCAGCCATCCCACGCTCGATCTTGGCCCCTCCCCTATGGCGCTACGGCGAGGGGTGGGGAAATGTCACTCAGTCAGTGGCTTCCCCGCCCAGGGAACCGACCAGTTGCGGCAAGTTTTCCGGCAGCGCGTCCTCGATACCGAGCGAACCGACGATGGAGCCGACGAGGCTGCCGCCGATCTCGCCGGCGGTCTCGTCACCGGCCAACGAGCCGTCCGTACTCAGCACGGAGTTGTCCCCGCCGAGGATTCCGGTGATGAGCTGAATGAACTCCCAGATGGACCCGACATCGGTAGGCATGATCTAGCCCTCTGCGCCGTCGCCCAGGGAACCGGAGATGCCGTCACCCTCGGCCAGCGAGCCGGTGATGTCGGACAGCGACCCGGTCAGGTCCCACTCGCTGCTGGTGTCGAAGACACCCTCGAGGGAGCCCTCGGTGCTCAGCACGGTGAGATCGCCTCGGATCAGGCCGAGGGTGATCTGCAGGACCTCGCTGATGATGTCGGTGAAGTCTGAAAGTGAACCCATGGTGTTCTTACCCCTTGTATGTGGTGGTGCGGAAAGGACGAGGAGAGCTACTCGGCACCGGACGACACCGCGGCGCGCCGTGAACTGCCGATACGGCAGATACTATCCACAAGGAACGCTAACCACTACACGTTCCCCAGACCACCCCACCCCCGGGGGTACCTGAGAACAGGCCCCCTGGCGACTTATTCCGCGCTGGGGTCCTCGGTGCGGGACTTCTTCAGCTCGAAGAAGTGCTCGTAGCTACCCAGGGTCACCGCGGCGTCGAAGATCTTCCCCGCCTCCTCCGAGCGCGGCACCCGGGTGAGCACCGGGCCGAAGAACGCCCGTCCGTCCAGCTCGACGACGGGCGTGCCCACGTCGTCGCCGACCTTGGCGATCGCCGTCGACTGGTAGCTGCGCAACGTCGGCTCCCAGGCGTCCGGCGAGTCGCCGCGCGAATGCGCGGCATCGGCGTAATCGGCCGACAGGCCGACCTCCTCCAGGACCTCGGCGATGAGGTCGTCGTAGGCACCGTCGCCGGTGCGTCCTCCCTGCCCTTGGTCGTGAATGCGGGTGCCCAGGGCGGTGTAGAGTGCGTCGACCTTCTCCGGCTCGCGGGTGTAGACGGCCGCCGCGACGAGCGCGGGGCCCCACGCCGCGGTCATGCGCTCGGCGTAGGCGTCCGGAATGTCCTTACCCTCGTTCAGCACGGCCAGGCTCATCGGGGCGAAGGTCACGTCGATGTCGCGCACCGCCTCGACCTCCTTGATCCACCGGCTGGTCACCCAGGCGAAGGGACAGGTCGCGTCGAAGTACAGGGTGACCGGTGTGGTGCTGGTGCTCATGTGTGCAACTCCTTGTGTGGCATGCATGTCGTTGATCGCCCCACAGAGAATACGCGGAATACGCGCCCCCGAACCGACCCACGTCCAGACAGGACGGTCCACGCCGACTATCGTGGTCCCTTATGAGTTCAACCAACCTGACCCGATCCGAGGCTGCCGAGCGGTCGGACCTGATCACGGACGTCCACTACGCCATCGACCTCGACCTCACCGAGGGCGGGGACATGGACCACAAGACGTTCTCGTCGGTGACCACCGTGACCTTCACCGCCACTTCGGCTGGGTCCACCTTCATTGATCTGCGCGCCGACGAGGTCACCACCGTCGACCTGGACGGTACCGACATCCTGCCCCTGGCCCTGCCCGGGGACGGGGAGGGTCGTTACGACGAGGCCCGTGGCCTGCAGCTCACCGACCTGAGCGCGGGGCGTCACGAGCTGACCATCGTCGCGGAGTCCTTGTACTCCACCACCGGCGAGGGGCTGCACCGTTTCCTCGACCCGGCGGACGGCGAGGTGTACATGTACACCCAGTTCGAGGCGGCGGACGCCAAGCGCGTCTTCGCCTGCTTCGACCAGCCGGACATCAAGGCCACCTACGAGGTCACCGTGCACACGCCGACCACGTGGACCGTGGTCACCAACAATTCCGTGGAGACCACCACCACCGGCGGCGAGAAGACCGGGGAGACCTCCCACCGCGCGGTGGTGGACTACCCGCTGTCGACCTACCTCATCGCCTTCTGCGTGGGCCCCTGGTACCACGTCACCGACTCGTGGACGGGGTCACTGACCCCCACCGCCGAGGTTGAGGGAGTCACCGACACCCGCCTGGTGCCCGAGGGCGAGATCACCGTGCCGCTGGGCCTGTTCGTGCGCCAGTCGCTGGCCGAGTACCTCGACGCCGACGTCCTGTTCGACGTCACCAAGTCCGGCTTCGACTACTACGCGGCGAACTTCGGCGTGGCCTACCCGTTCCACAAGTACGACCAGATCTTCTGCCCCGAGTACAACATGGGCGCGATGGAGAACGCCGGCTGCGTGACCATCCGCGACGAGTACGTCTTCCGCTCCGCGGCGAGCCACTACGAGTACGAGCGTCGGGCGGACACGATCCTGCACGAGCTCGCCCACATGTGGTTCGGCGACCTGGTGACCATGCGCTGGTGGGACGACCTGTGGCTCAACGAGTCCTTCGCCACCTGGTCCTCGGCAATGGCGCAGACCCACGCCACGTCCTACGACACCGCCTGGGTGACCTTCGCGAACAAGGAGAAGTCCTGGGCCTACGCGCAGGACCAGCTTCCCTCGACCCACCCGGTGTTCTCCGGGGCCAACGACCTGGTCGAGGTCGACGCCAACTTCGACGGCATCACCTACGCCAAGGGCGCCTCCCTGCTCAAGCAGCTCGCCGCCTACGTGGGCCTGGAGCCGTTCTTCGCCGGCATCCGCGCGCACTTCGTCAACCACGCCTTCGGCAACGCCACCTTCGACGACCTGCTCGGCGCGCTGGAGAAGGCCTCCGGACGCGACCTGTCCGACTGGGCCGACCAGTGGCTCAAGACCACCGGCATCAACACCCTCGGCACCGAGACTGCCGTCACCGACGGCGCCTACTCCTCCTTCGCCGTGACCCAGTCCGGCGCCGCCCCGGGCGACGGCGAGACCCGCACCCACCGCCTCGCGGTGGGGCTCTACGACCTGCAGGACGATTCGGTCGTCCTGCGCCGCCGCGTGGAGACCGACGTCGCCGGGGCGTCCACCGATGTCCCCGAGCTCGTCGGCGAGAAGAAGGCCGACCTGGTGCTCGTCAACGACGACGACCTCGCCTACGGTTTCCTCGCCCTCGACGAGGACTCCCTGGCCACCGCCGTGGAGCACATCGCCGGCATCGCCGACCCGATGGCCCGCTCGCTGATCTGGTCGGCGGCGTGGCAGATGACGCGCAACGCCCAGATGCGTGCCCGCGACTTCGTTGCCCTCGTCGTGCGCGGTGCCTGGGCCGAGACCCAGCTCGGCGTGCTCGAGCAGATCCTCGCCCAGGCCATCGGTGCCGTCGAGAACTACACGGCACCGTCGTGGCGTCCTGAAGGACGCGCCCAGCTGCTCGCCGGACTGCGCGCCGGCGCGGAACGCACCGAGGGCCAGGCACGCCTGGCGTTCGTGCGCGCCTACGCCAACGCCGCGCAGGACGCCGAGTCGACCGTCTGGATCTCCGGGCTGCTCGGCATCGGCGACGTCTCCGCCACCGACCTGCTGCCCGGCTTCACCGTGGACCAGGACCTGCGCTGGCGCCTGATCACCGCCCTCGTCGGCGCCGTCGACGTGCTGCCCGACGAGGACGCCGCCGAACTCATCGAGGACGAGGAGCAGGCCGACCTGTCGTCGTCCGGACGCATGAACGCCATGAAGGCGCGCATCGCCCGCCCCGACATCGAGGTCAAGCGCAACGCCTGGAACGCCATCACCCTCAACGGCAGCGAACTCGGCAACCTGGAACTGCGCTTCATGATGGCCGGTCTGACCCACGTCGGCCAGGGCGAGCTGCTCTCCCCCTTCGGCCCGGAGTACGTGCAGCGTGCCGTGGAGATGTGGGAGAACCTCTCGTCCGAGATGGCGCTGCGCACCCTCGACGGGCTGTTCCCCTCCTGGGCCGGCTACGAGGACGTCGCCGACGACCTGCGCTCCACCGCCGCCGACGAGTCCACCCCCGCCGGCCTGCGCCGCGTCCTGTCCGAGGGCCTGTCGCGCGCCGACCGCGCCGCCACGGCCCGGGCCTTCGACGCACGCTGATCGAACGCTGATGACTCAACCCAGCAGCTTCTACGAGGCCGTCGGCGGCGAGGAGATCTTCCGCCGGATCGTGCACGAGTTCTACCGGCAGATCCCCGACGACGACATCCTCGGGCCCATGTACCCCGCCGATGACCTCGCCGGTGCCGAGGACCGCTTGCGCTGGTTCCTCGTGCAGTACTGGGGCGGGCCGCAGACGTTCACCGAGCAGCGCGGCCACCCGCGCCTGCGCATGCGCCACATGCACTTCCCCATCGACGCCGCCGCCCGCGAGCGCTGGCTTCTGATGATGGGCAAGGCCCTGGACACCGTCAGCGACGAGGACCTCCCCGAGGCCCCGCGCGCGGCGATGTGGGAGCACATGGTCCGCGTGGCGGACATGCTCGTCAACAAGCTTTAAGAGACAAGCGGTAGGACGCCGCTAGCGCGGCGACGGGATGCGCGCCAGCCCGCCCGGGCGCGGCACGTAGGCGGTGCCGAACAGCGCGTCGATACGGATCCACGACCCCGTCGCACTCACCCGGATCAGGTCGTGGGCGCGCAGGTCGTCGCGCCGCGGCTCCACCACCAGACCCAGTGCCCCTAAGGCGGCGACGACGCGTCCGGCGATTTCCACGGCACCTGCATCGCTAGTCAGGCTCAACAACGGCTGGTCCAGCAGCGACGGCGGCAACCCTGCCGGCCCGGAATGCTCGTCCGCCTCGCGCTGCATGCCCTCGAACAGGGAGCGCACATCGGCGGCCGGGACCGTATCAATCAACCGGAAACCCGTCGCCGGCGGCGCGGTCCCCGTCCACAGCAACGACACCACCCCGCCGAGGCTCACCGTCCCGCGCGTGGGACTCTCCACCGCCCCGGCGAGCAGCCGCGGCACCGGCTCAGCCAGCACCACCGCGTCCGGCACCGAGGGCACCGCGTGGATCCGCTCGGCGACGATGCACCCCAACGGCGTGGAGAAGATCACGTCCGACATCTCGTCGCCGACCTGCACCACCCGCGCCATCGCGCCGGTGTCCATGCGCAACACGCGGGACGCCACGGCCGCCGTGCGGCGCAGCGCGGCGGCCTGCACGTCCGCCGGGCGGGTGAGGGTCAGGGTGAGCTGGGCGTCCTGCGCGGAGCCGGGGAAGTTGAGCACCATGACTGCCAGGGTAACCCCCGGCCCACCGCGCTACGTCCGGCGGCCACCAACCACGGTGCCGCCGTCGCGGGTGCCGTCGACCGCGGCTTCCTCCTCGTTCAACGGGATGAGGAAGGTGTCGATGACCTTCAGGTCGTGCTCCGTCCACTCCCGGGACTTCCCCGAGATCGGGTCCACGCCCACGTTGACCGTGTCCACCACCGCCACGAGGCGATGCTGGGCATTACGGATGTACTGGCGCATCTTGAACGACTTCACGCCCACCTGGAAGATGAACGACTCCACCGCCACCGCAACCTCGCTGGACGACACCGACTTCTGGTAGTCCACCGACGCCCACCGGACAACGAACGCCGGGATCGACATGTCGATCTCCGTGAGGACGTCGCGCACGAAATCGATCCGCGCGTCCTGCGAGAACTCCAAATACGCCGCATTGTTGACGTGCTGGAACTGGTCGAAGTCCGACCATCGGAGGTTCACCCGTGTGCTGTGGTAGCGGGCACCGGTGGCCTCGTGGTCAACGAAAGGCATCGAAGTCTTCTCCTTACGAGGGCGAGGCCTCAGCATGTGACGCTGAGGCCCCGCCTGAACGGTCCGCCCGAGAAGCGGGAACCGCAGTAGTCCTGTTTTGTCTCGTAGAGGATTCTATCGGGAAAGCCGACGATGTGTTACCCGGGTGGGCCGGGCCGCATCCGCACCGAGGCGCTCGACCTTGTTCTTCTCGTAATCCTCGAAGTTACCCTCGAACCAGAACCACTGGCCCTCGGCGAAGTTACCCTCCCACGCGAGGATGTGGGTGCAGGTACGGTCCAGGAACCAACGGTCGTGGGAAATGACCACGGCACAGCCCGGGAACTTCTGCAGGGCGTTCTCCAGCGAGCTCAGGGTCTCGACGTCCAGGTCATTTGTCGGCTCATCCAACAGGATCAGGTTGCCGCCGATCTTCAGCGTGAGCGCCAGGTTCAGACGGTTGCGCTCACCACCGGAGAGCACCTTCGCCGGCTTCTGCTGGTCGCCGCCCTTGAATCCGAAGGCCGACAGGTAGGCACGCGAGGGCATCTCGTTCTGGCCGACGATGATGTAGTCCAGCCCCTCGGAGACGATCTGCCAGACGGTCTTCTCCGGGTCGATGTTCTCACGGTTCTGGTCGACGTAACTCAGTTCCACGGTCTTGCCGACCTGCACCTCGCCGGCGTCCGGCTGCTCCAGACCCACGATGGTCTTGAACAGCGTGGACTTACCCACACCGTTCGGGCCGATCACGCCGACGATGCCGTTACGCGGCAGGGTGAAGGACAGGTCCTTGATCAGCGTGCGACCGTCGAAACCCTTGGTCAGGTTCTTCACGTCCACGACCTGGTTGCCCAGGCGCGGCGGGGTCGGGATCTGGATCTCCTCGAAGTCGAGCTTCTTGTACTGCTCGGCCTCCGCCGCCATCTCCTCGTAGCGCTGCAGACGGGCCTTGTTCTTGGCCTGACGTGCCTTCGCCCCGGAGCGGACCCACGCCAGCTCCTCCTTGAGGCGCTTCTGCAGCTTCTGGTCCTTCTTGCCCGCGACCTCGAGACGCTCGGCCTTGGTCTCCAGGTAGGTGGAGTAGTTGCCCTCGTAGGGGAAGAGCTTGCCGCGGTCGACCTCGCAGATCCACTGCGCGACATGGTCCAGGAAGTAGCGGTCGTGAGTGACGGCCAGGACCGCACCCTTGTAGTTGGCCAGGTGGTTCTCCAGCCACAGCACGCTCTCGGCGTCCAGGTGGTTGGTCGGCTCATCCAGCAGCAGCAGGTCCGGCTCGCTGAGCAGCAGCTTCGCCATGGCCACGCGACGACGCTCACCACCGGAGAGGTGGGTCACCATCTCCTCGGGCGACGGGCAGCGCAGGGCATCCATCGCCTGCTCGATCTTGGAGTCGAGCTCCCAGGCGTCGGCCGCGTCGATCTTCTCCTGGAGTTCGGTCATCTCCTCCATGAGCTCATCGGTGTAGTTCGTGGCCATCTCCTCGGCGATGGCCTCGTAACGAGTCTTGACCTCGAAGATCTCGCCGAGACCCTCCTCCACGTTGCCGCGGACGGTCTTCTCCTCGTTCAGCGGCGGCTCCTGCAGCAGGATGCCGACGGTGGCACCCGGGTCGATGAACGCCTCACCGTTGGACGGCTGGTCGATGCCGGCCATGATCTTGAGCAGCGAGGACTTACCGGCGCCGTTGGGTCCGACGACACCGATCTTCGCCCCCGGGTAGAAGCTCATGGTGACGTTGTCGAGGACGACCTTCTCGCCGTGAGCCTTGCGTACGTTCTTCATCGTGTAGATGAACTCGGCCAATGTGTTCCCTCCGGTTTACCTGGCTACGTGCGCCTGCGCGTCGAAGCCCTTGCATATACGTTGGACGAGCCTACCCCACCACGCCACGCTTCCCCGAAGATGCGTATACCCCCTCCCCTGCCTCAGCGGGCGCCGGTGTTCTGGGAAAGGCTCACGCAGAGACTCAGACACAGACGGGGTACCAAGTTGGACCTGGGAGCGTTGAGTTGGTCAACTCAACGCTCCCAGGTCCAACTTGGTACCCCTTGCTGCTTGCTGCGAACTATCCTGCCGCGTACCCGCGGGTGGACCCCACCGCCGGGTGCCACCGCATGACGGCGTCCTCGTCACTCTCGGGAATCGCCGGGGCCTGCCGGTTGATCCGGGGAAGCACGGCTCGCCTGATGTCTCGGGCGACGCGTTCGGCAGCTCGTCGTATGCAGGCGTCGGTGTAGTGCTGCAGCACCCAACCGTGGTGGGAGATCTCATTGTCCTTCCACCGCTCCTTGACGAAGCTCCCCAACGTGACTCCTTCCCCCTCCGCCGCGTGATACCTGAAACTGTCGATCTCGACGGCGACTTGCGCCTCCGGGATGACCAGGTCGTAGCAGTAGTTCCCGACCATCCGGTTAACCAATACGGTGACGGGGAGGTCCGCCAACGCCTCACTCACGATCTCGAAGGCCCGACGCTCCAATTTGCTCATCGCACCGATCGGCGCCCCCTCGAGCAACACCAGCGCCTGTTTCCTCCCCTTAACCAGTGCCGAAAGGTCCTGTTCCAGGGCGTTCTCCGCGCCGATACTGTGATAGGCATCCGCGAGGAAGTCACGGAGGTCGGCGTCCGGAAGCTCGGCATCGAGCGCAGCCTGCAACGGGCTGACCAGCGCGATTCCGCCTGCCTTCCGGATCCGCTCCGGTACGCCACGGCGAAGTGAGTAGAGATCTGAACGACGAGCCTGACCTGCGCACCGTGCTTCCACGGGCCACCGGATGGGTAGGTCAAGGTACAGGCTCATCGCCGTGCTCCCCGTGTACACCAGTCCGCGGATTTCATGGAGCGCGGCAAGGGCCGTCCGGTCGTCCGGCTCCTCGTCGCAATAGATCCCCTGGGCGAGGCGGAAGAGGTCCCCTTTCCGGACTGCCGCCCGGATCCTCTTCGCTGTCATGGTCCGACGCAGTTCGCTCGTCCTCATGAACTTGATGTTCCCCACCTCCTCGACCTTCAGACCGCCCGTCCCCGAACGGTCAGAAGGCAGGCTCGGCGTCGCCGGCGGCGGCGACGAAGTCATCGACCGGTGCCGCGTCAGCGTCGGTGCCCGCGTCCCCGTCAGTACCGGACGTGCCGGACGTACCGGATGTACTGGAGGCGCCGGACGTGCCGACGGCCGAGTAGCCGCCGAGGCTCTCCGACGGCGACGTCGATGCCGACGCCGATGCCGCCGCATCCGCCGGTGCGTCCTGCGTCTGTGGTTCCTTGACGCGGTCGAGGCGCGACCAGGTCGATGGCGAATGGCTCAGGTCGAGACCGATGTTCGAGGCGGAGACGCGCCAGAGGGTATGGAGAATCTCCTTGCCCTCGGTGTTCGTGCGGGCGTTCTCCGGGGCGTAGGTGTAGGACGTCATCCGGCCGGTGATGACCAGCGGCGCGCCCTTCACCACGCTCTGCAGCACGTTCTGGCCGAGACGTCCCCAGCACTGCACGTCGATGAACAGGGTGCCGGAGTCCTTCCATTCCCCGTTGTCGTTCCAGCTCGGCGTGGACGCCATGCGGAAGGTGACGAGCCTGTTGACGTTGTTGTGCCGCTGCGGGTGCGTCGCGGCGAAGCCTGTCATGGTCACGGACATCTGCTGTAGCGCCATCTCCGGCACGCTCCTCCCCCGGTTTCCCCCGGGTTATGCGGCGGCCCCCGGCCGCCTCCCGGTGGTCGGTGGAGCCGTCCCCCACCTCGTTTCCCCGGTTGGACCATCATCCACAGCGTCCCCACGCCGGGTCAACGGCCCGCCCGCCGCCTGTGGACAAGCCGGACGTTTTCGGACGGAAGTTGTCCACAGCCTCCCTGCAAGCGCTGTGACCTGCTACGACCGAGTGGGGTCGCTGGGACCGCCGGGTCCGCCGGTCCCGCGGTGGCGCTGTTCGCGCTTGACCTTCTCGGAGTGCACGTAGCCTTGCACTTCCTCGCCGTGGTACTCGGTGCGGTAGTAGGCGTCCGCGGCGTCGTCGCGTCCTTCCGTGAGGCCAGCGAGCATGGAGTTGTAGGCGTCCAGGTCGGCGTCGTTGTCGCGCTCGGCCTTGCGGTCGTACCGGGCGGCCTCCTTACGGTCCTGGCGCAGCCACTGCACCGCATGCGCCGTACTGACCAGCAACAGCGGGAGCTCGCTGAGGCCCCAGGCGATCGCGCCGCCGGTGTGCTGCTGCTCCATGAGATCCACGTCGAAGGGCAGTTGAAGCGACAGGTAGTAGGTCTCCGCCAGCGGCTGCGCCATCTGCATCATCGCGATGCCGAACCAGGCGTGGAAGGCCATCGACGCCAGCGTCATCAGCAGTTTCATGAACGGGCTGAGCTGGCGCGGCGCGGCGTCCACACCGATGACAACCCAGTAGAAGAGGTACCCGGAGATCAGGAAGTGGGTCATCATGAACAGGTGCCCGGCGTGATCGGACGCCAGATCGCTGAAGAGGTCCGACAGATACAGCGCGTAGAAACCGACCACGAACTGGAAGGACGCCACGATCGGGTTCGTCAGGAACCGCGAGACGGGGTTGTTGATGAAGACCACGAGCCATTCGCGGGGGCCCTGCAGGCCGTTGCGTCCGGCGGGCCGGAAAGCGCGCAGCAGGAGCGTCATCGGACCGCCGAGCACCCAGAACACCGGGATCAGCATGGTCAGCGCCATGTGCTGCAGCATGTGCGGGGCGAACATCGCCATGGAGTACATGCCGAGTCCGGAGCAGGTGACGAAGATCAGCACGAGGTTGCCGAGCGTCCACCACACCAGCCGACTGGTCTTCCACTCCACGCCGCGGCGACGCACCGTAATCCACGCCCACATGTAGACGGCCTGCAGCAGCAGGGCGACGGTGCCGAAGACCAGGTCGAAGCGCCAGTTGGTGAGCACCGCGACCAGGCTGAAGGGTTCGGAGACGTCGAAGCCCATGATCAGTTCGGCCGGGGTGATGTCGGCGACGGCCTCGACAGGCGGCGCAATACGGGTCAGCGACAACGCGACGCCGACGGTGGCGGCCATGACGAAGATCTCCACCAGCGCCAGACGCACGAACGGGCGCCGCCACCAGGCGGTGGCCTTCGCGCCGGACGCTTCGTCCGCCTCGAGCTGCGGCACCGTCCAGCGCCGGTGGGCGAAGCCGAGGAAAGCGAGGATGAGCGTGAGCACGGCCTTCGCCACGATCACGCGGCCGTAGTCGGTGGTAAACCACTCGGAGAATGACAGGCGGATACCCGCGTTGATCAGGCCGGACGCCGCGATGCCGATGATCGCGCACAACGCCACGAAGCTGTAGCGGCGGGTGATCTCGGCGAGGAAGGGTCCACGCCGTGCGGCGTGGGCGACCAGGGCCATCAGCCCGCCGATCCAAATCGCGGACAAGATGATGTGCCACAGCAGCGAGTTCACGCCGTAGTCGTGGTTGCCGCCGGCGGCCGAGTGCCCCTCAAGGGCGATAGGGATCAACGACGCCACGGAGAGAACGAAGAACACCGGCTGCCAGATCCACCGCCTGGTCAGCAGCGACAGGACGGCGACCGCGCCGGCGATACCGGCGATCCAGAGCATCGCCTTGGCCGTCGACACCTGCGCGATGGCGACGCCCCACATGTCGGGCTGCAGCGTATCCTTCAGCGGCTGGCCGGAGAGGTCCGACAGGTACAGCGGGACCAGCAGGAGGGCGCACAACGCCCAGCCGGCCATCGCCCACGTCGCCGTGCGCGACGCCCGGTAGCCGTCGAGGCCGAGGTAGCCGTCCTTCCCCGGTTGCGCGCCGAAGGCGCTCATGAGGAAGGAGCCGATGCCGAGGCACGCCAGGACGGTGCCCGTCCCCCGCACCCAGGGCACGCCCCAGGACGTGACGGGTCCGGGGTCGCTGATGCCGAGCGCCGCGCGCGACTGGCCGAGGAACGCGTCGCCGATGACGGCGGCGACGAGCCCGGCCATGACGGCGGCGATGACGTAGATGGCGACTGGCGAGCCGATCCGTCCGGCAGGACGGGAGGGGCGGGACGGACTTTGCGGATCCCCTGTGGAGGATCCGCTGACTGATTCGGTGGCGGTGGCCGCGTCGGACATGCACTGAACGTTACTAGCCGAGACCCCTGTACCCCGATTCCGCGCCCCGCTGCCGCTGTGCACTACGATGACTAGCGCAAGCCTCCGTAGCTCAGTGGATGAGAGCAACCGGTTTCTACCCGGTCGGTCGCGGGTTCGAATCCTGCCGGGGGCACGAAATAGGCCGCTCACCTGCACTGACGTGGGGTGGGCGGTTTTTCTTTTTGCTCGGGATGCCTTTACTTCAGTTTGGAAGACAGCTTGGAGTCGCTTGACGGGTCCACCCCGCCGCACACATTCAGGACAACCGAGCATCCTCCCGGACGAGGTCCGCCACAGCCGCGCGACGGCGTGCGTGCGGCCCGGTGCCATCACCCCCACACCTATAGGACTATCGCGTCCACTGACCTATTCCCCGCGGGCCGGCGATTGTCCCCCGACTAATCTCATCCACATAAGATTTTCACCCTTAGTAACCGAGATTAACGTACCATTACCGGCCTAATTGCACCCCCAAAAGGAGGTAGATAGTCGCTCCTACCTGCTACGATCCGGCATTACATGGTCTCGCGGGGAAAATTCCCCGTGGCACTACGCAAGGAAAGCACATCGACATATAGTGCTTTCTCAGACGACGTTTCATCTACCGCAAAATAGGAGCTCAGCATGTCTATTACCAAGAAACTCGCCTCTGTTGGCCTGGCGGCCTTGACCGTTGGCGGTCTCTCCGTGGCCGCATCCGGCACCGCCTCAGCCGCGACCTGCACGTACAGCCAGAACCGTGACGCGATCATCGACCTGGGCCTCGTCCACGCCGGCACCGCGACCGGCGACTGCGGCTGGCTGGCCCCCGGCCAGGGTCTCGAAGGCCACCGTGGCCAGCCGAATACGATCAGCTTGGGTAATCTCCGGCTGCCCGACGGTTCCTACCTCGTGGGCTTCGTCGACGATCCCACGGGCCTGTACCCCGTTACGGGCGGCGACGGCGGAAACTGGAACTGGTGACATCATGAAGACCTTGCGCCGAATTACATCGACGCTTGCTGCTGGTGTCATGGCGATCACCCTGACCGCGTGTACTGACGACGGAGACACCGATGCCGATGCAGACCCGGCACCGTTGACTACCTCCGAAATCACCTCCGCGCCGACCGGGGACAGCGCCGCAGCCGACGCCGAAGCCGACGAAGCAGGCCCAAACCCCACTCTTGAGGGTCGGGAGCCCGCGGGCGACGCCGACGACCAAAGCGACCAGGGCGAGAACGAGGCCAGCACCACCGCTAGCGAGGTCCCCATCACAACCGTCGGACATCTCGGCGTCTCCGACTACATAGTCTTCACGACACCTTCGAGGAACATCAAATGCTCGATCATGATGCCTGAGCAGGATGAATTGCGATGCGATATCGAGGAGTCTGACACCGGTGTTCGTTCCGTACTATTCAGCACCACTGAGAGGATCCCGAGAATCAATCGGACCGGCGACGCTGGAGCGTTTCGCGAGTTGGAGCGCCAGGGCGTGTCTGCACAGGTAATCGACTATGGAACAGCCGGGGCGACCGAGAACTTCCTTTGCGAGTCCGAGTACGAGGGATTGACCTGCAGGGTCAAGGGAACGACCAGCGCGTTCATCATCAGTCGCGAAGGTACAGGCACCACTAGGGTCTCGTAGACGCATCTATGAAACATGGCGGGATTAGGAAAGTTCATTGGCGGACGACGTCTTACGCACAACATTAACAACTCGGTCGCCTGCCCAATCCTCCTGATTCCAGAATCTCGAAATGGCGGACTCCCGACGGCGATTCGTAAGCCTGCCATAGGAGAAAGAGGAGCTACGTCTGTTGGTAGACCGCCTGCACCCGGTCAAACCTGCGGTGTGCGAGATCGTCATATCGGATGAGGAAGTACACGGACCCTTCGCCGAATTCCTCCGCCTGCCAGTTTGACAGGCTGAGCTGGAGGAGTAACCGCCAGTGGGACACCTCGTCATCAGGTTGCAGATCCATGACTATCCGGGGATCGTACTGTTCCGGCTGAGGGGCACCGAGGACCTGGTGGTGGCGCCATTCCGGAGTGATGAACACGCCGCATTCTCCCGCGAACTCACCGAACTCGTCCTCCCATCCATCACTGACGGGGCTCTCCATGAAAGCGTCCAGCACTGGATCATCCTGACCGGGAGGAGTCACACCACGGAACAGCGTCATCGGACGAGCCGGGGAATGGTAGCAGTCCGCTGGGTATCCGCCGCTTCCGCCGGTGCCGTGTTCCGCAGCCTCGGCCAGATCGTCCGGCATTGTCGCCGTACGCAACTGGTCGGCAGAAGTGTCGTCCCACAGGACGTGCGACGCACGGGCCGCGTCCCCATCCTCACCGAGTTCCACGTCGTAAAAAACGAGAATGCGTCCGCTGACGGGGAGATCAGCGGCCAACTCTCCCAGAGCATGTGCCTCCGCGCAGTCGATTTGACAAATGAACGCGTAGGGCAGTGCGCCTGATTCTGGCCGTGGCCATTCAATTCCCGCAGGAAGGGCAGGTTCTCCGCCCAGCCGGCTACCCCCAACCGCCGACGAACTATCCCGTTCCGCCGGGCGCAGTCCGATCCCAGGACGGAGGACTTTCATGGCCTCATCGAGGTGCTCTTCGGCGATGAATTCCGCGGCAGCATTGCGGGCTTGCTCCAGTGAGTCGAACATGCGCTTCGGGGTACAGGTGATGGAACGGTCACAGACCGAGGTAGCCAAGTGGGTGCGTGCCTCCGATGATGACCCTTAGTTGACGAAAGACCGGATAAGCGCGTCCTGAACAGGCCGTACTGTCGACAAACGCATCCCCCAGCGGCCTGCCCCATTGAGTTGAGCAGCCCCGACTCCTCGCGGGTCAGCCTCTATCCGGATACTCGTCCACGGGCTGCACTCGGCTTATGTGCACCTCCTATGGACTCGACCCCCTCAGCGCCTACGGGCTGGAGCCGCTCGACGAGCTTAAGATCAGGAACGCCCTGGGCGCGTTGGCAGAAGGAACAGGGGCGGCAACGCGAAGATCGCCGGGAAGAAGGCCGTGAACTTGAACCCGCTGATCACCGCAGATCTTAGCGGTCACCGGTAACTTAACCTGGGTTGGTGGCGGATTCACCTCGTCAACGAACCGGCACAGTTCTCCGCAATCAATGCCTGGGATGACAACTTCTTGCCGGCGAAGGGGCAGAAAGGGCCATTCCGACAGCGCCGGGACCGGCCCCGGCGACTTGATACGTCGAGAAGGGTCGGAAGTTCGCCCTGCCTGGTCGTGAATCGTTCAGTATAGCCTCGATCACCACGGCGCGGCATCGGGGCTACAAGGCGATGCCGACCTACCCGCTGGCGTCTCGGGATGCGGTGGAGCAGGCGGCGACAGCCAACCCACGTATGCCACCGGATCTCCCGCGGGAGCTCCACGATGACTGACTGGCCCCGTCACTCTCCGGAGACGCCGACCTGCTTGCGAAGGCATTATCGGCGTCTGTGCCACTGAGCCGGTCAATGGGGATCGTGCGCTGCGGGTGGCTCTCTCGTACAAGTCGCACGAAAAGGGCCACTAGGTTCGCATGTGCCGCAATAATGGACCGAATGTAGAGGATAAAAACCCCTGCGGAAGCAAAGATTCCTAGTGTATATTTACCGTATTGTTCCGCGGCCCAGCAGCGACGCCGCAGTAACACATGATTTCAGACATTATATAGCAGCGAGCTTACAGTGCGGAGCACAGCCATGATAAACCTATATCTTTCTTCAGGCGAGGTCGGCGAATGGTGGGCGAACCTAGAGGGTCGCGAAGTGGGCTTCTATGTCTCCCCGGTACTGATAATAATCTTTATCATTATACTAATGTACCTACGTAAACACAAAGATATAATGGATAATAGCCGTCCTATAATAAACGTCGGCGATATCACAAAAGGAGAATTCGAGGGTTCAGGCCAGCGAATCGAGCCGATCGACCCAAGGGAATCTAGCTACATTGACAGTACTAGATGGTCGGCGATCGAGCGGGGATTGATTGCGCGCGACGAATGGGAACAACTAGCGGTACTCTTACTGAATTCAGAACAGCCAGTACCAGATGCATCTCAAAGGACCAGGAGAGCCATTGAGATGAATCTCTGGCTTGGAAATGTGGACACCACAACCGTCCTGAAGAATGATAACTTCAAATGCGGAATCTGCGGTGAAAATATAGATCCTTACCTCCGTCACCCTGAACGAATGGCTGGCACGATCGACCACATCGTCCCCCTCAAAAAAGGCGGACATCATTGGTTCGGAAATGTGCAGGCGGCACACTATTCCTGCAATTCCAGAAAGCGAGACTCCGTAACTTCGGAAGACATTAATCGCTATAAGCAACGGTGTAAGTACTACGTCTTGCAGGCTCGAGAATAGCTTCTATTACCTACTACGCGGTAACACGAGCATGATTCGTCATTCTCACAATCACCCCTATTTCGCCCAGCCCCGACGGTGATGTCGGGGCCCTATGTAGGTTGCCAACTCTTCAACCGAAATCTCTCTACCTTGTGTGACTGATTGCCGATGGCGACGCTTTGAACATACGGACGTTGACGGTGCGCCCGAATGCTGGGGTGCACCACCTAAGGCCTCGGCGGCAGGGACTCGATTCTCGGGATCTTGGCTGCTGCAGACTCCGCTATTGGTCGCGGTGGCTGCTCCCGGAAGAACTCACCTCGGGTCAGCATCACAAGCAGGACGTTGCACCGAGGCCTGGCCAGGCACAACACCGCTTACGTTGTGCCGCTTACCCTCACCTCGCAGCTGGGCATAGTACGACCGAGATGCGTTGTGACAGTTCGTGCGACCCGCGCGGATCTGAAAAGCGGGTTCTTGAGCCTTTTATTGCCGGACCGGGCAGGGCACTCCCCACGGATTGACGTGCCGGACCGCCGTGTGCCCGGTGCAGTGCCGGCCAGGCGGCCCAGCGCCAGGGATGTCGGAACGGTCACCGGCCAATGTCCATTTCGAGAAGACCGGACAGGGCGGCCTGATGTACCTTCTCGGCTAAGCAGTCGAACGTAGCGTTCGATACGCAGGCCAACGGTTCCGGCGCGCGCCGCGTTCATGTCCGCCCCCTCCCCTATGATTGTTTTACCGATGCAACCAGAGGAGAGGTCCGACATGCACGCCACCACGAGGGTGAATCCTGCCGCACTGCCCGGAAGGCCACGACCATGATCCTGACCTGCATGTTCCTCTCAGCGCTGATCGCCGCTCTCGTCACCTGGTTGACGATGTGGCTCGTCCTCTCAATGGAGGAGAAGTCGAACGGAACGATCGAGGGGTTCGGAAGAAAACGCCGGGCCGTCCAACGGGCTGCTACGAAGCAGCTCGACGATTGCCGCCACGTCTGGGGACAATGGGAGACCATCCAGGAGGAGGCGACGCCGACGTTCACGGTCGTGCAGCAGCGCGAATGCGAACTGTGCAGGAAGCGAGCGCTGGACAGGGTCACACTGACCGTGTGACCCTCCCCCACCCTCGACGCTCTACTGCAGCGACGAGGTCGGCGTGGAGCCTTCCGCACCCAAGCCCGGGTTGGCCTCCAGGTAGTCGGCCTTGGCCTGCTCGGTCTGCGTGCGGGCATCGTCCTCGTTGAAGCCGAGGCCCTCGGCGATGACCGGCCAGGACTCGAACATGTCGTCCTGCCAGTAGGCCCACTGGTGCGTGCCCGTGGAGTGCAGGTTGTAGACGAGGTTGTTGGACTCCTCGGTGATGCCGGCCTGGTCGGTCGTCGACTTCAGCAGTTGGGTGCACACGTTGCTACCCGCCTCGATGGCAAAACCCTCGGTCATCGGCACGATCATGCCGATCCCGTTGCCGTTGAGGACGTCGCCGGACGTCACGTCGTGCTCACCGAGCAGCCCCGTGCCCGAGGAGACGTAGATGTTGTGCTGATCGGCCAGTTTGTCGGCGTTGACCAGGGCGTCGTTCTCGCGGGCGACGGTACCGTTCGGGTCGCCCCACATCTGCTCGAACGAGGCATTCCCGCGGTCCAGGATCAGCTGCGTGGCCGCGGAGAATCGTCCGGACGTCGCCGCACAGCCGGAGTAGGCGCCGACCGCGTCGTAGAAACCCGGGTACTTCTGCGCGTACACCAACGAGGTCGAGCCGGTCATGGACATGCCGATGATCGCCCGCTTGTCGTTGGCCTCCAGGTGCGACTCGATCGGCCCGGGGAGCTCCTGGGTCAAGAACGTCTCCCACATCTGCGTGCTGCCTTTACCGTTGCCGTCGGTGTCCAGCGTGTCGGTCGACTGCTGCCAGTCGGTGTAGTACGACATGCGCCCGGCCATCGGGATCACCACGTTCACATCGCTGGTGCGCTTGCCGTAGAAGTCCACGGCGGTGGTCTGCTTCAGCCAGTTCGCCGCGCCCTCGCCACCGTCGGCACCGTTGAGCAGGTAGACCGTGGGCGCATTCTCGCTCTTCGCCTTGATGGTCACCACCGGAATCTCCCGGCCGCCCATCGCCTTGGAGGTGACCTTGAGCTCCTCCATGCGCTCGAACCTCGCCCCGCCGTCGGCGTCGTAGACGTAGTCGCGCCAGCCGGCCTTCGACTCCTCGACGTAACCGTCGCCCTCCGCTTCCGAGCGCGAATCGAAACGGGTGACGATGTCCGCGGTGCCGCTGAACGTCGAGTTCGGGACGGCGGACGTCTGCCCCGAAGCGCTAGACTCGTCCGCGACCGCGGGGGACGCACCAAGGACGGACAGGGGCAGGACGGCGGCCACTGCTGCGGCGGCCACGCGCGTTCGAGCATTGCGGGGCATAAAGATCCTCAGGAAAAGTCAGGGTTGATTCCATGAAGATACTAACAGGTCTTATGTCGCGGAAAGGTGTCCCCTGCGCAACCACTGCGGGCGACGGAACAGCCACGCGAACCCGCACGACATCAACACCTTGTGCAGCGCCAAGCTCAACACCACCGCGATAACCCCGAGGATCAACGGCTGCAACGGAAGCCCCGGATCCGCCGGAAGCAGCAGGTTGAACACGAAAATGACCGTGGCCAGCACCATGATGTGCATCAGGAACACCGGCAGCGTCCGCGAGCCGACCTTGCTGAACGGCACGGTGATCCGCCACGACTCCATATAAGAGAACGCGCTGATCACCGCGATGATCCCCACCGAGGCCAGGAAGACCTTCAGCGGCCCATTGAGTCCGATGAGGAAGTGATCATTGGTGGCGTCTACCCACAGGGCCACCGCGGCGTAGAGGGCGGTGCATCCCCCGATAATCCACAACGAGCGCATCTGCGCCATGCGGTGGATCCACGGTGCTGCGTACATCCCCACCAGGTAAAAGACGTAAGTGTGGAGGATGTCATTCCACGGCCAGCCGAATTCCGCCATGGGGCTGAGCATGCTCACCGCACCCGCCACCGCGATCTGAATCAGCGGCGGAACCTTGCGCGTGAGCTTCGACAGCACCGCGAACAGCGCCAACGCGTACAGGAACCACAGGTAGGACGGCGGCCCCAGCACGGAGCGCCCGATGCCCTCCAGCATCGGCAGCCAGTTCTCCGGGTCCGCTGCCCGCGGGGCGGGAATGTCCCCGCTGTGCCCCACGTTGGTGTCGGGGATCAGCGACAGCCAAACTGCACGGATCGGCACCCAGAGGACGAACAGCCAGACCATGATCCACACTCGGCGATCGGCGAACTTCCGCCAGCTCTCCGACAACGCCTTCGCCGCAAAAAGGCCGGACAACAGGAAGAACAGCGGCATACGCACCGGGCCGATCAACATGTTGATGTGTTCCCAGGCACCGGTATCGTAGCCGTTGTTATTCAGGGTGATGATCGCGTGGCCGCTCACGACCAGCAGGATGC
This sequence comes from Corynebacterium sp. AOP40-9SA-29, assembly GCF_052377405.1. Taxonomy (NCBI): domain Bacteria; kingdom Bacillati; phylum Actinomycetota; class Actinomycetes; order Mycobacteriales; family Corynebacteriaceae; genus Corynebacterium; species Corynebacterium sp. AOP40-9SA-29. The sequence continues at coordinate 94,952 of NZ_JBQSWR010000003.1, read as the reverse complement.
ACAGGCCCTTGGCCGCGTCCACCCAGCCGACCCGGCCGATGCGTCCTCCCCCGCCGGACGCACCGAGCGTGCCGGACGCTCCGGCGGTGCCGGACGCGGCGCTCGCTGCGTCCTGCACGGCGGTTGCCGCCGCGCGGGCGCGGCCATCTGGCGAGCTCTGCCCTTCCGAGGACGGAGAAACTTCGTCGGAGGGCACTGTGATCCGCTCACTTTCTGCATAGCCTGGCATTCACTGCCTGACGCTACTATGCAGCGACCCCCACAGGGAAACGACCCGCGTGGGGGATTCGGTCAGCCGAACGTCAACCCGAATACCGGAACAGCCAGGGCAAACACGGTAATTGTGATGAGGAAGACGGCGACGACATTGAGCCAGATACCGCCCTTGAGCATGTCGCCGGCCTTGACGTAACCGGAACCGTAGGCGATCGCGTTCGGCGGCGTGGCCACCGGCAGCATGAACGCACAGGTGGCGGCCAGCGCCGTGGGAATCACGAGGATCAGGACATTGATCATGCCGTCGCCGGTCAGGCCGATGCCGACAGCGACGCCGCCCATGATCGGGATGAACGTGGCGGCGGTGGCCGTATTCGAGGTGAACTCTGTCAGCGCCAGGACGACGAAGGCGATGGCGGCGACCAGGAGCACGATCGGCAGCACCTCGAGGCCCTTGACCATCTCACCGATCCACAGTGACAGGCCGGACGCGGTGACCATCGACGATAGCGACAGGCCACCACCGAAGAGAATCAGGACGTCCCACGGCAGCGCCTTGGCGTGCTCCCAGTCCATGACGCGGGTACCGCGACCGTTGACCGGGACGATGAACATCACCACGGCGGCGGTCATGGCGATCGCAGCGTCGGCGATGGAGATGGACCACCACTCCACGTACTCGGCGAGCAGCGGAATCACGATCCAGGCGACGGCGGTGCACAGGAAGATGATGCCGGCGACGACCTCGGGGCGCGTGATCTTGCCCATGTCGTCGATCTCCTTGCGGATCAGTTCCTTGCCGCCGGGGATCTCCTTCATCTCGGGCTTGAACACGGTGATCAAGACCAGCCACGCCAGGACGATGAACACGATGGCCAGGGGAAGTCCGACCATCATCCAGCGTCCGAAACCGATCTCGATACCGTGCGTGGAGTTCATGTACGCCGCCATGAAGGCGTTCGGCGGAGTACCAATCAAGGTACCCAGCGAACCAATGGAGGCAGAGTAGGCGATCGCCAGCATCAGGGCCGTGGCGAACTTCTTCTGGTGATCCCAACCACCGACACGGTCGGCGGTCAGCGCCAGCACGGACACACCGATAGGAAGCATGACCACGGCAGTCGCTGTGTTCGAGACCCACATGGACATGAAACCGGTGGCGATCATGAAGCCAAGCACCAGCTGCTTGGGCTTGGTGCCCACCGCGTAGACGACCAGCAGTGCAAGTCGGCGATGCAGACCCCAGCGCTGGATGCCCAGGGCGAGGATGAACCCGCCCATGAAGAGGAAGATCGTCGGATCCGCATACGGCGCCGACACATCACCCATGGGCGCGACCTGCAGGATCGGGAATGCCACGAGAGGGACCATCGCAGTGGCCGCCAGGGGCAGAGCCCCGGTCATCCACCAGGCACCCATGAGCACCATCACCGCGGCGGTGATGGCCATGGCACTCAGCCCGAACGGGCCGTTCTCATTGTCGGGATGCGCCTCGTTCACCACGTCGGCGGCGTTCGACGGGAACAGGAAGTAGATAAGGACGGCCAGGACGACACCGACGCCCAGGCCGATAAACCGCTTGCGATTGGAGGTGCGTTCGGTCTCTGGGGAGTCGGTCTCTGTGGAGTCGGTGGGCCCAGAGGGCTCAGCGGACTCGGTGGGTTCAGGGCTCTCGGTGGCGACCGGGCCTGACGGCTGGTCGGGCTCTGACGGGTTAGCGTCCTCGCCAGCTTTGGCAGACATGTTGTGTCCTCTCTTGGGGCAGTGAACGTCAGCTACAGGGTAAACCTGGTAGTATCCCGCGGCTAATGATACGCGGGGCGGGGTTGATCGTGGGGGTAGTGACGTCCTCAAACGTCACCCCCACCCGCGTGCGCGACCCGCCTACCGTAGTCAATTGAGTCGGCCGCCACACAGTCGCCACCCCCGTTTCCCACACCGTGTCCAGCCCCCGCTTCCCCCGTCATTTCCAGCCCCCGCCCGCACGATGGCCCCCATGTAACCTGAGATGACGTCCCGTCCACTACATCTCAGGAGTCCCACCACCGTGTTCCGTCGTTCCCCCCGCCACCATTCGCTGCCGGCACCGGGGCCGGACCGTGTCGCCGTCGTCACCGGTGCCTCGTCCGGCATCGGGCAGGCGATCGCCCTGGAACTGGGACGTCGCGGACACAACCTCCTGCTCGTCGCACGCACGACCGGGCCGATGGAGCAGATCCGCGAGGAGCTCGCCGCGGCCCGTCCGGACGTGGCGGTCGAGATCCGCCCCTGCGACCTCGCCGACGCCGATGCCCGCGGCGTCCTGATTGAAGAGCTCGCCGGACGCGACGTCAACATCATCGTCAACTCCGCCGGCGTGGCCACTTTCGGCCAGTTCCGCACGCTCGAGCCGTCCTACGAGAAGGTGCAGTTCGAGCTCAACGCCACCGCGGTGTTCGACCTCACCGCCGCCGTCATCCCGCGCATGGTGGCCAGCGGGGACGCCGGCATCATCAACGTCGGGTCCGTCGCGGGCAACGCCGCGATCCCCAACAACGCCACCTACGTGGGGACCAAGGCCATGGTCAACACCTTCACCGAGGCGTTGCATTACGAGTTGAAGAAGACCGGTGTGCGCTGCACCCTGCTCGCACCCGGGCCGGTGCGCGAGGAGGTCAAGGAGGACGCCGAGCGTACGATCGTCGACCGGGCGACCCCCGACTTCGTGTGGACGACGTACCCGGACTGCGCGACCGAAACGCTGGACGCCCTGGCCGCCAACAAGTTGCGCGTGGTGCCCGGCGGGCTGTCGAAGGTCGCGAACGTGGTCTCCACCTACGTGCCCCGTCGCCTCACCGCACCGCTATTCGGCGCGGCGTACTCGCGCATGTCGCAGGACTAGAAGAACACAAGGCCAGAGGAACAAGGCCAGAGGAAAAGGACAAGACCGCAATGACACCGAACCAGATCGCTAAAAATGACCGGATCGTCTGGGCCGACTGCGAGATGACCGGGCTCGACCCGGACCACCACGTGCTCGTCGAGATCGCCGTGGTCGTCACCGACGCCGAGCTGAACGCACTGGACGAGGGCATCGACATCGTCATCCACGCCACCGATGAGGAACTCGCCGGCATGGACGACTTCGTCACCAAGATGCACGGCGATTCCGGGCTGACCGAACAGATCCGTCAGAGCCCGGTCAGCGTGGCCGACGCCGAGGCACAGGTCGTGGAGTACCTGAAGAAGTACGTGCCCATCGCCGGTGCCGCGCCGCTGGCCGGCAACTCGATCGCCAGCGATCGCAAGTTCATCTCCCGCTACATGCCTGATCTGGACGGCTTCCTGCACTACCGCATGATCGACGTCTCCTCGATCAAGGAGCTCGCCCGCCGCTGGTACCCGCGGGCCTACAGCAATCAGCCGGCCAAGGGCATGCAGCACCGCGCGCTGGCGGACATCCGTGAGTCCATTCGCGAGCTCGACTACTACCGTCGCGCACTGTTCGTCCCCTCCCCCGGCCCCACCAACGCTGAGGCGAAAAACGCCTCCGACGCAGCCACCGAGGCCCACCCCGTTTGACTCTGTGCACCCAGTTTGGCGCGCTTGCCGAGCGTGGTCTAGTATGAATCCCGCTGCAGCAACGACGCCGGGCCTGGTTGCCGTTGTGCATGCATGGTGGCTGTAGTTCAGCTGGTAGAGCACCAGGTTGTGATCCTGGGTGTCGCGGGTTCGAGTCCCGTCAGCCACCCCAAAGAGACACCCCGCATCGTCCCCGCTTCTTTTACGAAGCAGGACGGCGCGGGGTTTCTGTCTTCCGCAGCGGGCCGCTGCGCGCCGCTGGCCGCTGCTAGCCCTGGTGCACCAGTTGGATGAGGTTGCCACAGGTGTCGTCCAGCACGGCGGTGGTCACGTCCCCCATCTCCAGGGGCGGCTGGGTGAAGCGGACTCCGAGGGCCACGAGCCGGTCGTACTCGGCAGTCACGTCGTCCACGCTGAACTGCGTGTACGGAACGCCGTCGGTGTACAGCGCCTCCTTGAACGGTGCCGCGGCCGGGTGGCCGGACGGCTCGAGGAGCAGCTCGGTGCCCTCCGGGTCCTTCGGGGAGACCACGGTGAGCCACCGGTCGTCCGGCCCCTCACCGAGCGAGATGTCGTGCTTCTTCACGAATCCGAGCTTGTCGATGTAGAAAGCCTCGGCTTTGCGGGTGTCGTCGACGATCACGTTGGTCAGGGTGATCCGGATGCTGGGTGTGCTCATCGGCCCGAGACTACCCGCCGGCGGCAACCCGAGTATCTAGGAAAGCGTCTCGAAGCTGATCCCCGCCGCCGTGAGCCGGTCGATGAGGTTGTCCCCCATCGCCGCGGCGGTGGTCTGCTGCCCGGCGACGTCCGGGTTGTCGTCGAAGGCCAACGACAGGGCGGACTCCGCCAGCATCGTGGCCGTCTCGGTGTAGCCGGGGTCCCCACCACTTACCCGGGTGTGCACGGTGCGTCCAGCGGCGGTGCCCACCACGTCGACGGTAAACCAGGAACCGTCGCGACGTTCCTGCGACGGGCCCTCACCTGCAGTGAAGCGTCCGGCGACGGCGCGACGCAGGCGCGGCACCTGGATCGCCGCCACCCCCAGGACGAAGCCCAGGATCGACACGGGGACCGTCCTGAACCGCTTCGCCCCCGCGTTGTGGGTGTAGGTGAACTCCGGCCCGTACTCCTCGCGAGCCCGTGCGGATCGGACGACGACCTGACCGTCGATCGTGGGCAACGGGATCAGCCAGGTGTCCGTGACCCGGTCACGACGCGGCCGCCCCGTCCGCAGCCGGGACCGGCGCCCCGCCGGCTGGGACTCCACCGACTGGGACTCCACGCGCCGACGTTCGGACGCCGCCTGCGCCATGGGACGCAGCCGCGACATCTGCGTCAACGCCGAATGCAGGGTGCCGGCGGAGAACTCCGCATTGGTCCGCACCACCCCGCGGACCTCGGTCGGGACCCCCTGCGGCAGTTGCCGGACGGTGTAGAGCACCCCCAGGTCGTGGGGGACGGAGTCGAAACCGCAGGAATGCACGAGACGCGCACCGGTGGCACGCGCGGTGGCGTCGTTTTCCAGGAACATCCGGTCGACGAACTCCGGTTCGCCGGTCAGGTCGACGTAGTCCGTCCCCGCCTCGGCGCAGGCACTGACCAGCGCGGCCCCGTACTCGAGGTAGGGCCCCACGGTGCTGACCACGACCTTCGTCGACCGCGCGACATCGGTCAGAGAGGACGGGTCGGTGACGTCGGCGTGCAGCAGGCCGATCTCCCGGCCGCTGCCGGCGAGTCGGTCGCGCACCGCCTCGAGCCGGTCGCGGTTGCGTCCGGCGAGGCCCAGGCGTCCGCCCTCGGGCAGGTTCGCGGCGAGGTAGTCGGCGGTGAGCCCACCGGCGAACCCGGTGGCACCCAGCAGCACGACGTCGTACGTGCGTCCCGACGTCCTGTCTGCCATCGCGTCCTCGCCGTCCTTCTTACCTGCGGCCTTACTTGCGCCGCGGGAAGAACGAGCGCATGCCGTGGCGCTTCGCGACGGCCCGCAGGGCGGCCAGCCCGTCGCCGCCGATGGAGCGTCCGTCAGTAATACGGTCCATCTGCATCTGGTACCAGGCGGTGCCGACCAGCGACTCGGTCACGTCGTCGAGCGAGTTCAGGTGGGTCGTGAGGCGGGGCAGACGCACCCGCTCGCGGTTACCGTGAACAATGATCTCGTTGGCCAGTTCCGGGATCAACACCATGGGACGGGCCATGCCGATCAGGTCGCCCATGCCCTCATCGAGACCCTTCTCGACGTCGGCGGCGCACCGGAATCCGCCCGTGACCATCACCGGGGTATCGATGGCCTCATGGACACGACGGGCGTGATCGCCGAAGAAGATCTGCCCGGTAGCTCCGGTAGCGTCGAACTCATCGCCCTGCATGAGCGGTTCGACGTAGGTCCCACCGGAGATCTCGATGACGTCCACGCCGATCTCGGAGAGCTTCTTAGCGACCTCGAGGGACTCGTCCTCGGCGAAGCCGCCGGGGATACCGTCGGTGGCGTTGATCTTCACCGACACCGGGAAGCTCTCGCCGACCTGCTCACGCACCGCGCGGTAGACATCGAGCAGCACGCGCATACGTCCGTCCAGGTCACCGCCGTACTCGTCGGTACGCAGGTTGGATGCCGGGGACAGGAACTCGCTGATCAGGTTGCCGTGGCCAGCCTGGATCTGCACGCCGGTGAAGCCGGTCTCCCGGGCGATCAGGGCGGTGTAGCCGAAGCGCCACACCAGCATCTCGATGTCAGAGACCGTGAGCTCACGCGGTTCACCGAAGTAGCGGGCGATGCGCCCGGACATGGGCACGGCGCTGGGGGCGACGGGGAACTTGTTGATGCTGCGCGGCGACTGCCGTCCGGGATGGTCGATCTGCATCCACAGTTCCGTGTCATTCGCCGTGCCTGCCGTCGCCCAGGCACGCAGCTTCTCCAGGTGCCGGTCGTCGGTGACGACCACGCTGTCCGGGTCCGCGCGGTGCTCGCCATCAACCATCACGGCACCGGTGATCACCAGGCCGGCTCCCCCGTCCGCCCAACGGCGGTACAGGTCGAGGTGCTGGTTGGACGGGCCCCACGATGCGGTGGCCAGTCCCTCACCCGTCGATGCCTTGACGAGGCGGTTCTTCAGCGTGGTGCCGCACGGCAGGTCCAGGGGCGCGGCGACCGTTGTAGGGGGCACGATGACTCTCCAAAAGTTCAGGTTTCCCGGTGATGATCCGGGGTGTGTCGGTCAGGGACCGCTCAGCGGTCCGTCACCCGCAGACTGTACCCGCCGATAGCCGACGTTTTCTCATACCCCAGCGCACACCCCCTGTCGCACGCCCTATCACAGTGCCGCGGTGTCGAAGTACAGGTGTGCGTGCAAGGAGCACCCGGGGTTGAACGCCGCGGCGCAGGCCGGGCAGGACGATCCGCAGCCCAGGTACTCGTTCACCGTCATCCAGTGCCCGCACACCCGGCATAACACGGCACCCCCGTCATCGAAGAGTGCTTCTGGCCACGCCACGATGGGATGGTCCTCGTTCTCCTGGTGACAATGCAGGCACGGATAGGTCCTCCCGCAGCAGTGGAACCGGATCGCGATGACGTCCAGCGGAGTGCTCCAGTGGACGCAACCCACGCCGCCGATGAGTGCCTTCGGTTCGCCTGGGTCAGTCATGTCGGTCATGTCGGTCATGATCGCCGAGCCTAGCCACCTCTACTCCCCCGATGTCACCGTCCGATGTCAACTGAGTCATTGCTCATGCACGAAAATCGCCAGATTTCGCCCTGGGCAATGACTCAGCTGACATGCCCTCCTGTTCCGCCTCCTGCTCACCCTCCCCCGCCTCGTCCTGCACACGTCCGTAGTAGATGTCGCGGTCGATCTCGTCATCGGGGGCCGCGACGAGCATCGCCACGAAGGTGTCGCCGTTGACATTGAGGAAGGTGCGCAGGATGCCGGTGAACCAGTCCACCGCGATAAGCAGGCCCACCGCCTCCACCGGCAGGTCCAGCGAGGCGGCCAGGAACATCGCGACCACCGGGAAGCCGCCTGGCACGGTGATCGTGCCCATGTTCAACATGATCGACAGCGCAACACCGAGCACGATCTGCCCGAAGCTCAGCTCCACCCCGCCGGCCTGGGCGAGGAACAAGATCACGATCATGTAGTTGAGCACCGCACCGTAGGAGCCCATCGTCAGCCCGATGGACAGGGTGAAGTTCGCGACCCGCTTGCTCACCCCGACCTTCTCCACGGTGTTGCGCAGCACGGTCGGGAAAGTCACCGCCGAGCTGGTGGTCGTCACGGCGACCACGGTCTGCTCCACGAGTTTGCCGGGCAGCAGCCACACGTTCAGCCTGGTCCGCACCCAGATCACCAGCACGAACAGGACCATCAGGATCAGCACGCCGATCAGCGTGGCGACCAGGTACTTCACTGCCGAGGTGATCACGGAGACCCCCTGCTCACCGGTCAGCGCCGCTAGCAGGCAGAACACACCGATCGGGGCGATGAACATCACGTATTGAATCATCGTCAGCACCACGGCCTGGATGCCTTCGAAGATGCCGATCAGGGTGCGGTTTCCGGTCTGCGCCATGTAACGGTTCAGCGCGATGCCGAAGATCAGGGAGAACACGATGATCGGCAGCATGTCTGCCGTCGCCATCGCCTCCACGATATTGGTGGAGACGAAGCCGAGGAGGGTGTCCTGCCAGCTACTGGCCTGTTCGGCGCCCTCCTCCAGCGACGGATCGAGTTCGCCGGTGAAGACCATTCCGTCGCCGGGACGGATCAGGGTGCCGAGTCCCCATGCCAGGACAGCGGCGACGAAAGAAAAAGCGAGCATCCAGCCGAAGGTGCGCGCCGCCATGCGTCCGGTGCCTTTGCCGGTCATCGACCCGGTTGCCACAATGACGGATGCCATGACCAGCGGCACGATGGACATCTGGATCAGCCGGATGAACATGTCACCAAGGAACTGCAGGTTCGCCGCCCAGTCACCGACGATCAGGCCGAAGATCATGCCGGTGACGGCAGCGACGCCGATGTGCAGGGCGGGGTTGCGCAGGAGTGCGCGTTTTCTCATCGATGACATGTGGTCCGAATCTATTCTTCGCATGTTTCACGCGAATTCCGCCGAAGTTACGCCGGAGGTTAACCCGCTAGAGTGGCGGGATGGACACCTCGGACATCCTCGCCGACCTCGCCGACATCGGTCGCGGCATGCTGACGTCCGGTGCCCCGCTGCTCCTGCTCTGCGCGCTACTGCTGGTGGCGGTGCACCTGGTCGAACGGCGCAGGACGACACCGCGGCAGGACGCCCCGCTGGGGAACGTCCTCGCCGCGCTCGCCGGCGGCGTCACCGGTGTGGTGCTCTGGCTGGTGTGGTTCACGCTGGGCCTCCCGGGGGATCTGGAATTGTTGATGTACGTCGGCGCGGCAGCGTCCTCCTTCGGTGCGTTGGTCTGGTTGTCGTGGAGGACGCGATGGCGGTGGACCGGGCCGTTCACCGTCGCGTTGGCCGGGCTGACGGGGTTCGCCACGGCGATGGCGGTGGCTTCCGGAACCAACGACATCACCGGCCTGTGGGTGGTGGGTTACCTGGTGACGACCGTGCTCGGTGTGTGCTTCCTTGCCGTGGTCACGCTGGGTGTGGTGGTGGTGCGGGAGAACTGAGCCGGCGGCGGTGTTCGAACGCTGGCGTTGATTGCTGACGTTCATGTCCGTGCCGTGTTCTAGGGTGGGGCCCATGCCGAGCAACCCCTATGACGACCGTCTCTTCGTCCGCGCCACCGAGATCCTGCGGGAGCTGACAGGACGCCCGGACGCCGCGTTCCGCGACGGCCAGTTCGACGCCATCGCCGCGCTGGTCAATGACCACAAACGCGTCCTGGTCGTGCAGCGCACCGGTTGGGGCAAGTCGGCGGTGTACTTCGTCGCCGCCCGCCTCATCCGCGAAGGTTTCGGCAGTTCAGGTGGCCCCACGTTGATCATCTCCCCCTTGCTGGCGTTGATGCGCGACCAGGTCGCTGCCGCCGAGCGTGCGGGCGTGCACGCGGCCACGATCAACTCGGCGAACGCCACGGAGTGGGACGCGGTGCTCGACAGCCTCACCGCCGGTGAGCTGGACGTGCTGCTGATCTCCCCGGAGCGCCTGACCAACCCGAAATTCCGTACCAACGTGTTGGACGTCCTGCTCGATCCGTCGCGCACGGGTGTGGGGATGATCGTGGTGGACGAGGCGCACTGTATTTCCGACTGGGGGCACGACTTCCGCCCGGACTACCGCAGGATCGGGTCCTTGTTGGACGGGCTACCCGCCGACCTTCCAGTGCTGGCAACCACGGCGACGGCGAATTCGCGGGTGGTCACCGATGTCGCAGCCCAGCTCGGCGAGGACACCATGGTCGTCCGCGGGGCGTTGTCCCGCGACTCACTGCGCCTGGGCGTGGCGCCGACGGCGACGGCGGAGCACCGTATCGGCTGGTTGGCCCAGCATCTCGGGGATTTCCAGGGTGCCGGCATCATCTACGCGTTGACCGTCTCGGCGGCAGAGGACACGACCCGCGCACTGGCCGAGGCGGGCTGGAACGTGGCGTCCTACACAGGCCGGACGGACGCCGAGGACCGCGCCCGCCTGGAGCAGTCGTTGAAGGACAATGAGATCAAGGCGCTGGTCGCCACCAGTGCGCTGGGCATGGGGTTCGACAAACCCGACCTCGGCTTCGTGGTGCACCTGGGCGCCCCGAGCTCCGCGGTGGCGTACTACCAGCAGGTCGGACGTGCCGGCCGTGCCACGGACAACGCCGACGTCCTGCTGTTGCCCGGCGGCGAGGACCCGAACATCTGGGAGTACTTCGCCACCGCCTCAATGCCGGACGAGCAGGAAGCGCAGGCCGTCCTCGCGGCGTTGTCGGACGCGGCAGGCTCGGGGTCGGCGCTGTCCGTGCCTGCCCTGGAGCCGATGGTCGGGGTGAAGCGTTCCCGGCTGGATCTCCTGCTCAAGACCCTGCAGGTCGACGGCGCGGTCGACCGGGTGCAGGGTGGCTTCGTCGCCACGGGCGCACCCTGGACGTACGACGCCGAGCGCTACGCCGCGGTCGCGCAGGCCCGCCGCCGCGAGGCCGAGGCGATGTTGGAGTACGAGTCCGGCACCATGTGCCGGATGCGCTTCCTCTCCGAGACGCTGGACGACCCGGAGGCCCACGACTGCGGGCGGTGCGATGTGTGCGCCGGGCAGTGGTGGGACAGCGTGGTCAGCGAGGACAACGCCTCCGGAGCCCGGCGGATCCTGTCCGGACTCGGCCTGCCGGTTGAACCGCGCGGCCAGTGGCCGTCGGGCATGGCCACGATCGGGGTGCCGCTGAAGGGGAAGATTCCCGCCGAGGAGAAAGTCTCGGCCGGACGCGCCGTCGCCAGGTTCACCGACCTGGGTGCCGGTCAGGTGCTGCGTGGCTTCCTCGCCGAGGGCGCGGAGGACTCCCCCGTGCCGAAGAACATCGCCGACTGGTGCATCACTGTCCTCAAGGAATGGGACTGGGAGGAGCGTCCCACGGTCGTCGTCGGCATGCCGAGCGTGACCCGTCCAACGACGAGTGCGGACCTGGCACGCGGACTCGCGCAGATCGGCCGGATGACCGATGCCGGCCAGCTGGACTACACCCGCGACCCCGGCTCGCCGGATGTCAACAGCGCCTACCGGGTGCAGAACCTCCACGAGGCCTTCCGGGTGGACCCTGCCACCGCCGAGGCGGTCGCCGGCCAGGTCGTCCTACTCGTCGACACCGAGATCGGTTCCCGGTGGGCGGTGACCATGGCCGGCCGTGAGCTGCGTCGTGCCGGCGCTCGTGCGGTGCTCCCCTTCGCCCTGGCGCTGCGGGGCTGACCGGGCGGATCCGCGCGTAGGCTGGTGCCCGGAAAAATCCCAGGGAGAAAAGGTGTCAGCAGATGCACGGAGAATACAAGGTCCTCGGCGGCAAACTCATCGTCGTCGACCTCGAGGTCACGGGTGGCTCCCCCGGCACGTTGTCGGGCGTGCGCATCGCCGGTGACTTCTTCCTCGAGCCGGACGAGGCCCTCGACCGAATGACCGAAGCACTCGAGGGTGCGCCGGCCGATCTGAATGCCGCGCAGATCTCGGAGCGGGTCCAGGCGTCACTGCGTGAGGACGACGTCCTGTTCGGCATCACCGCCGACGGCGTCGGCGTGGCGGTGCGGCGCGCCCTCGGCCATGCGGTGAGCTGGGAGGATCTCGACTTCGATGTCATCCACGGCCCCAGTGTGGACCCGATGGTGAACATTGCATTGGATGAGACGCTCACCGACGAGGTCGCCGCCGGACGGCGCAAACCGTTCATGCGGCTGTGGGAGTGGAATGCCCCGCAGGTGGTCATCGGTTCCTTCCAGTCCTACTCCAATGAGATCAACCAGGAGGGTGCGGCCCGTCACGGGATCACCGTGTCGCGTCGTGTCACCGGCGGTGGGGCCATGTTCATGGAGCCCGGCAACTGTGTGACCTACTCCCTGGTGGTGCCGCAGGCCCTGGTGGACGGGCTTAGTTTCGCCCAGTCCTACCCGTTCCTCGACGAGTGGACGATGGAGGCGTTGGAGAAGGTCGGCATCCGGGCCCGCTACGTGCCGTTGAATGACATCGCCTCGGAGCAGGGCAAGATCGGCGGTGCGGCGCAGAAGCGTTTCAGCAACGGCTGGATGGTCCATCACGTGACGATGTCCTATGACATCGACGCGGAGAAGATGATGGAGGTCCTGCGCATCGGCAAGGAGAAGATGAAAGACAAAGGCCAGCGCTCTGCGGTGAAGCGCGTCGACCCGATGCGCTCGCAGACGCAGATGCCGCGCTCGGAGATCCTGGATGTGTTCTTCAAACACTTCAAGGACAAGTACGGCGCCACCGAAGGGTCGATCTCCGAGGCTGACCTTGATGTCGCCCGGGCACGGTGCGAGGAGAAGTTCTCCACCGAGGAGTGGACCCACCGGTTGCCCTGAGGCTCCCATCCCGTGACGAAGCGGGGTCGGTTTCCCTGACTTTCTCGGGAAACCGACCCCGCTTTCGTGTGCGCCCGGGCGAGCCAGTGGGCGCTACCGTCGAACTAGCGGGCGCTGACCTGTCCGAAGCGCGAGGCGACCGGTGCGAGCACCAGCGGACGGGTGGCGAACAGGATGCCGATGGTGAGCAGCACGCCGCCGAGCATCCAGAAGAATCCGCCCCAGCCGTCGACCGGGGTGCCGGCGAACATGTGGTTCAGGTTCTTGGTCATGCCGGTGGCGAACACCAGGAAGACGTGGGCGACGATGAACAGGACGAAGAAGAGCATCGTCGGGAAGTGGATCTTGCGTGCCACCGGGGCGGGGTAGATCTTGTTGAGCTTGGTGGCGTTCTTCGGCCACCATTCGCTCATACGCAGACCGGAGATGATCGCCAGCGGGGCGGCGATGAACACGACCAGGAAGTACATGATCTGCTGCAGGCTGTTGTAGTTGACCCATCCGTTCTCCGCGGGCCACTGCATCGAGGCGTACTGCAGCATCGACGACAGCGCGTTGGGGAAGACCTCCCAGCTGGTGGGAACGATCCTGGCCCAGTGGCCGGAGACGAACAGCATGACGATGAACGCCAGTCCGTTGACCATCCACAGAACGTCGAGGGAGGTGTGCAGCCACAGGTGGATGCTGATCTTCTTGCCACCCTTCTTCGGCTGCCAGACCGCCGGCGGCTTCTGCTGCTGACGCACGCGCAGGCCGGACTGGATGATCATCGCCATGAAGAAGAAGTTCAGGAAGTGGCTCCAGCGGGCCCAGGCCGGGAATCCGTCATCGACGAAGTCGGGCAGGTCGTACTCACCGTCGTAGCGCACCATCCAGCTGGAGACGGCATCGAGCCCGGTGAACCAGCGGGCGCCGAGAATGACCACGGCGGCCAGGACGGCGGCGCCGGCCAGGCCGATGCCGGCGAGCTTGCCCCACTGTCCGAGGGACTTCTCGCCGATCATGACCGGCTCGCGCTTCTTCTTCGGCTTCTCCTTGGTCGCGGTCCCACCAGCCTTCGGCTTGGCAGCGGCCGCACCCGGGGTCGCCGGAGCACCAGGGGCACCGGGGCTTGCCGGAGCGCCGGGAGCACCCGGGGATGCCGGGGCACCAGGAGCACCAGGCGCGGCCGGAGCAGACGGGGCACCGGGAGCACCAGGGGCCGACGGGGCACCCGGAGCACCAGGGGCCGACGGTGCACCAGGGGCACCGGGAGCACCAGGAGCGCCGGGTGCTGAGGGAGCGCCCGGGGCACCGGGAGCACCAGGTGCGCCGGGAGCGCCCGGGGCACCAGGAGCCGAAGGAGCAGCAGGTGCGCCGGGAGCGCCAGGAGCGCCGGGGGCACCGGGAGCGGCCGGAGCCGACGGAGCAGCCGGAGCACCAGGCGCGGCAGGCGCGGCCGGAGCCGAAGGATCACTGGGAGCAGAAGCCGGGGCCGACGGGGCCGACGGAGCAGCAGGAGCACTAGGCGCACCCGGAGCACCCGGAGCACCCGGCGCGGAGAGCTTCATCGGGGCACCGGGGGCGGCCGGAGCCTCCGTCACCTCCGAAGCGTCCTCCGCAGCAGGGGCCTCAGGGGCCTCGGGCGCTGCAGGGGCGGACGGCGCCTCAGCCGCAGCAGTGGTCTCCGGCTCAGCGGGAGTAGCCGGAGCGGCGGGCGATGCCGGGGCCGACGGCACGGAAGGCGCACCGGGGGCCTGGGCGACTTGTGGGTCCAGCTTGATGGGCTGGGCCTTGTCGTCGTTGGACATTGTGTAGTCTCCTACTGCTTTCGCTCGTCAATAGCGCTGGTGAGTTGTGGAACTGCAGCACACGGTTCTTTCCTGCGGTCGCCGTCTTCCGTCACGAAGATCTTAGCGTCCGGCATTCCCGGTCCTGCAGCAACTGTCGGGCGGCCTGAGTCCCGTTCACCTGACGGAACGTACGGGGGCTGACACCCCGACCACGTCGCCGTCAACGATGAGGTAAAAAGTCGCGTGGCAACCTCACGGTGACCACGTGACCGGGGTGCATACCCGGCAGGTGCGACGGAACTCATGTGACTTGGGCCTCTTCTGAAACGATAACTACCTCAGGGGACAGGATAGCGGACGTGTGCCGTCAGTCACGAAAAACCGAGAATTCACTTCCACCCCAGCCCCCGGCCATCCACACCACCGCCATCGCACTGTCTCCGTAGAATGTAGCCAGGCTTACCTCAGTCAGTGCCCACCGCTCCGCCATCGCACCACCACCACTTTCGCCACCAATGCAGGAAAGCGAGTATCCGACGCATGAGTGACCACCTCGAACCCTCCTTCTCCTTCGACCACCTCATCCACGCCACCAAGGGACTCGACGGACCCGACGGGTTCAATGCCACGATGAAGGCCTACGACGCCGTCGGGCTCCCCACACACGCCGCGCTCACGATGCCCGGGTTCCGCAACGCCGCCTGGGGGATCGACGATGAACGCTACGTCGAACTCGCCGTCGTCGATGACTGGAACGCCGTCGCCGACTCTCCGTTCGGCGAATCGATGACCTTGATGCGCCAGGCTTTCGACACCTCCGCCCCGGGCCTGGTCGCCTTTGCCGTGCACGTGCCGGATGCGCACGCCACCGCCGCCTCACTGCGGGAGAGCGGACACGACGTCCACGTCGCCGATATCCGTCTGGAAGACAAGGACGCCGGCTTCACCGAGGTGTTCGTTACTGACGCCCCAGCCTGGTTCCCTTTCTTCGTCAGCTACGATCCGCCGCGGTCGACGATCGCGGGAATGCGCGCCGAGTATCGCGTGGCTCAGGGCGGGAGCAGCGAGCAGCCCAGCGTCACCGGCCCGGACATCGCCTGCCTGTTCGTCCGCAGCAGCGCGCCCCGCGAGGACGCTGGCCGCCTCGCCGAGGTCCTGGACCTGCCGGTGCACGACCACTCCACCGGCGCGACCGTCCCCCTGCCCGGCGCGGAGGTCCGCTTCACCCACGGCTCCCCCACCGGCCTGTACGGGTTCGGGGTCGTGCGCGCCGATCTCGCCGACCCCGCCAACCCCGTCGAAATCACCAACGCCACGATCATCCCCTGCGACTGAGCACATCACCGGTCCAGCGCCCTGCGCAGGCGGTCCACCGTCGCCCCGGCGTATTCACTGCGTTCCGGACGCTTCGCCGCCGTCGCCACGACCAGCACCTCCAGCACCGCCACCGTGGGCACATAGCTGGGACTGAGTTCAGGATCGCCACGTCCTATCCCCAGCGCCACCGTGGCGCGCGGGTCCTCGCTCAGCGCCCCCTCGGTGAGCTGAACCACGGAAAGTTCCAGTTCAGCAGCCCGGTGGAAGAGCACATCGCCCTCGGCCGAGGTGCCGTCGTAGGCGAGCATCAGCACCAGATCGCCGGGGGCGAGGGTGGCGAGCTCATCGGCGAAACCCACTCCGGTGCTGCCGATCGCCACGGCTGGTAGACCCGCCCTGCGGCACCGCGCCGCGGCGTACTCGGCGATATGGCGCGACGGCCCGAACCCGACGAGCACGAGCCGTCCGGCGTCCGCCATCAACGCCACGGCGGCGACGAGATCATCCTCGGCGACCCGCTCCATCAGTGCATCAGCACCGCCGGCGCGACGTCGGACGGCCTGAGCCACCTCCCCGTCACGCAGCGACGAGCCCATCCTGCCGCGCCGCGACAGGTCCTCGGCGAGGCGTTCGCGCAGGTCGTCGAGTCCAGCGAAGCCCAGTTTGCGCACGGTGCGCACCACGGTGGCATCGCTGACCCCCACCGCGCCGGCGAGCCTTAAGGCGGAATGGTGGCCCACGCTGTGCGGGTTCGTCGCGATGAACTCGGCGACCCTGTCCTCCGCGGGAGAAAGGTCATTCCGGCGCGACTCAATCATCTCGACCAGATCCATGTCGTAAACACTACGCGTTGGAGCACCGGCACGACAGACCACAGGTGAGGTCACGCTCAGTTACCGCATGCTAACCTGCTTCCTGCATGACCTCCCCGGCACGGAGGATCTGGGAGCATTTCCCAGAATCACCCCATCAGAACCAGGAGATCCCCCTCACATGGCCCGATCCGCGACGGCCGCGCCGGCCGCGACCGACGGTGAATCGCTGCGCAGCCACGCCTTCGGCATCCGTTGGCCGCTAGTGCTCCAGGCGCCGCAGCGTCCCCGCGTCGCCGACCCGATCGTCTACGACGACGATCCCTCCCCCGCCCGCTTCACCTGGCGGGTCATCCTCGGCGCCAAGCGATTCACCCTGCCTGGCGGCGGCCTGCTGATCCTGTCGAATATCGCCGCCGCGGCGCTCCCGGTCATCGCCGGGGTCGCGATCGACCGCGGTATCGCCGCCGGCGACCTCACCCAGCTGTTGGTGTGGACGGCAGTTCTACTGCTCGACGTGATCGTGATGTCGCTGACCTTCCGCTTCGGCGGACGCCTGGGCTTCTTCGGCATGCAGACCGTGCAGCACCGACTGCGCATGCAGGTCACCGACCGTCTGCTGGACCCGGCGGGTATGAAGGACCGCCGCCTTGGCGGTGCGATGTTGTCGGTGGCCACCGGTGACGTCTTCCGTCTGGCCGGCACAATGGCACTGGGCATTTACCCGGTCGGCGAGATCGCCGCGATCCTGGCCTCTGCGGTATTCCTGCTCACGATCTCCTGGCCGCTGGGCCTGGCCGTGCTCATCGGCGGCCCGTTGATGCTGTGGTTGATGACCGCCGCCGGACGCCCCCTGCAACGACGCAGCCGCGAACAACAGGCCCTCGTCGCCGGTGCCACCGGACGCGCCACGGACCTGATCACCGGCTACCGGGTGATCAAGGGGCTGCGCGCCGAGGACGCCGCGTCCGCCCGCTACACCGAGGTCAGCCACACCGCGCTGGGCGGGGCATTGCGCGCCAGGACGTCGCGCGCACTGTTCCTGGTCTCCATGAACACCGTCACCGGCGTGTTCATCGCCGCGCTGACGGTATGCGCGGCCTGGTTCGCCCTCACCGGACGCCTCAGCGTGGGAGAGCTCGTCGCCGTCGTCGGCGTGACCCAATTCCTGGTCAACCCCTTGACGATGTTGCCGGCCAATTCCGGGGCAATCTGGGCCACCGGCGTGGCCTCCGCCGAGCGCGTGCTGGAACTGCTGCGCACCCCCACCGAGCACGCGCAGGACGCCACGGCCGCTACAGCGTCCGGCACGAACGCAACGTCCGGCACGAACGCAGCGTCCGGCGCGTCCGGTGCGTCCGGCATCGCGGTGCTCGCCGACGGGGTGACCGTGCTGCGCGCGGCCCCCGGCGAACTGCTCGGCGTGCGTGCCGACGGCACGGCAGGACGCGACCTCGTCGCGCTGCTCGCCGACGGGCGCGCCCCGCACGGTAGCGGGCGCAGCGACGAGCGCAGCGTCCTACTCGAACAGCCAGGCACCGGCGAAACCAGCACCACCACCGATGCGGCATCGCTGCCCGTGGAGGACTACCGGACCACGGTGCTCACCGCGCCGCATGCCGCCGACCTGTTCGACGGCACGATCGAGGAAAACCTCGACCCGCACAGCACCAGCGGCAGCACCACCACCACCGCCCGCATTCCCGGCGCGCTGCACGCGGCGTCCTGCGACGACATCATCGACTCGCTGCCGGATGGGCTGGCCACCCGCGTCGGCGAGGGCGGCACTCGGCTCTCCGGTGGGCAACGCCAACGCGTCGCCCTGGCACGCGCCCTGGCCGCCGACCCGCCGGTGCTCGTCCTGCACGACCCGACCACCGCGGTCGACGCTGTCACGGAAAACACCGTCGCCGAACGCCTCGGGGCCGTCCGCGCCGGACGCACCACCCTGGTCGTCACCGGCTCCCCCGCCCTGCTGGCGCACTGCGATCGGGTGGTGGAACTGTGAGCGAGCCGAACCCCGATTCGAACCCCGATCTGAACCCCACCCGCCTGCCAGTCGCCACCGGCCGACGCTGCGTCGCGGCAATGTGGCAGACTCTGGCCGCACGCCGCTGGCTGCTGATCCTCGCCGCGGTAATCTCGGCGGCAGCTGCGGCACTGGAACTGGTGACCCCCGCACTGCTCGGCACCATCGTCGATGACATCTCCGACGGCGGGGACCACCGTCCAATCTGGCTCTACGGCACCCTGATCGCCGTGGCCATCGTCGCCGCCTCCGCACTCAGCGTGCTCGGCGTGTGGCTGGCCTCCCGCGTGCTGGAACGGCTGCTGGCCACCCTGCGCGAACGCCTGGTGACCACCGCGCTGCGCCTGCCGCAGGAACAGGTCGAGCGGTCCGGCACCGGCGACCTGATCTCCCGGGCCAGCGACGACGTCGCCCAGGTGTCCGAGGCCCTGTCGCAGGTGCTGCCGTCGCTCTCGCGCACGGTATTCACCATCGGGCTGACCCTGGTTGGTTTGTTCCTATTGGACTGGCGCTTCGGACTGGTCTTCCTCGTCGCCGTGCCTCTGTACTGGCTGTCTTTGCGCTGGTACGTGCGTCTGGCCCCGCCGCTGTACGCCGCCGAACGAGCCGCCTTCGGCACCCGCGCGCACCACCTGCTCTCTGCACTCAAGGGCCTGGACACGGTGCTGGCGTACCGGCTGTCCGGGTGGCATGGGGTGCGCACGGCGATGGCGTCGTGGGCGGTGGCCACCTGGGCGCTGCGGGCACGCACCGTGCAGACCATGTTCGCCTGGCGCATCGACCTCTCCTTCGCCGTGGCGATGTGCGTGGTGCTGTTCACCGGCTTCGGGCTGGTGGACGCCGATCTGGTGACCGTGGGTGCGGCAACCACCGCAGTGCTGTACTTCCTGCGACTGCAGGGGCCACTGCGCGGACTGATGATGGAGATCGACTCGCTGCAGGCCGCCGCCGCGTCGCTGGCGCGCGTCATCGGCGTCACCGACCTCGCCGATTCCGTGACCACGCAGGACGTTCCGGGCGCGCAGGACGTTCCGGGCGCGCAGGACGCAGCGTCCGGCGTGCGCGTCGACGCCGTCGACTTCGCCTACCAGGACGGCGCACCGGTCCTCCACGACCTCACGTTGACCATCCCCGCCGGCCAGCGCGTGGCGGTGGTGGGCACCTCCGGGGCCGGCAAGACCACCCTCGCCGCCCTGATCGCCGGTATCCACGTGCCCACCACCGGCGCCGTCGACGCCCCGGCGAACACCATGCTGGTCAGCCAAGAAACCCATGTGTTCTCCGGGACGCTGCGCGACAACCTCACCCTCGCCGCACCGGGGCGCGACGACGCCGCGCTGCTCGACGCCCTGCACCGCATCGGCGCCGACGGACTACTGGAGGAGTTACCCGACGGATTGGACTCCCCCATCGGCGCGCAGGGTCACCCGCTCAGCGCCGCACAGGAGCAACATCTCGCATTGACCCGGCTGCTTATCGCCGACCCGGACCTGGTCATCCTCGACGAGGCCACCGCCGAGGCCGGCTCCTCGCAGGCCGCCGTCCTCGACCGGGCTGCGGACGTGGCCCTGCAGGGGCGCACCGGGGTGGTCATCGCCCACCGGTTGTCGCAGGCCGCCGTGTGCGACCGGGTGGTCGTCATGGAACACGGTCGCGTACTGGAGGACGGCACCCACGACGACCTCGTGGCCGCCAAGGGCCCTTATGCGCATTTATGGGCGGCATGGAACGCCAACAGGTGAGCGGTACGCTGCTTCACTCGTGGCTAGTATTGACACGGTAACCTCCCTTGCCGCGTCCACTGCGCGACCACGACGGAAAGCGACAGTGCCATGACCAACGCCATGCCTACTAATCCCACCCTCGGCCCCATCTTCAGCGAGATTCGCCGACGCGGCGCCCAGTACCTGCTGTGGCGCGGCATCTTCGGCGTCATCATCGGCCTGCTGCTGATGTTCTTCCCCTTCGGCTCGGCGATCGTGCTCAGCATCTTCGTCGGTGCCTGGATGATCGTCGACGGTCTCGTCGCCGCCGGTGAGGCCTTCGATCTGAAGAAGGCCGACGCACCCTGGGGCTGGACGCTGACCGCCGGGATTGTCACCGTGATCGCCGGTGTGGCCATCCTGTTCATCCCCGGCATCTTCGCGCTGGTCAGCTCCATGTTCATCCTGATCTTCATGGCCATTGGCCTGGTGTTCAGCGGGTTCTCGCAGCTCACCGTCCCCAGGGCCCTGCGCAGCGGCTGGACGATCACCGGCGGCATCCTCAACGTGGTCTTCGGTATGGCCCTGCTGGTGCTGTCGCTGACCAATCCCGCGGACAACGTGTGGACGCTGGCCGTCGTCGCCGGTGTGTTTGCCCTCATCACCGGTATCTCCTCGATCATTTTCTCCTTCCGTTTGCGCAGCGCAGGCCGCTAAAACGCCGTCGGCGTTGCCAGGGTTGTCACAGCGTCCGTCATAGGAGTTGTGCGGTCTCTACGGACAGGTCTACGATCGGTCGCCATGATTACCCGTCCTGGGGACACCTCCGAGTGTTCTTATGCTGTACCCGGCCCTCACCTCGGCCGGCACCTCCGCGACACTGGCGGACGGATGCTGCTGTGGAGAGGTGGACTCAGCGTCGTCATCGGTCTGGCGCTGCTCCTCTTCCCCATCGGCACCGCCACCGTTGTGGGCTTGATTATCGGCCTATGGCTACTGGTTGACGGTTTCAGCACGATGGGCCTGGCCATCCAGCAGCGCTCCCACGCCGCCGCGTGGGGCTTCACCATGTTCTCCGGTGTGGTCACCGCCCTGGCCGGCGTCGCCATCCTGCTCTTCCCCGTCGCCTTCGCCGTGATCGGCGCCCTGGCGGTGCTGTGGATCATGGCGCTGGGTCTGGTCATCACCGGCATCGCCCGCACGGCCGCGCGCGCCGGCGGCTGGAGCCTGGCCACCGGCCTGCTCAACATCGTCTTCGGCGTCGTGCTCGGCGGTGTCGCCCTCGCCGAGCCCACCGGTGGTCTCGTGGCCCTGGCGTGGCTGCTCGGCGTCTACGGTCTGCTGTTCGGCGTCCTGTCCATCGTCATCGGAATCAGGTTGCGCCGGAGCCGGTAGCCGGGGCGTACGGTCGTGGACATGACAACCAATGACGACACGACCAACACGTACAACGCGTCCAGCACGTCCAACACAGCCAAGCACGTCCCCCTCTCCCTGATCGACTTCGCCACCGTATTTAAGGGCGAAACCTCCCGCGACGCCTTCAAGCGTTCCGTGGAGCAGGCCCAGCTCGCCGAGCGGCTGGGTTACTCCCGGATCTGGTACTCCGAGCACCACAATATGTCGTCCATCGCCTCCAGCGCGCCGGCGGTATTGATCTCCCACATCGCCGCGAAGACCGAGAGCATCCGGCTGGGCTCCGGTGGTGTGATGCTGCCGAACCACTCCCCCCTGGTGATCGCCGAACAATACGGCACCCTGGCGGAGATCTACCCGGGACGTATCGACCTGGGTGTGGGACGCGCCCCCGGTACCGACCAGCGCACCGTGATGGCGTTGCGCCGTGACCCGCGTTCCGCGGAGTCCTTCCCCGACGACGTCCGCGAGTTGCAGGGCTACCTCGCCGGACGCTCGCGCGTGCCGGGCGTGACGGCCATCCCCGGCACCGACACCCATGTGCCGGTGTACGTCCTGGGATCCTCTCTGTTCGGCGCGCAGTTGGCCGCGCAGCTGGGAATCCCCTACTCCTTTGCCTCCCACTTCGCCCCCGACGCGCTGAAGGAGGCCGTCTCGGTCTACCGCCAGACTTACCAGCCCTCCAAGGAGCACCCGGAGCCTTATGTGATCGCCGCGGTGAACGTGACCGCCGCCGACACCGAGTCCGAAGCGCTGGCACAGAGTGAAAAGGTCCGCCGGGCCCGCGTGGAGACCATGGCCCTGCGCGGGCGCAAGGTCTCCGAGGAGGACCTGGATCTGTTGATGTCTTCCCCTGCGGCCGATCAGATCCTGTCGATGCTGAAGTACTCCGCTGTCGGCACCGGTGAGCAGGTGCGCGAATACCTGGAGGGCTTCACCGCCACCGCGCAGGCCGATGAGCTCATGGTGGCGATCCAGTCGCCGTCGACTGAGGGCTCGCTGAGGGCCATGGAGATCCTCGCCGATGCCTGGGGCCTGCCGCAGCGCTAAATAGGACGCGGGCAGAGGAAGCAGGACGCGGCGCGTCAGCTGAACCAATTCACAGCGACTGTAGTGCCTGTAGTGTCCATAGCCACTGCTCATACCTGCACTACAAAGGGCAGTTTTCATCACCGCGCCCTCCCCCTCATTTTCACCCCCGATACCGTTTGGCATGAGCCCCACCTGCCCTCGACGGTATCCCTATGCTGACCTCGACATAAATACTTTCTGCGGGGAGGTGATCCCGCCGACACCCGTGCGGGTAACCCACCCGAACCTTTCTTCTGCTTAGGGTGCACTTTGCTGCATCGCGTTCACCTCGGATACGCTGCCGCTGAACGAGTTTTGCTCAGCTAGCTTCGAGCCACGCCCCCGGGACCTTCTGACGTTGACCCCGGCGGTGTGGCCGACAAGAAAGGGAATCCGCCGAATGCGCATCAACCTCCGCCGCACGTCCAGCCGCGCGCTGGCCGTGTCCATGACCGCCGTGCTCTCCATGGGAGCACTTGCCGCCTGCTCGTCCGACGACGACGACTCCAGCTCGTCTGACAACGGCGACACCCGTACCGTCACCGACGCTCGCGGTGAGGTCGAAATCCCGTCCGACCCCGAGCGCGTCGCGGCCTTCGACAACCGCATCTTCCAGGTGCTCGCCGACTGGGACATCGACCTGGTCTCCGCACCGGTCACCCTGATCCCGGACACCATCGAGAAGTACCACGACGATGAGGATATCCACGACACCGGTTCGCACCGCGAGCCGAACCTCGAGGAGCTCGTCGCCTCGGATCCGGACCTCATCATCACCGGTTACCGCTACTCCAGCCAGTACGACGAGATGAAGAGCCTGCTCCCGGACGTTCCCGTCATCGACCTGAGCTTCGGCCAGGATGCTGAGGGCGAGGACGACCAGCCCCTGGAGGACACCCTCAAGGAGATCACCAACCTGATCGGTGAGATCTTCGAGAAGGAGGACGAGGCTGAGACTCTCGTCGACAACTTCGACGAGGCCAAGGACCGCGCCGCCGCCGCCTACAACTCGGACGAGACCGTCATGGGTCTGCTGACCTCCGGTGGCGACATCAACTACTCCGCACCGTCCACCGGCCGCTCCGTCGGCCCGGTCTTCGACATGCTGGACCTGACCCCGTCCTACGACCACGACGGTTCGTCCAACCACCAGGGCGATGACATCTCCGTCGAGGCCATCGCACAGTCCAACCCGGACTGGATCATGGTCCTGGACCGCGACGGCGGCACCTCCGCTCGCGACGAGGCTGACTACGAGTCCGCCGCCGAGCTGATCGCCGAGTCTGAGGCCCTGCAGAACGTCACCGCTGTGGAAGAGGACAACATCGTCTACTTCCCGCAGGACTTCTACACCACCGAGGACATCGAGGCCTACACCGAGGTTCTCAACTCCATCGCTGACGCCTTCGAGGCCCACGACTCGGAGTAGTTCGCTCCAGCACGACCCGCACGGCCCATCCGGGTCGAGCACACGCCCGGGAACGGGACCTCCTTACCGCAGGTAACTGCGCAGGATGTCTCGTCTCGGGCGCACCCGTGTCACCAGTACCGCGACACTCCACAGACAGGATCTCCATGACCGTCGCACAGTCCTCCGCCTCAGATGAGGCCTCCCCTCCCCTGGCACCGCCACCGCAGGCCTCATGGTGGCGAACCACCTGGCCTATCCTGATCGGGATCGGCATCACCCTGGCCCTGATCATCGCATCCCTGTTCATCGGGGTCTACGACATCCGGGGCGCGGAGGACGGCTGGAAGATGTTCGGCATCACCCGTGTGCCGCGCACGATCGCGCTGGCACTGGCCGGCGCCGCCATGGCCATGTGTGGTCTGGTCATGCAGCTGCTCACGCAGAATAAGTTCGTCGAACCGACGACCACGGGAACCACCGAGTGGGCGGGGCTGGGCCTGATCCTCACCATGGTGATGATCCCCGGTGCCAGCCTGCTGACCCGCATGGTCGGTGCCATCATCTTCGCCCTCGTCGGCACGATCGTATTCTTCCTGTTCCTGCAGCGGGTCACGCTGAAGTCCTCGCTGATCGTGCCGATCGTGGGCATCATGCTCGGCGCGGTCGTCGGCTCGGTGTCCAGCTACGTCGCGCTGAAGACCGATATGCTGCAGCAGCTGGGCATCTGGTTCGCGGGCAGCTTCACCGGCGTGGTCAGGGGACGCTACGAGCTCCTGTTCATCGTGCTGATCGTCCTGGTCCTGATCTTCATCGCCGCCGACCGGTTCACCGTCGCCGGCCTGGGCAAGGACATCGCGACCAACGTCGGCCTGAACTACCGCCGCGTCCTGTTCCTCGGCATCCTCATGATCGCCGTGGTCTCCGGGGTGGTCACCGTGGTCGTCGGTAACCTGCCCTTCCTGGGCCTGATCGTCCCCAACATCGTCTCGATGTTCCGCGGCGACAACCTGAGATCGAACCTGCCCTGGGTGGCGATGCTCGGCATGTGGATCCTGATTATCTGCGACATCATCGCCCGCACCGTCATCATGCCCTTCGAGGTGCCCGTATCCCTGATCCTCGGCATCCTCGGCGCCATCGTGTTCGTCTTCCTGCTGGTGAGGAGCCGCCGTTATGCGCGATAAAAAGTCAGTCCTGAAGAAGACCTCCTCCACCGCCGACACTGGCTCCGAAGCGGAAAAGGACGCTCCCGAGGCGTCCGACGTCCGTTCGGCGGCACGCCACTCCGGCCCCTTCTCCCACCCCGGCCAGCGCACCAAGTACATCATCCTGGTCAGCGTGTTGACCGTGGCCGCCGTGGGATTCACCATCGCCCACATGAGCTACGGCAACCCGATGGACTTCGGCACCCAGGGGTACTGGAAGATCGCCGGGATGCGCGCCGACGCGATCATCACCATGATCATCGTCGCGGTCTGCCAGGCCTTCGCCACAGTCGCCTTCCACACCGCAACGAACAACCGCATCATCACCCCGTCGATCATGGGCTTCGAGTCGCTGTACATCGCCGTGCAGACCGGCGTGATCTTCTTCCTCGGCACCGCGGGGCTGGCCGCGTTCACCGGCACCCGGCAGTTCGTCCTGCAGTCGCTGCTCATGATCGTCTTCGCCGTGGCACTGTTCAGCTGGCTGCTGTCCGGAAAACTGGGCAACATCCATGTGATGCTGCTGGTCGGCGTGGTCATCGGCGGCGGCCTACGGTCGCTGTCGACCTTCATGCAGCGCCTGCTCGAGCCCAATGAGTTCGACGTGCTCACCGCCCGGACCTTCGGCAACATCAGCAACGCCAACACCGACAACTTCCCGATCGTCATCCCCGTCGTCGTGGTGACCTGCCTCATCCTGCTCCTGCGCTCCCGTCGGATGAATGTGATCGCGCTCGGCAAGGACACCGCCAGCAACCTGGGCCTGAACCACAAGCGTGAGCTGATGATCCTGCTCCTGCTGGTGGCGATCCTCATGGCGATGACCACCTCGATGGTTGGCCCGATGACCTTCCTCGGGTTCCTCGTGGCTACGCTGGCCTACCAGCTCACCGACACCTACGACCACCGCCTGATCCTTCCGGTGGCGGTCCTGGTCGGTTACCTCGTGCTGATCGGTTCCTACTTCATCATGCGCAACTTCTTCTACGCCGAGGGCGCAGTGACGATCATCATCGAGCTCGTCGGCGGAACCGTCTTCCTGTTCTTCATCATGCGAAAGGGTCGCCTGTGATCACCATCGACAACGTCTCCAAGTCCTACAGCGCCGAGACCACGATCGGCCCGGTGTCACTCGAGATCCCGGCTGGCGGCGTCACTGCCCTGGTCGGCCCCAACGGTGCCGGCAAGTCCACCCTGCTCACCATGGTCGGTCGCCTGCAGAAGCCGGACACCGGCACCATCACCGTCGGCGGCATGGACATCGCCTCCGCCGCGTCCGGCGAGGTCGCCAAGCGCCTGTCGATCCTGCGCCAGGAGAACCACTTCGTCACCCGGCTCACCGTGCGCCAGTTGGTCGGCTTCGGCCGCTACCCCTACTCCCACGGGCGGTTGAACGTGGAGGACGAGAAGTACATCTCCGAGGCCATCGACTTCCTCAACCTCCGCGAGTTCGAGAACCGCTACCTCGACCAGCTCTCCGGTGGTCAGCGCCAGCGCGCCTACGTGGCGATGGTGCTGGCGCAGAACACCGAGTACGTGCTGCTCGATGAGCCGCTGAACAACCTCGACATGAAGCACTCCGTGCAGATGATGAAGCAGCTGCGCCGGGCCTGCGACGAACTGGGCCGCACGGTGATCATCGTGCTGCACGACATCAACTTCGCCGCCCGCTACGCCGACCACATCTGCGCGATGACCAATGGCGAGGTCAACGTCTTCGGCACGCCGGACGAGGTCATTCAGGACGAGACGCTCAGCGATATCTTCGGCACCGACGTTCGCGTCCTGGAGACCGAATACGGTCGCCTGGCGAACTACTTCTGAGCGACACCATGACGTTCACGCCGGAGATCTGGCACAGTCTGCTCGGCGTCGCCGTCCTGGTGGCCGTCGCCGTGGCGGTGCTCTCCCTGGCCGGCGTGGGCCACCGCTGGAGCACTGCACTGGCGGTGGGACGCGGCACAATCCAGCTGGCCCTGATCAGCGTGGTGCTCTCCGGGGTGATCACCGACCCCCGGTGGGTCGCCCTGGCCCTGGTGGTGATGTTCTTCGTCGCCGCCACGACCAGCGCCCACCGCATCGGGTGGACGCTGCACCGCTTCCTCGTGGTCACCGGAGCGATGGCCGCCGGGGTGAGCGTGGTGCTCACCGTGGTCTTTCTCACCGGCGCGATCGAGTTCTCCTCGCGCTACGCCCTGGCCATCGGCGGAATCATCATCGGCGGCGCCATGTCCACCGCCACTCTTGCCGGACGACGCCTGGCCCAGGCCACCGAGGAACGCTGGGACGAGGTCGAGGGCTGGCTGGCTCTGGGGGCCACCCCTCGTCAGGCAACCCTGGAGATCGCCCGCTTCTCCATCCGCGAGGCCCTGATCCCCGCGACCGACCAGACGAAAACCACCGGGCTGGTCACCCTGCCCGGCGCGTTCGTCGGCGCGATCTTCGGCGGCGTCAGTCCGGTGGACGCAGGACGCTTCCAGATCGTAGTGCTCGCCGGCATCATGGCCGCCGGCGCGGTCACCGCGACGATCATCGCCTTCAGCCTCTCCCCCACGCTGTACCGTCCGCGCGACAAGGACTGAACCCGCCGGTCACAGCGCCTTACCCCCGCATAACCCCGGAAGCGGAAGAACACTTCCCAATCCTTCTGAGCCAGGCCTATCATCAAAATAGGGTCCGGCGATCATGGTGAGCCTCACCCAAGTTAATGCGGCGACAGCCCCGCTCATGGCTGTTCAAAGCCGCTCATAGCTCTCCACCGGAACCCCAAGAAAGCCGCGTCAATGTTCTACACAAACGCACTTATCGGGCTGCGCGAAGGCCTGGAAGCCACCATGGTGGTGAT
This sequence comes from Corynebacterium sp. AOP40-9SA-29, assembly GCF_052377405.1. Classification (NCBI taxonomy): domain Bacteria; kingdom Bacillati; phylum Actinomycetota; class Actinomycetes; order Mycobacteriales; family Corynebacteriaceae; genus Corynebacterium; species Corynebacterium sp. AOP40-9SA-29. The sequence continues at coordinate 66,613 of NZ_JBQSWR010000003.1, read as the reverse complement.
CATCCTCGCCGCCTACCTGAAGAAGACCGGACAGCACCGCTCGTTCCCCTGGCTGTGGGCGGGCATCGTGGCCGCCCTGGCGTTCACCGTCGGCATCTTCCTGGTCATCAACTTCGGTTCGAAGACGTTGACCACCGTCGGCCAGGAACTCATCGGCGGCATCGCCTCGTTGATCACCGTGGCGCTGGTGGTCTGGATGCTGATCTGGATGAAGGGCGCCAGCAAGGACATCGCCGCCGAACTCGAAGGACGCATGGGCAAGGCCGTGGCCGTCGGGCCGCTGGCCGTGGCGACCGTCGCCTTCGTCGCCGTCGCGCGCGAGGGCCTGGAGACCGCCCTGCTGGTATTCGAGTCCTTCACCCGTGCCTTCGGCATCCCCTTCGCTGGCCTGATGACCGGCGTCGGGGTGTCCGTGGTTCTGGGAGTGCTGATGTACTTCGGCGTCCTGCGCATCAACCTCGGCGTGTTCTTCCAGGTCACCGGCGCGCTGCTGATCGTCGTGGCCGCCGGCATCCTGCGCTACGGCATCACCGACCTGCAGGAGGCCAACGTCCTACCGGGCCTGTCGAACTACGCCTTCGACATCTCCGCTGTGCTCACCCCGGGCACCTGGTACGCCTCCCTCCTTGAGGGCATGTTCAACATCGTTGCCCAGCCCACGGTGCTGGCGTTCACCGGCTGGCTGCTCTTCCTGCTCATCGCACTTCCCGCGTTCTTCTGGCCCGCCCGCTCCCGGACGGACTCCGCCGCCGACTCCTCCGCACAGAAAGCCACCGTCTCATGAAGATCTCCCGGATCACCCGTGCCTCCCTCGCCGTCCCCGTCGTCCTGGCGCTGCCCCTGTCGATGGTGGCCTGCGCGGACAAGGACGACTCCGCCACGGCGTACACCGTCACCGCCACCGACGACTCCTGCGACGTCGACTCCTACGAGGGCACCACCGGCAACAACGCCTTCGACATCGCCAACGACGGGTCGAAGATCACCGAGTTCTACGTCTATACCGACGGCGGCCGGGTGCTCGGCGAGGTCGAGAACATTGGCCCCGGTGCGGCACGTACCCTGCACGTCGAGATCCCCGAGGCCGGCACCTACCAGGTGACCTGCAAGCCCGGCATGGTCGGCGAGGGCGTCTCCCACGATTTCGAGGTCACCGGCGACGCGGTGTCCCAGGCCGAGGGCGACGACCAGCTCACCGCCGCGGTGGACGGCTACCTGCGCTACGTCCGCTCCCAGACCACCGCGTTGCAGGAGTCAGTGGACACCTTCGCCCAGGCCATCGAGGACGACGACATCGACACCGCCAAGGAGCTCTTCGCCCCGACGCGCACCTACTACGAGCGCATCGAGCCGATCGCCGAGTCCTTCCCCGATGACCTCGACCCGCGCATCGACCTGCGCGAGGCCGACCTGGAGGACGGCCAGGAGTGGACCGGTTTCCACGCCATCGAGAAGCAGCTCTGGGAGGACGGCGAGATCACCGACAAGACCAAGCAGGACGCCCAGCAGCTGGTCGACGACATCGCCGAGCTCGTCGACGGCGTCGCCGCGTCCGACTTCTCCGTGCAGCCCGTGCAGATCGCCACCGGTGCCCAGGGCCTGCTGGACGAGATCTCCACCTCGAAGATCACCGGCGAGGAGGACATCTTCTCGCACACCGACCTGTGGGACTTCCAGGCCAACCTGGACGGCTCGAAGGCCGCCATCGCCTCGTTGGAGAACGCCATCGACGACCGCGACACCGACCTGCTCGCCGAGATCAACGACAACGTCGACAAGGTCCAGGCCCAGCTCGATGCCTTCCGCGAGGGCGATGGCTTCGTCTCCTACGACACCGTCAACGAGAAGGACCGCAAGGAACTCTCCGCCGGCATCGACCGGCTGACCGAGCAGGTCTCCAAGGTCGCCGAGGTCATCTCGCAGTGAGTGGATCCCGGTCGTCACACCCCTTTTCTCGCCGGACGTTCCTGACCGGCCTCGGTCTCGGCGCGGCCGGTGTGGGTGCCGCCGGCGCGGGCGGGCTGGCGTTGAGTTCCTGCTCGACGGACAGTCGTGCCGGCAGCAACGGCGGTGAGCACACCGTGCCCTTCCGCGACGTCCACCAGGCCGGGATCACCACCGCACAGCAGGAGCACCTGCACATCGTGGCCTTCGACGTGGTCACCACCGACCGCGAGGATCTGCGCGACCTCCTGAGTCAGTGGACGGCGATGGCCGAGCGCATGACCGAAGGCCTGGAGACCACCGAGGGCGGCGCGCTGAGCGGCACCTCGGCGGACACCCCCTCCAGTGACCCGTCGGGCGTGACCGTGCCGTCCGACACCGGCGAGGCTCTCGGCCTGACAGCGGCGAACCTCACGGTGACGATCGGTTTCGGGCCCTCCCTGTTCGACGACCGCTTCGGCCTGTCCGATCGGCGTCCGGACGAACTCACCGCGCTGCCGAAGTTCCCCGGCGACCAGCTCGTCGAGGAACTATGCGACGGCGACATCGTGATCCAGGCCTGCGCCGACGATCCGCAGGTCGCCGTGCACGCCGTGCGAAATCTCACCCGCGCCGGCTCCGGCGTGGTGGAGGTGCGCTGGTCACAGCTCGGCTACGGGCGGGCGTCGAAAACCACCGTGGACGAGACCACGCCGCGCAACCTCTTCGGATTCAAGGACGGCACCCGCAATATCCTCGCCGACGAGACCGATGACCTGAATACCCACGTGTGGTGCTCGGCGGAGTCCGGCAAGGGCTCCTGGATGGACGGCGGGTCGTACATGTGTGTTCGGCGTATCCGCATGCTGCTGGAGGTCTGGGACCGGCAGATCCTCGACGACCAGCAGCACACCTTCGCCCGCTACAAGGGTTCCGGGGCTCCGCTGGGCACCACCGATGAGTTCGACGATGTGCCCTTCGACCTGTACCTGGGTACCGGTGGCCCGGCGATCCCGCATGACTCACACGTCTTCCTCGCCCACCCCGACAACAACGACGGGGCGCGCATGCTGCGCCGGGCCTATAACTTCATCGAGGGCTCGGACTCCTTCGGCCACCTGTCCAGCGGCCTCTTCTTCATCGCCTACGTGGCACGTCCCTCGGTTGACTTCACCCCGGTGCAAATGGCGCTGGCGCACAAGGACAAGATGAACGAGTACGTGCGCTATGAGTCCAAGGCGATCTTCGCCTGCCCGCCGGGGCTCAGCGACGACGGCGACGACGGTGCCGACTGGGGAACCGCACTGTTCGGCGAGTAAGCCGACCGGTAGTGCCCTGTAGTGCGCGCGGTACACGGCACTTCTCAGCGAAAACACCAGCTAATACCGTTCCCAGAAGTACTTAGGCGAGCGTAGCCTACTGCTCATGCCTCAGATCCTGACGTCCTCCCGCACCCTCCCCCGCCGTGCCTTCCTCGGCGGCGCCGTGACTCTCGCCATGGCGTCCTTCGCCGCCGCCTGCGCCTCGTCCGACGGCGGTTCCGGCGGGGACGGAGGCGACGCCGCAGCGTCCGGCGCCGCGCAGGGAACGTCCGGCGAGCACCCCTCGCGCGTGGTCGCGCTGTCCACCGGCCACCTGGACCACTGCCTGGCCATGGGCGTGCTGCCCGTCGGCCTCGCCGTCGCGGTGTCGGACGCCACGGACAGCCGCGGCATCCCCCAGTACATCCGCGACGTCTTCGACGACGACTTCGACCTGGACTCCATCGAAATCGTCGGCGAGCGCATGGACCCCGACCTCGAAATGGTCGCCAACCTCAAGCCCGACCTGATCCTGTCGAATAAGCGCAACCCGCAGGAACTCAATGACCAGCTCGAGTCCATCGGCACCGTGGTGCAGACCAACGGCGGCTCCGAGTGGTTCAAAACCGACCTCGGCATCGTCGGCGACGCCCTCGGCTACCGCGACAAGGCCGATGAGCTGCTGCGCGACTACGAGGCGCGGGCGAAAGAATGGGGCGAGCAGCGCGGCACCAACGACACGATCTCGCTGACCCGCGCCAAGGGCGACCAGTACATGTACTTCGGCACCCTCGCGCTGGCCAGCATCGTCGCCGAGGATGCCGGACTGACCCGCCCGGAGAACCAGCGCTTCGACGACAACGCCAGCCGGCAGCTCGCCCAGGAGAACGCCGGCGACCTCGACGCCGACTGGCTGTTCTACAGTTTCCCCGGCGGCACCACCGACATCCTCGACAGCGACTCCTGGAAACGACTGCCCGCCGTGCAGGACGGACACTCCTTCGAGGTCGACGTGGACCCGTGGTTCATCAACGCCTCCGTCATCGCCGCCGACCGGGTGCTGGCGGATATGAAGAAGTTCATGGCCTGACCTGCCCCTGCCCTGTCCCCACCCCGTCCCCGACCGGTAGGTTGGTCACCATGTCCTCACCTGAGCCCGACTCCGTCGCCGCCCGTTTCCGCACGGCGTTCCGACGCCACCCCACCGGTGTCGCGCTGGTCACCGCGCACGTCGACGGGCAGGACGTGGGCCTGACCGTCTCCAGCCTCGCCTCCCTCTCCGTCGACCCGCTGGCCGTGGCATTCTCCCTGGCCAAGCGCGACGGCAGCGCCGGGGCGATCCTGGCCGCCGACTCCTACCTGATTCACTTCCTCAGCGAGGAGCAGGCCGACCTCGCCTACGAATTCTCCCGCTACGACGGCCGCCGCTTCACCGTGGACCAGCGCTGGTCCACCGCCCCCAACGGCGAACCGATGCTGAAGGACGCCCTGGCGGTGATGCGCGCACGCACCGTCAACACCATCCGGCTGGGCGCGGCCACGCTGATCGCCGCGGAAGTCACCGACGTGACCCGCGGCGCCGACGGCCAGAGCGACGCCCCCGCCTGCGCCGACGTCGCCGCGCCGTCCCCCCTCATGTTCCGCAGCCACCAGTTCTACCGGTTCCCTACCGGGCAGCCGCCCCTGTAGGACGCCGGTAGGACGCACCGCGGTGCGTCCTGCGCCTTGCGTCCTGCGCTCTACTCGTCGGCGTTGCCGGCGGACCACGTCGACCAGGGGATGTTCCAGTCACCCAGGCCGTCGTACCCCTCGAGCGTGCCGCCACCGGTGCCCTGCACCTCGGTGATGTCGCCGCGCTTGAGGTTCTCGTACACCCACTGCGCGTCCTCAACCGAGAGGTTCAGGCAGCCGTGGGAGGTGTTCGTATTGCCCTGGGCGTAGAGCGACCAGGGGGCCGCGTGGAAGTAGATGCCCGAGTACGACATCTGCGTGGCGTACTGCACGTCGGTGACGTAGCCGCCGGCATCCAGCGCCAGACCGAAGGTCTGCGAGTCCATCGTCAACGACTCGAACTGGTCACCGATCTGGTAGATCCCCTCGGGCGTCTCGTGACCGGGCATGCCCATCGACGTCGGCATCGTCTTGACGACCTCGCCATTGCGGGTCACCGTGACCATCTTCGTGTCATTGTCAGCCACGGCGCGCACGTCATCACCAATGGTGAAGGACGCCTCGCGGTCGATCTCGCCGTACATGCCGCCGAGATCCTTGCCCACCAGGTCAGCGTCCACCGTGACCTCGGTGCCGGCCTGCCAGTACTTCTCCGGGCGCCAGCGCACCTCATTAGCGGTGATCCAGTAGAACGCGCCCTCGACCTTCGGCTCGGTCTGGATCGAGATCGCATCCTCGACCGCCTGACGATCACCCGGGGCCTCGTCGAAACGCAGGGCGATGGACTGGCCCACGCCGACCGTCGACCCGTCCAGCGGGGCGAGCGAGGCGTTGGTCAGCAGGTCCGGGCTGAAAGTGGTGAAGGAGTTCGACAGTGTCTCGTCACCGGCTTCGGCCTCAAGGCTGTAGGTGCTGGAGTACTCCAGCTTGCCGTCCGAGGTCCACTCCGTCTCGTCCTCGTTGAAGGACCCCTCGATCTCGTTGCCGTAGCCGTCGGTGAGGGTGACGGAGTCGATGCCCGCGTCGTCCTGCACGGTGACGGGTTCATCAACCTTGACGCCGGTGTCCTCATCATCGACATTGGCGGTGAGCTCGACGGCGTCGTCCTCGTCGTCGGAGTCCCCGCTCTGTGCAACCTGGTCGGTGGCGGTGTCGTCGTCACCGTCGATAGTGCAGGCTGCGGTGGTCAGCAGCGCGGTGGCAGCGGTCGCAGCCACAACGGTGCGAATAACTCGGCCCGTACGGCCGAATCGGAAGTGCATGGTGTCTACAGTCTCTTTCCGCCCCGGCGGAATCTCTCCCCGGGGTGATGAAATGTCGTGGTGAAGTCGTCTCGACGGCTGCGGCGCGGATGAACCACAGAAGCCCGTCCACGCCCGGCAAGGTGAGGGACGGGCCGCGTCTAGTTGGCCATCATACGTCTGCACTGTGCTGCGAAAGTAACGAAAACCGCCGCCCCGACCAGATTGTGTCCTAATTGTTATCCACCCTCGTTGGCCTTCGCGGGTGGTTCGTGGGCGGTTCGCGGGCGGCTCGCGGGGAGCTGGCAGCGGCGAGGGAGGGACCGCATCGGTGCCGCGGCGCTCGCGGCACGACGGCGGCGCTCGCGGCGTCCTACCTACGCACCCGCGCCCCACTGATGCCGTTCCGAGGCCCTACCTGCAGATTTGCCAGAAAATGGGCGTGGGGCTATAGTTTTCCTCGTTGCCGAGGACGGGACATCCGCTCCAGAGAACAACATGCGTCATTAGCTCAATTGGCAGAGCAGCTGACTCTTAATCAGCGGGTTCGGGGTTCAAGTCCCTGATGACGCACCACCTACCCCGGGTAGACACGGTCACCGACCACAGTCTACCCGGGGTTTCGTCGTACCGCGCGCCAAGCTCCCCGTGATGTACTCGGTGCCCCTCAGCCAGCGTGTCGCGCTCGACCGAAGGGGTACCAAGTTGGACCTGGGAGCGTTGAGTTGGCCAACTCAATGCTCCCAGGTCCAACTTGGTACCCGTCACCGCCGGAGACAGGGGCCAAGATCGAGCGTGGGATCGTTGAACCCGGGTGTTCAGACATCCCACGCTCGATCTTGGCCCCTCGGGGACGGCAGCACCGCGCAACCGCGCAGCACCGCCACAACCCGGGAGCCACCCGAGCACGCCGCCGCACCACCTCGTAGTATCAGTGCCCAGTCATGGTCAACAGAAGAAACCGCACGCCGCTGCCCGTCGAGGTGTGGGCACTCGTCGCAGGCGCCTTCGCCGTCGCCCTCGGGTACGGCGTCGTCGCGCCCGCGATCCCCCAGTACGCGCACGCGTTCGGCGTCTCGAACGCCGCAGCGTCCGGCATCGTCAGCGCCTTCGCGCTGATGCGGCTGGTCGGCGCACCGCTGGCAGGACGCGTCGTCGTGCGTCTCGGCGAGCGGCGCACCTACACGTTCGGCATCCTCATCGTCGCGGCGTCCACCGGGGCCTGCGCCCTGGCGGCGAACTACACGCAGCTGCTCATCCTGCGCGGGCTCGGCGGCCTGGGCTCGATCATGTTCACCGTCGCGGCGACGGCCCTGCTGATCAAGGTCAGTCCGGTGGACGCGCGCGGGCGGGTGTCCAGCATCAACGCCGCCGGCTTCCTGCTCGGCAACCTTATGGGCCCGGTGTTCGGCGCTCTCGTCGCCGGGTTCGGCCTGCGCGCCCCGTTCGTCTTCTACTTCGGCATGCTCGTCGTCGCCGCGACGGTGGTGTGGGTCGCGTTGCGCGGCTCCACGCTGGCCGGTGTGCGCGCCGACGACAGCCCCCGCACGCCGCTGACCTTCGCCGAGTCGCTGGGCATCCCGCAGTACCGGGTGCTGCTGGGCTCTGTGTTCGCCTTCGGGTGGACGTCCTTCGGTGTGCGCGTGTCGATCGTGCCCCTGTTCGTCGCCGCCGCCTTCCACGGCGACGCCGCCGTCGCCGCCTGGGCGTTGGCCGCTTACGCGGCGGGCAACGCGGTGCTGATCCTGCCGTCGGGACGCTGGAACGACACCGTCGGACGCAAACCGATGCTGGTGCTCGGCATGCTCGTCACCTCCGTCGGCTACGTGGCTTTCCCCCTCTCCCCCGGCATCGCGCTGGCCTGCGCAGCGATGTTCGTCGCTGGTGCTGGGTCCGCGCTGGTCAACCCGGGCCAGCAGGCCGTGCTCGCCGACATCGTGGGGACGAAGCGCGGCGGCTCGACGGTGGCCGGCTACTCCATGTTCCAGGACCTCGGCGGGGTTCTCGGCCCGCTGATCGCCGGAGTGGTCGTGGACGTCGCCGGGTCCGGCTGGGCCTTCGGGCTCAGCGGCCTGCTGCTGCTCGTCGCGGCGATCGGATGGTCGACGGTCGCCGACTCCCGGACGCTGCAACGCGGCAGCTAGAAACGCTAGCGCCGGGCGGACAGCAACCCGGTGATGGGTCCGATCACCCAGCTGACCAGCGCCATGATGATCGCGCCCCAGAACGCCGCGCTGAAGGAGTCGATGTTGAGCCCCAGGCCGACCGCCTGGGCCAGGATCTCGGCGAGGAGGAAAACTCCGGCGTTGATCACCAGGGCGAACAGGCCCAGGGTGAGGATCGTCAGCGGCAGTCCCAGCAGACGCAGCACCGGACGCACGGTCATGTTGAGCAGCAGGATCACCGCTGCGCAGCCGAGGAAGACCCACAGCCGGTCATTCGACCCGTCGCCGACCAGCGGCTGCGACGGGGCGGTCACGGTGACCCCGGTGACGAAGTAGGTCACGACCCACAGTCCCAGGGCGGTGCCGACGGCACGGACGAGGAAGTTCCAGATGAAGCCCATGGCCTGAAACTACCATCGCGGCGCGCAGGTTCAGGTCACTTCCGGTGCCGCCTCCCCCACCAGCCGATGACCGTGGGCAGGTACGCGCCGATCACGAGCATCGCCAGCGTGCGCATCACCTGCACCACCGTGACGATCGGCTCCGACCCCGCCTCGTGGGCGAAGGCGAGCACCGCGTAGATGCCCCCGGGCACGGTCGCCAGGTAGGCGTCCAGCATCGGGACGTCGCTGACCTGCGCGATCACCAGGGCGGCGACGATGGCACCGAGGATCATCGACGCGACCGCCGCGAGGATCAACGGCAGGCTGTGGCTGAACTGGCGCAGCGCCGACTTGGTGAGTGTGCCGCCGGCCTGCACCCCGATCACCGCGTAGGCGAACAGCAGGATCAGGCCCTCGGGCCGCAGCCACTGCTCGGAGATCCCCGCCACGCCGGCGACCCAGGTCAGCAGCATCGACACCAGCAGGTACGGCACGGGCACCTTCACCACCCGGTGGGTGAGCCGCACCAGCAGCCACACGATCGCCCAGATCACCAAGGCGCCAACGACGGGACGCAGTTCCGGGGACCACCACGGCGCCGTGTCGGACGCCGCGGCGTCCTGCCCTGCCGTACCGCCCGCGCCGGACGCGCCGCCCGCCGAGCCGGCGGCGAAGAGCTGCACGAACGCCGGCAGCGTGAGCACCACCAGCGACAACCGCAGGTACTGCGTGAGGACGACGAAACGCACGTCCTCCTTCAACTCCGCGGCGAGCACCGTCATCCCGCTCGCCCCACCGGCCAGCGTGGCGAGCAGGGAACTCACCGCACTCGCCGCACCCGAGCGGTGCAGCAGGAACGCCGCCGCCGCGCACACCGCCAGGGTGATTGTCAGCGCCAGGAGCGTGGGTACCACGTAGCCGAGCACCGTCGAACCGTCGAGTTCCACCAGCGGTGCCACGCACACCATGGCGATCACGACCTGGGCGGGCTGCATCAGTCGCGTCGGTGGCGTCGTCTGACGGTCGGAGATGATCGCGTAGATGCCGAAGGACACCAGGAAGGCGAAGATCCAGGACGCCGGCACACCCAGGTGGGTGCACAGCGCCCCGAGGCCGAGCGCGCACGCGCAAACCCCGGCGATCTCGACGGCACGCCTGGTGCCGGAGATCCGCCGGGGTTTACGGGGCTCGCGGGGTTCGCGAGGTTCGCGCTGGGCGGGGATGAGAATCAGGACCGGGCGTCGGCCAGCAGGCGCTGGATTTCCTTGATCTGCTTCTTCTCGTTGCGCTTGCCCACCACGGTCAGGGCCACGACCAGGCCCACCCCGGCCACGACGCCGCCGATGATGAGCTGGACCTTCGGCTGGGCGAGGATGTTCGACGCCTGGGTCTTGGCCTCGTCCGCCAGGTTCTTCGGAGCCGCGCGGACGCTGAGCTCGTCCAGAGTCCTCGCGAGCTGGTCACGGGTGCGTTCGATGTCGCTCTGGATAGAGTCGATGGTGCGGGCCACGGAAGTCTCCTGCATTGCTGGTCGTGAATGACGGTTTTTAGAGAATGTTCCTGAATTGTACGTTCTCCGGTGCGTGCGGTGCAGAAGAACCCTCCGATGTCGCCGTAGCGACCCGTGCCGCAGCAGTGCAGCGCCCCTGCCGCACGAGTCCCGTCCGCCGTACACTCGGATGCCATGAGTACTCCCGAGAACCCCTCCGACACCCCCGCCCGCACCGTCCTGGAGGTCGGCGACGTCGCCCCGGACTTCACCCTCACCGACGACCGCGGCAACCAGGTCAGCCTCTCCGACTACCGCGGACGCCAGGTCATCGTCTACTTCTACCCGCGGGCGAACACCCCGGGCTGCACCACCGAGGCCTGCGACTTCCGCGACTCGCTCACCGAACTCAACGACGCCGGCATCGACGTCCTGGGCATCTCCCCGGACACCGTGGAGAAGCTCGCGAAGTTCCGCGAGGACCACGAGCTGACCTTCCCGCTGCTCGCCGACCCGGAGAAGACCGCGCTGACGGCCTACGGCGCCTTCGGTGAGAAGAAGAACTACGGCAAGATCGTCCAGGGCGTGATCCGCTCGACGTTCCTCGTCAACACCGACGGCACGATCGGCATGGCCAAGTACAACGTGAAGGCCACCGGGCACGTCGCCCGCATCGCACGCGACGTGCTCTGATCTAACTCCGCTCTCACTACACGACGCGCACCGTCGCCGAGCCCTCGAAGGGCCGGACGGTGCCGCGGGCGTCGCGCCAGTTCCCGCGCAGGACGACCCGGTGCTCGCCGCGTTCGGCGCCGGTGGTGTCCCACTCCACGGTGGTGGTGGTTTCGGTGAAGCTCTTGTCGAAGGTCAGCAACGTCGACCAGGACGAGTCGTGCGCGACCACCGTGCCATCTACTCCGCCGCGCACCACCTGCAGGTAGCCGTCCTCCAGGCGCAGGTCGTTGTTTGGGTTCGCCCCCACGAAGCGCACCGTGGCGGTCTGCCCGAGGGGCACGTCCCCACCGCCGGACAGGACGTCGCCGAAGGCGCGGCCCGGCGCGGTGGTGTCCGGCAGCGCCATGGCCGCCGGGCTGTCCGGGATCACCCCGGTCAAGTCCCCGGCCGGGACGCCGGACGCCACGTCCTCCCCCGCCGCGAGCGACGCCGCCAGTGCATCCACGACCTGTTGCACCGCCGGCAGCTGCAGGCGTCCGAACGCGGTCGCGCCGCCCTCGTAGTCCTGCTGCAGGTACTCCTCGGGCGTGGTGACGTAGTGGCCGTAGCCGCACGAGTAGCCCTGCACGACCACGTTGTCCTGCGGCACCCCCATCGCCTCGGCGACGGTGCGTCGGATGCGCAGCCCGGCGGTCACCGTCGGTTCGAAACCGAGGTAGACCAGCACCAGCCCGCCGAGACGCCACACGCCGAAGAGGTGTCGTTGCTGGATCATGCCGTCGATGTAGCCCATCGGCAGCAGCATGTCCTTCGGGGCGTGCACGGCGCGTACGTCCGCAGGAATCGGGGCGAGCTCGTTGAGCTGTCGCACCCACGGCGCGCCACCGCGTTCGGCCTCGTTGAGTCCGATGTCGACGTCGAGACCGCCGCCGTCCTCCTGGCTGGACGCCGCGAACGCCGCGCCGAGCACCGCCGGGCCGGTGCGTCCCGGGAGCCCGTCGGGCGTCCACCGCCCGTCGACGTCGACGGCGTCCATGTCCACCCACCGGGTGCGTCCGTCGAGCCCACCGGGGATGCCGGCGAAGCGGCCCGTGGTGTTCTGTGCGGCCTCGGCCTGCCGGGTGCCCAGGATCTCCACGGAACGTTTCTGCCCCTGAACCCCGGCACCGCCGGGCCCGGACTCCGGGACCAGACCGTGGTTCGGGGTCACGTCCCCGGGCGTGCCCTGCGCGAACGCCGCGACGAACGGCGCTGCCGCCAGCCCGGACTCGTCGCGGTGGTCCACGCCCGCGGCGTCCTCCACGCTGTAGGCGGCGAAGCCCTTGTTGTCGCCGGAGATGTGGCGGATCTCCGGGCTGAAACTGGTGGCGTGCACCGAGTACCAGTTGATCAGCCCGACCGGCGTGCCGGCGCGCGCGACGTGCAGGGTCACCGAGGTGCGGTCCACCCCGTCCGGGTTGGCTTCCTTGTCCTGCGGCGGGTTGCGGTCGAAGGCCTGCTTCGAGCGGTTCTCCCCCACGCCGTCGAGGCGACCGCGCACGAGGGTGAGGTCGGCCGGGGCGACGTCGCCATGTGCCCGACGCACCGAGCGCACGATGCCCGCCACCTGTGCCTCGAAGGTCACCGGACGAAAACCCAGAGAGACCAGATCGACCATGGCGTGGCCGGAACGCCCACCGGGGCCGACGTGGGTGTGCGTGGCGGTGATCACCACGTTGTTGCTGGTGTAGGTGTCGCCGTAGTCCGCGCGCAGTCGGCGCAGCACCTCCAGGAATACCGACTGGAACATCAGCGGGGTGTCCACGGTGACGTGGCAGAACCGGCTGGTGCCGTCGTCGAAGATGAAGGCGCGGGAGTACAGACGTTGGCGGATGCCGACGGTCGTCTGCTCCTGCACGGCGTAGCCATCCATGCCCGCACCGAGCGGCTCGCCGGTGGTGTCGGCGATGCCGCGACCCACGCCGAGGCGCTCGGCGTCCGTTGCGTCCTGCGCACGGTCTTGGGCGGTACCGGCGGTCGCGGTGTGCGACGACCAGAGCACCGTGCCGCCGAGCGCGGCAAGGCCAGCGAAGAATGTGCGGCGTGAGAATTCGGTCATTCGGGCTCCCCTCGGGTCCGCACTGACGCTACCTGGGAGGCGGTGTTCTTGTTTCCGGAACGCAAGGAAAACGACCGAGATTCTTGGGAGGTGAATACCGTTTCCGTCGATTGTGCTGGTCAGCGCGATGGCGATGCGGGTTCGGTAGGGGCTGCTATAGATTCGGTCGCAACCACCGGCCCGATCACCAGGAGAGATCCATGACCAGACGCCGCAGCATCGCCGCCCTCATCCTCACCACGCCACTCGTCCTCGCCGCCTGCGGCGGTGGGGACGACGGTGGAGACGAGGACGACAACGGGGACGGTGCCACGACCTCGTCCACCGCCAGCGCTGGCGACGGGGACGGGAACGACGGGGATGGTGACGGAGACGGGATCGACTCCGACCTGCCGCGCATCGGCGAGACGATCAGCATCGATAAGGCCGATATCACCGTGGATAACCTGCGGGAGTACGAACGCGAGCCGTCGAACCAGATCTGCGCGGACGTGAACTTCACTGTCACCAGCGAGACTGAGGCTCTCAACGTGCGCGGGCTAGCGGCATGGAAGCTCTACGACCCGGAGCAGCATCCGCGCACCCAGACGGTCTCTGATGAGACCGTGCACGTGCTCGACGAAGTCGCCCCCGGTGAGAGCGAGGACGGGACCATCTGTTTCGACGGCCCCGTAGACTCCGGTGAGTACCGACTGAGCTTCCAGGAGAACTTCGACGCCGGGACCGACCGTGCCGAATGGGTCGGCGCGCTCTGACCGCAGCCCGGTCATTAACTAGGTAGGTTAGCGAACATGAATCGCTGGCACCTAGGCACACTTATAGTCGGGATCGGGCTCCTCGCCGCCGCGGCGGTACTCGCCAACGTGCCGTCGAGGGATGTTTCCGACTCCCTCTATCCGGTGACCTCGAAACTGGTGATCGTCGGCATCGTGGTGATCATCGGCGCACTGGTGGCGGCGGCCACGCGGAAGTGGCCGAATAAGCGACTCTTTCTTGTCGCGGCGGTGCTCCTCGTCATCGCCGCAGTCGCCTATCCGATCTCCGTGTCCGATCAGGACAAGCCGGTCATCTTCTCCCCTGGGCTGCTGTTCCCCATCGGTGTGGCGCTCGGGGCTCCGTCGCTGGTGATCGCAGTCTTCCGCAGCCTGAGGAGACGCTCCCGCGGCTAGGAGTGTTCCACGCCCTGCGGCAGCTGGAACAGCGCGTCATACTCGACGGCAACTGTCGGGTGGTGGGGCTCGGTCGGTTCATAGGCCGGTCCGGTGAGGTTGTGGATCAGCGTGCGGAAAGTGCGGGGCATGGTCACTCCTTTCGGAAAATGTGTCGACGACAGATGTCTGAGACAGTGTTGAGATACAGCGTTCTTAGCAGTTACTTACAGGGAAGAGGACGCGCATGTCCGGTCGGAAGCCGCCGCAAGCGCTCTACGGTCGGACTCCCGGGACGTGACATGAAGGACGTTCCCCTGTGATTGCCCGCTCCACCGTCCCCCGGTGGTTTACTGCCGCGCGGTTCCCCGCATGACACCACCCTGACGGTCGAGCCGGACGCTGCAGTGTATCACCTAAGAACGCCCCGTGGCCAGCCGGTTTGCCGACACTTTTGCGGGCCCCGATATCGGGCGCGGCGGCCCCGCCCCACATACGCATGTGACGCACAGGTGACCGTCATTCCGGACTGCCTGTGCGCCACTCGAAAGGAAAATGATCGCTGATCATCGTTGATGGAGATTCATCACGTCTCCACATCAGGAACATTACATGAGCAAACCAAAGGAGTGTGGCAGACACCCCCAGGGGTATCGACCGTGCCGACCGCTTCCGCTCAGCTCCCGACGCCTTTCACCACCGCCGCAACCAAACGCACACCCATCTCCACCCGCCCAGAACCCAGCGCCGACTTCGGACGGACATCACTTCGATGGACTTGACCCGGCTGCAGATCCCGATCATGCTGGTGAAGCCATCGGCGGAGGACTGGGGGCGCCAGCGGCGAAGAATACGGGGACCGAGCCCCCGCACCGTAGTGACTAAAGGGGCCCACCCTGTCAGATTTCTATATCCGTACCCACCGCGATACGACCCGTGTCCAATGTAGCCGCCTGGAGGGCAGTAGCCGTTATACCCAATTGGAAGATCCGTATCATCGTTTTCGTGATCGTAGCCGTGCCGATGACATGGTATGGGTACCAATATAAAGCGGGAGCCGGCGCAATGGCGACGACCATCAGCACCCTGTTCACTCTCGGAATCTCATCGATTCTGCTGCCCGGGACTGAACCGGCACACTTTCCCGAGAGGCTAGGGCGATATTTCACCACAATTCGCAGGACCTCGTCGGCCCTGATGATGGCTTCATCTTGGAAATCCTGCGTCCTGGTTATTGGCCCATTTATCCCGTTACTTATCTCCATAACGCTTGCAGGATTATTTGACCATTCATTCTTTCCAGACCGGCCGACTTGGGAATTACACTACACATTACTCGGCGTGTTGTGCTTGGCACTTCTGATATTTTCGGTTTTGTTTATCCCGGTCGGCCTGTGGTGCACAGTGTCGCAGAACCATGTCGTG
Organism: Corynebacterium sp. AOP40-9SA-29; assembly: GCF_052377405.1. Classification (NCBI taxonomy): domain Bacteria; kingdom Bacillati; phylum Actinomycetota; class Actinomycetes; order Mycobacteriales; family Corynebacteriaceae; genus Corynebacterium; species Corynebacterium sp. AOP40-9SA-29. The sequence continues at coordinate 51,094 of NZ_JBQSWR010000003.1, read as the reverse complement.
TGGGCGTGGACGTACTTCGGAAAAAATGTTTGGGTCAGAGAATACTCGGACGCAACGATGGTTGAGTACGCACGTACCAACGGCAGTGCCGGCGGTCCGGTTGTCACGATCCGCTACGGCAGCTCAGAGGGTGAGCAACCGACCGCGAAGCTGAAGTTCCGGAACCTCGTTGACTGCACCCGCGAGGAGTTTGGCGACCTACTGACTGGTTACCTCGGAAATCCGGAGAGACGGGTGACGTCGCCTACGAAGGGGAATATGTTCTGGTAGTCCCCGATTCTCCGGCTCCCCACCGCGGACAGCATCGACACTCCCGTTCGATGCTCCCATGTCCGAGCCCCCAGCCCGTCCCCATCACACGAAAAACCGGAGTTCACCAACCCTTTCGAGTGTGTGACCTCCGGCTGGTTCAGTTCGTGAACCGCTCACTGTGCGCCCGGGGGGACTTGAACCCCCACATCCATCAAGGACACCAGGACCTAAACCTGGCGCGTCTGCCAATTCCGCCACGGGCGCGTCGACGACCACGTGGCCGTCCTCACAGCCGGCAAACGCCGGCCGCTCTGGGTTATGGTAGCAGCACGGCCAGGGGTACCCTTGAACCCGTGCCCGACGACACCACCGGAACAGCGAACACCTCGACGTCCACCGGACCTCGGCAGCCGCAGTCGCTGCGGGTCCGTGTCGTCCAGCTGGCCTTCTTGGCCCTGGCGGTGGTGGCCACGCTCTGTCTCGCCTGGTGGCAATGGGGGCGCTGGTCCAGCGGCGATGGCTCCTACCAGAACCTGGGTTATGCCCTGCAGTGGCCGATCTTCGGCCTGTTCTTCATCTTCGCCTACCGCAAGTACATGGAGTACGAGCGCGACCGGGCGGAGGGCAACGTCAGCCCGGCGATCCCGGAGGAGACCCCGGATTCCGCGCCGCGTGAGATCCCCAGCGACCTCCTCCCCTCCCGGGCGACGACCACGCAGGACGCACCGCTCGTCGACGACCGTCGACGCCGCGCGCGGCAAGCCCGCGACAGCACCGAAACGACCGACAACACAGCAGGAACGGACCACGAACCTCGATGACCACCTCCACCCCCGCACCCCAGGTGACCCCGGAGCGTAAACGCCGGGTCAAGGGCGCACTGACCCGCTACTCCGTGCTCGCCTACATCACCGGTCTCTTCCTGCTCTTCCTGTGCGTGGAAATGATCCTCAAGTACCTGGTCTTCCCCCCGATGGACATTGAGTCGCCGGGTTGGTTCTCCCTGGTCGCGATCGTCCACGGCTGGATCTTCATCATCTACTGCCTCACCTGCCTCGACCTCGGGGTCAAGGCCCGCTGGGCGCCGAGCAAGTGGGTCACCACGATCCTCGCCGGCGTGATCCCGGTGCTCTCCTTCGTCCTGGAGAAGCGTCGCCGCAATGAGGTCGTGGCGACCTTCGGCCTCGACAGCTGACCGTCCCCCGGCCGCGCACCCTCCCCTCTCAGTCGGCCTGCGAGGTCTCCACCTTCGCCCGACGCACCGCGGCGGCGTCGATATCGCCGGCCCCCGTGCCCGCGTCCGGCGACCAGCCCGCCGGGGCGTCCGGCCACCGGTGAGTCAGGCAGCCCAGCACCGCCAGCGCGGCAGCCTGGGTGGTCACCGGCAGCGTGGTGATGTCCGGCAGGAACCCCGGGTTGTGGTTCGAGGGGATGTCGATGTCCAGCCGGTCGGCCGCCTCGGCACGGCGCCACTGCTTCAACGGGGTGATCCCCACCGTCCAGAACAGGTAGGGGGCGTTGAACGCCCGCGGGATCACCGAGAAGTCCTCCGACGCCGTCCACGGCTCCATCTCGTGGGACTGCTCGCCAAAGAAGCTGTCGAAGTGCGGACGCACCACCGCGTAGGCGGTGCTGTCGTTGTCCGTGGCGGCGAGCAGGCCGAGGAACTTGAACTCAGGCTCTCGCTCGCAGCCGGCCGCGGCAGCCTCGGCACGCACGATCCTCTTGATCGCGTCCACCGCCCGGGTACGCACCGACTCCTCGTAGAACCGGCAGCTCAACGCGATACGCGCGGAGTCCGGGATCACGTTGTTGGCCTTGCCCGCCTCCACCGAGGCCACGGTGACCACCGCGAACTTGCCCGGGGGCAATTCGCGGGAGACCACGGTCTGCAACTTCATCACCACCGAGGCTGCCAGCACCACCGGATCCACCGCCCGGTGTGGCATCGAGGCGTGCGCACCGCGTCCGAACAGGGTGATCTCGATCGTCGTGGAACTGGTCAGCACCGGTCCCGGCGCGGAGTACACCTGGCCGGACGGGCCGGGCACCACGTGCTGGCCCAGGCATACGTCGGGGCGCGGGATGATCGAGCGAAGTCCGTCGTTCACCATGCCGTGCGCGCCGATCGACGCCTCCTCGGCGGGCTGGAACAAGAACACCACCGTGCCCGACCATTTGTCGCGCGAGGCGTCGATGATCGACATGGCGCCCAAGGCGCTGGAGGTGTGCGCGTCGTGCCCGCAGGCGTGCATCGTGGGCACGCGCTGGCCCTGGGCGTCCAACTGGGAGTGGGTGGAGGCGTAGTCCACGCCGGTGGACTCGGCGACGGGCAGGCCGTCGAAGTCGGCGCGAAAGAGCACCGTGGGCCCCTCCCCGTTTCTCAGCACGGCGGTGATGCCGTGCCCGCCGATGCCGGTGGTGACCTCCCAGTCGCTGAAGCGGCCGAGTTCCTCGGTGATGCGCGCGGCGGTCCATTCCTCGGCGCCGGAGAGTTCCGGACGCCGGTGGAACTCCTTGTACAGGCTGGTGAGCCACTCCCGGTCAAGCGTTGTCCCTGCCACAATGTCAGCGGGTTCGACGGTCACGGGCACGGTCTCACTGGTCCTTCCGGGACGGTCACCGCCTCTGCGGTGCCGGTGGGAGTTGTTTTTCCTCCCACCACCCTACCGTCTCAGCCGCGCAACGCCGTGAGGAACGGCACGAGCTCGGCCAGCGCGCGGCCACGGTGGGACAGTTCGTCCTTACGCTGCGGGTCGAGCTGTGCGGAAGACAACTGCGGCTCCTCGTCCGGGGAGAACAGCGGGTCGTAGCCGAAGCCGTTGTCACCGCGGGGTTCGCGCAGCAGGCTGCCGCGCCAGACGCCGCGCACGGTGAGCTCCTGCTCGCCGCCGAGGCGTCCTGCCATGTCCTCGGGAACCGCCAGCGCGCAGGCGGACACGAAGCCGGCACCGCGGCGCTCGTCGGGCACGTCGGCGGTCTGCGCGAGCAGCAGCCGGTTGTTGGCGGCGTCCACGTCCCCGTCACCGGTGTCGTGGTCGCCCGACCAGCGTGCCGAGAGCACCCCGGGCATGCCATTGAGCGCGTCGACACACAGCCCCGAGTCATCGGCGACGGTCGGCAGGCCGGCGTAGCGCACCCCGTCCCGGGCCTTGATCAGGGCGTTGTCCTCGAAGGTGGCGCCAGTCTCCGGGGTCTCGGGGTACTCGGCGACGTCGCGCAGGCTCAGCAGCTCCACGCCGTCGACACCGGCGGCCTCGAGCACACGGTGCAGCTCGGCGAGCTTCTTGGCGTTGCGCGAGGCGACGAGAACCTTCAGGGGCTGCACGTCCTCTCCCCCACTCACAGGGTGACCGCCTGACCCAGTTCGGCGTCCAGCGCCTTGCGCTGCAGTGCGGTCAGGTCGCGCAGACCGCCCTCGGCGAGGTCGAGCAGCACGTTGAGCTCGTCGCGGCTGAACTCGGAGTTCTCGCCGGTGCCCTGGATCTCCACGAAGTGGCCCTCCTCGGTCATGACCACGTTCATGTCCACGTCCGCCCGGCTGTCCTCCTCGTAGGGCAGGTCCAGGCAGCCGACACCGTCGATCACGCCGACCGACACCGCGGCGACCGGGTCGAGCAGCGGCTCACCGGGGACCACGCCGCGCTTCTGCAGCACCGCCAGGGCGTCCGCCAGCGCCACGTAGGCACCGGTGATCGAGGCGGTACGGGTACCGCCGTCGGCCTGCAGGACGTCGCAGTCGATGTTCACGGTGTTCTCGCCGAGGGCGCGCAGGTCGACCGCGGCGCGCAGCGAGCGGCCCACCAGCCGGGAGATCTCCTGCGTCCGGCCCTTGACCTTGCCCTTCACCGACTCGCGCTGCATGCGCTCGGCGGTGGCGGACGGCAGCATCGCGTACTCGGCGGTCAGCCAGCCCTCGCCGGAGTCGCGCTTGAAACGGGGCACGCCCTCGGAGACGCTGGCGGTGCACATCACGCGGGTGTTGCCGAACTCGACGAGCACGCTGCCGGCGGGGTTGGTGGTGAAACCGCGGGTGATGCGCACGGTCCTGAGCTGGTCGACGGCGCGACCGTCGGCACGGGTGAAGTTCTCGGGGTTACTCATGCCACGAGAGTCTAGTCACCCACGTGCAGCTCCATGTCGGGCCGGGCCAGCTCGACCGGGCCGTCGAAGAAACGCCGCGCCCCACGCAGCGCGCCTTGTGCATCACCCCACGGCGGCACGTGGGTGATGACCAGGCGTCCCACCCCGGCCTCCGCGGCGGCCTGGCCGGCTTCCTCGCCAGAGAGGTGCATCTGCGGCGGGTTGTTGCCGTTGTCGCGCTCGCCCCACGTCGCCTCGCACAGCAGGACGTCCGCCCCCGCGGCCAGCGCGGCGAGGTGCCCGGTGGCGGCGGTATCGCCGCTGTAGACCAGCGAGGAGCCGTCCTGCTCCTCCACCCGGATCATGTACGACTCGGTCGGGTGCACCGCCGGGGCGGCGTACAACGTCGCCGAACCGATGCGGTGAGCCGGATAGACGGTGCCGCGGGAGGTGTCGTCGAAGACCACCGGGGCGTCCTGCGCCGCCGGCGCGCGCCAGGAGTGCACGTCGAGGATGTCGGAAAAGTCGTCGACCTGCGACGGGTGGTCGGCCGAGGCGCGCCCCAGGTGCAGTGCGGCGATCGACGGGCCGAGCAGGACGTGGCGCTGCGGTGCTGCGTGCGTGGGGTGGAAGCGCTGCCACACCACCAGCGACGGGAAGTCCGAGCAGTGGTCCGGGTGCAGGTGGGAGAAGACGACGTCCACGTCACCGGGGTTGCCCAGCTCCTGCAGGCGCGCCAGCACGCCCGGTCCGACGTCCATGAGGATCTGACGCCCGTCCGCCGTCCGCAGCAGGTAGCCGGAGGCGGGGTTGCCGGGGGCGGAGAGACTCCCGGAGCATCCCAGAATGGTCATGTCCATGCCCGTCATTGTTACATGATAACCCTAGGAAACCATGAGCCAGGCCACCGAAAGATGCCGGACTGCTACCGGACGGTTACCGCAGCATCTCCGGGATCCGGCTGACCCCGGCCACCGACGGGCCGAGGAAACGCGAGGCCAGGGTGGCGAAACGGGCCGGGTCGCCGGTGGACTCGAAGGTCAGCTCCGGGGCGGCGGCAGCATCAGCGCCAGTTGCGTCAGCGGCGTGCGGGTCGGCGAGCAGGTCCTTGTCACTCAGCGTGCGGTAAACCATCTTCGCGGTCTCCTCCGCCGAGGACACCAGCGTCACATCGTCCCCCATCACCAGCTGGATCACGCCGGTGAGCAGCGGGTAGTGGGTGCAGCCGAGCACCACGGTGTCCACCCCGGCCTCCTTCAACGGCTCCAGGTAGGTTTCCGCCAGACCCAGCAGCTGGCGTCCGGAGGTGATGCCGCGCTCGATGAAGGGCACGAACTGGGGGCACGCCTGGGCGACGACCTCCACGCCGGGGCTCGCGGCGAAGAGGTCCTGGTAGGCCCCGGAGGTGACCGTCGCCCGGGTGCCGATGACACCCACCCGGTTATTGCGGGTCACCGACACCGCGCGACGCACCGCCGGCAGAATCACCTCGACCACCGGCACCGGGTAGCGCTCACGGGCGTCACGCAGGAAGGCGGCGGAGGCAGAGTTGCAGGCCACCACGATCATTTTGCAGCCGCGCTCCACGAGCTGGTCGGCGATACTGGTGGCCAGGGAACGCACCGTGGCCAACGGCTTGTCGCCGTAGGGCGAGTTCGCGGTGTCGCCGATGTAGATCACCGACTCGCCGGGCAGCTGGTCGATGATGGAGCGGGCCACGGTGAGCCCGCCGACCCCGGAATCAAAGATGCCGATGGGTGCTGACGCGGTCGGTGCCGGAGGGGTGCTCGACGGGGTACTCGTCAGGGTGAGGTCGTCCATGCCCTCCGAGTCTAGGCCCGCACTCCCCTACACGGTGCCCTCGGTGCCCTCAGTGCCCTCGGTGCCTTAGGTGCTCTTGGCCGCCTTGAGCGCCTTGTCCTGCTCGCGCTGCTTGATCGCCGGACGCCCCGCGCCCCACGCGGCCACGGCACCGCCGACGCCGCCGAACAGGTGGCCCTGCCAGCTGACCCCGTCCTGATTGGGCAGGATGCCCCAGAACAGTCCGGCGTAGAGCACGATGACCACCACGCCGAGCAGGATCTCGGAGATAGCCCGGGTGAAGATCCCGCGCACGGCGAGGAATACCGCCCAGCCGTAGATCAGGATCGATGCCCCGACATGCACCGTGTTCTCCCCGCCGAGGAAGAACACGCCGATCCCTGCCACCAGCGTAGTCACCGCGGTGGACGCCCACACCGCCTTCTGCCCGGACAGCGCGACGAGGAAGAGCAGCACCGCCACCGCCGGGGTGTTGGCCAGCAGGTGGGGGAACCCGGTGTGGATGAACGGGGCGGGCAGGATCCCCCAGAGGTGCGAGAAGTCGAGCGGGTGGATACCCCACGACACCAGCCGGTTGCCGGACGCCCAGTTCACCACCTGCACGCCCCACAGCACCGCCAGGAATACCAGGGTGGTGACCAGCGCCTGGCCGAACCGGCCGCGGTCGCGAAAGCGCGTCCGGCTCGTCTCTTTCGTACTGCTCTGGGTTACGTCTGATCCGCTCATGGTTCTCCTCAGGGTGTGTGGGGGTGTGCCGGGTCAGTTCATCACGTCGCGCCAGGACGGCACGTCGAAGGTGGTCTCGGCGGCCAGGACGGCTTCCACGACCGCTTGTTCGGCCACCGTCGCCGCTGCGGCGCACAGCGCCGCCAGGTCGGTGGTCGCCACACCGCCACGTGCGCCGGACGGTGCGAGGGCGAAGAAGGTGTCGCCGTCCATCGGTAGGTGCGAGGGCCGGACGGCGCGGGCCAGGCCGTCGTGCGCGGCCATGGCCAGCCGCTCGGCCTGTGCTTTGGTCACCGTCGCATCGGTGGCGACGACACCGATGGTCGTGTTCATCGGCGAGGGGTCCGGGCCGGTCATCTTGGTGCCGCCGATGCCGCGCTCCAGGATGGTGCGCAGCCCCGCTGCCGTCGGTTCCGGGAGAGGTTCCAGGACAGGTTCAGCCGCCCGGTTCCCCCACAACGCCCCGGTAGACGGGTCGACGACCGAGCCAACAGCATTCACGACCAGCCCGATAGCCACCACCGCACTCCCGCCTCCCGGCAGGTCGACGCTGCAGGACGCCTGGCCGAAGCCGCCCTTCAGCGCGCCGGCGGTCGCCGCGCGCCCCGCGCCGACGTTCCCTGCGTCCTGCGTCCTGTCCTGTGCGCCGTCCTGCGAGCCGTCGAGCGCGCATTCCACGGCCCGACGGCCGGTCTCGGCCGTCGGCCGCGACGCGGGGTCGCCGACGGGAAGGTCGAAGATGACCGCCGCCGGCACGATCGGCACGATCAGCGACGGGGCAAGATCCCCGAGCACCTGCAGGCCGATGCCACGGTCCTCGAGTTCGGTCATAACCCCGCCCGCGGCGTCCAACCCGAAGGCCGAGCCGCCGCACAACGCGATGGCGTGCACGGCCTCCGCCGAGTTCGACGGGGCCAGTAGATCGGTCTCCCGGGTACCCGGTCCCCCACCACGGACATCGACGGCCCCGACCGCGCCGGCGGGGCACACCACCACGCTGACCCCGGAACTCTGCACCTCGGCGTGGCCGAGGAACAGGCCCGGCACATCTGTCAGGCCGCCGGTACTCATTCCCCGCTCATTCCTCAGGCACGTCCATCGGCCCCATCAGGGCCGTCAGCAGGCTGTCCTGGTGGTAGCCGAGCCACTCCACGTAGTTCTCCGCCGCGGCGATCTCGTCGGCACCAGCCTGACCATCGGTCTCGCCGAACTCGTCGAGTCGCTCCCGGATCAACTCGATCTGCCCGTGGTGGAAGGCCCGGATGTCCGTCAGCGCGCTGAGCCAGGGGTTCGTCTGCTCGGTACTCAGGCTCACGTTCACCGAGCCGTCCGGGCCAAGCAGTTCACTGACCAGTCGCAGGCTCGTGAGCTTGCCCTTGATGATGTCGGTCTCGTTGAACTGGCGCGACACCCCCGACTCGCCGTCGACCTCCTCATCGCCGTCACGGAAGAACGACGGCAGCATCGCCGCGAGCACCGGATCGTCCGGCGCGTCGGTGTGCCCGGACGGCAGGCCCGTCATCTCCGCCAGCTCGTCCTTCGGCGCCGAACGTGCCCGCCCGATCAGCAGTTCGCCGACGGTCGCAGCACTGTTGCCGAGCATCTCGCGCTCCACCGGCTCCAGCTCGGTGACGAAACGCACGCCACGCACCAGGCTCTTCTTCTTCGTCCACGGTTTCATCGCATGCCCTCCATCGTGTGCCGCACTATCCTTCCGAGCGCTGCATCGTGGCCCACAGGCCGGCGGTCTGCAGCTTCTTCACGTCGCCCTCGACCTTGTCGCGCTCGCCAGAACTCACGATGGCCTTGCCCTCATTGTGCACCTGCATCATCAGCTCGGTCGCCCGCTTGCGCGAGTAACCCAACACGGTCTGGAAGACGTAGGTGACATAACTCATCAGGTTCACCGGGTCGTCCCAGCAGATGCACTGCCAGGGGAGGTCCGCCTCGGTGAGGGTGTCTGGAAGCTGCTCTTCCACAGGGGTGACCGCCGGTGCGGCGGGAGCGGCGGGTGAAGTCATGGTGTCCAGACTACCGACTAGGATGGACGACCGTGACCGAGCACACCGATAACCCAGCCGATACTGCAGCCGATAAAGCAGGCCGGTCGACCGCCCTGCTGACCGACATGTACGAACTGACGATGCTGCAGGCCGCGCTGCGCGACGGCACCGCGCACCGCCGGTGCAGTTTCGAGGTGTTCACCCGGCGGCTGCCGAATGAGCGTCGTTATGGTGTGGTCGCCGGCACCGCCCGTGTGCTGGAGGCCGTGCGCGACTTCCGCTTCACCGAGGAACAGCTCGACGGCCTGGACTTCCTCGACGACACCACACGCGAGTACCTGCGCACCTACCGCTTCACCGGTCAGATCGACGGCTACCGGGAGGGGGAGGTCTACTTCCCGAACTCGCCGATCCTCACCGTGCGCGGCACCTTCGCCGAGACGGTCATCCTGGAGACCGTGATCCTCTCGATCCTCAACTACGACTCCGCCGTCGCCTCCGCCGCCGCGCGCATGGTCACCGCGGCGGAGGGCCGTCCGATCATCGAGATGGGGTCGCGGCGCACCCACGAGCAGTCCGCGGTGAGCGCCGCGCGCGCCGCCTACCTCGCCGGTTTTCACTCCACCTCCAATCTGGAGGCCGCCGCGCGCTACGGGCTGCCCGCCGGCGGCACCAGCGCGCACGCCTGGACGCTGCTGCACGTCGATGAGCACGGCCAGCCGGACGAGAAGGCCGCGTTCCGCTCCCAGATCGAGGCCCAGGGCCCCGGCACCACGCTGCTGGTCGATACCTATGACATCACCCAGGGTGTGAACAACGCCGTGGAGGTCGCCGGCACCGCCCTGGGCGCGGTGCGCATCGACTCCGGTGACCTGGGGGTGCTCGCCCGGCAGGTCCGCACCCAGCTCGACGGGCTCGGCGCCTACGACACCCGCATCGTGGTCTCCTCCGCTCTCAACGAGTTCGCCATCGCCGCACTGCGCAGTGAACCGGTGGACACCTACGGGGCGGGCACGTCGGTGGTCATCGGCTCCGGGGCGCCGACCGCAGGCCTGGTGTACAAGTTGACCTCCGTCGACGGGCATCCGGTGGCCAAGCGCAGCAGTCACAAGGCCAGCCACGGCGGGGCCAAGCGGGCCCTGCGCGCCTGCCGCGACACCGGCACCGCCGTCGAGGAGGTCGTGTACCCGCTTGAGGCCGACACCCCGGATCTCGGGATCCTGCACCCGGTGGAGCTCACGGTGCCGATGGTGCGCGATGGACGTCTCGTCGACGGCCTGCCCACGCTCGACGAGTCCCGTGACCACCTCGCCCGCCAGCTCGTCTCCCTGCCGTGGGAGGCGCTGGCCCTGTCGCGCGATGAGCCGGCCCTCAGCGTCCGCTTCGTCGACCTGTGAGCGGACCTGTGAGTACCAAGGTGAGCACGAAGGAAGAAGAGAGGACGACCGGGCTGCTCGACCACGTCGTCGGGGAGCTCGGCGGGTCGCGTCGTGACGGGCAACGCCGGATGGCCGCGGCGGTGTCCACGGCGATCTCCTCGCAGCGTCACCTCGCCGTGCAGGCGGGCACCGGCACGGGAAAGTCCCTGGCCTACCTGGTGCCGTCGCTGGAGCATGCCGTCGGCTCGGGCGAGCGGGTGGTGGTCTCCACGGCCACGATCGCGCTGCAGCGCCAGCTCGTCGACCGTGACCTGCCGCGGGTGACCGAGGCGCTGAAGAACGAGCTGGGCCGGCGTCCGTCCTTCGCGATCCTCAAGGGCCGCAACAACTACCTGTGCCTCAACCGCATCGGCGGCGGCACTGCAGGTTCCGGTGCCGAGGGTGCCGAGGGTGCAGAAGCCCTCATCGACGAGGCCGAGGTCACCGCCACCGGTTCCCAAGTCGCCCGCCTGCACGAATGGGCCCAGGAGACCGAGGACGGCGACCGCGACACCCTGCCCCGCGGCGTGTCCGACCGCGCGTGGCGTCAGGTCAGCGTGACCAGCCGCGAGTGCGTCGGCGCGACCCGCTGCCCCTTCGGCGACCAGTGCTTTGCCGAGGCCGCCAAGGAGAAGGCCGCCCAGTCCGACGTGGTCGTCACCAACCACGCCCTGCTGGCCATCGACGCCCTGTCCGAGCAGTCCGTGCTGCCCAACCACGACACCGTGGTCATCGACGAGGCCCACGAACTGGAGGGCCGCATCACCTCCGTGGCCACCGAGGAGCTCTCCGGTGCCGCGGTGGCGATCCTCGCCCGGCGGTGCGAGAAGGTCGGCCCGGACGACTGCGCCGCCGAACTGCTCACCGCCGGCGACACCTGGACCGCCGAGATCGAGGCCGCGGTCACCGCGCACACCGCCCCGGAAGGACGCTGGACGTCCGTGCCGATCACCCTCGTCGAACCCCTGCACGCACTGCGCGACGCGCTGTGGAAGACGCGCAGCCGGCTGCAGGGCACCGGCGGGGCGTCCGGCACCCCGGGCAGCGCCGTTAGCGAGGCCGACCAGGAGAAGTCCGCGGAGATCTTCTCCTGCCTCACCGCCTGCGAGGAAATGCACGACACCGTGGTGCGCATCCTCGAGGCGTCCCCCGCCGAGGGCGGGGACGGTAGTGGGGACGCCACCGGCGACGCTGCGTCCGGCACGTCCGAAACATCCGACGACCTGCTCGGCGAGGACGTCGTCTGGCTCTCCGGCGACCGCAACCGGCGCAGTGTGTACGTCGCCCCGCTCAGCGTGTCCGACCTGCTGCGCGGGCGGCTCTTCGCCGACCAGACCGTGATCCTGACCTCGGCGACCCTCGCCCTCGGCGGACGCTTCACCTCGATGCTCGCCACCTGGGGACTGGCCGCCTCGGCCTGCACCACCCTCGATGTGGGCACACCCTTCGAGCCGTCGACGCACGGCATCCTCTACACCGCCCGCCACCTGCCCCCGCCCGGACGCGAGGGCGCCTCGCCGGAATCCATCGACGAACTCGCCCAGCTCGTCTCCGCTGCTGGCGGCAGGACGCTGGGACTGTTCTCCTCCCGCCGCGCCGCGGAGAACGCCGCCGCCGAACTGCGCACCCTCGTGCCCCACGAGATCCTCTGCCAGGGCGACGACTCCCTCGGCGCCCTGATCACACGCTTCCGCGACGAGCCGGAGACCTGTCTCTTCGGCACGCTGAGCCTGTGGCAGGGCGTGGATGTGCCCGGCCCCTCGCTGTCGCTGGTGGTCATCGACCGCATCCCGTTCCCGCGTCCGGACGACCCGCTGTCCCAGGCCCGCAAGGAGGCCGTGGACTCCGCCGGACGCAGCGGGTTCATGGAGATCGCCGCCACCCACTCCGCCCTGCTCATGGCCCAAGGCGCCGGACGTCTCCTGCGCGCCGTGGACGACCGGGGCGTGGTGGCCGTGCTCGACCAGCGGCTGGTGACGAAGCGCTACGGATCCTTCCTGCGCTCCTCGATGCCGCCGTTCTGGCAGACGGTGGACGGCGACACCGCGCGCGGCGCGCTGCGTCGGTTGCGCGCCTGACGGCGGCACTGCTTCAGGGGCGCTTATCGGCGCGGGTATCAGGGGCGGGTGTGGCCGCGCGGGGGATTGTGGCGGGGGTCACCGACGGTCGCGGGTAGGATTGACCGCGACCAGAAAAAGACACCGGGGCCACGACTACCCCGACCACCCCGCGCAGGAGGACACGCATGCCCGTCACGAGCGACCGTCCCGACGTCACCATCCCCGACGTCGGAATCCACGAGTACCTCTACGGCGACCTGTCCCCCGAGGACGAGGACCGCATCGCCGTCGTCGACCTCGCCGGCGGCACCGAGACGTCCTACGCCACGCTGCGCAGCCACGTCGACTCGGTCGCCGGGTGGCTCTCGCGCCACGGTGTCGCCAAGAACGACGTCGTCGCCCTGCACTGCCCGAACTCCGTGGAGTTCATCGTCGCCGCCCACGCCGTGTGGCGTCTCGGCGCGGTGCTGACCCCCGTGCCGCTGCTGGCCTCGCCGCCGAAGGTCGCCGAGCAACTGCGCGACTCCCACGCCGTCATGCTGCTCACCCTCGCCGGGCTGGGCGACGGCGGCGAGGAGGCCTCCGAACTCGCCGGGCTGCCTAGCGAGCGTCTCATCCACCTCGACACCTCACGGGGTCTCAACCAGATGCTCGCCGAGCGCAGCACTCCCCCGTCGGTGTCCTTCGACCCGTCGACCCAGCTCGCCGCTTTGCCGTACTCCTCCGGGACGACCGGGCTGCCCAAGGGCGTGCGGCTCACGCACCGCAACCTGGTGGCCAATATGGCCCAGGTGGAGGTCTCCGGCCCGGTCACCCGCGAGGACGTCGTCTTCGGTGTGCTGCCCTTCTTCCACATCTACGGCCTGACCACCCTGGCCAACCTCACGCTGCGCCTGCGCGCCCGCCTGCTCACCGTGCCGCGTTTCGAGCTCAACACCTTCCTGCGCAACCACCAGAAGCACGGGGTGACCTTCACCTTCATCGCCCCGCCGGTGGCCCTGGCGCTGGCCAAGCACCCCGAGGTCGACAACTACGACCTCTCCGCCCTGCGCGGGGTGCTCTCCGGGGCGGCAAGCCTCGACGGGGAGCTCGCCACCGCGGTGCACGACCGCCTCGGCATTGACGTGTACCAGGGCTACGGGCTCACCGAGTCCAGCCCGGTCACCCACGTGAACCTCGGCGACGGGCTGTCCCCCGGTTCCGTGGGGCGCCCGGTAGCCAACACCGAGCACAAAATCGTCGACCCGGAGACCGGCGAGGAAATCGCGGTGCCCGGCGGTACGGACGGTGAACTCAGCGCGGCCGGCGAACTGTGGGTCCGCGGCCCGCAGATCATGGACGGCTACCTCGGCGACGCCGAAGCCACGGCGAACGCCCTGCCCGGCGACGGATGGCTGCGCACCGGCGACCTCGCCCGCCAGGGTGCCTCCGGAGAGGTCTTCATCGTCGACCGGGTCAAGGAACTGATCAAGTACAAGGGCTACCAGGTCCCGCCGGCCGAACTCGAGGCCCTGCTGCTCACCCACGAGGCCGTGGCCGACGCCGCGGTGGTGGGTGTCACCGACGCCGACGGCGAGGAAATCCCCAAGGCCTTCGTCGTCGCACAGGACCCGGCCGCCGCCGGTGACGAACTCGCCGACACACTGGTCAGCTTCGTCGCCGAGCGGGTGGAGCCCTACAAGAAACTGCGGGCGCTGCAGTTCATCGCCGAGGTCCCGAAGTCCGCGACCGGCAAGATCCTGCGTCGCTCACTGGCCTGACGGTGCCGCGGCACTCCGGTCGAGTGCCACCACGGTGACCGACCCGGGCGCGACCTCGGTGTAGCCGGCGTCGCGCACGACCGCCGCGCTCCCCTCCGCCGCGCTCCCGTCGGACGCACCGGCGTCCTGCGTGCTGGCGTCTTGTTCCCTACGCTCCGCCTCGGCGCGCACCACCGCGAAGCGTCCGGCGTCGACCTCGCAGACGTGCAACGAGAAACCGTCCTGCGCCCAGCGCCACGCCCGCTCGCGGCCCATGGCCGCAGCCAGCAACATCGAGCCGTGCGCGACCTGCGCGGCGGCCTTGCCGACCGACATCGTCAACGAGGCGTCCACGTAGACCACCGGGTGGTCGTCGGCGGCGAGCACGCCCTCGGCGTCCTCGGGCAGGGGCAGGTCCGTGCCCTCGATCTGCAGCCGGTTGATCAACGCCGGTGTCTCGGTGACCGGGCAGGCGGGGAAAGCGCGTACCGATGCAGGACGCTGCGGGTCCCCCACGCTGGCGGTCACACCCGGCAGCGACTGAACGTCCGACCACTTCTTGTTGCGCGCCCGCCGCGCGATCTTGCGGATCCGCGCGCCGTACCAGTTCATCAGCGCCTCAGCGAAGGCCGTGTCCTGCCCCGCACGCTCGTCCAGGCAGACGGAGACGCAGGCGATCGCCGCGGCCTCCAGTACGTCCCGACGCTCTGGGCGCGCCTCGTGCGGCAGATGCAGCACCAGCGGCATCGCCTGCACGGTCGAGGGGTCGGACGGGTCCTCGCCGTCGCGATCCCCCAGCACCGTGCGCAGCCGGTCGTGTGCGAGCGCGAAGGACACTCAGCCCTCCAGCGGGACGCGGTGGTAGCTGCCGTCCTCGAGGTCGGCGGCGTCGATCTCCTCGCGGTCGATGCCGAGCATGAACAGCACCTCGTCGAGGAAGGGGTGGTTCACCGTGGCGTCGGCGACCTCGCGCAGGGCCGGCTTGGCGTTGAAGGCGATGCCCAGCCCAGCGACCGACAGCATGGCGATGTCGTTCGCGCCGTCGCCCACGGCCACGGTCTGGTGCAAGGCGATGCCATTGGACCAGGCGAACTCCTTGAGGCTCTCGGCCTTGACCTCACGGTCAATGACCTGGCCGATGACCCGGCCGGTGAGCTTGCCGTCGATGATCTCCAGGGTATTGGCACGGTAGAAGTCCAGGCCGAGCTCGCGGGCCAGCGGCTCGAGGACCTGGACGAAACCGCCGGAGACCGCCCCGGTACGGAAACCGAGACGCTTGAGGGTGCGCACGGTGGTGCGTGCACCCGGGGTGAGCTCGACCATCTTCGAGACCTCGTCGATGACCGAGGCGTCCAGCCCGGCCAGCGCCTTGACCCGCTCGTGCAGCGACTCGGAGAAGTCCAGTTCCCCGCGCATGGCACGCTCGGTGACGGCGGCGACCTCCTCCTCGCGTCCGGCATGCGCGGCGAGCATCTCGATGACCTCCTGCTGGATCAGCGTGGAGTCCACGTCGAAGCAGATCAGCCGGGGCGCGCGTCGGGTCAGGCCGGCGCGCTGGATGGCGATGTCCACGCCGGTGGCGTGCGAGACGGCTGCGAGGGCCTGGCGCAGTTCCGCACTGCCGCCCGGGGCGGGGTCGGCGGCGGTGACCTTGAGTTCCAGGCCGGTAACCGGATAGTCGGCGATGCCGCGGATGCGGTCGATGTTGGCCCCGTGGTCGACGAGGGTCTGGCCGATGGCGGAGATGTGCTCGGCGGTGACGGGGTTACCCAGCACGATGACGGCGTGGGTGGAGCGTGCACGGCTGCCCTCGAGCTCGTCGTCGACGTCGAGGGTCACGGTCATTGCCCGGCTGGACAGTTCATCGGTGAGTTCCTGGCGCATCGCCTCGGTACTGCCGGCGACGACACCGATGTAGGCGGCGAGGTTGAGTATGCCGCGGAAGTTCGCCTGTTCGACGTCGAGCAGTTGCACGCCGTGGTCGGCGAGGATGCGGAAGAAGTCGGCGGAGACGCCGGGGGCGTCCGGTCCGGTGACGGTGACGACGCCGGGTGAGAGCCCGGGTGCGAGGCTGACGGTCAGGTGACGGGAGGAAGTCTGCTGGTCCACGGGACTCATTCTGTCATGGTTTCCCTGACACACGAACAGCCGCACCCCGCGTAGTCGGGGTGCGGCTGTCTCTGTGGTGAGTGTGGTGGCAGCGTGGTGGTGCTGCGCCGGTGGTTCGCTCTAGAAGTGGCGTCCCACGTGCGCTTCCTCGCGGGCGGTCTTCACCATGTGCGGGTAGTGCAGCTCGAAGGCCGGACGCTCCGAACGGATCTTCGGCATCGAGGTGAAGTTGTGGCGCGGCGGCGGGCAAGAAGTCGCCCACTCCAGGGAGTTGCCGTAGCCCCACGGGTCGTCCACGGTGACGATCTCGCCGTAGCGCCAGGACTTGAAGATATTCCACACGAACGGCAGGACGGACAGACCCAGGATCAGCGCACCGATGGTGGACACCTGGTTCAACAGGGTGAAGCCATCCTGATCCAGGTAGTCGGCGTAGCGGCGCGGCATGCCCATGTTGCCCAGCCAGTGCTGCACCAGGAAGGTCATGTGGAAGCCGATGAAGGTCAGCCAGAAGTGGATCTTGCCCAGACGCTCGTCGAGCATGCGACCGGTGATCTTCGGGAACCAGAAGTAGACGCCGGCGAAGGAGCCGAAGGCGACGGTTCCGTAGAGCACGTAGTGGAAGTGCGCGACCACGAAGTAGGAGTCCGACAGGGCGAAGTCCAGTGCCGGGGAGGCCAGCATGACACCGGTCAAACCACCGAACAGGAAGGTGGCGAAGAAGCCGATGGCGAAGATCATCGGGGTCTCGAAGGAGATTCGACCCTTCCACATCGTGCCCAGCCAGTTGAAGAACTTCATTCCGGTCGGCACGGCGATCAGGAAGGTCATGAAACTGAAGAACGGCAGCAGCACGGCACCGGTGACGAACATGTGGTGCGCCCACACAGCCAACGACAGCGCGGCGATCGACAGGGTGGCGAACACCAGGCCGACGTAACCGAACATCGGCTTGCGGGAGAAGACCGGGAAGATCTCGGACATGATGCCGAAGAACGGCAGGGCCAGGACGTAGACCTCGGGGTGGCCGAAGAACCAGAACAGGTGCTGCCACAGGATGGCGCCACCGTTGGCCGGATCGTAGATGTGGCCACCGAGGATGCGGTCGTAGAGCACGCCGAGGGCGGCAGCGGTCAGCAGCGGGAAGATGAGCAGTGCCAGCAGTGAGGTCACCAGGATGTTCCAGGTGAAGATCGGCATGCGGAACATCGTCATACCCGGTGCACGCAGGCACAGGATGGTGGTCAGCATGTTGATGGCGGCGGCGATACTGCCGACACCACCGACACCGACACCGATGACCCACAGGTGCGAACCCACACCCGGGGAGTGGATGGCGTCCGCCAGCGGCATGTACATCGTCCAACCGAAGTCAGCGGCACCGCCGGGGGTCAGGAACCCGGTCAGCATGATGATGCCGCCCCAGGTGGTCAGCCAGAAGCCGAGGGCGTTGAGTCGCGGGAAGGCGACATCGGGGGCACCGATCTGCAGCGGCATGATGTAGTTGGCGAAACCCCAGACGATCGGGGTGCCGAACAGCAGCAGCATGATCGTGCCGTGCATGGTGAACAGCTGGTTGAACTGCTCGTTCGACAGGAACTGCAGGCCCGGGTGGAACAGTTCCACGCGGATCAGCAGGGCCATGAGGCCACCGATCGCGAAGAACGTGAAGGCCATGATCATGTACATGATGCCGAGCTGTTTGTGGTCAGTCGTGGTCAGCATGGTCCATGCATGACCACCCTTCTTCGACTTCCCACCCTGAGGAGCAGGCCGAGCTGGGGAGACCGGTTGGTCTTCCCTGGGCGCTACTGCGGTCATTCAATCCTCCTGACTACGCGGTGCCGTTCGTCGGGACGACACCCAGTGAATGAGCTGCACAGCGAGGACCCGGTGTCGTTGAACGTCACCCGTCACGGGGCAACCCCGCACAGACTGGGACCAATACTAATCCCTCGGCCCCGGCTTTAATAGCCAGAGCCCCCCACCTGCCCCAAATGACACAATCGGGGGTGCACGAACCCCTGCACTCCCCCACCGTCCGGGTCGCCGCGCGCCCGTCGTGAACCCACCTCCGCATCACCGTCGGGCGTCCGAAAAAGGCTGGTGACCGGCTCAAAGCCTACTCGGTGCGTCCTACGCGGTTTTCAGGACGCCGCGAGCGCCGCACCGCCGGACGGCCGACGCGGCGTCCTGCAAGACGATCCTTTCAGGACGCTATGGCGTTCCTGAGACGCAAATGCCCCGCCGCGTCCCCTCACGGGGGACGACAGGCGGGGCGGGCGAACGTGGCGCAGCTAACTCAGAAATCCCAGTCGTCGTCGTTGGTGTTCTCGGCGGTGCCGATCACGTAGCTGGACCCCGAACCAGAGAAGAAGTCGTGGTTCTCGTCGCCACCGGGGTTCAGCGAGGACAGGATCGACGGGGAGACGTTCGTCTCGTCCGTCGGGAACAGCCCCTCGTAACCGAGGTTGTTCAGCGCCTTGTTGGCGTTGTAACGCAGGAAACGCTTCACGTCCTCGGTCCAGCCGAGGTCGTCGTAGATGTCCTCGGTGTACTGGCACTCGTTGTCGTAGAGCTCGAACATCAACTCGAAGGTGTGCTCCTTGAGCTCCTCGCGACGCTGCTCGGACACCTTCTCCAGCCCGCGCTGGTACTTGTAGCCGATGTAGTAGCCGTGCACGGCCTCGTCGCGGATGATCAGGCGGATCAGGTCCGCGGTATTCGTCAGCTTCGCATGCGAGGACCAGTACATCGGCAGGTAGAAGCCCGAGTAGAAGAGGAAGGACTCCAGCAGCGTGGAGGCGATCTTCTTCTTCAGCGGGTCGTCGCCCTTGTAGAAGTTCAGGATGATGTCGGCCTTGTCCTGGAGGTTCTTGTTCTCCTCGGACCAGCGGAAAGCATCGTTGATCTCCGGAGTAGAGGACAAGGTCGTGAAGATCGACGAGTAGGACTTGGCGTGCACCGATTCCATGAAGGCGATGTTGGTGTACACCGCCTCCTCGTGCTGGGTGATGGCGTCCGGGATCAGGCTGGTCGCGCCCACGGTGCCCTGGATCGTGTCCAGCATCGTCAGACCGGTGAAGACACGCATGGTGGCCTGCTTCTCGGTCTCGGTGAGCGTGCCCCAGCTCTGGATGTCGTTCGACAGCGGCACCTTCTCCGGCAGCCAGAAGTTGCCCGTCAGCCGGTCCCACACCTCGAGGTCCTTATCGTCCGGGATGGTATTCCAGTTGATGGCGGTGACCGGTCCCCCCTCACTGTGGTGGACGGGCGAGTGCGGCTGCCGGGACGTGGTCATATACCTCTCCTGAAGGGCAAGTGATGGTGCGTGAAGCGCCACGCCGGACGACGCGAACGGCGGGCGCAAGTCCCCGCCATCCTAGCCGCCCGCGACCGCCCCTGCTAACCCGCGGTACCCCGGCCCCGCCCCTCGCCGTCGCCGCGCGTGAGCCCCCTCGATGGCAGTCAAAATACCCCCGCATTGGGGTAATTTGTGGGAGGTTACGCTAAGCGCAGGCGCGGCATGATACCGGCTAGTTGGGTTTGAAATTCTGCCGTCATTCGAAGAAAAAGCCCGTAACCTGCACAGATGGCATCGGCCCCTAAATAGCGCAGGCAAGGCATAATTAGGGCAGACATGCCTTTTCACCTGCAACGATAGGGCGTTGGTTAGCCTGAACTGGCTAGAGAAAGGTTTTACCGATCAGTACCGTTATCGCCATGAGCATCAACGAGAAGTTCCAGGAAGCCGTCAACAAGCAGGTCGTCGCCGAGCACCAGGCCGCCCTCATCTACACCCAGCTGTCCTACGAGATGGACCGCCTCTCCTTCCTCGGCATGCGCGACTGGTTCCGCGCCCAGGCCGACGAGGAGCGCGAGCACGCCGCGAAGTTCGCCGAGCACCTGCTCGACCGCGACGCCCGCGTCGACCTCACCGACATCGAGCTGCCGTCCCTGAAGATCGCCACCCCGCTGGACGCCTTCGAGGCCTCCCTCGCCCACGAGCAGAAGGTCTCCGCGATGATCCGCGACCTCGCCCGCACCGCGGACGAGACCGGCGACATCGACTCCCGCCAGCTGATCAACTTCTTCCTGGCTGAGCAGATCGAGGAAGAGTCCTCCGTCAACGACATCATCGACTGGATCAAGACCGTCGGCAACGACGGCTCCGGCCTGCTGCGCATCGACGCCAAGCTCGGTGCCCGCGACGGCGAGTAAACACTCCCCCGCCGCGACGCTGGCGACGCCGCGCTGACGCGACGCGCTGCCGGCGTCCGGCGTAGCTGATACGACCACCCTGGGTCGGTTCTGATTGATCAGAGCCGACCCAGGGTGGTCGTTTTGCGTCTGGAGGAGGGCGCGGCGCGGGTCCAGCGGCACGAACCCCGCGTCGCGTGCCGGATTCGGTCTCCGCGTGCCGCGGAGCGGGCGAATCTGGCACGTGGCGCGGGGTCACCCCTTACCCGTACCCAGCCCAGACCCAGCAGCCTTAGAGCATGCAGCTCACGCAGCCCTCGACCTCGGTGCCGGCCATGGCCGTCTGACGCAGGCGGATGTAGTACAGGGTCTTGATGCCCTTGCGCCACGCGTAGATCTGCGCCTTGTTGATGTCACGGGTGGTGACCGAGTCCTTGAAGAACAGCGTCAACGACAGCCCCTGGTCCACGTAGCGCGTGGCCACCGCGTAGGTGTCGATGATCTTCTCGTAGCCGATCTCGTAGGCGTCCTCGAAGTAGTCGAGGTTGTCGTTGTCCATGTGCGGCGCCGGGTAGTAGACGCGCCCGATCTTGCCCTCCTTACGGATCTCGATCTTCGAGGCGATCGGGTGGATCGACGAGGTCGAGTTGTTGATGTAGGAGATCGAGCCCGTCGGCGGCACGGCCTGCAGGTTGCGGTTGTACAGGCCGTCGGCCATCACCGCCGCCTTCAGCTCCGCCCACTCCTCGGTGGACGGCACGTGGATCGACGACTTCTCGATGATCGCGGCGACCTTCTCGGTGCGCGGCTGGAAGGCAGCCGGGTCGTAGGAGTCGAAGAACTCCCCGGAGGCGTAGTCGGAGTTGGCGAAGTTGCGGAACTTCGTCCCGCGCTCCCGCGCGATGGCGTTGGACGCCTTCAGGCACTCGTACATCACCGCGGCGAAGTACACGTTGGTGAAGTCCAGGCCCTCGTCCGAGCCATAGTGGATGTGCTCGCGGCCCAGGAAACCGTGCAGGTTCATCTGGCCCAGCCCGATGGCGTGGGAGCCGTCGTTGCCCTCGCGGATCGACGGCACCGAGTCGATGGACGTCTGGTCAGAGACGGCGGTGAGCCCGCGGATCGCGGTTTCGATGGTGCGCGAGAAGTTCTCCGAGTCCACCGCGGCGGCGATGTTGAGTGAGCCGAGGTTGCAGGAGATGTCCTCGCCGACCTCGGAGTAGGTCAGGTCCTCGTTGAACTCGCTGGCCGTGGAGACCTGCAGGATCTCCGAGCACAGGTTGGAGTGGGTGATGCGCCCCTCGATCGGGTTCGCCTTGTTCACCGTGTCCTCGAACATGATGTACGGGTAGCCGGACTCGAACTGGATCTCCGCCAGGGTCTGGAAGAACTGGCGCGCGTTGATCTTGCGCTTGCGGATCCGCGGATCCTCGACCATCTCCTCGTAGTGCTCGGTCACGGAGATGTCGGCGAAGGGACGGCCGTAGATGCGCTCCACGTCGTACGGGGAGAACAGGTACATGTCGTCGTTACGCTTGGCCAGCTCGAAGGTGATGTCCGGGATGACCACGCCCAACGAGAGGGTCTTGATGCGGATCTTCTCGTCCGCGTTCTCCCGCTTCGTGTCCAGGAACTTCATGATGTCCGGGTGGTGGGCGTTGAGGTATACCGCACCGGCACCCTGACGGGCACCGAGCTGGTTGGCGTAGGAGAAGGAGTCCTCCAGCAGCTTCATCACCGGGATCACGCCGGAGCTCTGGTTCTCGATGTGCTTGATCGGCGCACCGGTCTCACGCAGGTTGCTCAGCAGCAGCGCCACGCCGCCACCGCGCTTGGAGAGCTGCAGGGCGGAGTTGATGGAGCGCCCGATGGACTCCATGTTGTCCTCGATGCGCAGCAGGAAGCAGGACACCGGCTCGCCGCGCTGGGCCTTGCCGATGTTCAGGAACGTCGGGGTGGCCGGCTGGAACGTCCCGGCGATGATCTCGTCGACAAGGTTGCCGGCCAGTTCGATGTCGCCGTCAGCGAGCCCGAGGGCGACCATGCACACCCGGTCCTCGTAGCGCTCCAGGTA
Organism: Corynebacterium sp. AOP40-9SA-29; assembly: GCF_052377405.1. Classification (NCBI taxonomy): domain Bacteria; kingdom Bacillati; phylum Actinomycetota; class Actinomycetes; order Mycobacteriales; family Corynebacteriaceae; genus Corynebacterium; species Corynebacterium sp. AOP40-9SA-29. The sequence continues at coordinate 28,609 of NZ_JBQSWR010000003.1, read as the reverse complement.
GCGGCGTCCGTCGAAGGTCTTCAGCGTGTAGGACGTGTAGTACTTGAACGCCCCGAGGAAGGTCTTGAACCGGAACTTGTGGGAGTAGGCGCGCTTGAACAGCGCCTTGACGTCGGCGAACTCGTACTTGTCGAGCACCTCCGGGTCGTAGTACTTGTTCTCGACCAGGTACCCGATCTTCTCTTCCAGGTCGTGGAAGTAGACGGTGTTCTGGTTGACGTGCTGCAGGAAGTACTGGTTGGCGGCTTCGCGGTCCTTGTCGAACTGGATCTGCCCGTTGCCGTCGTACAGGTTGAGCAGTGCGTTGAGCTGGTGGTAGTCGAGCTGGTCGGCCTGCTGGACCGGTTCAGCGACGGTTTTCCCGAGATCGGTGGTCATGGCTCTCCCCGTTGTGAAAATAAGATGGTGTCTGTGTCTATGTCTACTGGAGTCGGCGGCCTATGTCATGCGACGGCCTCCCAGCGCCCGTCATGGCGCAGCGAGTCCTCGAACTCCGCCAGTCCCTCGCGCACGCGTGTCACGTCGTCTGGGGTTCCCATGAGTTCGAAACGGTACAGGTAGGGCACGCCGCACTTCGCGGCGATCACGTCCCCGGACCGGCAGAAGTCCTTGCCGAAGTTCAGGTTCCCCGAGGCAATCACCCCGCGCAGCAGCGCGCGGTTGCCGGGATCGTTGAGGAAGCGGATGACCTGTTTGGGAACCGGACGCGAGTCGTCCCCGGTGATCGACGCTCCCCCGCCGTACGTCGGGCACACGAGCACGAAGGGCTCGTCCACGACGAGCGGTGCGTCCGACCGGCGCAGCGGGATGCGCGTGGCGGGCAGCTCGAGCTTGTGGACGAAGCGGTCGGTGTTGCGGGTGGTCGATGAAAAATAGACGATGAGCATGCTCGCTGTACCTCGTATTCTCTTTCGGACTCTACCGCTCGGTGAACCGGGCAGGAACGTACTTCAGGAAGGACGGGACGATCGCCACCGCAATGACGGTGCCGATGACGACCAGGACGCCGCCGACGAGTGTGGCGGTACCGGCGCCGAGGACGGACCCGGCCCAGCCGTGCAGCATGTCCGCCAGGCGCGGGCCGCCGGCGACGACGATGAGGAAGACGCCCTGCAGGCGTCCACGCATCCGGTCGTCCGCCGCCTCCTGGAGCATCGCGGAGCGCTGCACCGAGGAGAACATATCGGCCAAGCCGCCGAGAACGAAGGCGAACACCGCCACACACGCCCACAGGCCGATGCGTCCGTCGGCGAGGTTGACGGCCACACCCATCACGATGATCGCCACGCCCCAGCACAGCACCGAAACCACGATGCCCACACCCTGGTGGCGCAGCCTGGTCACCGCGCCGGAGAAGATCCCGCCGAGCACGGCACCAGCAGGCACCGCCGCCCAGAGCAGCGCGTAGAACAGGCCACCGTCGCCGGTCTCGCCGAAGTCCACGGTGGAGATCTGCGGGATCAGGGCGCGCGGCATGCCGAAGATCATGGCGATCAGGTCGATGACGAAACTCATCAGCAGGATCGGCATCGCCGCGAGGTAGATGAAACCCTCGGCGATGCTGCGGAAGCCCGGCGTCCTGCGACGCGAAGCGTCCTTCCCTGTGCTGTTTGTGCCGCTTGCGCCACCTGAACCGCTCAGGTCCGGCGGCAGCGCCGGCAACTTGAGCACGGCCCACAGCGTGGCCGCCAGGCAGAAAGCGTCCAGCAGGTAGAGCAGCGAGTAGCCGGTCACCGGGATCAGGAGCCCACCGAGGATGGGCCCGAGGATCGCGCCGGCCTGCTGCACCGTCATATTCAGCGACACCGCCGGGGCCACCGCACCCTCCGGGACGATGCGCGCGGTGATCGCGGTGCGGGTCGGCTGGTTGACGGCGAAGAACGCCTGTTGCAGCGCGAAGATCGACAGCAGCAACCACACATTGTCCAGCCCGGCGGCGGCCTGCGCCCAGAAGGCGACCGCGGTCGCGATCAAGCCGACGGTGGTGATGATCAGCAGGCGACGACGGTCCATCATGTCCGCCAGCGCACCGCCGTACAGGCCGAAGATGATCAGCGGGACCAGACCGAAAGCACCGGCCAGACCCACGAACCCCGAGCTCCCGGTAATCGAGTAGATCTGCGCGGGAACCACGACCACGGTCAGCTGCGAGCCGATGACGGTGACGATATTGGCCGTCCACAGCCGTCGGAAATGCGGCGACTGCAGCGGAGTGGTGTCGGCCAGAACCGACCGCAGGGCCATCCTGCCCGGACGGCGTTGAGAGCGCGAAGCCATGGAAAAACACCACTTCAAGGGGTTCGAGGGGTCAAACGTGACAAAAAAAGAGGGAGGACGCTGCCTGCTGCAGCGCCCTCCCGGTGGTGTTCGCGTCCCCCTCGCGGGGGACGGTATCAGGCCGCTGCGACGTCCAGGGACTTGATGCGGTCCGGGCGGAAGCCGGACCAGTGGGCGTCCTCCGTGACGACGACCGGGGCCTGGAGGTGGCCGAGGGCCATCACGTAGTCGCGGGCCTCGTCGTCGAGGCTGATGTCGACCATCTCGTAGTCAAGTCCGGCCTTGTCGAGAGCCCTCTTGGTGGCGGTGCACTGGACGCAGGCGGGCTTGGTGTAGACGGTGATCATCGAGGCGCTCCTGTGAAGAATGACGGCGAAATGCGTGGGGTGGGACGTGCCCGGCGGTGCATGATCCCCGGGTGCCCGGAGCGGTGCCCCTGCCGGGCTGATGACGACGACACTACACCGGGATCGCAACGGGACACAACCCGTTTTTCCACGAGATATAGGGGTAATAACATCGTTCGAACACAAGATATAGTAGTTACAAGATGCGTATTCGCAGGTGGCGAGAGAGGGGCGACACTAGATGTTGGGCCGAAAAATCATTGATGTAATTCCACGGTTGCTAACCGCTCTTCCCCGGCAGGTCTACAGGTCTGCAGACACGAAAGAACCCCTCCGATGCCACCCCGGCGAGGGGGCAGTACTGGAGGGGTTCGTCCGAAAACGGAAGACCGCTGAATCAGCCCTGGCGAGCCTTGAAACGCGGATCCTTCTTGTTGATCACGAAGACCTTGCCGTGGCGGCGGACAACCTGGGCGCCCGGCTTGTTCTTCAGCGACCGAAGGGACTTACGGACCTTCATCGGGCGCTCCTTTCTCGTCGTGCGCCCCGGGCTGTTCACACAGAACCTCGGCGCGGTGTTGATCGTGATTGATCGGAATTGATCAGACTCCCCGGAGCACTAAAAGCGCCCGGAAGAGCAACGTACGAGCCCGGAAAAATTCCGGGTCGCGACACAGCACGTCAGCTTAGCCTGACACGGTGCCCTGACCAAACCGCCACCGTGGGCTGCACCTACCAGACTCAGAACACGAACTGCTGGAGGATCAGCGCAGTGAATCCGAGGTACCACACGACGACGACCGCCAGCGGCATGAACAGAGCCGACGCACCACGCGACACCGTCTCCCCACGGGCCTCCGTGCGCGAGTGAGCGATCCGCACCACCGTAGAGACGAACAACGGCAGAACCACCGACCACACGACCATGCAGTAAGGACAGAGGGCCTCGATCTCATAGACCGCCTCATAGGCGAGCCAGTGCACGAAGACCACGGCGAGGGCCAGGCCGAGCAGGAAGCCGTACCAGAACCACGCGCGGAACCGAGCGCCGGCGAAGAGCGCCACACCGATACACAGCACGATGGCGAAGCCGACGAGACCAATGAAGGGGTTCGGGAAGCCGAAGGCGGAGGCCTGGTCGGAGTTCATCACGTCCGTGCACGAGACGACGTCGTTCAGGGTGCAGGCCGGAGTGAAGCTCGCGTCCTGCAGGAGCTTGATCTTGTCGAAGAGGATCAACCCCGACATGAACAGGCCGATGATGCCGAAGACGACGAGCCCGAAAGCATAGAGTGCCGAGCCGCCCCAGAGACCCGCCTGTCGACCGTCCGGCCGCTCCCCCGCCCGTTCCTCAACCGCTGTAGTCACTGATTCTCCCATCATGTGCCGCAGCGGACGCGGTGCCCGCCGTCGATGTACTGCAATTCTCGCACACCGGCCCCGCGCGACCCAACGTCTGAAATGCGTCTTTCGCCACACTCACCTGCTGGTTTGCGTGCTCGGAGAACCCTGGGGTACATTATGTCTCGTCCGCAGCGAGGAACACTTCTTCTTCCGCTTAGCGTACGGGGCTATGGCGCAGCTGGTAGCGCACCACACTGGCAGTGTGGGGGTCAGGGGTTCGAGTCCCCTTAGCTCCACCAACACGGGTCCGCCCTTGTTCTCCTCGGAGAGCAAGGGCGGACTTTTTCGTGCGCGGTTCTGGGCTGCCCTGCCCCTGGGGGTTCTGGTGCCTCTGGCGGCGCTGCTGACCGGCGTAATCTATGCATTTCGGCCCGGTCACTGGCAGTGACCGGGCCGAAATGCAGAGATTGCGCCGTCCGTAGGGACGAACTACGTCGGGCTACCCCGAACTACTCCGAACTACTCGGCGTCAGCGGACTCCGACTCCGTCGCAGCCTCGGAAGCGTCCGAGTCGTCCGAACCGGTGTTGCCGGCGATGACGTCCGGCACCCAGTTCTTCAGCTCCTCCGGGTTCTCCGGGTCGCGCTCGATCGCGAGGTACTCACCGTTGACGTACAGGGCCGGGGTTCCGGCGTCGTCACCCATGAGCTCACGCAGACCGTCACCATTGGCGTCGAGCATCGACTGGTACTCCTCGACCACGGATTCGTCGCGGATCGACTCCACCACGGACTCCTCGACACCGAGCTGCTCAGCGGCATCCGCCAGCTCATCGAAGCGCCAGTCGCGGGCGACCTCGGTCTGATCGGTGAAGGCCTTCTCGTGGAAGGCCCAGAAGGCATCGACGTCACCAGTGTTGGCGATCGCCAGCGCCACCGCGCCCGTGCGGGACGACGACGGGTTGTTCGCGCTGTCCTGGAACGCCACCGTGTGCAGGTTGACGTTCATCTCCCCCTTCTCGACGGCCTCCTCCATGGAGTCACCGTGCACCTGCGCCAGGTCCGAGCAGTGGGGGCAGGCGTAGTCCTCATAGAGGTCGACCATCGGCACGTCGTCTCCGTCACCTGAGCCGTCGCTGGAGCGGAGCTGGATGACACCGTCCTCCAGTGACATGGAGAAGGATACGTCTGCCGCGCTGAGGTCCACATCGGCGCTCTTCCGGCCGTTGAAGACCATGAAACCGATGAACAGCACGCAGATCACCACGAGCGCCACGATCCCCCAGAGGAAGCTCCGGTTCTTGTCGTTGGGCGCCTTGATCTTCTGACTCACAAACCTCAACCTTTCACGGTGTTCTCTCTCCTCGCCCCGACGTTTTCGCAGGACGTGACCGCATCCACCCTATCTGTCGTCCGCGCCGCTAATCCAGACGGGACCGCCGGGGGTGTCGGCATTCCCAGCAAACTGGCAACCAGGGCTCCCACACTGACAGTGCGCGCACAGCAGGGCCCCCTCCACCCCCACGCAGAAAAACTTCCCCATTCATTACCTGGCGGAAACACGCGCGGGTTATCTTTCCCTTATGCAAACAACCGACATGCTGCTGGCCTCGGGTTTCGAGGACGGTCTCGACACCGCCGCGTCCTTCGTCTGGGGACCGTGGCTCCTTATCCCCCTCCTCTTCGCCACCGGCTTCGTGCTCACCATCCGGTTGCGCGGCGTCCAGTTCCGCAAACTGCTCCCCGCACTGCGCCTCGGGCTTATCGACCGGGAGGACGAGGGCGCCAAAGGCGATATCACCCAGTACCAGGCGCTGACCACGGCGCTGGCCGCTACGGTCGGCGTGGGCAATATCGTCGGTGTCGCCACCGCTATCTCCATCGGTGGCCCCGGTGCTCTGTTCTGGATGTGGATCACCGGTCTGCTCGGCATGGCATCGAAGTACTCCGAGGCCTTCCTCGGGGTGCGCTTCCGCGTCACCGACGGCAAGGGCAATATGTCCGGTGGCCCCCAGCGTTACCTGGAGCGCGGCATCAAGGGCCCGGTCGGCAAGTTCCTCGCCTGGTTCTTCGCCATCGCCGCGGTCGTCGCGTCCTTCGGCATCGGCAACATGACCCAGGCCAACGCCGTGTCGGAGAACCTGGAGAACTCCTTCGGCATCGACCCGACGATCACCGCCATCGTCCTGTTTATCCTCATCGGTGCCGTCCTGCTCGGCGGCATCAAGGCCATCGGCCAGGTCACGGCCGGATTCGTCCCGCTGATGATCGCCGTCTACATCATCGGCGGCCTGGCGGTGCTCACCGTCAACGCTGCGGCGATCCCCGAGGCCATCGGCCTGATCTTCACTGATGCGTTCTCCGGCACCGCCGCCGTCGGTGGTTTCGTGGGCTCCGGCATCCTGCTGGCCCTGCAGATGGGTGCCGCCCGCGGCATCTTCTCCAATGAGTCCGGCATGGGCTCGGCCGCGATCGCCGCCGCCGCGGCGAAGACCACCCACCCGGTCCGTCAGGGCCTGGTCTCCATGACGCAGACCTTCATCGACACCATCGTGGTCGTGTCCTTCACCGGTCTGGTGATCATCTCCAGCGGCGTGTGGGACCAGGGCGAGGACCGTGCCGGAACCATGACGAGTGATGCCTTCGCCGAGGCCCTGCCGGGTCACTGGGGCGGCTACATCGTGACGATCTCGATCGTGTTCTTCGCCTTCTCCACGATCCTCGGCTGGTCGTACTACGGCGAGCGCAGCGCGCAGCGCATCTTCGGCGACTACGCCACGGTCCCCTACCGCATCATCTTCACCTGCGTGGTCGTCATCGGTGCCACGATGGAACTCAACGTGGCCTGGACGTTCTCCGACCTGGCCAATGGCCTGATGGCCCTGCCGAACCTCATCGGCCTGCTGATCCTCTCCGGGCTCATCGCCCGCGAGACCAAGGCGTATCTGGACTTCGATCCGAAGCTCAAGGCGTCGACCGCCGAGGTGGAGGACTTCCTGGTCGAGCAGAAGTCCCCCTGGCGCTGATCAGGCCCAGATTCAGGCGCTGATTACACGCAGCTGACCTCGAGTTCCAGCTCGGCGACGTCACCGGCGTCCGGGTGGTCGTCGTCGACCTCCACCTGGCCGCTGACCCGGTAGGTGTCGCCGTCGACCTCGACGGTGGCGTCCGCCTCCTGAGCGTCCGTGGACTCCCACTCCTTACCTTCCATCTCCACGCCGAGACCGTCGACGCGCGGCGTGTCCCTCGTGTCGAGGTCGACCTCCACGTGGCTCGTCGCGTCGTCATTGCGCAGGTCGATCTCGAACTCGTCCGAGCCGTCCTGCCGGCACTGCACCTCAATGAACTGGGACGCCATGTCCGTCCCGTCGAAGACGAGGCTGGTCACGCTGCCGCCGTTTCCTGAGCCGGTTCCTGAGCCGCTTCCCGGCTCGCTCGTCCCGCTCGCGTCGGCGCTGGTGCCCGCACCCGCGTCGGACGTCTCGGTCACCGTGACGGTCGCGTCGCCGCCCGCAGCGTCCCCACTGCTGTCCCCACCGTTGTCGTTGTCGTCGCCGCAGGCGGCGAGCGCGCCGACCATGCAGGTTCCCAGGGCGAGGGCCACCACGCGGCGGCGGGTGTCGCTGATGTTCACGGCCGTTCCTTTCCTCGGTGAATGTTTCCTCCCCGATCGTAACCATAACGCCGCAGCCACGGCCGGACGCGGTTACGCTCGCAGGTGTTGATTCACCGTCCAAAAGGAGAACCGCCCATGACTGCAGGCCTCAACGTCCCGCTGACCCCGCTGCGCTTCCTCGACCGCAGCGCCACGATCCACCCGGACCGCACGGCCTGCGTCGACGGTCCGCGTCGCATCACCTTCGCCGGGATGCGGGAGGACGCACTGCGTCTCGCCCGCGCGCTGCAGCGCCGCGGCCTGCGGCCCGGGGGACGCGTCGGCATGTTGGCGTCCAACAGCTACGAGGCGCTGCTCGCGCAGTTCGCCGTCCCCCTCGCCGGCGGAGTCCTCGTGCCGATCAACACGCGCCTGGCGCCGGCGGAGGTGCGCTACATCTGCGACCACGCCGGCATCGGCACCCTGTTCGGCGAGCAGGAGCTGATCCTCGCTTGCCGGCGCACCCTCGGCAGCGCCGGGCTGGTGGACACCTTCGTGCTCATCCACGACGCCGACGGCACCCAGCCCACCCCGAAGTTCCCCGACGACGGTGTCGTCACCACCTTCGACGAGTACCTCGCCGAGGGCGCCGAGGGCGCCGAGGACGCTGAGGGCGCCGCGCTCCCCTTCACCGTCGAGGACGAGGACGCCGCCATCGCCATCAACTACACCTCCGGCACCACCGGACGCCCCAAGGGCGTGGTCTACACGCACCGCGGCGCCTACCTCGCCGCACTGGGCATGGTGATGACGCACAACTACACCCGCGAATCGGTCTACCTGTGGACCCTGCCGATGTTCCACTGCTCCGGGTGGTGCACCGGCTGGGCGGCGATGGCGGCCTGCGCCACCCAGGTGGCGTTGCGGGCGGTGCGCGGCGACGAGGTGTGGCGACTGATCGACGAGGAGGGCGTGACCGGGCTGTGCGGGGCACCGGCGGTGCTGGCCACCATCGTCTCCGCCGAGGAGGCACACGAGGTCACCGACCTGTCGGTGGCGACCGCGGGCGCGCCGCCGAGCCCCACGGTGATCGGCGCGTGCGAGGACCTCGGCATCGATGTGATCCACGTCTACGGTCTCACCGAGACCTACGGCCCCACGGTCGCCTGCGCCCCGCAGCCGGACTGGGCCACGCTGTCCACGGCCGAGCGCGCCCGCCTGAAGTCCCGGCAGGGCCTGGCGATGGTCACCAGCGAAGAAGTCCGCGTTGTCGAGCAGATCGGGAGGGACGCACTGCCGGACGTGACGCTGGTGGACGTGCCGTCCGACGGGGAGACGATGGGCGAGGTCGTGATGCGCGGCAACATCGTGATGCGCGAGTACTTCCACAATCCCGACGCCACCGAGGAGGCGTTCCGCGGCGGCTGGTTCCACTCCGGTGACCTGGCGGTCAAGCACCCCGACGGGTACATCCAGGTCCTCGACCGGGCGAAGGACGTGGTCATCTCCGGCGGCGAGAACATCTCTACCATCGAGGTGGAGCAGGCGGTGATCAGCCACCCGTCGGTGGCGGACGTCTCGGTGATCGGTGTGCCGGACGACCGGTGGGGTGAGGCGCTGCGCGCCTACGTCGTCCTCGTCCCCGGCGTGGAGCAGGACGCGGCGCTGGAGTCGTCCGTCATCGACCACTGCCGCGGCCTCATCGCCGGATACAAGGTCCCGCGCGACTACCGCGTCATCGACGAGCTGCCGCGGACGTCGACGGGCAAGGTGAGGAAGAACGTGCTGCGCGAGCAGGCCGACTGAGACTGGCGGGGCCGGGGCGGGAACTGGGCACGGGCGGGGAGGAAGTTTCGGTTGACAACTGACTCCGCGCTCCCATAAACTTACCGAACGATCGGTCAGTCCACGACCGAGGTAACGACCGGAGGTAACCATGACTGCCACGACGACACCGGACCAGGCATTCGACGAACTCATCGCCAACGACACCCGCATCGAGTCGACCGACTGGATGCCCGACAAGTACCGCAAGACCCTGACCCGCCAGATCTCCCAGCACGCACACTCGGAGATCATCGGAATGCAGCCGGAAGCCAACTGGATCTCACGGGCCCCCAGCCTCAAGCGCAAGGCCATCCTGATGGCCAAGGTCCAGGACGAGGCCGGCCATGGCCTCTACCTCTACTCGGCGGCAGAGAGCCTCGGCACTGACCGCGAGACGCTGGTCGAGCAGCTACTCGACGGCACGGCGAAGTACTCCTCGATCTTCAACTACCCGGCGCGCACCTGGGCGGACATCGGAGCAATCGGCTGGCTGGTCGACGGCGCAGCCATCGTCAACCAGGTGCCCCTCTGCCGTTGCTCCTACGGGCCGTACGGCCGGGCCATGGTGCGCGTCTGTAAGGAAGAGTCCTTCCACCAGCGTCAGGGTTGGGAGATCCTCCACTCCCTCGCCAATGGCACTGCTGCCCAGAAGCAGATGGCGCAGGAAGCGATCAACCGCTTCTACGGCCCCGCCCTGCAGATGTTCGGTCCCCCGGACGGCGACTCCCCCAACTCCGAACAGTCCATGGCATGGAAGATCAAGCGATTCTCCAACGACGAGCTACGTCAGCGCTTCGTGGACACGATCGTCCCCCAGGCAGAAGCTCTCGGCCTCAGCTTCGACGACCCCGACCTGGTGTGGAACGAGGAGCGCAGCCACTACGACTACGGCGAGCTCAACTGGGACGAACTCATGACGGTCATCAAGGGGCACGGCCCGTGCAATACGCAGCGCATGGAACACCGCCGCCAAGCCCATTCCGACGGAGCATGGGTCCGCGAGGCAGCCGCCGCCTACGCCGAGCGTTCCAGCACCGTCGAAACGGCACTGATCAGCGCTTGACCGCCTGACCTGCCTGACCCGCACGAAACCCAGATAGACCCCAGATAGACCACAGAGAAGAGGAACTCCATGTCCACCAACTGGCCACAGTGGGAAGTATTCGTCCGATCAACCCGCGGACTGTCCCATGTGCACGCAGGCTCCTTGCACGCCCCTGACGAGACCATGGCACTGCGCAACGCCCGGGACCTCTTCACCCGCCGCAACGAGGGAACGTCCGTCTGGGTTGTGCCGTCGGCCGCCATCACCGCATCCGATCCCGATTCCAAGGGCGGGTACTTCCAGTCCTCCTCCGGGAAGAACTACCGCCACGCGACGTACTACACCGCTTCCGAAGGGGTGAAGCACCTGTGAATACCGACACCGCCGTCAGCACGGACTCCGCCACCCACATGTCGGTCGGCGATGCGATCACCGCCGAGCAGGTTACCGACATCATCTCGAGCACCGGGAAGGCCGCCTCGCCGGAGATCGCCGACTACGCCCTCCAGCTCGCCGATGACTCACTGATCCTCTCCCAGCGTTTGGGGTGGTGGATCTCGCGTGCGCCGGAGATGGAGGAGGACGTGGCCCTGGGGAACATCGCCCTCGACGTCCTCGGCCACGCCCGGTTCCTCTATACATACGCCGGCAGCGCGCACGGTAAGACCGAGGATGATCTGGCCTACTTCCGTAATGAAGAGGAGTTCCGCTCCTGCCGCCTCGTCGAGCAGCCCAACGGCGACTTCGGTCATACGATCGCACGCCAGCTGATCTTCAGCCTGTACGCCGGCGAGCTCTATTCACGGTTGTCCTCCTCCACCGACGAGATGCTCGCGGCCATCGCGGACAAGGCGATCAAGGAAGTCAGCTACCACATCGACCATGCCATTCAGTGGTTGCTGCGTCTCGGCCTGGGCACCGAGGAATCGCACCGGCGGATGCAGGCCGGGTTGGAGTCCATGTGGCCCTACAAGGATGAACTGTTCACGGATACCGAGGTCATCGACCGAGCGGAAGAGAAGTCCCCCGGCGCGATCGTCCGTCCTTCGAGCCTGCGGGAGGCGGTCGACGCCCACCTATCGACGGTAATCCAGAAGGCCGGGCTGACGGTCCCGACCGTTCCCGCCGCCGCCGACCTGGGATACGCCAGGACGGGACGTTTCAGCGAGCACCGTGGCTACATCGTGACGGAGATGCAGTCGCTGGCCCGCCAGCACCCGGGAGCGACATGGTGACCGCCAACGCCACAGCACCGGGCACCCAGACACAGGCCCAGACACAGGCGTGGACGGCGGCGGCTACCGTCACCGATCCCGAGATCCCCGTGATCACCATTGCCGACCTCGGAATCCTGCGGAAGGTCACTGTCGACGACGACTCCGTCACCGTCACGATCACGCCGACGTACTCCGGGTGCCCCGCGATGTCCCAGATCACCGCCGACGTCACCGAGGCCGTCTCCCGGACCGGCTTCGACCGCTCCCGCATCCGGGTGGAGACCGTGCTCAGCCCGGCCTGGACGACCGACTGGATGACCGAGCAGGGAAAACAGAAACTCAAGGATTACGGCATCGCCCCGCCCACCCACCGTTCCGCCCCGGACGGCCCGGTGACCCTGCAGCTCGGCCTCACCCGTCCGGACGTTGCCTGCCCCCTCTGCGATTCCCACAACACCCGTGAGCTGACCCGCTTCGCGTCCACGTCCTGCAAGGCCCTGTACGTCTGCAGTGACTGCCACGAACCCTTCGACTACTTCAAGGTGCACTGATGACTACCACCACCCCCCGCACCCGTGCCCGCTTCAACTCATTGACCGTCTCCGAGGTCAGGCCGCTGACGGAGAACGCCGTGGAAGTGTGTTTTGCGGTGCCGGACGACCTGGTTGCCGACTACAACTATGTCCCCGGCCAGTACGTGGCCCTTCGGGCGTCGATCGACGACCATGAGGTCCGCCGCTCCTACTCGATCTGCGCCGCACCGGTCCCCGGCGAGATCCGGGTGGCCATCAAGAAGACTCTCGGCGGCGTGTTCTCCACCTGGGCCAATGACACGCTCACGGCCGGCGATGTCATCGACGTGATGAATCCGCAGGGCGCGTTCACCCAGAAGGTCCGCACCACCGCGATGAATGATCCGGCGGGTCTCGTCTCGGAACAGTTGGACCACAACCCGCGGGCTCGACTGGTTGCCTTCGCTGCGGGCTCGGGCATCACTCCGGTGATGGCGATTGCCACCGCAACGTTGGCGGGTTCCCCCGACGCGACCTTCGAACTCGTCTACGCCAACCGGTCCACCGTGGACGTGATGTTCGCCGAAGAGATCGGTGATCTCAAAGACCGTTACCCGGATCGGTTCACCGTCCACCACATCCTGTCGCGGGAGAACCGGACAAGTCCGCTTCACACCGGACGGGTGGATGACGAGAAACTGGCCATCATGCTGGATCGCATGCTCCGAGCAGGAGATGTGGAGGAGTGGTTCCTCTGCGGACCCTTCGACATGGTCCAGCTCGCCCGTGATGAGCTGAAGGACCGGGGTGTCGATGACGAGCGAGTTCGATTCGAACTGTTCACCACCGGAAAGCCGTCGACGCCGGACGGCCAGCAGGGCCGTATCGTCGAGGTCAAAGACAATGAGCCGACCTACGAGGTCGAGTTCACCCTGGACAGCTCCTCGTCCACCGTCGACTCCCCCAGGTCGGCGCGCGAGACCATCCTCAACGCCGCACTGCGCAAACGGCCGGACGTCCCCTTCGCCTGCGCCGGCGGCGTCTGCGGAACGTGCCGCGCCAAGCTGGTCTCGGGCACATGCGACATGGACGAGAACTTCGCCCTGGAGCCGGACGAAGTCGAGGCCGGCTACATCCTGACCTGCCAGTCCCGTCCGACCAGCGATGCAGTGAGCGTGAATTTCGATGCCTGATCAGACGACCGTCACTCTCACCGTGACCGACGGGGTAGCCGAACTCGTCCTCAACGCCCCCCAAAAGCGCAATGCTTTAACCGCAGCTGACCTGGGAGAACTTCGCGCCCTGCTCGACGCGGCAACCGCCCGGGCCCAACGCGGGGAAATCCGTTCCCTCCTTCTCCGCGGTGAAGGCCGTGGGTTCTGCGCCGGACGTGACGTCGCCGGAACCGACCCGGACAATGACGATGCCGCCGGCTACCTCGCCAGCCTCGAACCGGTCCTCCACGAGTTGGAGGAGTTCCCCGCGCCAACATTCGCCGCCGTTCATGGTGCCTGTCTCGGAGTGGGACTGGGGCTCGCAATCGCCTGCGACGTGGTCTATATAGCTGACAACGCCAAAATCGGTTCCCCCTTCGCCGCACTCGGAGCCACCCTGGATTCCGGCGGCCACGCCTACCTGTTGGCCCGTCTCGGTCGGCACCGCACACTCGACCTGATCTACTCTGGCGAGCTGATCAGTGGCGCTCAAGCGGTCAGCGAGGGATTGTTCTCCCGGACGATGCCTGCCGACGACGTCCTGGACGTCACGCGTACCGCCGCCCGCAAGGCTTCCGAGGGCCCGACCGCGGCCTTCCTGGAATCCAAACAACTGCTGTCCACCATCGCAGAGACGTCACCTGGGCCACGAGAGGCCCTGACCCTCGAGAATGCCGCCCAGGTCCGACTGTCACACACCCCCGACTATGCCGAAGGCTTCCGCTCCTTCCAGGAGAAGCGGAAACCAGTTTTCACCGGAAAGGCTCACCGATGACCCAGCTCGACCCCCGTTCCGCCTACATCATCGACGCACGCCGGACCCCCGTCGGACGCTACGGCGGCGCGCTGGCATCGGTACGTCCCGATGATCTCGCGGCGACCGTCATCTCCGACCTCCTGGAGAAGTCAGGTGCCGACCCGGCCACAGTGGATGAGGTGATCCTCGGCAACGCCAATGGTGCCGGCGAGGAGAACCGCAACGTCGCACGGATGGCATGGTTGCTCGCCGGCGGACCCGAACATGTCCCCGGGATGACGGTGAATCGCCTCTGCGCCTCAGGCATGAGTTCGGTCGCCGACGCCTGGCATAAGATCGCCGCCGGCGTCGCCGACGTTGTCGTCGCCGGTGGAGTGGAATCGATGACCCGGGCACCGTGGGTCCAGGCGAAGCCCGCAACGGCGTGGGCGAAACCTGGCCCGAGCTTCGACACGTCCATCGGCTGGCGCTTCACGAACCCGAAGCATCTCGACGTCGACAAGCGAACCCTGTCGATGCCGGAGACCGCCGAAGAGGTGGCCGACGTCAAAAAGATCTCCCGCACCGACGCGGATGCATTTGCTCTCCGGTCGCACACCCGAGCACTCGCCGCCATCGAAGGAGAGCAGTTCGCCGGGGAGATCACCCCGGTCACCGTGCACGGCCGCAAGGGTGCGGTGACGATCGTCGACACCGACGAAGGACCTCGTGCGGACACGACCCTCGACAAGCTCGCGGCGCTGCGCCCGGTCGTCCGTCCGGACGGCGCGGTCACCGCCGGAAACTCCTCGTCGCTCAACGACGGTGCGTCCGCCGTTCTCATCGCCTCCGGCGATGCCTGCATGCGTTACGGCCTCACGCCGCGCGCCCGAATCGTCACGGATGCCGCAGTTGGTCTCGCCCCCGAGATCATGGGGATGGGGCCGGTCCCGTCCACCAGAAAGGCCCTGGACAGAGCCGGGTGGGACATCGGTGACCTTGATGCGGTGGAACTCAACGAAGCTTTCGCGACCCAGTCGCTCGCGTGTATGCGGGAACTGGGACTCGACAGCCGCGAAGACATCGTCAACGCCTCGGGTGGAGCCATCGCTCTTGGCCATCCCCTCGGCTCCTCCGGATCACGACTCATCGTGACGCTACTGAACCGACTCGAGAGAGAAGGCGGTAGCCGTGGGCTGGCCACGATGTGTGTCGGCGTCGGACAAGGGACGGCACTACTCATTGAGCGGGTGAACTGATGACCTTTTCCACCCTCTCCTTCAGCGAGGAGACCCACGGAGCGGCGACGTATGCCGTGGCGAGACTGAACCGACCCGATGTCCGCAATGCCATAGACCAGGCGATGGTCGATGACCTTCACGCCGTGTGCGCAGAGCTCGAGAGGGAGCCGCGCACACTGGTGATCACCGGCTGCACGGTGGAGGGAAAGAACGGCCCCCGGGGAATCTTCGCGTCCGGTGCCGACATCACCCAATTGCGTGAACGTCGTCGCGACGATGCGCTTCGGGGCATCAACTCCCAGATCTTCGACCGCATCGCGAAACTTCCGATGCCGGTCATCGCAGCCATCGACGGCGCGGCCCTGGGCGGAGGCGCAGAGCTCGCCCTCGCCGCCGACTTTCGGCTCGGAACTCCCGCCACCCGATTCGGGCAGCCGGAAACCGGGCTCGGCATCATTGCCGCAGCCGGAGGATTGTGGCGGCTCAAGGAAGTCACCGGCGAACAACTCGCCAAAGAAATTCTCCTGGCGGGACGGATCCTCACCGGGGAGGAATGTAAGGACAACGGGATCCTGCTGTCCCTTCACTCCCCCGACGAACTCGACGACGCTGCCGGCGCACTCGCCGAACGCATCGCAGCCCAGGATCCCTTAGCAGTTCGCATCTCCAAGCGGGTCTTCGCGATGCCTCGAGATGCCCATCCCCACGTCGACGAACTCGCCCAGGCCGTGCTGTTCGAGTCGCAGGAGAAGTTCGACCGCATGCAGGCCTTCATCGACAGAAAGAAGAAGTGACATGACCGATACCAACCAGCCCTCGAACCTGCCGGACGCTGTAGGTGTCATCGGTGGTGGACGCATGGGCGCCGGTATAGCCCATGCTTTTCTGATCGCGGGAAGCACGGTCACCGTGCTGGAAGCGGACAGCGCTGCGTCCGACGCGGCCCGTCATCGTGTCGTCGACCAGGTACAGGCCTCTGCGGACAGAGGGAAGCTGCCCGGTTCACCGTCCGAAACCGTCGAGCGTCTCACGGTCACGGCGAACTCCGCGGACCTCGCGGGGTGTGGTCTCGTGATCGAAGCCGTTCCCGAGGATCTAACGATCAAGACGGAGGCGCTCACCCGCGCAGCCAAGGTCGTTGGCGACTCCGCCTGGATCGCCACGAACACCTCGTCGCTGTCGGTCGACGATCTCGCCGCGGCGGTCGGCAACATCACGGGGCGTCCGGAGAAGGTCTGCGGCCTGCACTTCTTCAACCCGGTGCCCGCCTCGAAGCTGATCGAGGTGGTGATCGCAGACGCCACCTCCGCCGAACTCGCGGAGAAGGCTCCCGCGTGGGCCACCGCCCTGGGGAAGACTCCGGTGGTGGTGAAGAACCGTCCGGGATTCGCGTCGTCCCGACTCGGTGTGGCCATTGCCCTCGAAGCGATGCGCATGGTCGAGGAGGGTGTTGCCTCACCGGAGGACATCGACAATGCGATGACCTTGGGCTACAAGCATCCTGTCGGCCCCCTGGCCCTCACCGACATCGTTGGGCTGGACGTGCGCCTGGGCATCGCCGAGTACCTCGAGTCCACCCTCGGCGAACGTTTCGCCCCGCCGCAGATCCTCCGGGACAAGGTCAAGGCCGGTGATATTGGCCGTAAATCAGGTCGAGGGTTCTACGAGTACCCGTCCTGACGTAGCGCAGGGCCGGGCGGGCCGACTCAATCCACTGTCCGATCTCGCCCGGCAAGAACCCCTGCCCAGAGCATCCCGACGTTCACGACAATGAGAACGATGAGCGCCGGCGTCCACGAACCGGTCACGTCATGCAGCGCACCCACGACGACCGGCCCGAGGGCTGCGAGAATATAGCCGACGGACTGCGCCATCCCCGATAGCGACGCAGCGGTCGTGTGATGCCTGGTCCGTAGCCCGAACAGGGACAAAGAGAATACGATGCTTGCGCCTGCTCCGATACCGGCAATGCACGCCCATATGCCTGTCAGGGCCGGCGCAGCGAGGATCCCGGTGACGGCGATCAGCAAGGTCACGGGAATGAGCACGCCGAGGATCCGCTGATCCTTCACCCGCACCAACAGGGCCGAGCATACGAGACTGCCGATGATCCCGAAGACGTTGAACAGGAGCAGATGGGTGCCTGCTGTCGTCCCGCTGATCCCGGCGTCCTTTTCGATCGTCGGAAGCCAGGTGACCAGAACATAGTAGGTCGTGGACTGTAGGCCCATGAATGCCGCGACCTGCCAGGCCACGGCGCGCCGCCACATCGGACGCCCTGGGCGCCTGGTTTCCGGCACCGCTGCCGCTGCCGGTGCCGGTGCCGTTGCCGGTGCCGTTTCACCGACGTTGTCGGGGCTTGTCCGGCGTGCCTGCGGGAGGATGATGGCGAGGGCGAGGAGGGCCAGTCCCGCCCACATCCCCAGTGGTAGCCGCCAGCCCAGGACGGTCAGTCCGGCTACCGGAACAGCCAAGCCGGCGGCAATCGCGGCGACCCCGGACTGAATGGCCGAATACGCCCCGGTTACTTGCCCGATCTTCGTCGGGAAATCTCTCTTCACCAGTGCGGGAAGCACAACATTGAGGACCGCTATGGCGACGCCGATAAGAAGCGTGCCGACCCACAGGAGGGCGAACGGTGGTGTCGACCGAGCCACCAACCCCAGTGCCAGGAGTCCGAGGCCACCGGCAATGACGCGTTCCAGGCCGAACCGGTGCGCGAGACGGGGCACCAGCGGCGATACTGCGGCAAAGGCCACCAGAGGCAGGCTAACAAGGAACGACGCTGCTGAGGATGAGATATCGAGGTCATCCTCGATCTCGGTGAGCACCGGGCCCACCGTTGTTATCGCCGCGCGCAGATTGCCCGCGACGAGGAGAATGCCCGCCACAGCCAACACAGGAGCAGCTCGTCCGTAGCGCCGGCCCTTTGCCGTCTTCGATGTCGGCGATGTCGGCGCCGTCATCGCCGGTACGCTCCCGGTTCTGAGTGCGCGTTGGCACGTGTGTGATGCGGCTGGATCTTAGGCATGCCGATCAACTTATCAACTGCGTCTCACATGGAGAGCCGTGAAGCCTGGATTGTGTCGGGCATCAGTTCCCTGGACGTGAGCTCTGAGGGACGACGAGATTGCTGATCCGTACCGTGCAGAGCCGGCGGGAGTCCTCATCGGTGATGACGACCTCATGCGAGCACATCCGCCTCCCCAGCCGGATGGCGGTAGCGGTCGCCGTGATGGTTCCCTCCGAGACCGACGCATGGTGAGTTGCGTTGATGTCCACACCGACCACGGCGTTGCCTGACGTCGAGGCATGTTTGAGCGCCGCCCAGGATCCCACGGCCTCTGCCACGGCGACCATGGCACCGCCGTGCAACAGTCCCAGCGACTGCCTGTTACCCGCCACGGGCATCGTCGCCACCACCTTTTCCGGGCTCTCCTGGAGAATCTTCACCCCGAGTTTCTCGTCGAGTTCACCCAACCTGATCTGCCACATCTCGTGATCCACCGAGAAGACTCCCGTCCTGTGTGTTGTGTCACTTCTTTCTCCTGCGATACTATAGCGGAACCGACCGATCGTTCGGTAACTACGCTTTATAGAAAGGACGCCCGTGACTGCCTCCACAACTGCACGGACTGACGTAAAAACCCTTCCGAGCTACATCGCTGACCAGTGGCTCACTCCTGACTCCTCGGCCCCCGGCGCGCGCATCACGTCCATCCCCGATGCGTCGACGGGAGAGACCACCGCGCAGGTCGTCGCCGACAGCTCCCAGAACAGCGCCGCGGCCGTCCAGCACGCACGCACGGTCGGACAGCGCAACCTCAGTGAGCTCAGCACCCACGAGCGTGCCCTGATCCTCAAAAATCTGGCACTGTACCTCAACGACCGTCGCGACAGCCTCTACCAGCTGTCATTCACCACCGGCACGACGAGCCGCGACAATCTGGTCGACATCGACGGTGGCATCGGCACGCTCTTCGCGTTCTCCTCGAAGGGACGTCGGGAGCTGCCCAACACCAACGTGATTCCTGATGGCCCCGTTGAGGTGCTGAGCCGGGACGGCAGCTTCGTCGCCCGCCACATCTACACCGCAATTCCCGGCGTCGCCGCACAGGTCAACGCATTCAACTTTCCCGTCTGGGGCATGCTCGAGAAGTTCGCCCCGGCATTTGTGGCCGGCGTTCCGTCCATCGTTAAGCCCGCGACCCAGACCGCCGCGGTTGCCGTCGAATGTGTACGCATGATGGCGGAGTCCGGACTACTCCCCGCGGGATCGCTGCAGATCATCGCGGGCGGGGGACGCGATCTCATCGACCACCTCGACGAGCGCGACCACCTGGCGTTCACCGGCTCAGCAGACACCGCCCGTGTGCTCCGTGGCTCCGACGCGGTCCAGACCCATGGCCTGCGTTTTTCCGCCGAGGCAGATTCCCTCAACGCCGCGATTCTCGCGCCGGACGCAACCCCCGACACCCCGGAATTCGACGCCTACATCAGAATTCTCTTCGGAGAGATGACCGCGAAGGCGGGACAGAAGTGCACCGCCGTCCGACGCGCGATCGTGCCGTCCACGCAGGTCAACGACGTCGTTGAGGCACTGGCCACCCGTCTCACTGACAAGGTCGTAGTTGGCGACCCTCGTGAGGACGCAACCACGATGGGGCCTCTCGTCTCCAAGGCCCAGCAGTCCGATGTCGCCGCAGCCGTCAGGACGCTGGTCGACGCCGGTGCGGACGTCCGGCTTGGCGGCGTTCCGGAAGGCACCGAAGACGGTGCCTTCTTCTCCCCCACCATCCTCACCGTTGACGATCCTCGGACGCCCGCCGTGCACGACACAGAGGCCTTCGGCCCCGTGATCACCGTCATCGGATACAACGACGGGGACATCAATGAAGCAATCGAGCTGACCAACCTCGGTCGAGGTTCCCTGGTCGCATCGCTGGTCACCAATGACATGGACACGGCTGCGGCGGTGTCGCGCGGTATCGCGCCCCTGCACGGACGCCTTCACCTGGTCAACCGACAGGACGCAAAGACCTCGACCGGTCACGGTTCTCCCCTTCCGGTGCTGGTCCACGGCGGGCCAGGACGCGCCGGCGGAGGCGAGGAACTCGGCGGCGTCCGCGGAATCAAGCATTTCATGCAGCGCACCGCAGTGCAGGGCTCCCCCGACCTCCTCACCGCGGTCACCGGAGAATGGGTCCAGGGTGCCAGATCCAACACCGTCACACGCGAAGACATCGATGCCGGAACTGGTATTCATCCTTTCCGGAAGTCGCTGGCGGACCTGCGCGTCGGTGACCAGCTCGTATCGGAGCCTCGTACCGTGACTCTGGATGACATCCGCTACTTCGCGGACACCACCGGAGACACCTTCTACGCCCACACCGACGAAGCCGCTGCCACGGCGAATCCTTTCTTCCCCCGACGAGTCGCGCACGGATATCTCCTGGTGAGCTGGGCGGCCGGCTTGTTCGTCGAACCGGCTCCCGGTCCCGTACTGGCCAACTACGGCCTCGAGAACCTCCGGTTCATCACGCCGGTCACCTACGACGACACCATCCGCGTGACTCTCACGGCGAAACGCATCACCCCCCGCGTCACTGACGAGTACGGGGAAGTGTGCTGGGACGCGCTGATCACGAATCAAGACGATGAGATCGTTGCCACCTACGACGTCCTGACCCTCGTCGAAAAGGAAAACACCACCTACGCAACCTGGGGTGAATGATGACGACCCAGGACACGATCCTCGCACCGGGAGTGGCGGACGAACCCGAATTCGACTGGGTCCGGGGAATGTTCCAGCAAGACCGGGCCTCCCAGTTTCTCGGCATCACGATCACTTCACTCTCCGCCGGGAGGTGCGAAGGCGAATTCACTCTCCGGGCCGAGATGTGCAACGGCCACGGCAATGCCCAAGGCGGTTTCCTGTATGCCTTCGCTGACTCCCTCTTCGCCGGCGCCTGCAATTCAGGCGGCCAGCCCGCTGTCGCTGCCTTCAACACCATGCACTACATCGCACCGGGGAAAGAAGGCCAGCGCATCCATGGTCGCGCCGTGCAGTCAGATGTCTGGGGCCGAAACGGCATCACTGATGTCGAACTGTCCTGTGAGGGGCGTGTGATCGCCCAGTTCCGTGGCACCTCACGTGCCGTCACCCTGAAGTAGTCTCCGCTCCACCTCGCTAGACCCGTCATAGCTGTTCACGCCTGCTCTCCACCGAATCCCTCTGGAGTCCCTCCGTGGCTACACTCACCCCGGGCGCCGCGCCCGCACCTGACCCTACTGACACCGCCGCCCATCCCGGCGACCCCACCCAGAATCGATCACCTCAGCGTCGACGCGAGGAACGCCGTGTCCTCGCTGGCACCATGGTCGGCACCACCATCGAGTGGTACGACTTCTTCATCTACGCCCAGGCAGCAGCCTTCGTCTTCGCACCACTGTTCTTCGAGCCCGTCGGTTCCCAGAGCACACTTGCCCAAATTCTGTCGTGGGCGTCGCTCGGCATCAGTTTCCTCTTCCGTCCGCTCGGCGCAGTCATCGCCGGGCATCTTGGTGACCGCTACGGCCGGAAGCTGCTTCTCGTCCTCACCCTCGTCGGAATGGGACTGGCCACCGCACTCA
This sequence comes from Corynebacterium sp. AOP40-9SA-29, assembly GCF_052377405.1. Classification (NCBI taxonomy): domain Bacteria; kingdom Bacillati; phylum Actinomycetota; class Actinomycetes; order Mycobacteriales; family Corynebacteriaceae; genus Corynebacterium; species Corynebacterium sp. AOP40-9SA-29. The sequence goes on along the minus strand of NZ_JBQSWR010000003.1, from coordinate 6,622 downwards.
TCGGACTGCTTCCCACCTATGCGTCCATCGGAGTCGGGGCACCGATCCTGCTCGTCCTGCTGCGAGTCCTCCAGGGCCTGTCCGCCGGTGGCGAATGGGGCGGGGCTGCATTGATGGCGGTCGAGCACGCTCCTCGAGAGAAGCGCGGCTGGTTCGGCGCATACCCGCAGATCGGGGTCCCGCTCGGACTCATCCTCGCCACGACCTTCATGATGGTGCTCACCAGCTCCATGTCGGACGAGGCATTCCTCTCCTGGGGTTGGAGGATCCCCTTCCTCTCTTCGATCATCCTGATCCTGACCGGGTACGTGATCCGGCGCTCCGTGGACGAGTCCCCGGTGTTCGTGGAAATGCAGGCCCGCAAGAAGGAAGCATCCGCACCGCTGAGCTCGCTCTTCCGTTATCACTGGAGGAGCGTCCTCCTGGCTGCCCTCATCTTCGCCGGAACGAACGCCGTGGGTTACATGATCATTGCGTTCTTTTCCTCCTACGGAACGTCCGAATTGGGAATGACGAAGACCGCCACCCTGGTCGTCGCATTGTGCGGCGGTGTCGTGTGGCTCGGCTTCACCTTCCTTGGCGGATGGATGTCTGACCGGATCGGACGACGAGTCACGTTCATGATCGGCTACGCCCTCCTGATCGTCTGGCTGATCCCCATGTGGTCACTGATCGACACGGGGAACACGGGTCTGTTCATCCTGGCCGTGGTGATCCTCGGTATGGCCCTTGGCCCCTGCTATGCACCCCAGCCTGCGCTCTACGCCGAGATGTTCCCCGCCAACCTCCGCTACTCCGGAACGTCGATCGGCTATGCAATCGGGTCGGTAATCGGTGGTGCCTTCGCCCCGCTGATTGCCCAACTCCTGCTCGATTCGACGGGCCAATCCTGGACGATCGGCCTCTACCTGGCAATCGTGTGTGTCATCTCCTTCCTGGCCGCCTGGGCCGTTCCAAAGTCCGTGGAGAAGGGTGACCTGCGCGTGTAAACAGGACGCCAACCACCAGGATCCAACCGCCCCGTCCCAAGGAGGTACCGTGACCACTTCTCCAACCAGCCTGCCATCACTTCCCAGTAGCTACGATGAACTGCTCAATGCGGTCTGCGCCGATGATGACCGAGGACGTCCCGTTTACGACCCCGCGACCGAGGAGCTCATCGGCCATGCGCCTGTGCACGGTGCCGAGGTACTCGACGATGCCGTGGCCACCGCTCGCGCCGCGCAGAAGGAATGGGCCCAGCGTCCGGATTCCGAGCGTCGCGACCTTCTCCTCCTCGCCGCCGACGCTGTGGAGGCCGTTGCCGAACCACTGGCCGAATTGCTTTCCCGAGAACAGGGCAAGCCCCTGAATGGCCCGAACGCCCGCTTTGAGGTTGGCGGCTGCCAGGCGTGGACCCGAACCGCTGCCACCACGCCACTTCCAGAGGAAGTCCTGGTGGACGACGGCGAGACCTACGCGACCCTTGCGTACCGCCCAGTCGGTGTCGTCGGCGCCATCGGCCCCTGGAACTGGCCAATGTTGATCTCGATATGGCAGATCGCTCCGTCGCTGCGGATGGGTAACACCGTCGTCCTGAAACCATCGGAGAACACCGCGCTGTCGGTGCTGGCCCTGTGTTACGTGTTGAACAAGGTACTTCCTGCGGGAGTGCTGACGGTCGTGGCCGGCGACCGCGAAGTTGGGGCCCGCATCCCCACTCATCCCGGGATAGACAAGATCATGTTCACCGGATCCATCGCGACCGGCAGAAAGATCGCGGAGAGTTCGGCCGGGACGATCAAACGTCTCACCCTGGAACTCGGAGGAAATGATGCCGGCATCGTCCTCGAAGACGCGTTCGGAACCAATATCTCCGACCCGGATGTTGTTGCCGCCAACGACAAGGTCGCCGAGGGAATCTTCTGGGGCGCGTTCATCAATACCGGTCAGACCTGTGCGGCCTTGAAGCGGCTCTACGTTCCCGACTCCATCTACGACGTTGTCTGCGACTCACTGGTCCGTGTGGCTCAGAAAATGCCGATGGGAGTGGGATTATCCGAGGAGAACGTGCTTGGACCGCTGCAGAACCAGGACCAGTTCGATATCGTCGACAGTCTGGTGAAGGAAGCCATCGCCTCCGGTGCAACCGTTCTTCTCGGGGGCGATCCCGACTACTCCGCCCCCGGCTACTTCTATCCGACCACGCTGGTCTCGGACATCGACCCGAACAACCCCTTGGTCACCCAAGAACAGTTCGGCCCCGCACTCCCGATCATCGGGTATTCCTCGTTGGACGAGGCCATCCTGGAAGCGAATCGCCTGGACGTTGGCCTTGGTTCGTCGGTGTGGTCGGCTGACCGAGACTCTGCGCGCGCTGTCGCCAGCAAAATTGAAGCGGGCACAACCTGGATTAACTCTCACGGGACGATCGACCCCCGTGTGCCTTTCGGCGGAATCAAGAGCTCGGGATATGGACTCGAGTTCGGCCAGGAAGGGCTCAAGCATGTGGCAGTCCCGCATGTGATCAACGGATAGACACTATCCACAGTCCGAACGGGAGGGCCCCTCGCCACAGCGAGGGGCCCTCCCGTTCATCTCTGACATCATCCACAGTCATCGCATCGCCGCGCTACGACAGCGCCGAAACCCACAGCGTTCCCGCCGACCAGGTCCCTGCGGCACCAAGAACCCCCACTTGTCAGCCACACTCAGTCACCGAGGCGAAGTCACCCATAAATCGTAAAACCGAATTTATCCATCATGGGCCCGACCACCTTGGCCCCCGCGGTAGTCGCATCCTCGACGTAGCCGAAACTCGCGACCCCTACCGCATAGATATTAACTTCAGACTGGTCAGTGGGGTCGACAGCCCATATAGCGCCACCGGAATCCCCTTGATCCTGAATAGCATCGAAGGTAAGAGTCTTCGCGTTCAGCATATCTTGGAAGTTCCCGCAGGATAATCCCGAACGCCAACCAAGACGGCAAATATACGGCTTAGCGCTCTCCAGCCACTCTGCAGACCTCCATCCCCCCAAGCTCAGAGGAGTTCCTCCAACGTTCACAGACGGGGTAGCCTCGATATATTCTTGATATTCAGAGTATATCTCTATAAGCCCGTAGTCATCTCCGGGACCTACGTTGTCCGGGGTCCCATCAAAGTAACTCTCGACAAACTCACCGACATTAACTTTCTCGCCGCTGGCAGCAGTAATATAGACGCGATCGCCCTCATTTCCACAATGCCCCGCGGTCAAGTTGTAGATTCTCGACGGCTGGTCCTTCTTCGCAACCGTCCATCCAAACGAGCAGCTTCCGCCATTCTCGATGTAATAGCGAACCCCAGGGGATATCTTTCCCATAGTGTTCAGGTAGTCGAAATCTCGACTATTTCGATATATCTTTCGGTCACTAGCATCAACCTTCCCCTCCGCTCGGTCCGACGATGAGGAGCTACCCAAATCAGGTGCCGTGGCCGGAGTAGTCGCAGCTGGAGAACTAGATGCCGTGCGGCTTTCTAGGTACTCCCGCGCATCCGCCCAGGTAACACACCTGCCAGCATCTTCGGCGATGAGTTTTCGATCTTTGATCCAGTCAAGAGAATCCGAAAGTGTAGCTTCATACGGAAGGTCAACATCAGGACAGGCGCTGGCCTGAAATTCCTCGCTACTGTCCGCGCCAGTAGCCTCGCCCGTAGCCACACCCCCTTCTACAACTCCGTCGTCACTCCCACACGCGATCAAACCTCCCACCAACCCTGCCGAAAGAATAGCCCCACCGAACCGCATAATCGATCTCGATATTATCATTAGGCAAAGCTAGCACAGGGCAGGAAGGAGCCTGATCAAGTCTGGGGAATTTTCCCCATAGTATGTTCAATCGATACTGTTCGGTTACTTCGGTCGGCAGGAGTCCCCCACCTGCCGGCCGCGAACCTCAGCCCCCCATAGATGTTGCCGGGGCTGGCAGCTCACAGCGATCTTTCGCCAGGCGCGGAATGCCTCAGCTCTGCGGCCGGTTATCGACCAACCGCGTGGCCTTACCTTCGCCGGTGTCGAGGGCTTCCAGAACTTCGACACTCGTCGAGATCCCGATGCGGTTCTTGATTTCACGGTTGAGCCAAGCCGCGGCATCATCGCGGTGCGCCTTTGCCAGTCCGTCGACGGCCTCGACCTTGATGGTCAGCGTGTCCATTCGCCCCTTCCTGTCCAACACGCACTGGTACCGAGGGCGCAGGTCAGCGTGCTCCGTGATGATCTCCTCGAACTGGGAAGGGAAACAGTTCACACCGCGGAGGATGATCATGTCGTCGTTGCGCGCAAGAATCTTGTCGATTCGCCGCATCGACCTCGCCGTTCCCGGCAACAGGCGCGTCAGATCATGGGTCCTGTAGCGAATAACGGGGAACGCCTCCTTAGTCAGGGAGGTGATCACGAGCTCGCCGACCTGTCCATCAGGAAGCTGGGCCCCAGTCTTCGGATCGACGATTTCAGGATAGAAGTGGTCTTCCCAGATCGTGAGGCCGTCCCTGGTCTCAACACACTCCTGCGCGACGCCCGGCCCCATGACCTCGGAAAGACCATAGATGTCGGTGGCCGTGATTCCCATGACCTTCTCGAGCTCGTCACGCATACCCGCAGTCCATGGTTCCGCACCGAAGATTCCCGCTCGGATCGACGTCTCCGAAGGGTCGATCCCTTCCTTCATCATGCGGTCGACGATGTTCAGCATGTAGGAGGGGGTACACATGATCCCGTCAGGCTTGAAGTCCTGGATGATCTGCACCTGACGTTCCGTCATCCCCCCGGAGGTAGGAATCGCGGTGGCACCAAGCTTCTCGACGCCGTAGTGCACACCGAGCCCTCCGGTGAACAGTCCATAGCCGAATGCGACCTGGATCTTGTCGCCGGGACGCATTCCCCCCGCGCGCAGAGACCGGGCGACGAGTTCCGACCACGTCTCAATGTCTTTGTGGGTGTATCCAACGACGGTGGGGCGTCCTGTCGTGCCTGACGACGCATGGACCCGTGCAATCTGCTCCTGCGGCACGGCGAACATGCCGAAGGGGTAGTTCTGACGAAGATCCTCCTTCTCGGTCATCGGGAACTTCGCCAGGTCGTCCATCTCCCGGAAGTCATCCGGATGGACGCCGAGGTCAGCGAAGGCCTTACGGTAGTGCGGCACGTTGTAGTACACATGCCGCAAGGTGGCTTTGGCCCGGTGGATTTGCAGGGCCGTGATCTCGTCACGTGAGGCGTATTCGATGTCCAGTTCCGGGCCGCCGCCGGCGACGCGGTTCGTGATGAGCGCAGTCATGTTCACCATCTCTTCTCGCAGTGTGGATTACCCTGTACCTTCCGACCGTTCGGTCGGTAGGTGGGATGATAGATATCCTACACAAAACATGACCCAAGTCACCAATTACACAGCGATCCCCTCGAAGACCTGCTTCACCACGTTGTCCTGGAGCGCACCAACACCAGTCTCTCCCTGGGACGCAAACCAGTCCACGACCGAATTCACCATGCCAAGCTGGAGCCTGGCTTGAAGTCTGGCGTCGACATCTCCCCTGATCTCCCCCGCCTCCTGCGCACGGAGCATCAGCTCCTCCACAAAGCGCGTCAACTCACGCCGGCGCTCAAGAGCTGCCACCTCCACTGGTGAGTTGCCCCGGAGCCGGAGGAGCAGCGCCACATAGGGACGATCGTCGATCGCCAGACGGACCGACTCCCGAAGCAGATACTCCAGCTTCTGACTCCAGCTGCCATCGAGTGCCTCACACCGACGCCTGGCCGCCTCCAAGCCCGCCAGCGCTCGGTCGGACGCGACCTCGAGGATTTCCTCCTTGGAGGCCACATGGTGGTAGATCCCGGCCTTTGAAATCCCCAGTTCCTTCGCCAGGAGCCCCATGCTCGTCGCTTCATAGCCTCGACGATTGAAAACCTCGACGCACGTACGAAGGACCGTCTCACGGTCATAGGCATTGCGCCCTCGAACCTCAACCACCACGTTCACACTCCTCGCCGACGTCTTTCTGAAGACTGTACCGATAGAGTGCCCCAGTGGAGTTGCCCCCTACCCCGAATGGCCCTGCATAGAGCCATGGGAGATCAGAAGTTACTGGTCAGGAAACCGTAAGCGGGGTTAACTCCACCGTTGCCGCCGTAGCTAGAGACGTGCGCGTACTGACCGGGGGCCAGGCCGAACGGAACCTCGGCGACCACGCTGCGGTTGTCCACGGCGCGCACGTCCGAGCTGCCGGTCAGCGTCTGGTCGAGAGCGGTCATCTGAGTGACGGCTTCGGCACGCTCGCGAGTGTTCTCCGTGCGCTCGTCGGAGTTACAGATGTAGTCGGCGGCAGCGCACACGTCCATTACGCGGTCGGCAACCTCGCCGTAACCGTCGGGCAGGGCGCCGAACACGCCGGCCCCGCCGCGGGCGCTACCGCCCTCGACCGAGTCGGCACCACGGTTCGGGCTGGAGATCACCGCGGCGGAACCGAACTTGTCGGCGTCGATCGGGCCACGTCCGTGGCCGATGTCCGCGGCCACGCGGGACGCCACGTCCGCCCCCAGCGAGTAACCCGCCAGGCTGATCTTCGAGGACGGGCACTCCGCAGCGGTGCGAGCGACGAGCTGGT
>NZ_JBQSWR010000002.1:0-446311 GCF_052377405.1 Corynebacterium sp. AOP40-9SA-29 | reverse complement strand
CAGATGAACAACATGCCCGCCATCGAGGGCGGCGACGACCTCGCACGTCCGCTGAACACCTCGTTCAGCGGGGAAGACGAGCAGGAGGGGGAGACGGAAGCATGATCACGATCATCTCCATCGGCCGGAAGTACGACGAGCACCAGGCCGCCGACATTCGCATCGATGCCACCCGCTGGCCGGCCCCGCCGCCTGACTACCGGCAACTCGACGGACGCCACGGGGCGATCCAGACCAGCGTGCTCACGCCTGACCCGCTCGTCCTGGATTTCCTCATCCTCGTCGCGGGCTGGGCGAGCACCCTGGCCCGACTGCAGGAGCAGGTCACCGTCGTCATCGAGTGCGCCGAGGGGATACACCGCTCGGTCGCCGGTGCGGAGTGCCTGCTCGCCCTCGTCCGTGACACCGGCGCGGACGCCACGGTGTTCCACCGCGATCTGGGGAGGCGGGCGGCATGACCATCCACGTCGTCCTGGGCCCGCCAGCATCCGGGAAGTCCACGTTCGTCGAGACCAACGCCCCGCCAGGCACCCCGCGCTTCGACTTCGACCGCGTCGCCGACACCGTCGCCGGGGCTGCGGTCGAGCACAACGCCCCGCAGGCGGTGGTCGACACCGTCTTAGCGATGCGCCGGGGGCTGATGGGCTGGGCGCTCGACGCCGAGACCCACCTCGACGAACTGTGGCTGATCAACGCCAGGCCCACCGACAGCACCATCGCCGCGCTCGCGGGCGCAGGCGCGAAGTTTCACCTCTGCGATCCCGGCGTGGACGAGTGCATCGCCCGCGCCGAGCGCGAGGGCAGACCAGATCACACCATCGACCGGATCAGGTCGTGGTACGACAACCCGCCGGAACTGCCGGGGGAGAAAGGGGGTGAGGCCATGCGAGTCAAGGACATGACCGTGCAGGTCAAGGCAGACAGCGACGACGGTGGCGACGGCGAGTTCTCCGCCTACGCTTCCGTCTTCGACAACGTCGACTCCTACGGCGACGTCATCCGCAAGGGGGCATTCTCCAAGACGCTGGAGGCCTGGGAGTCCAGCGGCAACACCATGCCGCTGCTCTACGGCCACAACTTCTCCGACCCGTTCAGCAACATCGGCGCGGTCACCAAGGCCGAGGAGGACGACCACGGGCTGAAGATCAGCGCGAAGATCGACCTCGACAACCCGACCGGCGCGCAGGTGTACCGCCTGCTGAAGGAGAAGCGCCTGTCGCAGATGTCGTTCGCCTTCGACGTGAAGGAGGGCGGCTTCGCCGAGGCCGACGGCACCGACGTCTACGAGCTGCGGGAGCTGACGCTCTACGAATGCTCGGTCGTGCCGATCGGCGCGAATCAAGAGACCGAGATCCTCGCCGTCAAGGCGATGGCCCGGTACCTCGACGCCGCCGGAGAAGCGGCCGTCGACCAAATCCGCCAGGCGCTGTCGCCGCCTGGCGGCAGCAAACACGACAACCACCCCGAGACCCCGGAGGACACCAAGTCCCCGGGGTCTTCGCATGCCGAGGGCTCGGACGAGTCCACGGATCACGCTGGCCGAGCCCGCTGGGCGAAGGCCCAAATCGAACTCCTGGAAAGGACCACACGATGAACCTTCGTGAACAGCGCGATGCAGCCGCTAAGGCCGCGCGCGACCTCAACGCCAAGCACGGCGACAACATGACCGACGAGGTCTTCGCCGAGCTGAAGGGCCACCTCGAAGACGTCGATCGTCTCGACATCGAGCTGGAGAAGGCCGCTGACCGCTCCGCCGCCCTGGACAAGGTCAAGTCCCTGAACCTCGACGGCGGGGCAGACGGACGCAAGGGCGGTGACGAGCCGGACGCGAAGTCGCTGGGTGCGCACTTCGTGAAGTCGTCCCGCGACCGCCTGTCCGACCAGTCCAGCGGCCGGCGCATGGAGTTCTCCGCCCCGGAGTTCGACGGCACCAAGGCCGCGTCCGACCCGGCGCTGACCGGCAACCTCGACGACCACGTCGTCGAGGGCTTCGGCACCACTTGGAGCCGCAGCGTCGTCAACGCGCGTCGTGAGCGCCTGGTCGCCGCCGACCTCATGGGCTCGGCATCGGTGACCACCCCGACGATCAAGTACCTCGTCGAGCGCGCCAACCGCCTGATCGAGGGCGCGCCGACCACCGTCGCCGAGGGTGGCAAGAAGCCCTACGTTCGCTTCGATGACTTCGACGTGAAGACGGAGTCGCTGTCCAAGATCGCCGCGCTGACGAAGCTGTCCGACGAGATGATCGCGGACTACGGCTTCGTCGCCGACTGGATCAACCAGCAGCTCATCTACGAGCTGTCCGTCGTCGAGGAGGAGCAGCTGCTCCGTGGTGACGGCAACGGCTCCAACCTGCAGGGCCTGCTCAACCGCGATGGCCTGCAGTCCTTCGACATCGACACGGACGACACCGGCGAGCAGTTCGACGGCCTGTTCCGCGCGACCCAGATGGTCCCCGCGGCCACGAACCTCACCGCCGACTCCTTCATGGTCAACCCGATCGACTACGGCGAGATGCGCCTGCACAAGGACGCCAATGGCCAGTACGTCGCTGGCGGGCCATTCTCCACAGGCCAGTACGGTGTCGGCGGCGTCCTGATCGACCCGCCGGTCTGGGGCCTGCGCACCGTGTCCACCAACGCCGTGCCGCGCGGCCGCTACGTGATCGGCGCGTTCCGCCAGGGCGCGACCGTCCTGCGCAAGGGTGGGCTGCGCGTCGACTCCACCAACACCAACGACGTCGACTTCGAGCACAACCTCGTCACGCTGCGCGCCGAGGAGCGCCTGGGCCTGATGGTCCCAGTCCCCGCCGCCTTCGTCACCGGCCAGCTCGGATCCACCGTCGGCGGCGGTGACTCCGACGGGAGCGGGGAGGGAAACTGACCTACCCCGGGGAGGACATCTTCCCGGGGTCTGACCAGTTCCCCACCGAGGAGGCGTGATGGGTAGGAAACTGCGCTACCGCGTCCCCCTCACCGGCGGCGGCTACGCCGTCATGGTGATGGACGAGGTCACCGCACGACACGACTACCCGGATGCCGTCCTCGACGAGGACGTCCGGGACTACCGCCCGGTCGACACCTCGTGGACACCACGGACGAAGTAGGAGGCACACATGTCCGATCACGGCCTCGTGCCCTCCGAATCGTCCCAAACGGTCACCCAGGACCACGTCGACACCGCTGTCGCCACGGTCCGCCTCCTCGCCGGCTGGCACATCTGGCCCGTCCGCGAGGAGACCATCACCGTCGACACCGCCGGTGACCCGCTGATCATCCTGCCGACCCTGCACGTCGAAGACGTCACCGCCGTGACCGTCGACGGACAGCCGGTGGACATGCAGCGGGTGTCGTGGTCCCCCGACGGCATGCTGACGCTGCACGGCACCCCACGCGGGTTCCAGCGCGTAGCCGTGACCCTGCGCCACGGCTACGAGACAGCCCCGGCCCTCGCCGGCGTGTGCCTGAAAATGGCGGCGCGCGCGGTACAGGCCCAAGGCTCACTCTCCGTCGGCGGCATCTCCGTCGGCGCGAGCGCAGGCATTACCCCGCAATCCACCGAGTGGCGAGTGCTCGACATGTACAAACTCGGCCCCGCGCCGTGAGGAGGACACCATGAACCCGTTCTCCGAGCAGGTGTCGATCATCCGAGCGCGGCGAGTCCCCGGCGACTACGGCGGCTGGCGCGAAGACTGGGACGACCCCGAAGTCATCCCCGTCACCGCACCCGTCTCCGTACAGCCGGTGAACTCAACCGACACCGAGGACACCCCACGCCGGCACGCGGTCACCGCGACGCACGCCCTGTACAGCCAGCCGCCCCACACCCTCGACGACCTCCGCGACACCGACCGCATCCGCGTCACCGGCTGGCCGGTGGATCTCGACATCGAGGGCCGACCACAGCACTGGCGTACCGACATGCTCGCCCACACCGAGGTCGACCTGAAGGAGCACCATGGCTGACAACAACATCCAGATCGACGCCGACGACATGTTCGTCATGGCGAACAGCACCGCCCGCGTCCGCGCCGCCGTCCGCAAAGTCAGCGCCGGAGGAGCGTCACGAGCCCGTAAGGAACTCGCGCGCGCCGGGATTGATGCGGAGGTGCGGGTGCGTGAGCGCACGCTCGCTAATGGTCGTGCCACGGCCGATATCGTCGCTGACGCGCCGGAGGGGTCCGAGGCTCACGTCTCGAAGATCCTGCGGCGTGCGGGGCGTGAGGCGAGGGGGCGGTCATGAGCGAACCGGATGTGCTGAAGGAAACCATCGCGGTGGTAGCGGAGGCGTTCCCGGAGTTGTGGGTGGCGGATCATCTGCCGCCGACGACGGAGATGGACGCGCAACTGCCGTGCATCGTTCTCGACGTGCTGCCAGGTGAGAACCGGGCCACGGCGTGGAACGGCGACGAGTTCCCCGTCCTGATGGACGAGGTCGCGCTCGACGTCGAGGTGTTCGCCCGTTCGCGAGGGCAGGCGGTGCCGGTGACGCAGAAGTTGCGCCAGGTGCTGTACCAGCTTCCGTACATCGCGGAGGTGTCGGTGGCTTCGGTGGATTGTCCGGAGCTGGTGACGCGTGAGGATCTGAACCCGCGGGTGAAGGTGCTCGGCGCGGAGGCCGAACTGACCAAACGCCCGTAATCAACTTAACCATTCTTGCCCCTGTCGGACCTTCCGGCAGGGGTTTTGCGATCCATGAGGAGGATCACCATGGCCGATCAGGAAATGCTCCAGGGCACGAACCGCGATGCGGTGCGCGTCGCCCTCACCGGCGCGGTGCGTACCGCCCCGGTCGGTACCGCGATCGTCGGTACCGACGAGAAGTACAACTCCGAGGTGCACAAGCAGGAGGGCTACCTGTCCTCCGACGGCGTCGAGGTGTCGTTCGACGAGAACCGTCAGGACTTCATCCCGTGGCAGGAGGCGTCCGCAATCCGCACGGACATCATCGAGGCCACCACCGGCATCCAGTACACGATGTGGGAGACCGGCCCCGGCAAGCTCGCCGAGTACCTCGGCGTTCCCCAGTCGGAGATCCAGGAGATGGAGCACGGCGGCGTCGGCTTCTTCACCGGTGGCCTGCCCGAGTTCGACAGCGTGCAGACCATCGTCGACATGTTCGATAAGGGCAAGCACCAGCGCACCACGTTCCTGAACACCCAGATCGCAGAGCGCGGCGGGATCACGATGAACAAGGAGGGCGTCTACGGCCTCCAGATCACCCGCAACGTGTACCCGGCCGGCAACGAGTACCAGGAGACCGCGCCGGACGCGATCGGCAACACCGCGTGGTGGGAGTTCAACAAGAACTGGAAGGACGCCTCCGAGATCAGCACGGGCTCGGACGGCTCCGCGCCGGTGTCCATCGGCTCTGCTGCCGTTCCGGGCGCAACCGTGGGCGAGTCCTACAGCCACGGCTTCACCGTCGCTGGCGGGGCCTCTCCGTACACCTGGTCCGTGTCTGCCGGCGACCTGCCCGCAGGCCTGTCCCTGTCGAGCACCGGCACCGTGTCGGGCACCCCGACCGAGGGCGGCGACGCGAACTTCACCGTCCGCGTGCAGGACCGCAACGGCCTGTACGCATCCCGCCAGGTCACGCTGACCGTCGCGGACGCCGAGGGGGAATGACCTGGCCGGGGGAGCAGACCTTCCCCGGCCCAGGCATCTTCCCAGCCGAACCTGACGAGGACTAGGAGGTCCCAACATGGCTTTCGAGCCGAACAAGTGGAGCAACGGCGAGGACGGCAGCACGCCGATCACCGCCGAGGAGCTGAACCGGATTGAAGCCGCCGGCGCGGCCAAACCCGGCGAAGGCGACAAGGGGCCGACTGGCGATAAAGGCCCGGTCGGTGACAAGGGCGCGACAGGTGATGCCGGTGCGCGAGGCGCAACCGGCCCGACCGGTTCCGCTGGCGCTGATGGTGCCGACGGTGACAAGGGCGCGACCGGGGACAAGGGCCCTACCGGAGACCAGGGGCCGCAGGGCGACCCCGGCACCACCGGCGCGGATGTCTTCACCGAAGACGAGATCGCCGCGCTGAAGGCCCTCGCCGCAGGCGAGTAGCACGACCCCGTGGTGGGGGTGGGGGATCCTGGCGGGTCTCTCCCTCACCCTCTCAAACATCACCCCCGTAAGCAGGCCCGCCACACCAACTTCTAAGGAGACCTGCCATGTCCGATCTGAACCTCACCGAACTGCTCGCCCAGCGCGCCGAAGCCACCGGCGTGCAGGAGGGCCGCGTGCCCTTCGACTTCACCGCCGTCGCCGGCCCGAAGAAGGGGGAGACCCTCACCTTCTCCGTGCGCGACAACATGTCCTTCACCGACGAGGACTGGGACGAGATCGATGAACTGGGCGAGGACAACAACATTCAGGACATTGCCGAGTTCTGGATGGGCGATGACGAGTGGGACCGCTTCGTCGAAGCAGGCGGCACCCCCCGCATGATCCTCCTCATCGTCCAGGAGAAGGCCAAGCGCGAGCAGGGTACTGACTCCTCCGGTCGCCCTACACGGCGCAATCGCTCGCAGCGTCGCGCGGCGGCCCGGAAGCGCTAGAAGCAGCGCTCGAACGCTGCTACCACCGCGACGTCCTCGGCGAGTACTGGCGCGGCGACATCACCTTGCGGAAGTTGCGCGTCCTGACCGAAGGGCTCCCGCAGGTAGGCCCGCACACCCGCCACGAGACCAACGGCATCGAATACAGCTACACCGATTCGATGCTGTGGCTGCTGCTGTGGGCGCAGTGGGTCAACACGGTCAGCGGCCGCCAGGTCGCGGGCGACAAGAAAGCGAAGATGCCGTCCGAGAAGATGCCTGCCTACCCGTGGACCAAGCCTGAAAAGGCGGAGGGCCAGGGGCTATCTGGCGACCTCGGCGACTACGACCAGGGCGAAGTCCTGGACTGGCTCGACAATCTGTAGGAGGTCCCGATGTCCGAGGTATGGGTGCCCGTGCTCGCGAGCATGCGAGGCTTCGTCGCCGAGGTGAACAAGGGCGCATCGCAGGCGTCCAAGTCCGCCGGTGCCGTCCTCGAAAAGGATCTCGGTGACGCGGGGGCCCGGGGCGGCAAGTCCGCCGCGGAGTCCCTCGCACAGCAGATGGGCCAGGCTTCCAGCAAGGTCGCTGCCGCGCGAAAGAAGGAGGCCGGCGCTGCATCGGACCTCCGTGTCGCAGAAGAGCAGCTCGGCCAGGTGCGCGAGCGTGGCGACGCCACCGCCAGCCAGATCATGGCAGCGGAGGGCAAGGTCGAGGATGCCCGTCGCCGCCAGGAGTCCGCTTCGGCCCGACTCGGGGCGGCGGAAGAGGACCTTCAGTCCGTGCGTGACGGGGGCGAGGCTCGCGCGTCGAGCATCGTCACCGCCGAGAACAAACTTGAAGACGCACGACTGAAGGCACAGACCGCGTCCGAGAAGGTCGCGACCGCCGAGCAGAAGGCGCAGGAAGCCCGCGACTCGTCCTTGACGGCGACGCAGAAGGCCGAGGGCGCGGAAGTCCAGCTCTCCCTGGCGAAGTCCGAGCACGGCGACACGTCGCGCGAGGCGGCGAAGGCAGAGAAGGAGCTCGAGCGAGCACGCAAGCAGGCTGACAGCGCCAGCGTCGCGGCGGAAAAGGCAGAGGGGCAGGTGTCCCGTGCCCGCGCAGACTCGCAGTCCGCGACGGAGTCCGCCGAGGTAGCGGAACTGAACCTGTCGGCGGCGCAGGAGAAGGCCGCGGAGTCGGCACGCAAGGCTGGCGACGCTGCGAGCGAAGCGGCAGGCGAGACCCGGTCAATGAGCGCAGAGCTGTCCGGGGCAGAGCCTGCCGCCGAGGGCCTGTCGCTGGGGCTGGGAGATCTGGCGAAGAACGCGGGCCTGGCGGCTGCGGCGTTCATCGGAGTGCAGGGCATCGGTGACACGATCAGCGCTGGCTTCGACAAGGTCACAGCCATCGAGGACACCACCGCCTCCCTCGGCATCCTCATGGGCTCTGCCGAGGACGCGACCGGTCTCATGGACGAGCTGACCGAGTCCAACATGAAGACCCCGTATTCTTTCGATGCCTGGTCGGAGGCGGGTAAGAACCTCGTCGCTTTCGGTGTGGAGGCTGACGACGTCACCGACACCGTCATGGCCCTAGGTGAGGCCGCAGCAGCGTCCGGTAAGGGCGAGTCCGCGCTGTCCTCGATGGGTGACGCGTGGGGCAAGGCCGCCGCGTCCGGCAAGATCAGCATGGACCTGATCAACAGCCTGTCACAGGGCGGCGTCAACGGCCTGACCATCCTCGCCAACGAATTCGATGTCACCACCGGCGAGATGCAGAAGATGATCTCCAGCGGCACCGTGCCGATGGAGGAGGCCTTCGACGCACTGACCACCGGAATCATGGAGGGGTCCGACGGCGTCGCCGGGTCCACCAGCGCCATGACCGGCGTGATGGACGAGATGTCGCAGACCACCTCCGGCCAGCTCGGTCTGCTGAAGATGTCGTTCGTGAACCTTGCGGGCGACATCATGAAACTGGCGATGCCGGCCATCAAGTCGATCGCGTCGGCAGGCTCCAACCTGATCGGCGTGATCCGCGGACTGATCTCCGACTTCGTCGAGGGGGAGGGGGTCATGGGTGGGTTCCGCGCCGCCCTGGACTTCATCGCCCCGGTGATGAAGCCGCTCGCCGCGGCGATCGGTGCGGCGGCTGGTGCCCTCGGGCTGCTGAAGCTCGGGATGATGGCGCACACCGGGGCCACAACCCTGGCGACGAAGGCGACGAAGCTGTTCCGTGGGGCGCTGAACCTGCTGGTGAAGCACCCCATCGTCGCGGCCATCGCCGCCGTCGTCGGTGCCCTGACCTGGTTCTTCACCTCCACCGAGACCGGTAAGAAGGTCTGGGATACGCTCATGGACTCCCTGAAGTCCGCGTGGTCATGGCTGAAAGACACCTTCGCCCCCGTCTTCGATTGGGTTGGCGAGAAGATCGACCTGCTGAAGGCCGCGTGGGAGGAGATCACCGCGGTGTTCTCCGGCGGCGACTGGGGTACCGGTGCGCTGGAAGCCCTCGTCGGCGCGGACAAAGCCGACTGGATCGTTGCCACGGTCGAGCGGGTCGGTGACGCGCTGTCCACCGTGTGGGACTTCCTCAAGCAACTCCCGGACCTCGCGTCCGGGGTGTGGGACATCTTGTTCAACGGGGACTTCACCGGCCTACCCTTCGGCCTGGAAGAGGACAGCGGCATCGTGGACTTCCTGTTCACGCTACGAGACGTCGCCGGACAGGTCGGCGGATTCCTGAAGGACACTCTCGGTAACGCCCTGTCGAACCTCTGGGACGCGCTGAAGGACATCGCTCCCACCGTCCTGGAGGTCGGCAAGGCCCTCGGCGGTGCCCTGCTCGATGCCCTCATGGCAGGGTGGGACGCTGTCACCGGCCTGTGGGACGGCCTGCGGAAACTGTGGGACGTACTCGCCCCGCTGCTGCTGCCCGTACTCAA
Organism: Corynebacterium sp. AOP40-9SA-29; assembly: GCF_052377405.1. Classification (NCBI taxonomy): domain Bacteria; kingdom Bacillati; phylum Actinomycetota; class Actinomycetes; order Mycobacteriales; family Corynebacteriaceae; genus Corynebacterium; species Corynebacterium sp. AOP40-9SA-29. Next base: position 436,846 of record NZ_JBQSWR010000002.1, on the reverse strand, counting down.
GATCGTCGGTGCCATCATCGGCGGCGTGGTCCTCGGCGCGATCATGGGCGCGGCGAAGGCGTTCCAGTTCATCGCCGGGGTAGTGAAGGTCGCCGCCGGCGTCTTCTCCTGGCTGATCGACACAATCGTCGTCCCGCTGATCGGCTGGCTCGGTGACCTCGCCGGATTCCTCGGCGGGGTACTGTCCACCGCGTTCTCCGCGTTCGGCACCCTCGTCGAGGGCATCTGGACCGGCATCAAGTTCGCGTGGGAGTCGATCCTCAAGCCCGTCTTCGACGTCCTGTGGACCGTCGTGTCCACGACCCTCGGCGTGATCGGCACGGTCATACTCGCCCCGCTGCTGATCGCCTGGGAGGCCCTGTCGTGGGGTATCTCCGCAGCGTGGGAGAACATCATCAAGCCCGCCTGGGACGCACTGGCCACCGCCATCAATTGGCTGTGGGAGTCCGTCCTCCAGCCGGTCTTCGGCTGGATCAAGACCGGCTGGGAACTGCTCGGCAAGGGCATCCGCGCTGTCTACGACTCCGCGATCAAGCCCGCCTGGGACGCGGTGTCATCCGCCGCGTCCTGGCTGTGGAACACCATCCTCTCACCTGTCTTCTCGAAGATCAGTGACGGATGGTCGAACCTCGGCTCCGGCATCCGGTCCATCTACGACAGCGTGATCAAGCCCGCGTGGGACGCTGTCGCTAGCGCCCTGAACTGGCTATGGGACACCATCTTCTCCCCAGTCGTCGACCAGATGAAGACCGCGTGGGACGGCCTCGGCACCGGCATCCGATCGGTATACGACAACGTCATCAACCCCGCCTTCGACGCGCTAAAGAACGCCCTCGGCAAGGTCCAGGACTTCTTCACCTCCGTCGTCGACGGCATCAAGTCCGTATGGGACGGGCTGAAGAGCATCCTCGCGAAGCCGATCAACTTCCTGATCAACACCGTGTGGGGCAAGGGAATCAAGCCAGCGTGGAACAAGATCGCCGAGTTCATCCCCAACATGAACACCATCGAGGGCGGACTCTCACCCATCAGCGAGTACGCCGACGGTGGACGCATCACCGGCCCCGGCACCGGCACCTCCGACGAGGTCCTCATGTGGGGCTCCAACGGAGAGCACATGTGGACCGAAAAGGAAGTCCAGCAAGCCGGCGGCCACGGCGCGATCTACGCCATGCGTGACATGATCGCCGACGGCGACGCCTTCACCTTCGACGGCCACGGCGGACTCGTCGGACTGCCGAACCGCACCGACAACGATGCCGGCGACCTCGCCGGTGCCGCGCCGGGCCTGTTCCTCCCCGCATTCGCCAAGGGCGGAGAGATCCGCCCCGAGTGGGAAGCGCAACTCGCTCGCGGCCACGAGTACGCCCAGAAGGTCGCGCCGGGGCCGTATGTCTTCGGTGGATCGTCTGGCGGCCAGCCGGGCGGCGGTACGGACTGTTCGGGATTCATGTCGGAGATCGCCGACGTGATCTTGGGCGGTCCCGGTGGCACTCGCCAGTGGGCTACGGGGAACTTCCCCGGCCCCCAGGCGGGTGCGTGGGAGTCCGGTCTCGGCGAGGGCTTCTCCGTCGGCATCGTCAACGGTGGGGACGGCGGTGGACACACCGCCGGTACTCTCTCTGGCGTCGGCTCGTTCGGCACGATCAACGTGGAGTCCGGCGGCGGCACCGGCCAGGGCGCTACCTATGGTGGCCTGGCGGTCGGCGCTGATCACTCCCAGTTCCCGGACAAGCACCACCTCGCGATCGGCGCTGATGGTGCTTTCGAGTCTGGTGGCGGTGGCGGTGGCCCGTCGCCTGCGGAGAAGGAGGGCTTCCTCCGCGAGCAGGTGAAGGCCATCTTCGGTCGGCTGCTCGACCCGATCAAGGATTCCATCTCGGGAATCATCGGCGAACCGCCGCCCGAGTGGTTTGATATCCCCCCGAAGTTCCTAGAGGGGCAGAAGGACGGGATCATCGATTGGGTCTTCGACCGTATCGCTGACCTCGGAAACCTGCTCGGCGGCGCGTTCAACAAGGCCAAGGACATCGGCTCGGCAATCGCTGACGGTGTCAGCTCGGCGGCGTCCTGGGTGGGCGATACCGTGTCTGGTCTGTGGCGGGACAATGGCGGCTGGATTCCGGCCGGCAAGTCCATCGTCAATAACGAGACCGGTCGACCGGAAGCGGTCCTGAACTGGGACCAGATCGACGACATCAAGCGGCTGATCGACAGTTTCGGCGTGGGGTATAACCCCGTGGCCGAGGCGGAGAGCGTCCTGCGCGGTGTCACCGAAGGTGGCTCCACCCCGCAGGAGGCCGTGCAGGGCGGCACCCAAGTCGCCCAGCACGTCTTCGCCGAGGAGATGGGCGACAAGTCCGCACTGGAGCACGTCACGGACGCGGTCTTCGATTTCTTCGGGATGGGTGACAGCCTCACCAAGAAGTTGTTGACCACCCCGGCGAACGAGTTGGCCCCGCTGCCGGATTGGTACACCTCCGGCCAGGACGACACCTCGACGGTGTCGGAGTCCGGTGCAGGTGTGGTGATGGAGGACGTCGCCGGCATGAGTGCTGACGACATCTCAGTCACTGCGGAGGTCGACGCGGCCTCGCTCACCGGCACACCGGAGGTCGCCACGACCTCGACTCCGGCGGGGGAGAATCCCCTGTTCGATGACCTCGACGATGTCGCCCCGGACCGGCACACCACGCCGGACCCAGGGGACTGGGGTCACGACTTCTTCGTCCACGAGATCGTACGGCAGGCCATCGACAAGGGCCTGCCGGAATCCGGGGCGAAGATCGGTGTCGCGACCGCGCTGGTGGAGTCCGGGAACCCGCTGCAGATGTACGCATCGAACGCGGTGCCGGACAGCCTGAACTACCGGTACGACGCGATCGGATCGGACCACGACTCCGTGGGCCTGTTCCAGCAGCGTCAAGCCGGGTGGGGCACCCTCGATCAGCGCATGGACGCCTACCAGTCCGCCGGGCTGTTCTTCAGCGCCATGCTGTCGAAGTTCCCCGACTGGGCGTCGATGGACCCCGGCGCAGTCGCGCAGGGCGTCCAGGTATCCGCATTCCCCGATAAGTACGGAACGGTCATGGGCGACGCCGAGGCGATGGTCCTCAACGCCGGCCTGTACGACTCCGGCGGAACCATCCCCGACGGCGCGCTCGCGGTGAACCTCTCCGGTTCCCCCGAGCACGTCTTCACCGATGACGCGATGACCGACTTCGTCGACGCGACGGCCTCCATGGAGCTCGCCGCCGCCGACCTGTCGGACGCCGCGAACCCGGACGGCCCCGTGATCGCCGCCCCCGTGGCGGAAGCCCCCTCCATCGACTCCAACGACGACGCCGCGGGACGCCCCGTGTACGTCGTCGTCAACGTCGACGGCGACGAAGTCCTCGCCCGCCGAGTCGACGGAGTCGAGGACCAGGTCGAGATCAACACCGCCGAGATCAAGAAGCAGAAGACAGCACGCCGCGCGATCGACGCCGGCGTGAAACTGCTGACCTAAAAGGAGGTACCCAGGTGGACCAAATGCAGGTCGACCTCACCGACCGGTGGGGAATCCAGTGGGCCCTCACCAGCAACTCACCCGGACGCGGCGGCGTGCACCTCATGGGGCCGGTAGGCCTAGCATCACCAATCCAGGTGACCGCCAGGCAAACCACCTCCCAGGTCGGAGTCACACCCATGTCGTGGCGCACCGAGCAGATGGAAGCATCCTGGTCCCTCGGCTTCCGAGGAGACGACGATCCTCTGCCCGAAGTGTGGGCCATGTTCCTGCGAGGACTGACCCCACTGGTGCCCGCCACGCTGCGGGTGAAACTACCAAAGCGAGGTCTACTGACCTGCCCGGTAGTGCGAACATCCGAAGACCCCGCACCGGACAAGTCACCGTACACACGGGGGCTGAAGTCCCTGACCGTAGACGTGTCCGTCACGTCCTATCAGGGCTGCTGGCACGGAGAAACGGTGTCGCACCGCGGCTCCTCAACCCTGGCGAACTCTGGCGATCTTCCGGCGTGGCCGGTGGTGCAGTGGTCGGGCGCGAACGCGTCAGTCACCGCGCCGGGTATCGGGGAAGTGGCCCTGCCGGACACCGGCGGGCGGACGGCGGTGCTGGAGACGGACCCCGCGTTCGCGTCGCGCGTGCGGGTCGACGGGGTGGATGCCCCGGACCTGTGGCGTGGTCTGCGGGGCCGGTTGTTCCCCGTGCCGGTGGACGCGCACTCGACCGCGAAGTGGTCGTTCGATGGGTGCGTGGGGCGTTTGACGTCCAGGCACTCGCACATGTGGAGGTGGTGACATGGCTGTCGAGGTTCTGGACACCCCCGCCTCATTCGAGTGGGAGTCGTGGCAGTCCGCGCGCGCCGCCGAGCACGCTGTGGGTTCCCGTACGGTCTGGCTGTTCAACAACCAGATGGTGCCGGTGTGCTCGATGTCGGGGTTCCTGCAGGGCTCGTATGGCGACAAGGCCAATGCAGCCGGGGCGCTGAACATCACCCTGCCGGGCGATCATGCGGCGGTGCCGACGCTGCTCATGGCCGACGCTGCAGGGGCCTTGGACCCCAATGCTCTGCTCACCGAGTGGTTCTGGATCGTGGTGGAGACCGCGCACTACCGGGTGACGTACCGCCTGGCGGAGCTGGAGTTGATCCAGACCGACACGGTGTCCTCGGTGACGGTGTTGGGCGAGGGGCTGTTCGAGCACCTGAACCACATGCCGTTGTGGGCCAGCCCCGGTAGTGCGCTGTTGGCGCAGTTGAAGTACGCCGACGTTCGCTGGGGCGACAGCCTGCGGGTCATCAAGCAGTTCCTGCACGTCAACCTAGCCCGCGAGTTCCAGTCCACGATCCTGACGTGGTGGGACATGTGGTCGCCGACGACCTGGGCTCGGATCCGGGAGGCGGACTGGCCGATCATGGTCAACCCCGTGCACGAGTCCCTGACGACCGAGTGGACGGTGCTGGACTCCCGGTTCAACATGGCCGGCGAAACGTTCGCGTCCACGCTGGACGCTGCGGGCCTGCTCGTCACCGTCGAGTTGTGGCTCCCCGGCGACGAGCAGCCTGCCCCGGACCACGTCACCTTGTCGAAGCCGACTATCTGGATCGACGTCGTGCCGCGCGCGTTCGACTCGTCGTCGACGGGCCGGCCTACGGATATTATCCGCGGTATCCGGGCGACGATCTCCGGCGACCAGACCACCAAGGCCCTGGTCCTCGACGACTCGTGGTTCGACGGGGAGAACGAGCACGCGTGGTGCGTGTGGTCTGCCGACCACATGCACGGCACAGAGCACAGGTTGATCATCCGCAAGTCCACCGACTCCCACGTCATCGTCGGTGGCCGCTCGCCGCAGATCGTGAACAGCCTCATCGCCGCCGGGTCGAACGCCCTGTGGCAGGGCATCGGCGCGGGTGTCGCGATGCTGTTCCCGCCGCTCGCGCCGCTGGCCATCGCCGCCGGCGCGTTCATCGGGCACGTCCAGGGCGAGCTGTTGAAGGACAAGTTGTTCGCGTGGGCGCAGTACTCCTCGCGGTCGCGGGCGCTGGCGCACGGCCCGTACCGGTACCGCGGCATCGTCACCCCAGGCGACGGGGCCAGCCTGTCGAGCCTGCAGGCGGGCTTCACCGGCCTGCAATCCACGCAAGGATCCGTCGGCACGGAGTTCACCGTGGGCGACGGCCAACCGTACGTCCTCGGCCGCGACTACATTGCCGGCGACCAGGCGGCGGTCATCTCCCACTCCATCGTGTTCGCCACCTACGTCGCCGAATGGGACGTCACCGTCACCCCGGACGGAGACGACGTCGCCCTGGGCCTGGGCGACCCCCGCCTACGCGAATCCCCGGCCCGATCACTGGAGCGCAGCGTTCAGACCCTGTCTTCGGCCATTGATCGGGTCAAAACGGCCATCCCGTAACCCCAAGGAGGAACATCACTGTGACGAATCGTCAGATGCAGGCCATGTTCGAGACCCCTGCCCCCGAGGGCGTTCACCCGATGGCCCCCCTGTTCCTCAACGTCCTGGGCGCTCGCTTCACCCCCGAGATGATGAACGACCTCGCCACGTTCCTGTTCGACATGGTCGGGGTGAAACTCCACGACGTCGAGCCGACGGAGACCGAGTACTTCCGCGATTGGAAGGACGACCGTGAGGTCGACGAGATCGTGCCCGGTTCCGAATACGCTGCCGCCTGGTCCGAACAACTCCCACCAGGCATCACCATCAACCCGCGCACCGGCCGCATGGTCGGCACCCTCGGCCGCGGGCAATGGCGCTGGACGGCCCGCACCGGCCCACAGGTGCAGTACGACAACCTCGGCGGCACCGGAAGCCCGCACGAGGACGGCCGCTGGATCGGCTACCTCGAAGAGAGGGAGCCGGTCACCACCACAACGCTGGACGTCAAGTCCATGACCCCGGAGCAACGCGCCGAACTCCGCGCCGCCCTCGCCGAGGAGGACTGACCAGTGGGAATCTCACCAGACCGCCACGAACCCAGCTGGGACGGCTCACCCCAAAACATCGACGCCCTCGGACGCGCCGGCAACGATCTTGGCGGGGGACTGGCCGGCTCTTTGCAGGACACCGTCGGCGGGATTGGCCAGGCGATCCTCAATGTGTTCTCCGGCATCATCACTGGCGGCCCATTCGCGCCGGTGGAGGAGGCTGCGGAGGAGATCCGCAACGGACAGCTCGACATTCAGGACCGGGTCGATCTGCTGTTCGGCATCAGTGGCTACGGCTTCTCCTACATGTCGAAGAACATCAACGCCCAGTGGTCGCTGAACAACAGCCGGCGACTCCAGTTCGACAAGCAGCTCGGCCCATCGAAGAACACGCACATCACCGAGGATGGCCGGCTGTCCCTCGACGGGGCGGGCGCGTGGCTGATCCTCGTCAAGGCCCACGGGCGCAACACGAGCTTCACCGGCACCGGCGAGATCAGCATGACGACCCGCGTGCGTAGGCCGAACGGGCAGTTCTACCACCAGACCACCGACCACGCGTCCACGCTGCTGGAGGCGGGCCTGGCATACAACAACATCGGCCCCGGCACGCTGCTCGCGGTGTTCCCGGTCGTCGTCGACGAGCCGGGCTGCAAAGTCGAAGCGGACGTGTGGACGGGCACGTGGCGCTGGTGGGACGGCGGCACGCGCTTCTCCATGATGGCCGCGATCAGGCACTCGACGGACACGGACAACAAGGGCGACCAGACGGTGCCCGATGAAACCGAATCGGAGGCGAACCAATGACGGTTCTATATGGCGAGCTGCTCGACGTGCAGGGCGAGCCGTTCGATCAGCAGGGCACGGCGGTGGTGATCTCCGCAACCCAGGCCCGCCCCGCGATGAACAGCAGTGCGCTGACGCTGACGGAACTAGCCCGCATCGAGATGGAGGACTCCGGTGGACTGTTCGAGACCAAAGAACTCGACCCCGGCCCCGTGATCGTCCGCCTGGAGGGCGGCGTCTCGCACGGCTTGCAGTGGGAGATCGGCATCCCCGACGACAACGAACGCTGGAACCTCGCGGACCTGATCGGGGAACAGGTCGAGTGGGAACCGATCGTCGTTTCGCGCGCGGAGGCTGCAGCACGCCGAGCGATTGAGGCCGCCGAGCAGCAAGTCGAACTGTACGAGGACCTGGACGCGATCAAGACAGCGCGCGACGAGTCGGGCGCGTCAGCATCGGCAGCGGCCACGTCGGAGAACAACGCCGCCACCTCGGAGGAGGAAGCGACCACACAGGCGTCGCGGTCGGAGGCGGAAGCGGACCGCTCTGCGGAGCAGGCCCGTGACGCTGCGAATAGCGCCGGCGAGTCTGCGGAGTCGGCTGCCGCGTCGGAGGCGTCGTCCCTGGCGTCGTCGTCTGCGAGGTCGGCGGCGGGTCAGTCCGCGGCGTACGCCGATACTCGCGCTACCGATGCCGACGGCTCTGCTCGTGCGGCAGATGCGTCGCGGCAGGCTGCGGCCACATCGGAGAGCAACGCCGCCACCTCGGAGTCCAACGCCGCGGGGTCGGCATCGTCTGCAGACCAGTCCGCGACACAAGCCCGCCAGACCGTGACAGAAGCAGTCGCGGACGCCACGGCCACCACGGCCGGGCACCGAGACGCAGCGGAAGCCGCGTCGGAGCGCGCTGCATCCTCGGAGTCGTCTGCTCGCGCGTCGCGGCAGGCTGCTGCCGAGTCGGCGGAGGCTGCGGCGGATATCGCGATCGGCAACGTGCCGGGTGCGACGGGGGAGACCAGGGGCCTGGTGAAACTGGGCGGCGACCTCGCCGGCACAGCAGACGCCCCCACCGTCCCCGCGTTGGCCCTGGCCGTGCCGGGTGCGTCGGTGTGCCTCACTCCGCAGGCTGCGGGGTGGGGGTATGCGACGGGCGATCCTGCGGAAACCCGGACGGGCTGGTCGACGGATGGGACGTGGCTGACACCGCCTGCGGGGCTGCTGTCGGCGTACGTCACGGTCGACTGGTGCGGTGGCACGGCGGCGGCTCTGCGGGGCCGACGACCGGACGGCTCAGCGTCCACCCTGGCCACGGTGCCTGCGGGCACGCCGGAGACCCACCGGCCGGTGACGGTGCTGGTGGACCTCACGGAGGTCACGGCCCTGGCCGTCGCCGCGACCTGGGAGGAAGAGGACCTCGAAGCCGCCTGCACCGTGAGCCTGATGGTGCAGCCGTTGCCGGAGCACACGCACAGCATTCCCGACATCAACGGGCTGCAGGGTGCTCTGCAGGGGAAGGTCAGCGGCAACGATCCTCGGCTGGATGACCCTCGCGAACCGCTGTCGCACGAGCACGAGATTGACCAGGTGCGTGGTCTGCGGGACGTCGTGGATCGCCTGACCGCTCTGGAGGCGATGGTGCGTGGTCGTCCGGTGCCGTGGCTGTGGGACGGCGAGCAGCCGTGGACCCCGTCTGAGCACGCGCTGGCGATCGACTCGGTCTGGGATCTGGACGCAGGCGAGATCCGCGAGATCGAGGAGGTGACCGACGATGAGTGAACTACGGCTCGGTGACCCTATCGGCCGCGTCGGCGGCGCACAGGAGCCTCTGGAGTTCGTGCCTGATAGCCCATCGACGAACTTCACGGTTGACCTGCCGGACGGGGAGTGGGCCGTGTCCATCAACTTCGGCACCAACAACGGCGGTGGGACCTCATCCTCGGGCATCCGCGTGAACGGGTCGGAGGTCGGCAACATCCGAGGAAGTACCGGAATCTCCCCGAACTCCCCGCTGTCGATCGTGCTCCGGCACCAGACCGGCACGCTCCAGATCACGTCCAGTAACTCCGGAATCCCCGTCCGCACCGTCACCGCGTTCCCGGACCCTAATTAGGAGTGATTGTCATTAACGGAAGCACACACACACACACACACACACACACACCCTCCCTGATCTTGTCGGGGTGGTCTCATGACCGCCCTACGGCTCGGCGAGGTAATCGGCCGTATCGGTGGGACGCAGGTCGAGACCATCGACATCCCCCTCACGACAGCGTCCGGCGGAAGCGGTTCCTCGGTGACGGTGCGCGACCTCGACGTGCCAGCAGGGGAGACGTGGCTCGTGTCGCTCGTCGGGGAGGCCCGCACCGGAGGGTCACCAGGCCAGTCCCTGATACTCCAGTGCGGAATGGTGTCCGCCAGGACGAACTCCTCTGGCCCGTGCGGGTTCTCTGCCGTCCTCGACGCACCCTCCAGCCTCACCGTGACGCGGGCGAGGAGCGCCGGATCCGACACTGTCGAGGGGACGCTGCACATCGTGCGCCTGTGACCGTGGTGGTCGCATGACCACCCTCAAACTCGGTGACGTCATCGGACGGATCGGTGGCGGCAACGTCACCACCGTCCCGGTCGGCGAGTTCACCGGCACGGACCACACGATCCACACGGTGGTGCTGGATGGCCCGTCGATCGTGTCCGCGCACCTCGCCGGCTTCAACGAAATGGAGGGGAACACCGGACGGTGGAGCGCACCAGCCCCGTCGATCGAGGTTCGGCCCCCGTCCGGCGGCGTGTGGGGTGAGACCCGCTTCGGCGCAAGCCTCATGACCCATTCCTCCGCCTCCAACGTCCCCTCCGAGTCGCAGTCCGGCAACGCCCGCTACCTGTCGATCAGCGCCGCCCTGCCCGCCGGGGAGTACCGCATCGTCGTGAACAGTCAGGGGAGTAGCCGCACCTACACCGTCGACACCGCAACCATCACCATCACACCCACCTAACCCCCAGGAGGACAGCATGACCGTCATTGACTTCTCGGCGGCGTTCCCGTCAGGCCGGGCGATCAAAGCCGCCGGGCATGACGGCGTCGTCGCCTACATCTCCCCAGCCCGCGAGTCGTGGATGGGCGCGAAGCCGCTCACCAAGGCCAAGGCCGACGAGTACACCGCCGCCGGGCTGAAGATCGCGGTGGTGTGGCAGTACGCCGCAGGCACCGCACAAACCTCCGACGTCATGCGCGGTGCCGCCGGAGGTCGGGCTGATGCGGAAGCCGCGCAGAAGCAACTCAACGCCATCGGGCTGGCCGGGCACCCGGTGTTCTTCGCCGTGGACTTCGACATCACCCTCAACCAGTGGAACGCTACCGCCGTCGAGTACTTCAAGGCGGCGGTCGCCGTGCTCGGTAAACACCGCGTCGGGATCTATGGACACTCGCGCTGCGTCCATTGGGCGATGGAAGACGACGTCGTCGCCACCGTCGCCACCGGCCGCGTCCTCGGATGGGTCACGCGCTCCTGGTCCAACGGGGCCACCGGCAGCGACTACGCGGTGCTGTACCAGGGCACCCACAACGTCGCCGGCCCCGACGGGGTGCAGATCGACGTCAACGACATCTATCACCAGTCGTGGGGGCACCAGCCGCTCACCGACACCACCCCGGAGACCCCGCAACTCCCGTCGGTGACCAAGCGGCCCGGCTGGACCGGTGACCCCACATGGCTTGCCGATGCCCTCCGCGCATTCGGCGTCCAGGTCGTCGAGGAGGACGGCTGGCGCAACCGCGGTAACGGGGACTTCCTCACCGTGTGGGGAGTCTTCGCCCACCACACCGGCGGCGACAACACCCCCACCTCGCTCATCCGCGACGGTCGATCGGACCTGCGCGGCCTGCTGTCGCAGATCCACCTCCTACGTGACGGCACCGCCCACATCACCGGGCAGGGCGTCGCGTGGCACGCCGGACGAGGAGCCTACAGCGGCCTGCCGACGAACAACGCGAACTACCACACCATCGGTATCGAGGCGAACAGCAGCGGCACCAGCACGTGGCCCGCCGCCCAGCTCGACGCGTACTACCGCGCCTGCGCCGCGATCTGTTGGGTGCTCAACGTCAACGCCGCCCGCGTGATCGGGCACAAGGAGTACTCGTCCGACGGCAAGTGGGACCCCGGCGGCATCGACATGCCCGCCTTCCGCGCCCGCGTGCAGCACTACATCGACAACCCGCCATTCCTACAGGAGGAGAACCTCATGGCCGACTTCGACAAGATCACCCGCAGCTACCCGTCCCGCGTGGAGGGGTCCGCGGTGAAGCTCAAGCCCATCGACGCGCTGTACATGGCCGACGCCAACAGCTTCGTCGCCCGCGCCAACACGGTCGAGATCATCGCCGCCCTGCGCGACAACACCGAAACCCTCGGCCGCGTCGAGGAGAAGCTCGACACCCTGATCGGAGGCAACTGACATGGCAACCACCCCGAACAGCACACCGACCGACCTGGAGTTCATCGGCCACATCGTCCGCGACAAACTCGGCGAACAGAAGTGGTACCAGAAGATCGCCAACACGCTCACCGCCATTGTCGGCGCGATCGCCACCATCCTCGGTGCTGCCCTGTCCTACGGGCTCAACGTTCCCGACGGTGTCATGCTCACCGTCGTGGTGTTCCTGTCGCTGTGCACCGCCCTCGGCGTCCGCGGCACCAGGAACGGATTCTCCGAGTCGCAGCGCAAGAAGTTGCAGCAGTGGCAGGCCGAGTACATCGACGCACGCCACACCCACGACGACACCGTCGAGGCCGACCAGGACGACGACAGCGACGACCAGGAGCAGACCTACGTCGGTCAGCACCGGGTCATCACCACCGCCGCCCAGGAACTCACCAACCGCGTCGACGCCTACCTCGCGGACCGCCGGCGGGAGCAGTGATGTCGCGCCTGTTCGCCCTGGCGGTGCGGGCGATGTGCTCCGGCTGGGTCGTCATCGGACTCATCGGCCTGTCCACCGCGATGCGAGGCTTCTTCTACCTCCCCGCCGTCGTCCGCGATAGTGACCGCCTGCCTACCGTCGAGGAGTACGCACCCCTGTGGGTGTGGGCCGCAATCTGGATCGGCGGCGGCACCATCGCCACGATCCTCGCCCTCACCCGCCGGTGGCTGTCCCTCGGCGTCGGTCTCATCGTTGGCCTGCCCGTGATGTGGGCTGTGCTCCACATCGGGGCGTGGCTCACCGGAGAGTCCCGCGCCGGGTACGTCACCGCGCTGACGTATGCGGTCGCTGCTTTGTCCATCACCGCGTACTACGTGTTACTCAGTCAGCGAGGGGGAGGTGAGCAGCCATCGACGTCGACGGAAACGTGATCGTCCTCGCCGGGTCGGTCCTGTCCCTCATCGGCATCATCGCCACAGCCATCTATCAACTCCGCGGCAAGTCCGCCGAGCAGGGCCCTGAGTGGTACCGAACCCTGTCAGCGGAGGTGAAGACCCTGCGCGAGGACATGGCCGAGATGCGCCGCGAGATGGACGGCATGCGCACCGAACTGTCCGGCCTGCAGATCTGGAAGACCAGCGCCCTCGCCCTCATCCGGCAGTTGCTGGCCAAGGTGCACCCCGACGAGCACCCGGTGATCCCGCCGGAGGTTCGCAAGGACCTCGACGCCACGCACTGACGGCCGCGCCGGTGGGTAGTTTTGCCTGGGGGTGATGTAGGCTCCTGATATGCGAGACGTGATGAACCTCGCTGTGAAGTGCACACTGTGTGCTTGCCTTTCGTGAATCCGCGCACCGACTCCCGCCTGCGGGACGGTGCGCGGCTTTCGTTTATGGGTGGTGGCCTGGGGTTATACGGTGTCAAGCCCCCTTTCTGGGGGTGTATATTATCCCCCACGTAACGCCTTTAGGTTTCTTAACGGTAGGGTCTGTGGAGCAGCGAGGCATAAGCGTCGCTGTGAACACATTCTTCTATCGAAAGGCATCACCATGCTGGACATCATCGGCAACATCGTCAACGCCATTGGCGACTTCTTCGAGAGCGCCCTGGACCTCGTCACCGGTTCCATCACCGAGGGCGGCGAGCAGTAGCTCCCAGCGTCACGACCCCCGCACTTCGGTGCGGGGGTTTTCGCGTTCCCAGGACACCCCACACCCCGCCCAGTACGCTCGCCTACGGGTCGAGCGCCCCGGCACCCCACGCGGGTGTCGTCCCCCCTTTGGAGCGCTCCCCACGGCCCCCGCCGTCACGTCGACGGTGGGGGCTTTTCCTGCGTCCAGGGCACCCCGCGCAAGCGTCCCGTGCCCGGCGCGTGGGGAGGTTCTATCCCGCAGTTATCCCGCAGGAGACCCGCGAGACACCGTTTTCGGTACGACTGGCGAGACTGGCGGGAGCGCTCTGACCTGCGGCTATGAAAATGCCGCAGGTCGGGCTTTCGCGCTTCATATAGTATGAAAACATAAAATCCCACACCGGGTGACGCTCACCGCGGGAGCGGCGGTCCCGACGGCCGGCGGTGAGCTCGTCAACGGTTGCACGGTGGTGCTCCTGCCGTGCGCGCCACTGCTGCGGTGTGAGCACCGTGGCGGTTCGGTCTCGCGTGTCAGTCGTCATGGGTCCAGTCTCTCACCGTTCCCACGAGTTCCTCGATCACGTCCTCCAGGGTGATCACCCCGACGACGATCCCACCGTCGGAGATCTGAGCCATATGCGAGCTCGTGCGACGCAGCTCCTTCATCGCGTGGTCGAAGTTCACGCCACCTTCCACCGTGATCAGTGGGCGGATGTCGTGCTCGTCGACGAGCTGGTCGGGGCCTGTTGAGGCGTCCAGCAGGTTGTCGAGGACGTCCTTGACGTGGATATAGCCGAGGTAGCCGCCATCCGTTCCGGTCACGGGGAAGCGGGAGTAGCCGGTACGCGACACCGCCTCCTCGACCTGGCCGACGGTGATGCGTCCGGTGGTCTCGTTGACGGCGATGGTGTCGACGTCCGACAGTGGGATCATCACCTCGCTGAGCGTGCGCTTCGAGGAGTTCAGCGCCTTGGACAGGCGCGTCGCTTCGGACTGACCGATGAGCCCCTCGGAGCGGGACTCGGCGATCATCTGCGAGAGCTCCGAGGGCGAGACCGTGGCGTCCAGCTCGTCCTTCTGCTCCACGCCGACCATCTTCAACGTCACCCGGGCGATCCAGTTGAGGAAGACCATCACCGGGTGCACCAGACGGCAGAACAGCAAGTGAGGGGTGACCAGTACCGTGGCCACCGTCTCGGGGCCGGCCAGCGCGATATTCTTCGGCACCATCTCACCGAGGATGATGTGCAGCACCGTGACGATGAGCAGCGAGATCGCGAACGCCACCGGGTGAAGCAGGTTGTCCGGCAGGCCCACGGCGTGGAAGGGCGCCTCGATGAGGTGCGCGATGGCGGGCTCGCCGACCTTGCCGAGCAGCACCGAAGCCACGGTGATGCCGAACTGGGCACCGGCGAGCATGATCGTGAGGTGCTCGGTGGCGTAGAGGACCTTGTCCGCCCGACGGTTGCCCGCGGCGATCATGTTCTCCAGCCGGTCGCGGCGCGAGGAGATCAACGAGAACTCCACGCCCACGAAGAAGGCGTTGAGGCCGAGCAGCAGCACGGCGAAGGCGATGGCCCAGAGGTCACCCATCCTGACCACCTCCCTGTGCGGATTCTGTACTTGTGTCGGGCACCGGGCGCAGCTGCACTCGGTCGACACGTCGGATGTCCATGGACTCCACCGTCGCCTCCCAGCGCACCGGGTTACCGTCGGTCATGCGTTCCATCAGGTCGCGCTCGCCCCGGGGCAGCAGGACGCGGTCGCCTTCGACCGGGATGCGGCCCAGAGTGGTCATGATGAGTCCGCCGAGGGTCTCGTAGGGGCCGTCCGGGGCGATGTAGCCGCAGGCGTCCTCCAGCTCATCACAACGCAGCAGTCCGGAGACGTCCCAGAACTGCCCGCTGCGCTGGACCTCGGAGTCCTCCATGTTGTCGTGCTCGTCCCAGAC
This sequence comes from Corynebacterium sp. AOP40-9SA-29, assembly GCF_052377405.1. Taxonomy (NCBI): domain Bacteria; kingdom Bacillati; phylum Actinomycetota; class Actinomycetes; order Mycobacteriales; family Corynebacteriaceae; genus Corynebacterium; species Corynebacterium sp. AOP40-9SA-29. The sequence continues at coordinate 421,604 of NZ_JBQSWR010000002.1, read as the reverse complement.
CTCACCGAGGATCTCCTCGACGACATCCTCGATCGACACGATGCCGGCGGTGCCGCCGTACTCGTCGACGACGAGCACGAGCTGCGAGCCCGCCGAGCGGACCAGGTTCAGCACGGCGTCGCCGCCGAGACTGGTGGGCACGGTGGGAACACGGCGAGCCAGGTCACGCACCGTGGTTGTGGCCCGTTCCTCCGCCGGCACGGTCAGGGCGTCCTTGACGTGGACGACACCGATGGTCTCGTCCAGGTCGCCGTTGACCACGGGGAAGCGGGAGTGACCGGACTCGTGGGCCTCACGGATGAGGTCGAGGGCGGTGTCGGTGGTCTCCAGGGTGTCCACCGTGGAGCGCGGGGTCATGAAGTCTTCCGCGCTGGTGTCGCCGAACTTCAGCGAACGGTCGAGGATGCGCACTTTCGACTGGTCGAAGCCCTCCGCGCCGGTGGAGTGCCGCACGAGGGCGGACAACTCCTGCGGGGAGCGGGCCGAGGCCAACTCGTCGGCGGGCTCGATGCCGAAACGTCGCACGATCATATTCGCTGCGTTGTTCATCAACTGGATGAACCGGTGGAAGATGGTATTGAAAATCCACACCGGCCGCGTCAGCAGCCGGGCAGTCTGCAAGGGGTTGGCGATGGCCAGGTTCTTCGGCACGAGCTCGCCGAAGACCATCGACAGAATCGTGGCGATGACCAGGCTTAGCACCAACGCCACCGAGGTGGACGCGGACGCGCCGAGCCCGACGAGTTCGAGCGCCGGGGTGAAGAACTTCGCCAGGATCGGTTCGGCAAGGTAACCGGTGGCCAGAGTGGTCACAGTGATGCCTAGCTGGGTGCCGGACAGCATGAAACTCAGGCCGCTGTGGGCCTTCTTGACCATGTGTGAGGCGGCGTCGCCGCGTTCGGCGATGTCGTCCTCGATCGTCGAGCGCTCCAGGCTGGTCGTGGAGAACTCCACGGCCACGAAGATCCCGGTGCCGGCGGTCAACAGGACGAAGCCGACCAGCCCCAGGATGCTGAGCAGGATGTCCATCCCTGTCCTACCTGTCCAGCCCCAGCTCGCCGAGGTAGGCGGTGAGACCGTGGCGGTCGAGCACCCACACGGTGGGGCTCACCCCGGCCTTGCGCATCATCTGCTCGGTCTCACGTCGGGTCTCTGCGGTGGTGAGGGTCAGCACGGTGCCGGACTCGCCGGCACGGGCGGTGCGTCCTGCGCGGTGCACGTAGGCCTTGTGCTCGGCCGGCGGGTCGATGTGCACCACCAGATCGACACCCTTGATGTCGATGCCGCGGGCGGCGATGTCGGTGGCGACCAGCACGGTGGCACGACCGTCGGAGAACTCCTCGATCGCGCGGGTGCGGGCACCCTGACCCTTATTGCCGTGGATGCCGACAGCGGGAACGCCATCACGGACAAGTTTCTTGACTTGACGATCGACGGCGTGCTTCGTCCGCATGAACATGATCGTGCGGGTCGAGGCACGCCCGAGCTGCAGGACCACGTCGTTGCGGGCGGTCTTGTCGTCCACCACGCCGAGGAAGTGGGACATGGTGTCCACCTTCGCCCGGACCTCACCGGTGGAATGCGTGATCGGGTCGTTCATGTACCGCTGGACGAGGACCTTGATGTCCCCGTCGAGGGTGGCGGAGAAGAACAGGTGCTGCGCATTCGCCGGGATGTGGTCGACGAGGCGGCGCACCTGCGGGAGGAACCCCATGTCCGCCATCTGGTCGGCCTCGTCCAGCGCGACGATCTCGACCTGGGACAGGTCGAGGGCCTTCTGCCGGATGAGGTCCTCGGCACGCCCCGGGGTGGCGACCAGAAGGTCGACCGGGCGAGCCAGGGCGGTGAGGTTGCGCTTGATGTTCACGCCTCCGACGACCTCAATCACACGCTGGCCAACGGACTCCGCCAACGGACGCAGTCGTCCGGCGACCTGCTGCGCGAGCTCGCGGGTCGGCACCAGCACCAGCGCCCGGGGCTTGCCCGGACGCGAAGCACCGCCGGTGAGGCGGGTGATCAGTGGCAGACCGAAAGTGAACGTCTTGCCGGAACCCGTCGGGCCGCGTCCGAGGACGTCCTTGCCCGCCAGTCCGTCGGGGATAGCCGCGGCCTGGATCGGGAAGGGGTGCTTGAGACCCTGCGCCGTCAGTTCCTTGACTACCGGATCCGGCAGGCCCATGTCGGCGAAGAGCACCGAGGTGTCCACGCCTGCGGCCGGGCCGGTCGGTACCGGTGCGGCGACCTTGGGCTGACGGACCGGCTGCTGGTTCTTCTGCTGATTCTTCTGGGCGGGGCGCTGCCTGTTGCCCTGCTGGCCGCCGCGCTTGGCACCCTGCTGCTTATTACCCGGCTTGCTGCCCTGCTGCTTATTGCCCTGCTGATTCCGGTTGCCGGAACGTTTACCAGGGTTCTCGGAACCGCCGGCGGTGCCTGAGGCACCCGCGCGACTGCCCCGGACGACCTTACGGCGCCGGTTCTGCCGGTTCTGTCCACCGACACTGGCGCTGCGTCGTCCTTCTGATTGACCTGACACGGGTTACGCTTGCACCTCGCTGCGGTCGGCGGACCAGAGGGTGTGGAAGTGACCGTCGCGGTCGGTGCGCTCGTAGGTGTGGGCACCGAAGAAGTCGCGCTGGCCCTGGATCAGGGCGGCGGGCAGCCGCTCGGAACGCAGGGAGTCGTAGTAGGACAGCGAGGAGGCGAACACCGGGATCGGCAGGCCGAGCTGCGTGGACGCCACGACGACCCGACGCCAGGAGTCGATCAGACCGCCGACCTCGGTGTTGAAGTACGGGTCCAGCAGCAGGGACTGCACACCGGGGTCGGTGTTGTAGGCGTCCACGATGCGGTTGAGGAACTTCGCGCGGATGATGCAGCCGCCACGCCAGATGGTGGCGAGGTCGCGGGGGTCGACGTCCCAGCCGTGCTCGTCGGAGCCGGCCTTGATCTCGTCGAAGCCCTGGGCATAGGCCACCAGCTTCGAGGCGTAGAGCGCACGCCGGACGTCCTCGACGAAGTCGTCCTTCGAGACGCCGAGGGCGTCCAGCGTGGTGACCTCGCCGGAGGGCAGGTTGCCGGTGGTCGCGGCACGCTGCTCGCGGGCGCCGGACAGCGCACGGGCGAAGACGGCCTCGCCGATGCCGGTGGTGGGGATGCCCAGGTCCAGGGCGGCCTTGACCGTCCAGCGGCCGGTGCCCTTCTGGCCGGCGGCGTCGACGATGACGTCGATCAGCGGCTTGCCGGTGGCCTCGTCGGTCTGGGAGAGCACCTCGGCGGTGATCTCGATGAGGTAGGAATCCAGGTCGCCATCGTTCCAGGTGCGGAAGATGTCGGCGATTTCGGACGGCTCGATGCCCGCGGCGTAGCGCAGCAGGTGGTAGGCCTCGCCGATGACCTGCATGTCGGCGTACTCGATGCCGTTGTGGACCATCTTGACGAAGTGGCCGGCGCCGTCCGGGCCGATGTGGGTGCAGCAGGGGGTGCCGTCGACCTTGGCGGAGATGTCTTCCAGCAGCGGGCCGAGGGACTCGTAGGACTCGGCAGGGCCGCCCGGCATGATCGCCGGGCCGTTGAGAGCGCCCTCCTCGCCACCGGAGATTCCGGCGCCGACGAAGTGCAGGCCACGCTCGGACATCTCCGCCTCACGGCGGATGGTGTCGGTGTAGAGGGCGTTACCGCCGTCGATGATGATGTCGCCGGGTTCCATGGCGTCAGCAAGCTGGGAGATCACCGCGTCAGTGGCGGGACCAGCCTGGACCATGATCAGGGCACGGCGGGGGCGCTCGAGGGAGGCAACGAAGTCCTCGACGGTGGCGGAGGGGACGAAGCTACCGGTGTCCCCGAACTCGGCCATGAACGCGTCCGTTTTGGCGGAGGTGCGGTTGTAGACGGCGACGGTGTGATCGTGGTTGGCGAAGTTCCGGGCGATGTTGGAACCCATCACCGCGAGGCCGACGACACCGATCTGTGCGGAGGAATCTGTCATGGTGCACCATGATAGCGCCCACCCGTCCATCTTCGCCCGCGGCGGGCCGACAGTCGCTAGACTCACCGGGAAACACGCCGGAGCAGCCGGGGCACATATAGGTGAGGGAGAGACAGACAGTGACGCAGAATGACACGGCCACCGGGCAGATTGCTGCCATGGAACGGATGCTGGAGCTGATGGGCTCGGCGAGCTCCTCGGAGCTCACCGCGGCGCAGACCGCCGAACTTTCGGAGATCTTTGCCACATCCATTCCGTCTCTGGATCGCACGCTGGGTCTGCGCTATGTCGAATTTGTCCCGGAGGTCGTGGTGGAGCTCACGATCACCGAGGACCACGTACAGCCCTGGGGCATCACCAACGGCGGGATTTACGCGACATTGGGGGAGTCGGCCGGATCCTTCGCCGGCTTCATCGCCGGTGGCGGTGGCATGGTGATGGGAACCACCAACTCCACGAACTTCCTGCGCCCCTCCACCCCTGGAGACGTGATCCGTTCGACGGCACGTGCGGTGCACACCGGCCGGACCAGCCAGCTCTGGCGCATTGAGCACGTGAATGCTGCGTCCGGCAAGCTGTGCGCCACCACGGAGCTGCGGACCGTGGTGGTACCCAGCAAGTAGAGTCCCGGCAGACGTCCGCTCAGCGGCGGTGCGCCTGGTCGAAGAACTCGACCTCCCACCGCGAGGCGTCGAGGAAGGCCCGGGCGGCCTCGGCGCGCTGGCGGGGGCCCGCGGTGGCGAAGGCATCCTCCACCAGAGAGATTGCCTGCCGGACGCTGGCGGTGAAGTCCTCACCGGAGTAGCTGTCCAGCCAGGCAGCGTAGGGGTTGTCCGGTGTGGACCCCGCGGCGAGATCCATGCCCACCTCGGCGTAGAGCCAGTAGCACGGCAGCACCGCCGCCGCGCCGACCACGTGGTCGCGCGACTGCACGTTGCGCGTGAGGTGGGCCGTGTAGGACGCCGTGACGTGGGAGGGCGCGACGGCCGGCGCATCGCCCAGCCACGTGCGGTGCAGGGACGCCTCTTCTTCGAGGCATTCCGCGGCACCCTTCACCCAGAACAACGACGATGCCTGGTCCGGCGCGGAGGCCGCCAGCGCCGCCAGTGCCGGGGAGTACTGCGCCAGGTACACGGCGTCCTGGGCGAGGTAGAAGTCGAAGTCCTCCTTCTGCAGGGTGCCGGCACCCAGGTCGGTGATGAACGCCAGGGCGTTGATCCGGCTAACCAACGCGGACTGCGCACGCCACAGGGCCGTGGTCCACGGGCCTGCCCCGGGGATGTGGGGGGTGACCTCGTCGTGTGCGGCGCCGACGGCGGCGAGCGCTTCGGGGGTGTCCAGCAGCTCCGGGACACCGGCGGTGAGTTCCCAGGGGGTGGTGTCCGCGGCCGCGGCGAGACGCCGGGAGCGGTGCGTGTGGTCGACCGGGCCGTTGCCGGTACCGACATGCAGGTCATCGGCGTGGCGGATGGCCTCGGACAGCCAGCGGCTGGACCAGTGCAGTGCTGTCGCGGTGTCCTCCCCGGCGGCGAGCCGCGTCGTCAATGCTGAGGACAGCGAGCAGCCCGTGCCGTGGGTGTTGTGGGTGGTGACTCGGGCGACGGGCACGGTGGTCACGGTGCCGTCGGGGGCGACGACCGCGTTGTCCGCGGTGGGGCCAGACAGGTGACCACCCTTGACGATGACGGTGGTGTCCAGGTCAGCGGCGAGCCGGCGCCCCTGCGACAGGGCTTCGTCTAAGTCAGCGGCGACCGAGGTGCCGCCGAGCACGGCGAGCTCGGCAAGGTTCGGGGTGATCACGTCGGCGGCCCGGCACAATTCGACCAGGGCAGTCTCGGCGTCCTCGGTGAGCAGCCGGTCGCCGCTGGTGGCCACCATCACCGGGTCGACCACGGTCACCGGCACCGGGTGCGCGGCCAGGTAGCCGGTGACCGTGCGGGTGATCTCGGCGGTGCCGAGCATGCCGATCTTCACTGCGTCCACGGTGACGTCGTCGAAGACGGCGTCGAGCTGGGCGAGGAGGAAGTCGGTGTCGGGTGCGTGGACCTGCCGTACGCCGTGGGTGTTCTGGGCGACGAGTGCGGTGACCACGCTCATGGCGAAACCGCCGGCCTCACCGATGGACTTGATGTCGGCCTGCGCGCCTGCGCCCCCGGTGGGGTCGGTGCCGGCGATGCTGAGTACTCGGGGGATCATGTGTGGGCCTCGCTGGTCTGGTGGCTGGTCTGGTGGCTGGTGCTGGTGTTCTCGTACAGGGTGCGCAGGTCGCGGGCGGCCGCGGCGGGGTCGTCGGCGGCCATGATCGCCGAGACCACGCAGATCCCCGCCACGCCGGACGCTCCGAGCTCGGCGGCGTTGGCGGCGTTGACGTGGCCGATGGCCACCGACGGGATTCCCAGTTCCAGCGCGTGGGCGGCCAGGTCGTCGACACTGCCGGGGCCGGTGACTCCGAGCGCGCGCCCGGTGTCGGTCTTGGTGTCGGTCAGGTCTACCGGGCCCAGGCCGAGGACGTCCGGCGGACGCACCCCGTCACGTATGAGCGCGGCGAGCCGGTCGATCTGGGCGTGGTCGTCGACGGACAGCCCGATCATCAGATCGTCGGGGAGAAGATCACGGGCGGTAGGGTAGTCGATGTCGTCCTGCCCGATGTGCAGGTGCAGTCCGAGCTGGCGGGCGGTGTCGATCCGGTCATTGACGAACAGGGGCACGCCAGTTCCGGCGAGCGCCTCGGCGAGTTCGGCGGCGCGTGCGGTGAACTCCGCGTCGTCGAGGGTCTTGTCCCTGAGCTGGACCACGCTGACCCCGCCGCGCACCGAGCGGGCGACGACGCCGGACACGGCGTCACGGTCACCTCCGAGCTCCGGGTCGGTGACCAGGTAGAGGCTCCAGTCCACTCGGGAGGGGGCAGGGGCACTCGCCGGGGTCATTCGGTGGTCTCCATCGCCGAGACGAGCCCGGGAACGAGCCCCGGGTCCTGCGAGACGGTGTCGAGCGCGTCGAGCCAGGCGACGGCAAAACTGCCCGGGCCGCGCAGCTGGCCCGAGCCGTCCTGAGCGGCGAGCATGCCGGCGGCACCGACGTGGGCGTGGGCGGCGAGGACGGCATCGTGCGCGTTATTGCCTGCTGAGGCGGCCGCGCCGAGATAGGCGGCGGTGAGCGCACCGAGGGAGCAGCCCGTGCCGATGACGCGTTGCATCATCGGGTCGCCGGAGGTCAGCCACGTGACTCGTCCGGCGGAAACAATGAGGTCGCGGGCGCCGGAGACCGCCACGACCCCGCCGGTGCGTTCCGCCAGCGAGCGGGCGGCCTGCAGGGCCGTGTCGACCTCGTCGGTGGCGTCGACGCCGCGTCCGCCGCCGGAGCGTCCGGCCAGGGCGATGACCTCGGAGGCGTTGCCGCGCACGGCGGCGGGACGACGCAGGACGATCTCGCGGGCGAACTCGGTGCGTGCCGCGGGCCCGCCGCAGGCCACCGGGTCGAGGACCCAGGGGGTGTCGGCGGCGTTCGCCCCGCGCACAGCCTCGCGCATCGCGGTGTACTGGGCGGCGGTGGGGCTACCGGTATTGATCAGCACGCCCGAGGCAAGGGCCGCGAATTCGGCAGCCTCCTCCGGTGTGTCGACCATCGCCGGGGCTGCACCCGCGGCGAGCAGGACGTTCGCGGTGACCTGGGGGACGACCTGGTTGGTGATGCACTGCACCAACGGCTGGTCCCGACGCAGGGAACTGATGATGTCAACGGTGGTGGCAAGCGTGTCTGACACGGACCATCCCTTCGCTAGTTCGAACTAGAGCAGGTTCTACGGGTGTGATCTCAGCGCGGGTCGTTCCGCGCACCCCGAGTCTCAGTTGCCCAGCCTACCGTGTGTGCACGCGCGCGAAAGCCCGGGGTCGTCGAGAGATGACGACCCCGGGCTTCAACCGGAGGTGCTAGCCGGAACTAGCCGAAAACTAGTCGGCTATTAATCCGACACGGCGCGGGTGTCGCGACCGTCGCCGAACTTCAGGTTGTCGCGAACCTCGATGGAGCGGATGTCCTGCTCGTCCTCGAGGGTGCGCAGCTTGCGCAGCGCATTGCGGGCGTGCAGCTGCTGGCGGGTGGCCACCAGGTGCCAGCGGTTCGCCGAGAGGGTGTTGAGGCCCCAGCTGAAGGCGGCGACCAAGCGGTTGCGGAAGCCGACCATGAACATCAGGTGCACGGCGAGCCACATCAGCCAGCCGATCGGGCCGGAGATCTCGGCCTTGTCCAGCTTCACCACGGCGTTGAAGCGCGAGACGATGGCCATCGTGCCCTTGTCGAAGTACTTGAAGTCGGGACGCTCGGTAGCGCCCTGCTCCACCTCGGCGCGGATGATCGAGGCGGCGTGCTCGCCACCCTGGATCGCGACCTGGGCCAGGCCCGGGAGCTTGTCGAGGCTCATCATGTCGCCGACGATGAAGATCTCCTTGTGGTCGCCCACGGAGAGATCCTTGTTCACCGGGACGCGGCCGGCACGGTCGGCCTCGATGCCGTCGATCTGGTCGGCGATGTGCTTGCCCAGCGGGCTGGCGGCCACACCGGCGGACCAGATCTTGCAGTATGCGGCGACCGTGGTCTCTTCCTCGGTCTTCATGTTCTTCCAGGTCACACCGTCGCGGTCGACGTTGGTGACCAGGGAGTCGGTGACGACCTCGACACCGAGCTTCTCCAGGGTCTGCTGGGCCTTGCGGCCGAGCTTCTTGCCGAACGGGGGCAGGACCTGGGGGCCGCCGTCGACGAGCAGGATGCGGGTCTGCTCGGTGTCGGTGCGGCGGAACTCGTTGCGCAGGGTGCGGTGGGCCATCTCGGCGAGCTGGCCGGCGAGCTCCACGCCCGTGGGGCCGGCGCCGACGATGACGAAGGTCAGCTGGCGGGCCTTCTCGGCGGGGTCGTCGGTGATCTCGGCGCGCTCGAAGGCACCCGTGATGCGGGCACGCAGCTCGAGGGCGTCGTCGATGCTCTTCATGCCGGGGGCGAACTCGGCGAAGTGGTCGTTGCCGAAGTAGGACTGGCCGGCGCCGGCGGCGACGATGAGGGAGTCGTACTGCAGCACGACGTCCTTGCCGCCCAGGTCGGCGGTGATGATCTTCTCGTCGACGTTGACGTCGCGGACCTCAGCCTTGACGACGCGGGCGTTGCGCTGCTTGCGCAGGATCTGGCGGATCGTCGGAGCGATCTCGCCGGAGGACAGCACGCCGGTGGCCACCTGGTACAGCAGCGGCTGGAAGAGGTGGTGGTTGGTGCGGTCGATGATGGTGACGTCGACGTCGGCGCCGGCGAACTTCTTGGCGGCGAACAGTCCACCGAAACCTCCGCCGACGATGACGACGTGGTGACGGCCGGAGGGCCGGAAGGGTGCGGTTGTTGTCATATCAGCGAAACTCCTCGTTCTGCGGTGACCGCGCGGGCGCTCCTACGGTGTCGGCGCCGGTGGTCATCACGTGTTCTTTCTGCGTTGTGTCTTTAGCACTGCTGCGTGTTCTACAGGGGGTCGGTGGACGCCGGTGTAGTGTCGTCAGCCGACGGACCTCCCGGTCGCGTCGGACCTGAGTGCCCATACTAGTGCCTGTCCTCGACGGGATCATCACGCGGGCTGGATGCGGTGGGTCCTCTCGGCGGGCCTTTCTGTTTCGGGTGCAGCCGGGGGTGGCCGATTGCTTTTGCCTAGAATACCTAAGACGAGCGAGGACGGAGGCGGACGTGACACGACCAGTCGACGACGGCCATCGCCGAGGCGTCCGGCGCGACCCCCGCGATGCCCGTGACAACCGGGAAAGTGCCCGCGGGAACGGGGAAAACTACGTGGACGCCGAGCGGTGGCCGGGCGTGGCGCGCTCGCCGGAGGCCCCGTTCCTCGGTCGCCGGGCGGTGCACCTGCAGCAGCGGTTGGAGAATCTGACCCAGGACCACGGCATCTCGCTGACCCCCGGTGCGTCCCCCCGTTTCGTGGTGGACGACGGCCTGGTGCTTGATCGTGTCGTCGACGCCGGATGGCTGGGTCTGGCGGAGGGTTACATGGCCGGGGAGTGGACGGCCGACCCCCTGCCGGAGGTGCTGGGGGTGCTGCTCACCCAACCCCTGGAGGGCGGTCTCGGACGACGCCTGTCGCGCCGTCGGCGCCGGGTGGCCGGGCACGTGCGTGCCGGCGACCTGCCGGACGCCCTCGTCGACATCTACGCCGGGCAGTCGCGTGCCACCGGCTCGGCGTTGTTCGCCTCCGGGACGAGGACCTCGGAGGTCGACAATCCGGAGCAGGGCGGTCAGCGTCCGCCGGTGACGGTGAGCTATCTCGACGCGCCGACGGACCCGGCGGCGGTGGATCGGGCGGATCTGGATTCCGCCCAGCAGCACCGCATCGACGCCATGCTCGACGAGGCACAGGTCGGCCCCGGCCACCGGGTGCTGGAGCTGCCGTCGTCCGGCGGTGCGCTGCCGGTAGCCGCGGCGCGGCGTGGTGCCCACGTCGACGTCCTGACGTCCGACGTGGATCACGCGGAGCGTGTGCGCGCCTTCGCCCACGAGGCGGGGGTGGGCGGTGCGGTGCGCGTCCAGACGATTCGTGGGCCGATCCCGTCGCCACGCCAGTGGTCGGGCACCTACGACGCGATCTTCAGCGTCGAGCGCATGGAGACCCTCGGCAACGACGGCACGATCCACTTCCTGCGCGCGGTGGAACGCATGCTCGCCGGTGACGGCATCGCCGTCGTGCAGTCGGTGGTGCGTCCGACGGACCCGGTCGATGGGGAGGACCAGGATCTCCGCCCGCCGGAGGCGAGCGTGACCGAGAGCCTGGACGTGATGCGCGCCTACGTGTGGCCGGCGTTGGAGTACCCCACGCCCAGCCACGTGACGGCGCAGGCCAATCGGGCGGGGCTGCGGCTCACCGCGCGTAACCGGATGGGGTCGCACTACGCCACGACGCTTGCCTTGTGGCGCTCGGCGTTCACCGCCCGCGAACGTGCGGCAGCCGCGGCCGGTTTCGACGCGGTGTACCGCAGGCTCTGGAACTACCAGCTGGCCCTGCACGAGGCACTTGCCCGGGCAGGGGCCCTGGACTGCGAACAGTTCGTGTTCCGCCGTAACTGAGCCTGCTACACGGAGTAGAGGTCGGAGTCCTTCGTCTCGGGCATCAGACGGATGGCCACGAGGCTGATCAGCACGACCACGGCCAGGTAGATCCCGACGGCCCACGGGCCGTATGCGGTGGCCAGCGCCACGGCGATGAAGGGGGCGACGGCGGCACCGAGGATCGAGGAGACGTTGTAGGCGATCCCGGAGCCGGTGTAACGCACGTTGGTGGGGAACATCTCGGGCAGCACGGCGGACATGGAGCCGAAGATCAGGCCCATCAGGAACATGCCGATGCCGAGGAAGATTCCGGCCTTGACCTCACCAGAGGTTGCCGGGTCGAGGAACAGCTGGAAGACACAGGCGTAGATGAGCACCAGCACGGAGACCACGGTGAGGTAGCGGCGTCGGCCCACGGTGTCGGAGAGGTAGCCGGCCAGCGGGATGCCGACGACGAAGAACAGCACGGTGATCAGCTGGATGACCAGGAAGTGGTTGTAGGGGATGCCGAGGCCTTCGCCGGCCTCACGGTCGCCGATGCCGAACGACAGGAACCAGGTGGTCACCAGGTAGAACAGCGTGTAGGTCGAGACCATCACGAAGGTGCCGAGGATCAGCGGGCGCCACGCGGTGCGGAAGACCTCGACGGTGGGGACCTTGACGTCCTCGCCCTTATCCAGGGTGTCCTGGAAGACGGGGGTCTCCTCGAGCTTGAAGCGCACGTACAGGCCGATGGCCACCATCACCGAGGACAGCAGGAACGGCACGCGCCAGCCCCAGGTCATGAATGCGCCACCGGGCTCGCCGTGGGTGTGGTCCAGGCCCAGGACGAGGATGAGGAACAGGCCGTTGGCGAGGATGAAACCGAACGGTGCGCCGAGCTGAGGCCACATCGCGGCACGGGCCCGCTTGCCGTCCTCGGCGTTCTCCGTGGCCAGCAGGGCCGCGCCGGACCACTCGCCGCCGAGACCCAGACCCTGGCAGAAGCGCATGAGCGCCAGCAGGGCCGGGGCCCACAGGCCGATCTGCTCGTAGGTGGGCAGCAGGCCGATGATGAAGGTGGCGATGCCCATGGTCAGCAGGGCGCCGATGAGCGTGGCCTTGCGTCCGATGCGGTCACCGAAGTGGCCGAAGAGCACCGAGCCGACGGGGCGGGCGACGAAGGCCAGCCCGAAGGTGGCCAGGGAGGCGAGCAGCCCGATGGTGGAGTTCTCATTCTCCGGGAAGAAGAGGTGCGGGAAGACGATGATCGCCGCGGTGGCGTAGGCGTAGAAGTCGTAGAACTCGATCGTCGTCCCGATGGTGGAGGCGAAGATGACACGGCTCTTCTTATTGCCGTTCGGCCGCGCCGACGGCGGGGCGGGGTGCTCGGTGAGTGAGGTGGTCATGGGGCGGCTGCGATTCTCTCTATCATTATTTTCGGACGTTATGGGACGAGGGGAAAAATTACAGGTCTCACACAGCGAACGCAAGCGTCCGTTGTGTGAGATATGTCGGTCTGCGTCCCATTCCACGGGCGAACCCCTAGACTGCTTTCGTATGGGAGATAACCGTGGCAGCACAGACACCGTGATCATCGTCGGCGCCGGGCTCGCCGGACTCGTCGCCGCCTACGAGGCGCAGAAGGCCGGACGGGACGTGCTCGTCCTGGACCAGGAGAACCGGGCCAACCTCGGTGGACAGGCCTACTGGTCGCTCGGCGGGCTGTTCTACGTCGGCAGCCCCGAGCAACGGCTCATGGGCGTCCACGACTCCGAGGAGCTGGCCTGGCGGGACTGGGAGAACTCCGCGGACTATGACCCCACCGACAGCGCCGACAACGACCGCTGGCCCCGGGAGTGGGGACGCGCCTACGTGCACTTCGCCGCCACCCAGAAGCGCGACTACCTGCGCGACCTCGGCCTCAACGTCCTGCCCACGGTCGGTTGGGCCGAACGTGGCAGCGGCGACGCCTCCGGGCACGGCAACTCCGTGCCCCGTTTCCACCTCACCTGGGGAACCGGGCCCGAGGTCGTCCGGGTCTTCCGCGAGCCGCTGCTCGAGGCCGAGCGCGCCGGGCGGGTGCGTTTCGCCTTCCGTCACCGGGTCGACGAACTCATCGTGGAGGACGACGCGGTGGTGGGGGTGCGCGGCAGCGTGCTGGCCCCCTGCGACGAGCTCGGACGCGGCGTGGCCTCGCCGCGCGAGGTGGTCGATACCTTCGAGCACCGTGGTGCGGCCGTGGCGGTGACCTCCGGCGGTATCGGCGGCAACCTTGACCTGGTGCGCCGCTCGTGGCCCACCGACCGGTGGGGCGAGTGCCCGGAGGACATGGTCACCGGTGTGCCCGCGCACGTCGACGGGCGGATGATCGGCATCTCTACGCAGGCGGGTGCGGCCACGGTGAACACCGACCGTATGTGGCACTACACCGAGGGCATGGCGAACTGGGACCCGGTGTGGCCCGGCCACGGCATCCGCATCATCCCGGGGCCGAGTTCACTGTGGTTCGACGCGACCGGGAAGCGGCTTCCGACCAATATCTTCCCCGGCTCGGACAACCTGGCATCCCTGGAACACATCGGACGCACCGGCCACGGCTACAGCTGGTTCGTGCTGGACCAGACGATCGCGGACAAGGAGTTCATCTTCTCCGGCTCCGAGCAGAACCCGGACCTCACGGACAAGTCTTTGCGGAAGCTGGCCGGCAAGGTGGGCCCCGGCACACACGTGGCGGTGCGTAACTTCATGGACCACGGTGAGGACTGGGTCATCGCCGATGATCTGGAGACCCTTGTCGAGGGCATGAACGAGCTCACCGGTGCAGACGCCCCGGTCGTGGACGCGGATGTCCTGCGCCGGCAGATCGAGGACCGCGACAGTCAACTCGACAACAAGTTCTCCAAGGACGCCCAGGTCAACTACATCGGCACGGCGCGGAAGTTCCTCGGCGACAAGATCGTGCGCGCCGCCAAACCGCACCGGATCCTCGACCCGGACAACGGGCCGCTGATCGCGGTGCGGTTGCGCATCGTGACGCGCAAGACGTTGGGCGGGATCGAGACCGACCTCTCAGGACGCTGCCTGCGTGCTGACGGCTCGGTGCTGCCGGGCCTGTACGCCGCCGGCGAGGTCGCCGGGTTCGGCGGTGGCGGCATGCACGGCAAGAACGCCCTGGAGGGGACGTTCCTCGGCGGCTGCATCCACAGCGGCAAGCGCGTGGGTGAGGCGCTGGGCTCTTAGAGGCTTAGGAAGCCTCGCCGCCGGTGGGAGCACCGGACGGGGTGATGACGGGGAAGTCGGACCAGGGGAAGTCGATCCACTGGTCGGTCTTCTTCCACACGTAGTCCGGCTTGATGATCGAGCGGGACTTCTCGTAGATCACTGCGGTACGGGCCTCGGCGACGGTCTCGGCACAGAACTCCTGGACCAGTTCCAGGGTCTTGCCGGAGTCGGCGACATCGTCGGCGATGAGCACCTTCATGCCGGACAGGTCCACGGCCTCGGGCGTCGGCGGGAGCATCACCGGCTGGTCGAGGGTCTCACCGACCCCGGTGTAGAACTCCACGTTGATCACGGAGACGTTCTTGATCCCCATCGCGTAGCCCAGGGCACCGCCGATGAGCAGTCCGCCGCGGGCGATGGAGAGGATCAGGTCGGGCTTGTAGTCGTCCACGACCGTCTGCGCCAGATCTTTGATCGCGGTGCCGAAGAGGTCGTAGGTGAGAATCTCGCGTTCGTCGCTCATGGCTCCACATCGTATCGTGTGGAGCCCGCGGAGGTGGCAGCCTAGTCCCGGTTACGCGGCTCGGCGACGGTCTCGGTGGTGGGGCCGTCCTCACCGTCGGACGTCCAGCCGTCCGACCACTGGCCGGCACCGTAGTCGTAGCCGACGTCGTTGCCGTCCTCGTCGGTGCGTCGGTACCAGTTGGTGACCTTCGCGGAGGTGGAATCGAAGTGGGCGCCGGCACCGGCGCCGTCCTCGGTGCGGGCGACGGAGAACTCGAAGTCGTCGCCATGCTCCTGCATGCCCTTGTACACCGCATTCTGGATGGCGGACTTCGCGTAGTCGCGCCGGATGGCGGCCGGGTCGGTCATCAGGTCCTTCACGAACGCGACGGCCAGCCCGATCAGCACCACGGAGAACGGTATGGCGATGAGGATCGTCAGGTTTTGCAGTCCGGTCAGCGCCGTCTCACCACCGGTGAGCAGCATCACCACCGCGATACCCATCATGCACAGGCCCCAGAACACCACGACGAGCTTGTTCGGCGAGGGGTTGCCGCGCTCGGACAGGGTGCCCATGATCAGTGAGGCGGAGTCCGCCGAGGTGATGAAGAACACGGCGAGCACGAAGATGATGATGAACGGGGTCAGCCAGCTCAACGGCAGGTTGTCGAAGACGGCGAACAGGATCTGCTCGGCCGAGGAGTCGCCGTCCACGCCCTCGCGTCCCTCCTGGAAGAAGGTGATTGCGGTGCCGCCGAAGATGGTGAAGGCCAGGATCAGGATGAACGTCGGGGCCAGGGTGGTCACCAGCGCGAACTCGCGGATGGTGCGGCCGCGGGAGATGCGCGCGATGAACAGGCCGACGAAAGGCGTCCAGGCGATCCACCACGCCCAGTAGAAGGCGGTCCACATCGACTGGAACTCCAGGGTGTCCTCACCCCAGGACAGCGAGCGTCCCATCATGTCGAGCATATTGTCGGCGTAGGCCATGATGCCCGAGGGCACCAGGTTCAGCAGGAACAGCGTGGGCCCCAGGAGGAACACGAACAGCACCAGGCCCAGCGTCAGGGAGATGTTGAGGTTCGACAGGTACCGGATGCCCCGGCTCACCCCGGACACCGCGCTGATGATGAAGCACAGGGTCAAGAAAGCGATGATCATGATCAGCACCGTGTTGGTGATCTCCGAGGCACCGGAGACAATCTGGACGCCCTGGCTGATCTGCAGCGCAGACAGGCCCAGGGTGGCCGCGGTGCCGAACAGGGTGGCGATGATCGCCATCATGTCGACCAGGCGCCCGGCCAGGCCGGCCGTCTGGCGCTCGCCGAACAGGGAGCGGAACGCGGAGCTGAACAGTGAGACCCGGCCACGCCGGTAGGAGCTGTAGGCCAGCGCGCCGCCGACCATCGCGTAGAGGCCCCAGATGGCCAGACCCCAGTGGAAGTGGGTCTGCGCCAGGCCACGGTGGATGGCCTCGGGGGTTTCCGCGTCGACGGTATGCGGCGGCGGGTCCATGTAGTAGGTCAGCGGCTCGGAGGGGCCGAAGAAGAAGATGCCCACGCCGAGACCGGCGCCGAACATCATGGCCACCCAGGCGAAGCGGGAGAACTCCGGCTTCTCGTCGTCGGTGCCGAGCTTGATCTGCCCGAAGCGCGAGAACGCCAGGTAGATCATCAGCACCACCGCGGAGACCATCACCACGTTGAGCAGCCAGCCCATGTTCCTGATGGCCCAGGAGAACATGGTCGAGGAGACGTCGGAGACCGACGACGGGCTCGACACACCCCAGACGATGAAGGAGACAATGAGCGCCGCGGTGACGAAGAAGACCGTCTTGTCGAGGCCGAAGCGGTTACGTTGGTCGTCGACGCTGATGCCCGGCACGAGGCCGGGGTGCATGTCGTCCGGGTAGCGTCCTGCCTCCGGGGAGGCGGGGGACGTAGGTTCCGGGGAATCCGGCACGGAGTCATTCCGTTCTCCACCCGGCGGCGGACGTGTCAGGACGACACTGTCAGCATTACCGGGCGGGGTAGATGTCAGTTCGCCGGATCATATTACGGGATCGGCCCTCAGCGGCCCATTGCGCAGCTTTTTCGGGCGGTCACCGCACGAGGACGCCGATCAGCGTCTCGTTGGCGTCCGGGTCCCCGTCCGGCGTCGGTTCGGTGAGGTACTGCTCCCAGGACGTGCCGGTGGGGGTGAGTCCCTGCGACTGTGCCCAGGAGATCACCTGGGCAAAGGCGTCGGCGAGCAGGTCGTAGTTGCCGCCGGGGAGCATCGCGGGCACGCCGTGCGTGACGGCCATCGGGGCGTCCGACGCGACGACGCTCGCGGCGTCCAACGCGGTGAAGATCTGCGGGAAGGCGCGGTCGTAGAACGCGGCCAACTCCTCGACGGCGACGGTGTCGCGGACGACGGCGAGGTGGCGGGCGGGCAGGTCGACGAGCTCAGGTTCCGGCATGGGAATCCTCCTTGTGGGTATCAATCTACCTGCTCGGCACGCCGCACCGCACGGGGTCGGCGCCGGGCCAGCCACGCGGACAGCAGGACGACGCCGATGCCGACGACCGCGCCGATCGCCGTCTCGGCGACCCGGGCGCCCAGCAGTGTCGACACCGGCTGCGGGTGGGCGAGGAAGACCATCAGCAGGGCCAGCGGGGTGATGAACACCAAGGCCAGGGAGTAATTGCGCAGCACGAACATCTCGGCCAGGAACTGCATCACCACCACCCACACGAGGATCTGCCAGGGCTCGCTGGGGAAGGACAGCAGGAACGCCGCGACCCCGACACCCAGGACCGTGCCGGTGATGCGGTGCAGCCCGCGCTCCACTTGCTGACGGTGCCCGGGCGCCGACAAGGGCACCACCGCGGCCACCTGCGCCCAGTACGGGGAGGGGATGCCGGTGAGCGTGGCCACCGACCCGCCGAGCAGCGCGGCAAGACCGTACTTCGAGAACTGACGGACCATCGCGGCGCGCGAGTACCTCGGAGGGGCGTGCACCACCTTGTCCGCATTTGCCTCGCCCACCCAGCGCGACAACACGCTGAGCAGCACGCACCAGGACGCCGCGGACCCGGCGATGAGCAGCGCTCCCCACACCGGTGCGGTCACCGGTGCCGAGGCCACTGCCGTGGTGGCGAAGACCGTGAACACCGCGCCGGACGGTTTGAGGTCGAGGACCAGGATCACCGTCGCCGTCACCGCGGCCACCAGCGTGCCCGCCAGGACGGTGACGACCGCGTGCGTGGTGTCCGTCAACGATTCTGACGCTTGGGCGATCAACGCTCCGAGCCCCACGCACACCGTGAGCATCGCGCCGATGCCAGACTGCTGGCGCACCCGGGTGCGGGTGGGCATGTAGCGACCGTAGATCGAGGTGAACGCGCCGAAGGAGGCGAACAGCGACCATTCGAGCCGGTCGACCAGCAGAAGCAGGACGAGCGGCGCCGCGAGTGACACGGCGATACGCACCGCCGGAGCCAGGTCCCTGTTGCCCGGTGCGACGGTGAGCATGCTGCGTGCGGCCTCCCGGAGGTGGGAGGTGCCACGGTGTTTCTCGGAAGCTGCGTTTATGTCAGGCACTGTTCGATCATAGGTCCACCGGTGACAGGGGCTCGCCGGTGGTGAGGTTCAGGCGCCCTGCCAGACGGTGTCGAAGGGTGTGTTCGCGGTGACGCGGTGCTCGATGCCGCGGGTGACGAGATCCTTGGAACGCTGGACGGCCTCGACGATCTCGGTGCCCTTGGCCAGCTCCGCGGTCAGCGCGGCGGCGACCGTGCAACCGGCGCCGGAGACTCGCTGCTCACCGATCTTCGGGGCGGAGAACCGGGTGATCTCGTGGCCGTCCCACAGCACGTCCACGGCCTCGTCGCCGGGCAGCTCGACGCCACCCTTGGCCAGGACGTAGGGGACGTGCTCGCCGATGCGCCGGGCGGCCTCCTCGAGCTCCTCGACGGTGTTGATGCTGTCCATTCCGGACAGGGTCTGGGACTCGAAGACATTCGGGGTCACCACGGTGGCCAGCGGCAGGATCTTCTCCCGCAGCGCATTGTCGGTGTCCAGTGCCGCGCCGGGTTCCTGACCCTTGCAGATCAGCACGGGGTCGACGACCAGGTTGCGCCAGGAGCGCTCGGAGAGCTTCCCGGCGACGGTGTCGATGGTCTGCGGCGTGCCGAGCATGCCGACCTTGGCGGTGTCCATCGACTCCACCGGGTGGGTGGCCAGCGCCGCCTCGAACTGTTCGGCGATGATCTGCGGGTCGACCGGGTGGAAACGGTGGCCCCAGTTGTTCGCCGGGTCGAAGGCGACGATGCAGCTCAGGGCGCCGACGCCGTAGACGCCGAGCTGCTGGAAGGTCTTGAGGTCGACCTGGATGCCTGCACCGCCGGTGGCCTCGGAGCCGGCGATGACGAATGCGATGGGAGGTGTGTTCATGCACACAATGGTAAGGGCTGGTTTGGATCCCGTGCACATGAGTCCTCGGTATCCCGGTGGAGCGTGGGAGCCGCCTGAACGCTACGACACCTCCAGCGGGCCGCCGGGACTGTCGAGGAACTCGCGGAGGTAGGGCAGTCGGAAAGCCACCGTGCCCCAGGCCGGTGAGTGGATGATGTCCCTGTCGATCAGGGCGGCCCGCACCCTGGACAGCGAGGTCACCGGTTTGCGCAGTTCCTCGGCCAGGTCGTGGATCCTGACCCGGTCGGGGTGTTCGGGATCGGTGGCACGGTCCATGACGGTGGCCATCGCATGGAGGAAATCCAGTTGGGCGTGGGGGAGTGTGGCGAGTTCGGGCTGGTGCACCTGGTTGCCCAGCACCGGGATCGCCAGACCAACGGCCTCCTCCACGGCGTCGGTGGAGACCGTGCCCGTCGCCTCGGCGAGGGAGATCCGCCAGGCCAGTGAGCCGATGAGCTGCAGCAGGTAGGGGTAACCGAATGCCGACTGGGCGGCGTGGCGGGCGGACTCGGGGGAGAAGACGACGTCTGTCGGCTCCGCCGTGCGCTGCAGCAGGTCGACCGCGTCGTCCTGCTGCAGTGGGGCGAGCTGGTAGCGCTGACTGCGGCGCAGGAAGGTGGTGCCCGGGGCGTTGAGCAGCGACTGGATGCCGGCGGTGAGCCCAGCTCCGATGAAACTGACGGCGATATCGTCGCGCACCAGGTCCTGGACGGCGGTAGCGAGGACGCCGATGTCGTCGGCGTCGGCGGCCTGGACTTCGTCCATGGTGATCAGGATTCCGGAGCGGTGCGCACCGGTGAATTCCGCGAGGCGGCGGAGCTGGGACGCCAGGGACGGGGTGACCGGTTCGGCGTCCTCCTGCTCGGTGCGCAGGGACCCGATACCGGCGATGGACGCGCCGCTGATGCGCCTGCCCGGGCGGCCGTTCAGGGAGTTGATCGCCTCGGGGATGGCAGTGTCGATCAGTTCGCCGAGCATGTTCTTGTTGCTGGAGGTGCGCAGCAGCACCCACCCGTTGGTGCGGGCGATGTCCTCGAGCTCGTTGATCAGCGCGGTCTTGCCGATGCCGCGGGCACCGTTGATCAACAGCATGCGGCCCGGGCTCCCGGCGTTGGTCTCGATGGCGTGGCGGTAGGCGTCGAGGATGGTCCCGCGCCCACTCCACACGGTGGGGGACTCGCCGAAGCCGGGACGGAAAGGGTTTGCCGGGGAGGTCATGCCGGACAGTCTACGGGAAGTGGCTGGATAGAGTGGATAAAACGGATAATGATGAGCGGTGGATAAAATGGATAAAACCCACCACCCACCGAACTACTGCCGGTAGTCCGCCAGGAAGTTGCCCATGCGTTCCATCGCCGTGGCCAGCACCTGCTCCTCGGGCAGGAGCACGATGCGCAGGTGGTCCGGTGTCGGCCAGTTGAAGCCGGTGCCGTGGACGAGCAGGATGTGCTCGCGCTCCAGCAGGTCCATGACGAGTTTCTCGTCGTCCCGGATCTCGTGGACGTCGGGGTTCAGGCGGGGGAAGGCGTACAGCGCGCCGCGCGGCGTCACGCAGCTCACGCCGTCCATGGCGTTCAGGGTCTGGTCGACCACGTCGCGTTGCCGGGTGAGGCGACCATCCGGCCCGGTGAGCGCGCCGATGGAGTGGTCGCCCTCGCCGGTCAGGGCGGCGACGATGGCGTGCTGGCCGGGCACGTTGGCGCACAGTCGGGTCGAGGCCATGAGGTCCAGGCCGTGCAGGAAGTCGGCGGCGTGGTCCTTCGGCCCGGTCACGACCATCCAGCCGGCGCGGTACCCGGCCAGCCGGCTGCTCTTCGACAGTCCGGAGTAGCTCAACGTCAGCACGTCCGGCGCGACCGCCGCCAGGTGGGTGTGGGCGGTGCCGTCGTAGGTGATGGCGTCGTAGATCTCGTCGACCAGCAGGGTCAGCGAGTGTTTCCGGGCGAGCTTGGCGATACCCTCCAGGATGTGCGGCGGATACACCGCACCGGTCGGATTGTTCGGGTTGATGACCACGATGGCGGTGGTGCGCGCGGTGATCCGGGCCTCCATGTCGGCCAGATCGGGGTTCCACCCGTCGTCCTCGGCGCAACGGTAGTGCACGGGCGCGCCGCCGGCGAGGGTGACCATGGCCGTCCACAACGGGTAGTCGGGCGCGGGGATGAGGATCTCGTCGCCGTTGTCGACCAGCGCCTGACAGGTCATGGTGATCAGTTCGCTGACCCCGTTGCCGAGGTACACGTCCTCCCGGCGCAGTTCCGGGAAGCCGGGGATCTCGGCGTAGTGGCCGGTCACGGCGTCGAGCGCGGCAGGCATGCCGTGGGAGTCGGAGTATCCGTGGGAGGTCGGCAGGGCGCGCGCCATCTCCTCGGTGATGTGCGGCGGGGCGGTGAAACCGAAGGGCTGCGGATTGCCGATGTTGAGTTTCAGCACGTCCACCCCGGCGCGTTCCATCTCCGCGGCGCGCGCGGCGACGGGGCCGCGGATCTCGTAGAGGACGTTGCGGAGTTTCGAGGACTGCCGGACGCTACGGCGTGGGTGCCCGGTTCCGGTCGGTATCGCTGGTGCGGATTGTGCGGTAGCGCTACTATTCACTGTCATGCCCCAGAGTAGCAGTGCGCAGAGTAGTAGTGCGCAGTTGGTGACGGAACTACGCCGCTGGATCGACGGTCGCGCGCCCGGCACACGACTGCCCGCCACCCGCACCCTCGTTCGTGACCATGAGGTGGGGCCGGGGACCGTGCAGGCCGCCCTGCGCGTCCTGGCCGCCGAGGGGACGGTGGAGACCCGCCCCGGTGTCGGTACCTTCGCCACCGAGGGGGCGAGCGTCAGACGCCTGCGCCCGGCGGACTACTCCTGGCAGGCCGGGGCGCTGGGCGCGGCGAAACCAGCCACCGCCACCGGCGACGGCCCGCTGCGTCCTACCCCGGACGACGCCGTCAGCCTGCACAACGGCTACCCGGACCGCCGGCTGTTGCCCGAGAAACTCGTGCGACAGGCGCTGGTTCGCGCCGCCCGCGGCGAGTATGCCGTCACCGCCGCCCCGCGCTCGGGGTTGCCCGGGCTGCGCGCCTGGTTCGCCCACGAACTGGGACGTCACACCCCGCCGGGCACCGCCCCGGCCGCCGCGGCGGACGTCACCGTGCTGCCCGGCACGCAGAGCGGCCTGGCCGCGATCTTCCGCGCCGTCGCCGCCCCCGGCGACCCGGTGGTCATCGAGTCGCCGACCTACTGGGGCGCGATCCTCGCCGCCGGGGAGTCCGGCGTGCGGCTCGTGCCCACCGGCGGCGGGCAGGACGGCCCGGACCCCGTCGAGCTCGACCGGATCCTCACCCGCACCGGCGCGCGGGCCTTCTACGCCCAGCCGCGCTACGCCAACCCCACCGGCGTGACCTGGTCACAGGCCACCCGGCGTGAGGTCATCGAGGTGCTGGCCCGCCACGGTGCCTTCCTCATCGAGGACGACTGGGCCCACGACTTCGGCATGACCGACCTCCCCGAACTGCCACCCTTGGCCGCCCTCGACGACGCCGGACGGGTGATCTACCTGCGCTCATTGACCAAGAGCGTCTCGCCCACGCTGCGGGTCGGCGCGGTGATCGCCCGCGGCCCGGTGGGCGGGCGCATTCGCGCCAACGTCGCGGCGTCCACCATGTACGTCAGCCCGGTGCTGCAGGCCGCCGCGTTGGACGTGGTCGGCCAGCCGGCATGGCGTACCCACCAGCGCTCCCTGCGCGCCCGGTTGCGCTCGCGGCGCGACCTGCTGGTCGACGCGGTGAACACCCACCTGCCGGAGGCGGTGCTCACCCGGGTGCCCGCCGGCGGACTGAACCTGTGGGTTCGCCTGCCCGACGGCACGGACCTGCACCATCTCGTGGTGGAGTGCGAACGTGCTGGGGTGGTCATCGCCTCCGGTGACGGACTGTTCCCGGCCGAACCCGCCGGCCAGTTCGTGCGGCTCAACTTCGCCGGGCCCGACCCGGCACGTTTCGACCCGGCGGTCAGGACGATCGCGGAGGTGCTGCCACGCTGTCGTTAACCTGCGCGCTGAGCTCTTCCAGCAGGACGGCGACGCCGTCGTCGTCCGCGGCGGCGGTGACCTCGTCGGCGGCGGCGGCACGTACGTCCGGCCCGGCGTTGGCCACGGCCACGCCACGTCCGGCCCACCGCAGCATGGGGATGTCGTTGAGGCCGTCGCCGACGGCGAGGACTTCCCCGGGTGCCACACCCAGGTGCGAGCACAGCCGGGCCAGGCCGGTGGCCTTGGACACCCCGGCGGCCATGAGTTCCACGAACGGGGCACCGGACATCGTGAGTTCCACCCCCGTATCTTCAGCCAGCAGTGCGCTGACCTCGTCGAACAGGACGTCCACCGGGACGTCCGGGTCGCGGAAGACGAGTTTCACCGCTGGTGCGTCCACCAGGTCATCGCCGGTGGCGCGTTCCATCGACGCCGGGTCGCGGCTGTGGTCGGTGGCCGAGGCGAGTGCGGCGTAGGCGTCTTCGGCGATGAACCGGGCCCCGCACTCGCGCACGGCAGCGAAGCAGGCGTGCGGGAACCTCGCACGCACCGTAGCCACCACCCGACGCAGCGCGTCCGGCGTGGCCTCCGTGGCGAACAAGGGAAGTGCGCCCGCGTCCTCCGAGGCACCGAGGTGGACGGCGTAGGCGCCGTTGCCGCACACGGCCCACCCGTCGAAACCGGTGCGCGCGTTCACCGCGCGCACGCCGATGACGTTGCGGGCGGTCACCGGCACGACCGTGATCCCGGCCCGACGCGCCGCGTGCAGTGCGGCGACGGTGCGGTCACTGACCGTCCGGTCACCGCGCAGCAGCGTGTGGTCCAGGTCGGTGGCGACCAGCCGGATCACCGGACGCTCACTCAGGTGCCTCACCGGGGACGAGGGTGCCGAGCTCGCCGCCGTCCTGGTCGAGCACGGTGAGCGAGTCACCGTGCAGCTCCACGGTGCTGACGCCGAGCAGCCACTGCGACCAGCCGTCCCCGCAGGCCATCATCGTGGTGGGGAAGGGGGCGACGCTCGCAGTGACGGAATCTGCCCCGTCACCGGTTTCGTCACCGGTCTCGTAGGTGCTGCGGATGCCATTGCAGGCGTCGCTGCCGGTCACCCCGCCCTTATCGTCGAAGGTGAGGTAGCCATTGCCGTCGGGGTCGACCCATGTTCCGGTCAGGGACGAGTCAGGATCTGGGGCAGTCACTGTGGTGGCCTCCGTGTTCGGTGCTGTGGTGGACGCTGCTGTGGACGCTGCGCCGCCCCCGTCGGTGTCGCCGCCGCAGGCGGAGAGGCCCACGGCGAGGACGGCGGCGCCCAGCGTCGCAACGAGGGCGGAACTGCGGCGGCGGTGCATCAGATCTCCGGGCGCAGGGCGCCGAGGATCCCGCCGTCCTCGTCGTGGACGACGAGCAGCGCACCGTAATGGTGGACGCTGGCGGCACCCTGCAGCCAGTCGCTCGTGGGCCCGGGGCACGCCATCAACGTGGAGGCGAACGGTTCAACGTCGGCGACATTGCCGTCCACGGTGTAGGACGAAGCGACACCGTTGCACCCGTCGGTGCCGGAGATCCGGCCATCGTCGAAGGTGAGTTCCGCGGCACCGGTGGGGTCGAGGTCGACCCAGGTGCCGGAGAACGGGGCGTTGGGGAGAGAGGACTGCACCGGTTCGGCGGTGGCCGCCGGGGCACCGGCGAAGCCGACGAGGGCAGCTGTGGTCGCGGCGGTCAGGGCGCCGGTGAGGATCTTTCGCGTGAGGGTCATGGGATCCACTCCTCGGTGGGTCTCGGGGAGACGTGCTTCTTACCAGGATCAATCGTTCGCACGACCGATCCTGTTAGCGGTCATGCTAACTGCCCGAGGTGCCGATGACGTCAGCGAGGGCATCGTCGCGGAGGAAATCGCCGGCCATCTCCACGGCGGGGCTGGAGGAATCCGCGCCCTCGATAAATACGCAGAAGGCGATGTCGCCGACGGTGCCCACGAACCACCCGTGGGCGTCACCCTCGCCGACTTCGGCGGTGCCGGTCTTGCCGCCGAGACCGTCGATATCACTCAGTGACGACGCCGTTCCCGAGGTCACCGCCTCACGCATCATCGAACGCAGGGAGTCGACCACCCCGGAGTCGAGCGGCTCGGACTCGGCGCCCGTCTCCCCGTCCTCCCCATTACCGGTCGTCGCGGTGGTCTCCTCGCCCTGGATCACCGAGGGGGTCACCATCGACCCGCCGTTGGCGACCGAGGCCTCCATCAGCGCCAGTCCGAACGGCGAGGACAGCACCTCGCCCTGCCCGATCGCGGCCTCCACGCGTGCCGCACCGGGCTCGGTGACCGGCACGGACCCGGTCATGCTGGTCATGCCGGGGGCGTCGAAGTCCACGCCGAGGCCGAGCTGCATCGCCGTGTCCTTCATATCGGAGGGCTCCAGGTCACGCGAGATCAACGCCTGGGTGGTGTTGCAGGACTCGGCGAAGGCGGTGTGCATGGGCACCGTGCCCAGGTCGAAGTCCTGGTCGTTGGGGATGACCCGGCCATCGACCTCGACCTCGGCGGGGCACTCCACCTCGTCGTCGGGGCCCACGGTGCCCCGGCCCAGCGCGGCGGCGGTGGTCACGGTCTTGAACGTCGACCCGGGCGGGAACTGCCCGGTCATCGCCGGGGTGCCCTGCCCGTCGGCGGCGCTGTTCTGCGCGGAGGCCAGCAGCCCGCCGGTCGACGGGTCGATCGCCACGATCGAGGCGGCCCGGTCCTCACCGTCCATGGCGCGTTGTGCGGCGGCCTGGATGCCCATGTCCATCGTGGTGCGCACCGGCTCGGACTCCGCGGGCGCTTCCTGGCCCAGCACCTCGCCCTCGAGCCCCTGCTCCTCGTCGGCGGTGGTGGTCAGCGTCCACCCGGCGGTGTCGTCGAGACGCTGCTCCCAATAGGCGCGCAGGTCTCCGTCGACCGGGGAGGACGTCCCGGAGGACGACAGCAGCCGTCCCTCCTCCCGGGACTCGACCCCGGGGACCGCGCCGAGGGCGTCGGCGACGTCCCCGGCGTCCTCCGGACGCAACGAGAACAGCGTGGTCGCCTCTTCGCCTGCCTCGGTGATCTGCGTGGCGACGGAGTCGGTGTCCAGGTCGTCAATCGCCGGACGCGCCGCGTCGGCGATCGCCGACGCCTGCTCCTGCGGCTCAATCTCCTCGGTGGTCGCGGCGGTGAACACGGTCACCGTGGTCCAGGACATCTGCGTGTCATTGCGCGCGTCGAGGACGGGCAGGTCATAGGCCCGGTCGTCGGAGTAGGACACGGAGGTCTGCGATGTCAGTGCGGAGGCCAGGATCTGCGGGTCCCACACCACTGGGTCGTTGTCGCCGTCGGTGGTGCCCAGCGAACCCTGCGAGGTGGCCTCGTCGCCGGAGGGCACGGTCCACGTCGCGGTCGTCGTGGTGTCGTCTCCGTCGTCTCCGTCATCTCCGCCGTGGTCAAGGTGGAGGGTCGTCTCGCCGATGTTGCCCTCGAGTTCGGTGAGGTACTGCTCCGCGGCCTCGGGATCGTCGGTGTGCTCGGCGGCACCGGCCCAGTCGCCGGAGTTGACCAAGTCGATGAACTCATCGGTGGGCGAGTCGCTCCACGGCACCGAGCACCCGGCCAGAACCAGGGCGCCGGCGGTGAGGCTCGCGGCCAAGCTGACCCTGCCAGCCCTAACGGTGCCGAGACGTGCGCCGACGACGGGGGAGGACGACCGTGTGCCACGGGAGGGGATGCTCATGAAGACAAGTTCACCGTTCACGCCGCCAAGATGCAAGGCCTCCGGACGCATGTCGGCGAGTTCACACGGCGGCAGAGTACTTTCGTGAGGGAACCTGGATGCCGGAGCCGTCCGGCAGAGACCACGTACCCGTCAGGAGAGCTCCACAGACATGATCACGAACGACTTCTACACCGCACACACTCAGGGGCCGTACGAGACCGCCTCCATCGGACGCCTTGAACTGGAGGACGGAGGTGTGATCGACGACTGCTGGTTGGCCTACGCCACCGCCGGCACCCTGAATGAGGACAAGAGCAACGCGATCCTGGTGCCCACCTGGTACGCAGGCACCCACGGGACATGGTTCCAGGAGTACATCGGCACCGATCATGCACTGGACCCGTCCCGGTACTTCATCATCTGCGTCAATCAGATCGGCAACGGGATGTCGGTGTCCCCGGCGAACACCGTCGACGCGTCCATCGCGATGTCGCGCTTCCCCGACGTGCGGATCGGCGACGACGTCGTCGCACAGCGCCGGCTGCTCGAGCAGGAGTTCGGCATCGAGGAGTTGTACGCCGTTGTCGGCGCATCCATGGGCGCTCAGCAAACCTACGAGTGGATCGTCCGCTACCCGGACAAGGTCCACCGGGCCGCGGCCATTGCCGGCACCGCGAAGAACACGCCGCACGACTTCCTCTTCACCCAGACTCTCAACGAGGCCATTCTGTCGGACCCCGGCTTCGCCGCCGGGGAGTACTCCTCGCATACCGACGTGGAGGACGGCCTGCGGCGGCAGTCGCACCTGTGGTCGGTCATGGGGTTCTCCACCGAATGGTGGCGACGTGAGGAGTGGCGTTCCCTCAGTCTGGACTCTCCGGAGGCGGTGCTCGCGGACTTCCTCGACCCGCTATTTACCTCGATGGACCCCAACACCCTGCTGAATAGTGCCTGGAAATGGCAGCGTGGGGACGTGTCCCGCCACACCGGTGGTGACCTCGCCGAGGCCCTCGGCCGCGTCAGTGCCACCACATTCGTCATGCCGATCAGCGAGGACATGTTCTTCCCCGTACGTGACTGCGCGGCCGAGCAGGAGCTCATCACCGGGAGCGAACTGCGGGTCATCGAGGACAACGCCGGTCACCTCGGCCTGTTCAACCTCAGCGCAACCTATATGGCGCAGATCGACGAGAACCTGAATGACCTTCTAGCGAGGTAGCCAGGTCCACGTGTCGTGTCACCGGAGAAACTCGAGGGCCGTCGGCGCCGTGTTCAGGACGATGATCGCCCCGACGATGCCCACCGTCCACGAAAACGCCCCTGTCGCACTGTGCAGGCTCCAGTCACGGACACGTGCCAGGAGGCCGTCCATCCGAGTGCCTCCGATTAGCCTCACCACCGCCAGGACCACAGCAGGGACAACCATGACGGCACAGTAGGCGGCGAGAACGGCTGCCGACCGTGCGAGGCCGACACCGCTGTCGACGATGATTCCGATCGCCGCGAGATAGGGGATCATCGTCGCGAGCTCAGCGAGCCCCGCCAACAGCGCCAGCCCGGTCAATGCCCGATAGCTTGTACTTGCTCCGCGAACTCGCTCCGACCACCGGCGTGCTCCGGCCTCGGGGTCACCGCCACGCTTGCGGATGGCCTTGGGGTCGATCCAGAACGACCACGCCACCAGGAGAACGCCGACGGCCGCGTAGGCCGTCATCGCACCCGACGAGGTCAGCACATCACCGAACCGCTCGATCAACGGAAGGGCCCCGGCGGTGAGCGCAACGCCAACAGCCCAGTAAAAGGCACCGATGACCGCCAGATAATAGAAGGTTGCCGTGACGACTCTTCGGACGGTCACGCCAGCGCCGCCGCTGACGACGAGAAGGAGAACCGGTACGACCAGTGTTCCGATGCTCGTCGAGTCGACAAGTGCAAGGACGACCAGTGACAGGTGGCTGAAGGAATCCGGGAGAAAGTCCATGTCTCTCATCCTCTTCGCGCGGGTGACCGTGCGACCTCCTCCATCGGTAGGAGATTTCACGTCCGTGCTCCTTGCTAGCCTTGCGACCATGGACAACCGCTGTTTATCCGCCGTCAGCAGGAGTGACATCCGTGCGGTGGTGCTCTACGTGGTTGTGATCATCGTGCTCTACCTGTCCGGAGTCGCCAACGAGCCTTTGCTCAGCGGTGTGCTGGACTCTCCTCCGTGGCTTGCCGGTGTCTCTCCGGTGCTGATGCTGATCGGTGCACTGGGCACCGTCTTCCGGTCTGTACGCCCCGAACTGCTGCTCGTGCTGGTTGTCCCGGTGAGCCTGCTGGAACTGCTCTTCGGCGACCAGGTCAGTGCTTACGTCCTGCTCGCGGAAGGATTGTGGGCTCCAGTGGCGAGGGGGAGCGCACGAACTGCGAGAACTGCCACGGTCACGGGGAGTGTGGTCGGTGCTGTGCTGGGGGCGGCGATGCTGGTGAGTTGGGGTAATGCCGTTTCTTTGGGCACCGCGGTGGTGGTGGGGGCGATGATCATCGTGGTCGCCGTGTTCACCCCGTTGGCCTGGGGATGGGAGGTACGACACCACAAGGTCGCCCAGGAGGCGGCCGAAGATCTCGCCCGTACCGAACATGAACTCGCCGGTGAACGAGCTGCCCGCGAAGTGGAGGCGGACAGGTTGCGGATTGCCCAGGACCTGCACGATGTGGTGGCAGGCCACCTGACCGCAGTCTCCCTGCACACGAGTCTTGCCCGGCACCTGGACGAGCCTGCAGCCCGGGAGCGGTCCCTCGAAACTGCCTGCGAGAGTGCGGAGGCTGCCTTGGGTGACCTCCGCGAAGTGATCGGAGTGCTGGCAGGCCCAGACACCGGGGCGGAAAGGCAGGAGTCTGCCATGGTGCCGACGCTGAACTGGGAGATCTTCCGGCAGCGGCTGGGTGATGAGGCGGTCGTCGAGATCGACCCGCAGGTCGACGATTCCGCAGTCGTACCGAATGGGGTCCGTACCGTGCTTCTGTACATCTGTGCGGAGGCGGTGACCAATGCCGTACGCCACGGGACGTCACCGCGCTCCCTGCGGGTGACCGTCCACTCCGGTCGCGTGGAACTGGACTGCCGGAACCGCTGTCTGCCACCACCGGAATCCCCGGCGTCGACGGAGACGACGCCTCTTGGTCTTCGGACCATGGACAACCGGGCGAGGGCACTCGGGGGCACCGTCGTCTCGGAGGCGCACAGGGCCGGGGCCGCCGGTTCCGGCCCCGTCACGTGGCGGCTCCGGGCGTGCCTGCCGCTGGACACGACCGGGGACGGGGCCAGCTGATGCCCAGCGCACCCATCAGAGTTGTCGTCGCCGACGACCATGCCTCCTTCCGGGCCGGGATAACGACACTGATCGGCTCCGCCCCGGATATGTCCGTGGTCGGCGAGGCAGATGACGGTCCGTCCACGGTCGACGTCGCCAGTCGGGTCCGTCCGGACGTCGTCCTGACCGACGTGCGGATGCCCGGTGCCAGCGGGATCGAGGTCACCCCCGCCTTGTGCTCCGCCGGGTGCAGGGTCCTGGTGATCTCCGCGTTCGGGCTCGACGGAGACGTTCTCGACGCTATCGGTGCAGGTGCAGACGGGTATCTGGTGAAGACGGAACGCCCGGCCAACATCCTCGCTGCGATCCGGTCCGTTGCGCGGGGAGACGCCGCCCTGTCCAATGAGACCACCACGGCTGTGCTCACCGCCTTACGGCAACGCGCAGAGCGTGCGGGCGACCGCAGCTCCGGCCCTGAAGGAGTCCACCTGACCGGTAGGGAAGAAGAGGTCCTAGCTCTGGTGGCCGCCGGGCTCTCCAACCAGCAGATCGCAGGAGACCTCCACATCAGCGAAACCACGGTGAAAACCCACCTGGGAAACCTGTTCGTCAAGATCGGTGCCGTCTCGCGCCTGCAGGCCGCCCTGTGGCACAGGGAACACCGGGTATCGTGAACCGGGTGAGTGAATACGCAGACGTCAGCGCCGTCACCCGGACCGGCGAGAACCAGTGGAGCGCCGACATCGATGCGGGGTGGACAATCCTCGGCAACCCGAATGGCGGGTACCTGCAGACCGTCATGGCCCGCGTCGCCGTCGCGGTGGCGTCCGGGCAGGACGCCCACCCGCACGTCGTCGCGGCGTCCTCCCATTTCCTGCGCTCGCCGCGCCCCGGCGCGGTGGAGCTGACCGCCGAGCTGCTGCGCGCCGGACGCACGACCACGCAGGTCCGCGTGCGGATGAGCCAGCGGGGAGAGATCACCGGAGAATCGCTGTTCACCCTCGGGGCGTTGGGGGACGCTGCGGTCGACTGGGCCACCGCCGACCTGCCGGAACCCGGCGCGGGATTCGACGACTGCACGCGGTACGTCCCGCCGCGCGAGCAGTTCCCGGTGGAGATCCTCCACCGTGCTGGGCTGTACCTGCACCCGGGGCAGAGCGCGTTCACCGAGGTCATCGCTGAGTCCGCACCCCGCGGTCTCGGCGAGGTGCGTGCCTGGGTGGAGTTGCCGGACGGGGAGGACTTCACCCCGGAGTCGTTGCTGCTGGCCGCGGACATCCTGCCGCCGGCGACGTTCGACGTGCGCCCGGGCGGCTGGGTGCCGACCATCGAACTGTCCACCTACGTGCGTGCGACACCGGTGCCCGGCCCGGTGAACGTGCTGCTCAAGGCGAACTTGGTCCAGGGTGACCGGGTCGATGAGTCCGCCACGGTGTGGGACGCCGACGGAAATCTCGTGGCCCAGTCCCACCAGTTCGCCGGCATCCGGTTCAGTTGAGAATGAGAAGGAGTCTTGCGCGATGAAGTACACCCACGGCCACGGCCCGGCCGTGTTGGCCAACCACCTGACCCGCACCGCGCAGGATTCATTGGCGTTCGTCCTGCCGCACCTGCACCGCGACTCCCGCGTGCTGGACGTGGGCTGCGGTCCAGGGTCGATCACCCTCGACGTCGCCGCGATCGTCGCCGGACTCGGCGGGTCGGCGTCGCAGGTCACCGGCGTGGAGAATACCGATGAGCCCCTGCGCGCGGCCCGTGGGCTGGCCGAGGAGCGCGGCATCGGCGCGCAGTTCGCGCTCGGCGACGCCCACGCGTTGCCCGTCGCCGACGGTACCTTCGACGTGGTCATCGCCCACCAGGTACTGCAACATGTGGCCGACCCGGTCGCCGTGCTGCGCGAACTCGTGCGTGTCGCCGCCCCGGGCGGGATCGTCGCGGTGCGCGACGCCGACTACGCCGGCATGTTCTTCCACCCGCAGCCCGAGGGGCTGGTCGAGTGGCAGCGCGACTACCGTCGGCGCGCCCGCGCCAACGGCGGGGAGCCGGACGCCGGACGCCTGCTGCCCGCCTGGGCCCGGCAGGCCGGCCTCGGCCCCGGGCAGCTGGGCTTCACCACCTCGACGTGGACCTACACTCACGGCTCAGGGGCGTCGTGGCTGGCGGACAGCTGGATCCGCCGGACACAGGCTGCTGAGTCTGCTGAGGCAGCACAGGTGCAGGACGCCGCGGGGATCTGCGCCGGCTGGCGTTCCTGGGCAGCGGACGAGGCGGCGGCCTTCGTGATGCCGCACGGGGAGTTGTTGATCCGGGTGTGACCTGATGGAAGACTGGTCGCATGAGTAACCAGCAGCCCTACCGTCCTGACCAGAACCGTGGCTACGGTCAGCAGAACCAGCCGACGCGGCAGTATTCGCCCCAGCAGCCGCAGCAGGGGCAGGGCTACCAGCAGCAGTACCAGCCCCGGCAGCCTTCCCAGCAGCAGCCGGAGAACCTGTTGGCCGGACGCTTCGACACGAAGAAGGTCGTCATCAACCTGGTGATCCTCGGCGTGCTGTGCGCGGTGATCTCCTTCGCGATCCTGTTGGTCGTCGACCTCATCGTCTCGGCGATCACCGGGTGGGCGGCCCAGGGCCCCGGCGCGGCGGTGGTCTACGGGCTGATTGCCGGCATCGTCGGCGTCCTCGCCGGACTGCTGTACATCCCGGTGGTGGGCACGGGCAACGAGAACCTCTTCGGCGCGGCGATCCTGGCCCTGGCCATCGCTGCCGGTGTGGTTTACGTGCTGCTCGGCGGCCTGTTGGACGGCGACTGGAACACGCTCCTCACCCTCGGCGCGATCCTGTGCACGGCGGGTACCGCCTACGTCGCACCGGCGCGTATCGAGTCGGCACGTGTGAGGTGACCCGACATGGCCCCGTCAGCGTCCCAGGATGACCTCCGGGCGGATGATGGTGGGGCAGTCGAGCGGGGGAGTATACGGTGTGCGCGACGTGGTCACGCTCACGGTGACGGGGATGGCGTCCGCGGGGCAGCGCGAGGACGTCCGCAGCGTCCTGAAGGAGGTCCTTGCCTCTGTGTGAAGTGGGTGTACGATACCCACACACAGTTGGCTGAAGAGAGGCAAACCTTTGACGGGCACGATGCTGGATATCCCCTTGTTCGACGTCGCGGACTGGCGTGATGCGCCCGCGGACCGGCGTAGGGTCCAGGCGGACCGCCTCGACCGAGCGATGAAGGACTCCGGGTTCTTCATGGTCTCCGGCCACGGCATCGAGCCGGCACTGTCGGCGGAACTGCGTGCGGCCGCCGCGGAGTTCTTCGCCCTGCCGGACGATCTCAAGGAGCGTTACCGCACGGTGGTCGGAGGACGGGGCTGGATCCGCACGGGCGACGAGGCGAACGCCTACTACGGCGACGTCCCCGACGTCGACAAGGCCGACCTCAAGGAGACGCTGACCTTCGGCCGAGAGCACACCACGGGGGACGCCGACATCGACGAGACATACTTCCGCGCCAACGTGTACCCGCAGGAGGTCCCGGCGCTCGAAGCGCTGGTGTCGCGCTGGGCCGAGGCTGCTCGTGCGCTGTACCGGGATCTGCTGGAAATGCTCGCCACCGCCCTCGGGCTCGACGAGGGCTACTTCGTCGAGCGGGCGGGGGATTCGCCGCACACCTTCAACGTGAACCGCTACCCGGCGTTGTCGGTGGTGGGGCGGGCGAAGGAGGGGCAGTACCGTATCGCCCCGCACACCGACTGGGGGCTGGTCACCATCCTGGACCGTCAGCCCGGCTACGGCGGACTGCAGGTGCAGGGTGCCGACGGCCAGTGGCAGGACGCCCCGTTCGTGGAGGGGGCGTTGACGATCAACATCGCCGACCTGCTGGCCCGGTGGACGGGGGATCGGTGGCGCTCGACCCGGCACCGGGTGCTCGCACCGAGCGAGGACGAGCCCTCGGAGGAGCTGTACAGCATCATCGCCTTCATGGAGCCGGACATGACGCAGGTCGTCGAGCCCCTCGCGCCCCCTATCGGCGGTGGGGCGGTCTATGCGCCGGTGCGTGCGGCGGACTACTTCACCGAGCGCAACGCCGCTGCGTCGGTGAGCTGAGCGGGGGCTGCCGGGTAGCCGTCACTGACCGTCCCCGTCGATGGCGGCGTTGAGACGCTCAACCTTGCCGGTGATCTCGCCGTCGTGCCCGGGCCGCAGGTCGGCCTTGAGTACCAACGACACCCGCGGCGAGTACTCGCCCACGGCCTCGCAGGCACGCTTGACGACGGGCATCACCTCGTCCCATTCACCCTCGATCGTAGTGAACATTGACGTGGTCTCGTGGGGCAGCCCGGACTCCCGGACGACCTCCACGGCCTTGGCCACGATGTGGGCCATCGAACCGTCCGGTTCCGGGGTGGTTGAGGGGGCGATGGAGAATGCGAAGAGCATGGCTCTACATCCCCAACTTGTCCAGGGCGGTGCGCAGGCGGTCGACCGCGCCGTCCACGTCGGCGAGCTTGTCCAGGCCGAACAGGCCCAGGCGGAAGGTGGAGAAGCTCTCTGGCTCACCGCACTGCAGCGGCACACCGCCGGCGACCTGTACACCGGCCTCCTTGAACTTCGCGCCGGACTTCACGGCAGGGTCGTCGGTGTAGGCGACGACCACGCTGGGGGCGGCGAACTCGCCTGTGGCGATGGCCTGGATTCCGTGCTCCTCGAGCAGTGCGCGGACCTTGGTGCCCAGTTCGATCTGCGCGGCGCGCAGGTTCTCCAGGCCACGGTCGCGGGCCTCGATCATCAGCGCTGCGTTGTGCGCGAGACCGTCGGTCGGCAGGGTGGCGTGGTACGGGGTGCGACCCTGGCCGTATTCGTCGGTGATGAACAGCCACTTCTTCAGGTCCACGGCGAAGATGGAGGACGTCGAGGCGTTCACGGCCTTGCGCGCGGCGGGGCTGAGCATCACGTAGCCGGCGCAGGGGGTTCCGCTCCAGCCCTTCTGCGGGGCGCTGACCAGCACGTCCACCCCGGTTTCGGTCATCGAGACCCAGGACGCTCCGGAGGCGACGCAGTCGAGGACGACCAGGGCGCCGACCTCGTGGGCAGCGTCGGCCATGGCGGTGAGGTAGACGTCGGTGAGCTGGATGCCGGCGGCGGTCTCGACGTGCGGCGCGATGACGATCTCGGGACGCTCACGGCGGATCGCGGCGGTGACCTCGTCGATCGGGGCGGGCACCCAGGTGGACGTCGGCTCGTCGCCGGTCTGACGTGCCTTGAGCACGGTGACGTCGTCGGTGATGCGTCCGGCGTCGATGATCTGCGACCAGCGGAAGGAGAACAGTCCATTTCGGACGATGAGGGTGCGCTTGTCGGTGACGAGCTGGCGGGCGACCGCCTCCATCGCGTAGCTGCCGCCCCCGGGGACCACGGCGACGGTGTCGGCGTCGTAGGCGCTGATCAGGACGTCGCGGATGTCCTGCATGACCGTGGTGAACCGTGCCGACATGTGGTTGAGGGAACGGTCGGTGAAGACGACGGAGTACTCGAGGAGGCCGTCGGGATCGATATCATCGTGTGGGAGGTTCATGGTCATATTCTCCCACATCGTGAACTCAGTTTCAGCAGGAGGGGCCGGTGAGCTCCGCCGGGTCGTACGCGGCGCTACCGCACCGGAGTGAAGTTCTTAAGGAGGGGATGGTTCCTGTCTCGCTCGGATATGATCGCTTCGGCGAGTGGGATAGGCCAGTTGACACTGATCTGGGGGTCGGCGAGATTGACGAAGGACATGCTGTCGTGAACATCAGGGGTCCAATGCTGGTCGACACTGTAGAGGTAGTGCAGGTCGGTGAGGCACTGGTACGAGTTCGCAACTCCCGGCGGTACGAAGACGGAACGAAGCGGTGACAGTTCGACCTCGCAGACCCGTCCGAACCCAGGCCCGTCTCGGAGGTCGACAAAGGCAGAGAAAGCTTCACCGTCTACGAGGCTGATGAATTTGTTCCACGGCTCGGCATGAAAACCCCGGGTCGACCCTCGTCTATTGAAGGAGAGACTCGTCTGGACGATCTCGAATCCTTCGGCTACTCCAAGGCCATGGAGTTTCTCCGCGTGGAACTTTTCCTGGAACCATCCGCGGTCATCTTCGATGCGGGTGGAATCAATTGTGACGAGTCCATCGATTGAGGTGGGCTGGGCAGAAAAACTGGTGGTTGTAGCCATGCGTTCCTACCGTCCCGAGGTCGAGACGACCGCGTCGATCTGGACGGACGCTCCCAGCGGCAGTCCTGCGACCTGGACCGTCGTCCGGGCGGGGTAGGGCCCGTCCATCCATCGGGCGTATTCGTCGTTGATGACCGCGAAGTCGTCGTACGAGGTCAGGTACACGGTCGTGCGCAGGATGTCGGACCAGTCGAGAGAGTTCTCGGACAACAGAATTCCCAAGTTGTCCATCATCGCCGCGCACTGCTCTCCCACATCCGCGGAGACGAGTTCACCGGAGGTCCGGTCCTGTCCGATGATTCCGGCGGTGAAAGCCAGGTCCCCGTGCCTGGTCAGGTGGGAGAACGGGGCGGTGGACTGGTGGAGAGACGGGCTGAAGAAGTGGTCCATGGGGCTCCAGCCTATGCGAGCCCCTGCATGTGCGCGGCGCCGGACTGCGGCACAGTGGTGGCATGACGATCTTCCACATTGCACGGGTCCCTGACTGGACCGCCGTCCTGGAGACAGGGGAGTACCGGGTGTCCACGGTGGGGCTGTCCGTGGACAGCGTCGGCTACGTCCACGCCTCGACACAGGAGCAGGTCGGGCCGACCGCCCGAAGGTTCTACCGCGACGAGGACGCCGCCCTGTGCGTCCTGGTCATCGACGATGACCGCGTCCGCGCGGCCGGCACAGAGGTCCTCGAAGAGGACGGCGGGGACGGACAGAACTACCCGCACATCTACGGTCCGGTGCGTCCTGACTGGGTGAGCGAGGTGCGTCCGGCGTCTTTCGGGCAGGACGGCCGCTTCATTTGGTGACAGGGCCTGGCCAGCAACCTGTCAGTCGTCACGGACGGGCAGGCCAGGGCGGTTCCCTAGCCTGATGGATCGTCCCTCGTCACCGACCTGATGGAGTGATCCTCCCCTCTATGACGATCTCCGCACCGCACGACACCGCCCTCGAGGCCCGCCGTGACCAACCGCAGGACCAGCCCCGTGACCATCCAAGTCACCAGCCACGGGGCCTTCCACAGAGCAGAGCCGGACGCATCGCTGCGGTGAGCGCGCTCGTCATCGGGGTCGGTTTGCTGGTCTGGCAGTGCGCCTGGGTGCTGGGTTATGCGCGCGACAGCTACCTGCTGGACCTGGGCGTGTTCCGGGATACCGGGCAGGCGATCGTCGACGGTGGGGGACTCTACGGCGATGACCTGGACTCACGCACCGGCTTCCCCTTCATTTACCCACCACTCGCCGCAGCCCTGTTCGTCCCGCTGACCTGGGTCAACGACCAGACCATGGAGATGCTCTGGACGCTCGCTTCGGTGGTGGCGGCTTGGGCGGTGCTGGCGATGGCGGCCCACCGGCTGCGACTGCGGTGGGCGCCTCTGGTGGCGCTGCCGATGCTCGGCCTCGCTCTGTGCATGGAGCCGCTGCGGGCGAACATGGAGTTCGGCCAGATCAACGTCTTCCTCGTCCTGCTGGTCACCGCCGACGTCCTCGGGTTCACACCCCGCCGACTGCGTGGTGTCGGGGTGGGTCTTGCGGCCGGCATCAAGATCACCCCGGCGGCATTCGCCCTGGTGTTCCTGGTGACACGCCGGTGGGGTGATCTGGCGCGGTCCGCCGGGACGTTCCTCGTGACCGCCGCACTCGGCTGGCTGATGCGCCCCGGCGAGGCAGTGTTCTTCTGGACCAGTGAGTTCTTCGACGACGAACGCGCCGGCCCGCCGTCCTTCGAGGCCAACCAGGCAGCAACCGGCCTGCTCACCAGGGCGGGGATGGACGGCGACCTGGCGCAGACGGTGATGCTGCCCGTCCTGCTGGCGGTCGCGGTGGCCGCGGGCTGGGCATCCCTGCGCCTGCTGCGAGCAGGACGTCCCGTCACCACGTTGCTGCTCCTCGTCCTGGCGGTGAGCGTGGCGGCACCCTACGCGGTGACGCACCACTGGTCGGGTGTGATTGTGGCCGTGGCACTGCTGGCCTCCCAGCTCCTGGGCGGTGTGCGCGACTGGCCGACGACCACGGCCGCGGCGTTGCTGGTGGTGGTGAACGTGTTTCTGCACTACAGGATCGCCGACTGGGGGTGGGTGCAGGACGCGGTGGGGCAGCCGTGGATCCTGGCCAACGCTCAGGGCGTGGCCGGTATCGTGGCGCTGCTGCTCCTGTTCCTCGCGGCCTGGCGTGCGGTGCCGGAGGAGAGCGTGGCGCAGGCGACCGAGTTGCAGGACGCCGTGCGCTGAGCGGTACTCACCCGCTGTGGACACCAACCGGACGCGTAGGACGCACCGGACGCGCCGCCGCCTGCCGCTGCATCCGCAGCAGCAGGTCGGTCAGGTTCCCGGACGCTGCGGCCGGATGCTCCGGGTGCCACTGCACCCCGGTCACTGGGGCGGTCTCATGGACCACCGCCTCGACCGTGCCGTCGGAGGCGCGGGCGACGACCCTCAGCCCCGGTGCCAGCCGGTCCACCGCCTGGTGGTGGATGCACACGGCCGGGCCGTCGGGGACGATCCCCGTCGGGCCGCCGGCGAGGCGCGTGAACACACCGGGGTCCGAGCCGTCCTCCCGTCTGTGGTTGGCACCGTGCGCTCCTGCGCAGGTGGGCAGGCTGATGGACATGTCCTGCACCAGCGTGCCGCCGAGCGCGACGTTGACCAGCTGCATGCCGCGGCAGATGCCCAGCACCGGCACTCCGTCGGCCACCGCCCGGGTCACGACCCGAATGTGGGCTCGGTCGGCGGTGGTGAGGTGACGTCCGGCACCGGCGCAGGACGCACCGGCACCGTAGAACGCTGGGTCCACGTCCTCCCCACCTGCCAGGACGATCATGTCGGCACTCTCAGGACCGCCAGCACTTTCAGCACGCTCGGTACTGTCACCTGCGATGAACTCCACCCGCCACCCGAGGTTGCGCACGGCCGCGGCGATGCGGTCGTTCAGCAGGTCGAGCAGCGACTGGAAGGCGGGGTCGTGGGGACGGTGGTCGCTCGGGTGGTGGACGGCCACGGTGGGTGGGGTCACGTGCGTTCCTCCGGGTAGGCGGTCACGGCCAGGAATCTGATGGGCAGTTCGGTCAGCTCGACGGGACCGTGGACTCCCTCACCGTCCAGGAGCAGGGCGTCGCCGGGGCGCATGCGGTAGTCGGTGTCCTGGTGGCGGTAGGTCATGTCGCCGTCGAGCATGTAGATCAGTTCGGTGCCCGGGTGCTGGAAACGAGGGTGCGTCTCCGAACGGTCGTGCAGGGTCACGAGCACCGGCTCAAGGTGAGGTCCCGAGGAGGTGTCGCCGTGGCCGCGGAAGGATCCGAGCAGTTCGTAGACGTGGTTGTGGCGGGTTCCGCGCCCGCTGATACGGGTGCCTGTGCCGGCGGGGGTGTGGGCGGCGGGGCGTTCAACCTGTGCGTCACGGAATAGGGTCGACACCGGGACGTCGAGCGCCTCGGCGAGGTGCGCCACCGAGGTCAGTGAACAGGAGGTCTGGGCGTTCTCGATCTTCGACAGCATTGCGCGTGACAGTCCCGAACGTTCGGCCAGGCCGGTCACCGACATACCGCGCGAGGTGCGCAGCGCACGCACGCGACGTCCCAGGCTGACCTCGATCGACCGATCGTCGGCGCTGGACGGCGCGACGGCCGCCGGGTCGATCTCGTGGTCTGGTGCGGTGTCCTGTGCGGTGTCCTGTTGAGGGTTCGACATGGGGTCAGATCCTATCCTCACCGCATCTCGCCGGCACCTACGTAGGGGTGCAGGCTTCGAGTCAGGTCGTTCTCGGCGAAGCGCTCCAGTCGGAAGTCGGACGCCGGGACGTCCGCGTCCGACGACGCCCCGTCCAGCAGCAGATCGGCGACGAGGTCGGCGACGGCCGGGGCAATCTTATAGCCGTGCCCGGCGAAGCCGACGGCGAGGAACAGGCCGTCGACCCCGGAGGGCCCGATGATCGGGTTGTAGTCGGGGGTCGTGTCGTAGCAGCCGGCGTAGGACGAGGTGAGCGCTGGATTGGGCATGTCGGGCAGGCGGTGCATGAGCTTGCCGATGGTCCACTCGACGAAGTCGTCGTCGGCCCTGTTGCGGTAGTTGTCCGGGTCCGCCCAGTGGGGATCGCGGTGGTCGGAGTTGCCGCAGAGGATCTCGCCGTTGGGTTCACCGCACAGGTACTGCAGGCTGACCAGGTCGGAAAGTACGGGGACGCGTCCCAGGTCGGCACCGGGGGAGACAAGCATCAACTGGGCGCGTTGGGCGTGCACCGGCAGGTCGAGACCCACGGTGGAGCCCAGCTGCCGGGCCCAGGCGCCGGTGGCGAGGATGACCTGACCGGCACCGACGGTGGAGCCGTCGGCGAGGGTCACGCCGGTGACCCTGTCATCCGCGCCGCAGGTGAAGCCGGTGACGTTCACGCCGCTGCGTACCGTCGCGCCCTGCCGGCGGGCGGCGACGGAGAAGGCCATGCCGAGCATCGGTGCGTCGCCACGTCCGCCGAGCGGTTCGTAGGCGATGGCGTCGAAATCGTCGACATGCAGGCCGGGCCACAGCTCGCGGGCCTCATAACCAGTGATGAAGGAGACGTCGATGCCGAGCCCCTGCTGCATAGCGACATTGGCTTTCAGCGCGTCGGAGTTCTCGGCGCCGACGCCGACCATGTACCCGCAGTTGCGGAAGCCGCAGTCGTCGCCGAGGATCTCCTCGGCCCGGTGGAGGAATTTTGTTCCGGTCCACCCCATCTTCGCCACCGACGGGGTGCCGTAGTGCGAGCGCACCACGCCGGAGGACTTGCCGGTCATGCCGCCGCAGAGTTGCCCGCGTTCGAGCACGAGCACGCTCTTCTCCCCGCGGGAGGTCAGCCCCCAGGCGATGGCGAGGCCTTCGAGGCCGCCGCCGACGATGACGTAGTCGTAGTTGTCTGTGCTGGTCGTGGTGCCCATCTTCGGATGCTCCCTGTTGTGGCGGCTGGGTGGCTGGGTTATCGTGGGGGTGATTCTTCTTGTGAATCAGACGATACTGACATGAAACACTACACATGTGACGGGGACGTGACGAGTGCGTTGCGACCCTGAGGAGAGGACCACCGGCATGAACGGGATCAACGAACTCCGGGACCCCGACGCCGCCCTCGAGCGCTTCCACCGGATGTGGGCGCAGCTCGCGGAGATCGGCGTCACCGAATCCGGAGTACGACGTTTCTCCTGGACCGCAGAGGACCGGGCGCTGCGGGCGTGGTTCACCGCGCAGGCCCAGGAGCGCGGCATGCACGTGGCCACCGACGTCAACGGCAACCTGCGTGCCTGGTGGGGCGAGCCGCGCGAGGGCTCCGTGGTCACCGGCTCGCACCTGGATTCCGTGCCGGACGGGGGACTGTGGGACGGCCCCCTCGGCGTGGTCCTCGGCTTCCTCGCCGTCGATGAACTGCAGGCCGCGGAACAGGCGGGCTCCTTCGCCGCCCCGCGGTCCCTGGCAGTCGTGGACTACATGGACGAGGAGGGTGCACGCTTCGGCGTCGCCTGCTTGGGCTCGAAGCTGATGAGCGGGGCGATCGACCCCGCCACCGCCCGCGCACTTGTCGACGCCGACGGCGTGAGCCTCGCCGAGGCGATGACCGCCGCGGGTGCCGACCCTCAGGACGTGGGGGAGGACCCGCAGGAGCTCGCGCGCATCGGTGCACAGGTCGAGGTGCACATTGAGCAGGGAAGGAACCTTGCCGCAACTCTCGACGCCGCCGTGGGCGTGGCCTCGGCGATCTGGCCGCACGGGCGGTGGGAGTTCGTCTTCGACGGCGTCGCCGACCATGCGGGGACCGCACGTCTGGAGGACAGGAAGGACGCCGCGTTGCCGTTCGCCGAGACGGTGCTGGCGGCGCGCGCGGCCGCCGGGGCGCTGGACGCCCGGGCCACCTTCGGGCGCTTCCACGTCGAACCTGCCGGCCCGAACGTGGTTCCCGCCCGGGTCGTCGCCTTGCTCGACGCGCGTGCCGCCGACGACGACACCCTGGCGTCCCTCGTCGACCGGGTGGCGCAGACCGCCCGGCAGGCGTCCGGTGACCATGGCGTGACCTGCACGGTGACGCGGGTGTCCTATGCGCCCGTCGTGGAATTCGACGCCGACCTGCGCGACGTGCACGCCAAGCTCGCCGCCGACGCGGGGGAGTACCTGCCGGAACTTCCCACCCAGGCAGGTCACGACTCCGGGATCCTGGCCCCACGCGTACCGACCTCGATGTTGTTCGTCCGCTCACCGCACGGGATCTCGCACTCCCCGCGGGAGGACGCCGCGGACGCCGACGTCCTGGCCGGTCTGCGCGCCCTGGTCAGATCCCTGGCATTCTTGATGAGGAAACCTTAATGCGTCAGAAATCCGCGCGAGACCGACGGGAAAAACCCACGCCATAAAATTTCCTACTGTTCAACACTGGTAACCACCAAGGAGAGTGCCGACATGGCCGAGCAGCCTGACACCACCACGCCCGACACGAGCATCAACTTCCGCTACCTCAGTGAACCCGACATGATCGAGGCAGGGGTCCGCGACATCGCCCGCTGCGTGGACGTGATGGAGGAGACCCTCATCCTCCTGAACAGGGGCGACTACATGATGGCGGGACTCAACCACAACTCCCACGGGGCGATGATCTCGTTCCCGGAGAAGCCCGAGTTCGACGGCATGCCGGCCGACGGTCCCGACCGTCGGTTCATGGCAATGCCCGCCTACCTGGGAGGACGCTTCAACAACACCGGCGTGAAGTGGTACGGGTCCAATGCGGAGAACCGCAAGGAGGGACTGCCTCGCTCGATCCACGTCTTCGTGCTCAATGACACGGTGACCGGCGCGCCGAAGGCGATCATGAGCGCGAACATCCTCTCCGCGGTCCGCACCGGTGCGGTGCCGGGGGTGGGCGTGAAGTACCTCTCCAACCCGGACTCGACGACCCTGGCTGTCGTCGGCCCGGGCGTGATGGCGCGTACCAACACCGACGCGATCCTCGCACTGCGCCCCGGCATCACGACGATCAAGGTGAAGGGCCGCAGCCAGCGTGGTGTGGACTCCTTCCACGACTACATCCAAGAGGCGTACCCCCAGGTCGAGGTCGTGGGCTGTGACTCGATCGAGGAGGCGGTGACCGACGCCGATATCGTGATGGCCTCGACCACCACCGACTTCGCCGGTCCGTCGGCCTTCCCGTACTTCAAGGAGGAGTGGCTGAAGCCGGGCTGTCTCGTCGCGGCCCCGGCCGCCGCCCGGTTCGACGACGACTTCCTCGCCGG
This sequence comes from Corynebacterium sp. AOP40-9SA-29, assembly GCF_052377405.1. Taxonomy (NCBI): domain Bacteria; kingdom Bacillati; phylum Actinomycetota; class Actinomycetes; order Mycobacteriales; family Corynebacteriaceae; genus Corynebacterium; species Corynebacterium sp. AOP40-9SA-29. Next base: position 377,886 of record NZ_JBQSWR010000002.1, on the reverse strand, counting down.
CGACGCCCGCCTCGTCCTCGACGCCTACGGTCTCTACGAGGCGTGGGAGGAAGAGTACGGTGACCAGGCCTTCGTGCTGCTCGGCATCCCGGGGACGAAGTGGTACGACCTGGTCCGTGAGGGGAGTCTCGACAAGTCGAAGATCGAGGTCATCGCCGACGTTGCCGAGGGCAAGGCCCCGGGCTGGGACCCGGAGACCGTCACCGTGTACTCCGTGGGCGGCATGCCCGTCGAGGACGTGGCCTGGGCCACCGACCTCTACGCCACCGCCGAGGAGAAGAACCTCGGCACGGTACTGAACCTGTGGGAGAAGCCGGAACTGGCCTGAACCTGCCAGCTCAGCTGATGGTGCGGTCGGCAGTGCCGGCCGGCTCCATCGTCCTGTCGTAGGCCTGCTCGTCATGGATCGCGGCGTCGATCCCGCGGCCCTCGTCTTCCTCGGTGATGCGGATGGGGTGGATCTTGTCCATCACCCAGGCGATCGCGTAGGTCATCAGGAAGGAGAACGAGACGGTCACCACGATCGCCACGATCTCCCTCCAGACCAGGTCGGGGGAACCGCCGAAGAAGATCCCGGCACGTCCCGCGGGCGCGGCGGCCGCGCCGAAGAACACGACGAACATGGCACCCGCCATCCCGCCGACGCCGTGGACGGCGAAGACGTCCGCCGAGTCGTCGACGCCGTAGCGTCGTGCCAGCTTGATCGCGCCGAAAGCGGCTGCGGAGGCGGCCATGCCCACGAACACCGCTCCGACGGGGTGGACGGCGTCCGCCACCGGGGTGATGCCGACGAGACCGGCGATCATGCCGGTACCCAGGCCCATCAGCGTGTAGTGGCCGTTGACGACCCGCTGCATGATGATGAAGCCCAGCATTCCTCCCGCCAGGGAGAGCAGGGAAGTGAGGATCACATACTGGGCGAGGAAGTTCGCTCCGCCAGCGGTGCCGCCGTTGAAGCCCATCCAGCCCATGGCGATCATGCCCGCGCCGATGAGCATCAGCGGGAGGTTGTGGGGCCGGTGGTCCTTGGTGGCGCGACGGCCGAGGAAGACGGCCAGGGCGAGGCCCGCTGCGCCGGCGTTCATGTGCACGGCGGTGCCACCGGCGAAGTCGTGCAGGCCGAGGACGTTGATCATCCATCCGCCGGTGGTGCCGGCCTCCTCGTCATCGGCGGCGAAGACCCAGTGGGCCATGGGGGCGTAGACGAGCAGAACCCAGATGGCGGCGAAGATCATCCAGGCGTCGAACTTCATGCGCCCGGCGGCGCCGGAGGAGACCAGGGCGACGCTGATGGCGGCGAAGAGGGTGAAGAACGCAGTGTTCAGGGTGGTGCCGTTGCCGTCGTCGGTCATGAGGTCGTTGAAGAAGGCGAACTCGAGGGGGTCGCCGATCAGTCGTAGGCCGGCGACGCTGTCGCCGACGACGAGCCCGTGACCGACGATGATGTAGACCACCGTGGTGACCGCCAGCGACGACATCACCATCATCATCATGTTCAGGACGCTGCGGCCGTTGAGCATCCCTCCGTACAACATCGCCAGTCCCGGGAACATGAGCAGCACCAGGGAAAATGCGGCGAGGATCCACGCTACGTCTGCAGCAGGCATGAGCACTCCTTCTCGTTGATCGGTGTCCGTTATCTAGGACAAATGTGAATCTACGAGAGGGGAGTTTCCTCACGGTCCCGACGGGGTTTCCCGAGGGTTAACGCTGGACACCTGGGCGAACGGGCTGTACGGTCATGTATATAGTTCCATTGACTAACTTTGTAATTCACTGCATCGTCGAGGGGTGTCGACCGTGAAGGGATTTAACGTCCGACCGCTGGCTCTGGCGGTGGTTGCTGGTGTGGCGATCTCGACGGCGGCGTGCGGTGGGCAAGGCGATGCCGAGGGGGAGGAGAGCACGAACCTCCCGCAGGACATCACGGTCTATCGTCCGGGAATGCTGGACAACGACCTCACACAGGACGATGTGCCGCTGTGGCCTGGGCCGGATCCGGATGACTTCCTGTCGCCGCATCCTCCGTCGGGCGAGAGTGGCGAGCTCTCCGGTGATGATGCCGAGGTCGTCTACCAGGCAGCGTTGGACAATCCCGGGTCGTTGCTCGAGGAGGGGCAGGATCCGAGTGACATGATGTCGGCTGTCTGGTGGGTCGATGGCGGTGCTCAGTGGCTGGTCGTCGCGGAAAGCGCTGAGTGATCTCTGTAGGCTGAGCGGCATGGCGTTATTTCCTGGAGTTGTGCTTGGCATCATCTACGCCTGTGTGATGCTTGCTGCGACTCACGTTCTACGTCGCACGAAGTTCTTCACGGGGAATATCACGCCGAAGACGTATCTTCGGGTCAACATGATTCTCTCCATGGCCATGTGCGTGTTCATGCTCATCGTCGATCACAGCCTGAGGTCGGGCCCCTGGATCATTCTCTACCTCGTCGGCTTCCAAGCTGTCGCCGTAGTGACGTCGTATCTGGCTCCCGAGGAGCAGCGTCGGACCGTTCTCGGGCATACTGTCGTTTCTCGCATTCATTCTGGCGGTACTGAACACGGGAAATAAGGCAGCGACGGCAGGCACAGACGTGTCGGATTCTCAATCAACCTGTCGGTTCCGCAACCTACGGATGTGTCCACTTCTGCGCAGTCGGCCTCTTGCGCAGAAGTGGACACATCGCCGACCGCTGGCCCGGATAATTCATCTGGGTTTCGAAAAATCCCCCTAAAGCGAAGAAAATTACCCTGACCTGCTAAGATACATGGGACTGAAGCAAAAAATCGTAGACAGAACAGGATCGCCCTCAAGGTGAAGACTACCGACGCCCTCATCGTCATCTCCACCGTCGGACTCGGTGTTACCGACACCCTTGAAAGTGAACTTGCCGGATTGGTCTCCTCCACGGTTACCCACACAGTCCCGGGGCGGTGCTGTCCTCATTGGCTGTGGATCTGGACCTGCCGACAACGCCACCCGGCTGAAAGACGGGACGTTGATGCCGTCGTTGCACCCGCGTTGAAATGGGATGATGTCGGCCGTAGGCCAGCGGGAGCAGTGGTGGTGTCCATCATGCCGAAAACCGTGTCCACGGTGTTGGTGGCTCGTTGTCCACTTTGCCGACAAAAAAATGAAAAAGACGCCCACCACGATGGCCTGGAAAGACGACCCGTTGATCATCGACGTGGAGGCCTCGCTGATGCACATCCACTCCGAAAAGCAGTCCGCCATCGCGAGGTACAAGAAAGGCTACGGCTTCCACCCGCTGTGCGCGTTCGTCGACCACGGGCGGCGCACTCGGCGGGAACCCCTGGCGCTGCTGATGCGCTCGGACAATGCCGGGGTGGACAATTCCGACGATCACATCGTACTTGTCCGCAACGCGTACCGCTGCCTGCCCGGATCCCCGGAGGGCTGCAACATCGCATGGAAAGATTCTGGTGCGCACCGACGGCGTCGGCGGATCGAGGTAAGTGTCGCACTACCTGCATAGAAGAGGGTTCGCCTACTCGTTGGGTATCCGAGTTAACGAAAAAATCGGCGCGCTAGTCTCGACTCTGCCCGAGGCGGTCAAACAGGGTGTATCGCTCCCTGGTGCCGCAGGTGGGGTCACCGACACTGACACTGCCTAAGTCGGAAAATATCACCGGCATAATCAGGCCGGGCACGGCGATGGAATACGTCCGTTGACCTGGCGATCTTCCCGTCCGAAGTAAGAATCATCGTGTGCGTGGAATACCCGGCCACCGCCTGTCAGGTCGGGTCACCGACATCGACGGTCGACGCGTCACCGCTTTCGTCACCGATAGTGCAGGCCTACCGCAGGTGCTGGATTTACGGCACCGGTCGCGGGGTCGGTGCGAGCAGAGGTTCAAAGACGCTAAAGACCTTGGATTCCCTGCTGTGCCGCACTACTCCTATCCGGCGAACCGGGTGAGGATGCACGCGGTGGTACTCGCCGGCATGTTGAGCAGCTGGGCTGGCTTGCTCGGCGCGGATCCGGCCGAGTTGGCGGCGGCGTACAAAATCGCCTGTGACGCGCGCCGAGCCGGCTGCCCAGCACCAGCGAGAAGGCCAAGGCCACGCGTACGGCCGCCCGTTCGTGGTGGTGGTTGTGGGATCCGGGGCTCGATGCGGGCCCGGGTGCTGTCCACCGCTGCCACGGTGGCTCGGCATGCCCGACCGGTGCGGGTGCATCTCGACGGTCATGCCGCTCACGCGAGTTTGCTGGCCGCGGCGCTGGCAAGGATCCGGGGACTGGCCATCCCCGGCGTAGCCCCCGTCGCCGTCTTCTTCATGCTCGTTGTCCTGTGCCCCTACTCAATGAAAACCCCGTGGACCCCAGCCACCCGGCCCTGGATGATCAGGCCGGCGAGCAGGCATGCCTGGGGTAGAATCAGAACCGTGTCAGCGGTGCGGGGCCCGCCGAACGGGCGGAATCACCACCCAATGAAATATCCGGGCTGGGACACAGTGGCATCGAGGTAGTAATTCACGTGCTGTGAGCTCCCGTCGATGCCGATGGCCTGTCGTCGAGGTAAGGCACCCTGTAGACTACGGTGAATGACCAGTGTTAGACCTACGAAGCAAGTACTCAAGAGCCTAGACAAGGGGGACAGGTTAGGGCCCGCGTCACGTGTTGCATATTCGGCCGCCGTCTCAGGTTCGGATGGGCTTTCATCAGGCGACGACCCAACACCGGCGCTGCAGCGGTGGGCTCTTGCTATAGACAAAGCTCTTGAGGATACGCCCCTTCTTCAGGACGCGGTGGCGGGGTTCTCGAGCGGAAGTTCACCTTCCCGTCATCGTAAAATGAGTGCAGCTGCGAAGAGTGTAGTCTACGAGGTCAGGGACAGGGAGAGTCCCGCATGGAGGGGTGCTCTTATTATTTGGGGGAGCGGTGATTGTGCGTGGATGATTTACGTTAATCGTCACGACTTGTTTCATCAGGCGGGACCGAAAGCCATTGAAGAAATGCGTAAGGCGAAAAAATGCGGTCCCAGTGGATTAGACTTGAAAATTCAACAGCGACGGGAGTACGACTCTCAGGAGCGGCGCATTCGACAAGAGGTTTTAATCAGGCTTGTTGAGGGACTGCAGCAGGCAGTTGAGTCGGGATCAGGTCAGGAAGTTTCGGTTCCTAGTGTGCTCTTGGAAAGCGCGGCAGTTAAGGTCAGCGTAGGTAATGTTGAACCGGAAGAATGGGACCCAGGGACTGCTAGTGAGGAGCCCGAATCGGTGATGGTTTCGCTAGATTTGCCAAACTTCTCAGAAAACGGGTTCCATTGGCTGTTGAGGATTCTAGTTCCATTTATTCAGCCTGACAGCGACATGGTCGAACAGATATACGAGGATGAACTTAAAGTTCAAATCCTAATGACTAGGGCACGACTTATGCATCTCTTGGCACTGTCCGAGCGGGAGCTTGGGCTGTCATCTGTCGCTCAACCTTCCGCTCCGAATGTCCTGCACTATACAGAGAAAACATCGCTCACCTCTGCATATGTGGAAGGCACGGCCGTAGAAGCCGTCTGCGGCAAGTGGTGGGTGCCGATCGGGGACGATGTATCGCACGGTCACCTTCCAATTTGCCCAGACTGTGAGAAGGAGGAGCCGTTCGCTCAGGCTTTCCGTGGCTTGCTGGAGCGTTCGTAAGTGATTGTCTAGTTTTCCCGGAGTTCAGCCAATTCTGATTCGGAAAGGCCCGCAGACTGTGTCAGGGGGGTGGCGGGGCCTTGCAAAGCGTTAGCGAGGACCTCGGCGCCGGCTGCACGTGCGGCCATGAACTTACGAAGGTCGGAAACCTTAATACGTCGATGCGTGCCAACACGGTGGAATGGAAGGTGTCCATTGTCCATGAATTTCAGAAGGTGCGGACGACTCATTTTCAAGATCTCTGCTGCGCTGTTTGGCGATATAACTTCATCATTGAGTAGAATATCAACTGAGGTGTGGCGGGCTAGAGCGACAAGCGTTTGACGGAGTACCGCTGCAGATGCTGAACCTTCATCCTGCGCGATAAATGATTTGATGCGCTTCAGTTCATCAGCGCTGATCGTGGAAGTTGGAATTGAAGTGATGGTTTCTTTAGTCATGGGAGAATCCTTCGCTGATCATCTGTCACAACTGTAACCGTACGGCTCAAGCTGGTCAAGCTAGTTGAGGTGGGCTTGGAGGACGGTGGCGGATGTTGTCGTGGACGGCAGCCGTGGCGAGTGTTGTGGGAAGGACGGGGCGCCCACAGATCGCTGCGCAACCAGTGTGTTTGATGATTCTAGGAAGGCAATGAGCTGGAAATTTTGCGCCGGGGACGCACTTCGGGACTATTCCGTAATACGACAGATCAATTGCGAAAACCGCCAGAATGACCGAGAAAGTTCACGTCCAGCGGTCGAAGGGAGAGCTCCGATCCGCCGAAGTGTCATAATGTATATTATCGGCGATTGAGGGTAAGGTGCCCAGAGGGGGCTGAGGCGTCGCCGTGCTGGCTACGTCTCACTGCCCGCGCCATGTTCGTTCTGCTTCTGCGCGTTCTACCTCCGTGTGGCTCGTCGGCTCGTCGCTGCGCCCGGGCACCCTGCGCGACGTTCCAACGTCGGCGCTCTGTGCGACGCCGCAGCGTCCAGCGCGCCCGCGGCGTCCTACGCGACACCGACACGGATGCAGGCGCCGACGCGGCGACGTCGCCGCAACGTCCTCCCGTGTGGTGAAATCCGGCAATGTGCCCCTCGGTTCCCCTAGCCGGGAATGCCCCGTAATTACGTCACGGTGACGTAATTACGGGGCACTCGTCCCTGGAGTGACCCAGGGTCACAACATGCTCGACAAGATCACCTGGGCGATGCTGAAGTAGATCACCAGACCGGTGGCGTCCACCAGCGTCGAGACCACCGGTGTGGAGAACACCGCCGGGTCCACGCCGATCTTGCGGGCGATCAACGGCAGAATACCGCCGACGATGCACGCCCACGTACAGATCGCCACGATCGTCAGACCCATCACCGCGCCGATACGCCAGTCGTAGAACAACGTGATGAACGGGAAAATCAACGCGCCGAGGAATACGCCCAACATGAAGCCCACGCGTGTCTCACGCCAGATGACCTTCCAGATGTCCCTTGGTCGCACCTCATCGACCGCCAGGGCGCGGACCACCGAGGACGCCGCCTGCGAACCGGCGTTACCGCCGGTACCGGTGACCATCGGCACGAACGTTGCCAGGACAACGACCTTGGCCAGCGTGTCCTCGAAATGGGACATCACGTTAACCGTCAGCACGGCCGTGAGGATCAGCACCAGCAGCCAGACTCCACGCTTGCGCGCCAGATCGAAGACCGTCGCCGAGAGGTACGGCTGCTTGAGGGGCTCGGAACCGCCGGCACGGTAAACGTCCTCCGTGACCTCCTGCTCGAGGATCTCCATGGCGTCGTCCACCGTGATCACGCCGAGGAAACGTCCTTCACCGTCCACGACAGGCAGGGCCAGCAGGTCGGCCTCCTGCACGAGTCGGGCGGCGACCTCCTGGTCCTCCGTTGCGTTGACGGCGTGGGTCTCCACATTCATGAGTTCGGAGACCGGCGTCCCGTCCGCCGCGGACACCAATGCCGCGAGGTTGACCACACCCACCAGGTGCCGCGTCGCGTCGGTGACGGCCAGTACGGCGATGTCCCGGTTACGCAGTTGGCGTCCACGGAGCTTCTTGAGTGCCTGCTCTCTGGTGTTATCCACGCTGATGACGGTGGGAACTGGGGTCATCACACGTCCGGCGGACTCATCCGGGTAGCCGAGCAACTGCGCGGTGACTTTGCGCCGGTCGGCGGGCAGGTCGGCCATCATCCGTGCTGCGACGGCCGCTGGCATCTCCCCGAACAGCTGCGCACGGTCGTCGTCCGGCAGGCTGAGCAGCAGGTCAGCGAACCGCGCCTCGCGCAGGCCGGACAGCAGATCAGCCTGGTGGACGACGTCCAGGTACTCGAAGACCTGGATCGCGCGGTCCTTGTCCAGTAGGCGGAAAATGAACGCCTGTTCTTCGGTGTCGCGCCGCGACATTTCGTCAGCGACGGCGACGGTCGTCATATCCTTGAGCCGTGCCTGCAGGGCGGCGACGTCCTGCCGCTCCAGAAGGTCGGTGATCTCTTGTCCCATGGGGCCTCCTGAAGTGTCGTGTAGCTAGCTGCGGTATCGCTCGTCTCGGTAGAGCTTCAGTAACTGCCATATGGTCATGGCGAGGAAAAGTACGCACACCACGGCGAAGATATACGCCACCGTGCCGCCGGTGTAGAGCATGAAAGCGGCTGCCGCGACCAGGGCCACGAGCCGGATCCACCGGGTGAAGACCATGACGTCTCTGTCCATGGTGCCGTCCTCTCCGTCCGTCAGTTCTGTCTGTTAGTTCTTCAGTCCGAAGACCAGGAGGAGGTCCACGGTCCCCTCTTCGGCGATCTGCGAGGCGACGAACTCCGGGGAGACGATGTCGAAGTCCTCGCGGTTCACCGGAACCTGGCCATCCACGATGACGTTCTCGCCGGAGCGCAGCACCTTCAGATCGGCGGAGACCTCGTTCGTCTTGCCGTGCATGGTCAGGTCGCCGCGGACGGTCACCGTGTCGACACTACCGTCCTCCGGCAGCGAGGACAGGTCGACGGGGCTGGTGATGCTGAAGGTCGCCTCAGGGTAGTCGTCGGTGTGCAGGATGTTGTCGCGGACGTGGATGTCGCGCTTCTCAATGTCGGACGCGATGCTGGCGACGTCGACGGTGATCCGTCCCTCCTGCAGGACGCCGTCGTCGACGACGAGGGAGCCGTCCACCGAGGACGTCCGCCCGGAGGTTGACTTCTCTTGACCAGGAAGAACCTCGTCGAAGGTGTATCCCGCCTCCGAGGAGTTCGCTCCGGCTCCAGGTACGACATCCCAGTGGCCGTCGATGCCCACGGTGGGAGGTTCGCCGCTTCCTTCGGCGATCGACGCCGTCTGCAGCCCCGTGCTGGTGAGGAGCTTGTAGACAGGGGGGCCGACGATGGCGATGGCGAGGGCGACGACTGCGACGACGACCAGCGTGACGATACCTTTCCGCATGATTGACCATGCTAGTCGTCACCCACGGTGAACCCCTATTCGCTTCTCCCCCGCACTCCCTCGGCGGCGCGGGCCAACTCGACGAGTTCCCCGCACAGTGCGGCGATACTGTCGGACGGCTCCCCGTCGGTGACCGCCTCGCGGATGTCCTCGGCGGCGCACCGGACCTCGAAAAGGCGGTCGGTGAGTTCGTCGGCGGCGGCGCGCGGAAGGATGACGGAGTCGTCCGGGATTGCCGTGTCCTTGAGCGATTGGCGCTGTTCATAGGCTCGCTGCCGGCATGACTGGCTGCAGTAACGCCGGCGTCGGCCGGGGCCCTCCTGGGCGATCTCTCGGCTGCACCACTCGCACCGGTGCGGTGCGGACCGGTGCTGGATGGTCTGGTCGTCGGTCATGTCGTCCATCATTGCACTTCTGGGGTAGGGTTGTGTGGTTGAGCTTTGTGGTGTCGCCGGGGAATTATTCCGGAGCCTCGTCCGTTATACGGGAGGAATAATCCACCACGTCCGCATGATGAGAAGGGTGATGTACCGATGGCAGATCGTGTACTGCGCGGCAGTCGTATGGGAGCGGTGTCCTACGAGACCGACCGGGACCACGACCTGGCTCCGCGCCAGATGACCAAGTACCAGACCGACTCCGGTGAGATCTTCGAGGTCGCCTTCGCTAACGACGCGGAGATCCCCAGCGAGTGGATGTGCAAGAACGGCCAGCTCGGCCAGCTCATCGAGGGTATTGGCCAGGATGCCAAGCCGCAGAAGCCGGCGCGTACCCACTGGGACATGCTGCGCGAGCGTCGCTCCCTGGAGGAGTTGGACGTCCTGCTCGACGAGCGTATCGAGCTGCTGCGTAAGCGTCGCCGTACGGCGATGAAGCTGATGAAGGAGCAGGCCGCGAACTCCTGAGGTCGCTGACCGCCCACCGGTGCCTAGTGCCGGTGGGCGGTTTTTTATGTCTGGAAGTTTAGTCCGCATTTAGAACGTGTGTTCGATAGAATCTTCGGTGCACAGTTTCATGTCCGTGCCACTTGATACCGTGTTCGACATGGCTGACACCACGGCTCCACCACCACCGACATCACCGTACCTAGGCCCTCCACCACCCGGCCGCCTCCCTGAAACTGTGGACTACGCCCCGATCCGTCGGGTCGTCCTGAATGTCAAGGACTTCCCCACTCGCGGCTTCCGCAGCAAACTGTGGGCCATCGAAACCGACGACGATCCGGCGAGCGTGGCGGTGCGCGCCATCAACCGGGGGATGATCGAGCTCGCGGTCCTGTGCACTCCCCTGCCCGGCTCGGACGTCACAGCACACCATTCTCGGGTGCAGGCACGTCTCGCGGTGACGCGTACGCGAGCGGAAACCTATACCGACATCGGCCTGCTGTGCCAGCGCATGCCGCAGTTGCGGGAGGTTCTCGAACGAGGCTTCCTGAGCTTCGATCACCTCAGGCTCCTCGCCCGCAGCGCCGACGGTATCCGCCACGAAGACACCGCCGCCGCGCAGGACGCACTGATCGAGGTCTTCTCTCCTCGTCGCCAGGGCCAGCTCGTCCCCGGTCCCCGTGCGATGGTGAAGAAGATCCTCAAGGCGCTCCACCAAGTCGACGCGCTCGCCCGTCCGATCGACCCCACTGACCCCGAGGAGCCCAAACAAGGGAGTATGGGCATGATCGATCAGGCGTTGAACCAGCCCGCCGTTGATGCGCCGGCCGGGGTGGACGCCAGGGACTGTGGGACGGCGACCCGCAGGGTCAGCGTCGACACCTACGACCCCTGCGCCACGGTCATCACCGCCACCTTGCCTCCTGAGGAGGCTGAGGAGTTCATGGTGGTCCTGGACGCCGTATGCCGCAAGATGGACTGCTCCCGGGCCGCCGGGCTCATGCACCTCGCCCGCGGCACCGCGGACGTCACGGTCACGCTCAACGTATTCCGCGAGATCAGCAGCCCCATCGCCGCCACTGCCGGCGGGCACTGGCTCGACGCAATGGCCACCGCGAAGTTCATGGACCGAGTCACCCACCTCAGGATTCCCGGCCACGAGGCCACGGAGTCCTACGTCCCCACACGTCGAATGGTCGACTTCGTCACCGGGGTGCACTCCTGCTGCACCTATCCGGGCTGCGAGGTGCCCGCTGACCGCTGCGACATCGACCACGTGCACCGCTTCGACCACGACAGTGCCGACAGCGCTGATAGCGCCGAACAGACCGGCCCCACCGACACCCGTAACCTCCACCCCCTGTGCCGGACGCACCACCTGCTCAAGACCATGGGCTGGGTGGACGTCACCAAGGGACGCGACGGCGCACTGCTGTGGTCCAGCGTGGATGACGGGCACGTCCACGTCGTCGAACCGTCCGGCCCGCTGGCGGCGTTCGCCCGGACGTCCTTCGCCGAACGTGCCTCCCGCAGGTTCACCACCGTGCGGGAACACAATGAACGCCGCATCGCCGAACTCGCCGAGGTCAAAGCCACCCTCGAAGCGGCTCGGGCCGAAGCGACCGAGGAGGTGCCGTTCTAGCCGGTCAGCGCCCCAGTTTCTGGGACACCGACTCCCGGCCCAACCGCAGGAAGGCGGAACCCAACTTCGCGGCCTGGGATGCACGGTGGCGCAGCCCCCACATCGTCACCGCCAGCAGACTGTCCTTGACGAAACTGCCGGCCAACTTCGACTCCCCGATCTCCCTCTCGGTGAAGGTGATCGGCACCTCGTCGACGGCGAAACCGCCCTCGACCGCACGGAAAGCGAGGTCCACCTGGAAGATGTAGCCCGCGTTCGACAACTCGTCGAGGTCCAGCGACTCCACCAGCGCGCGCCGGTACGCACGGTAGCCGGCGGTCATGTCGGAGAGCCCGCAGCCCAGCGCGACGGAAATGTAGATATTGCCGGCCTTCGACAGGAACCACCGATTCCACGGCCAGTTCACCACCTTGCCGCCCGGCACGTACCGCGACCCGATCACGAGGTCCGAGCCCTTGTCGACCTGCGTCAGCAGACGGTCGAGCTGCTCGGGGGCGTGGGAACCGTCGGCGTCCATCTCGCACAGCACCCGGTAGTCACGCTCCAGGCCCCACCGGAAACCTGCCACGTAGGCGCCGCACAGCCCGCCCTTGCCCTCCCGGTGCAGGACGTTGACGTGCGCGTCGGACGCGGCGAGCTCGTCGGCGAGCTCACCGGTGCCGTCCGGGCTGTTGTCGTCGACGATGAGCACGTCGACGCGGTCAGGCTCGGCCGCACGGAGCCGTCCCACGATCAGCGGGAGGTTCTCCAGCTCCTCGTAGGTCGGAATGATGACCAGGGTGCGGTCACTGGGGTGCGTCGAATGTCCCGTAGCCAAACCTGTGCCTACCTCTTCTTCTGGTTCTTCTGGGTCTTCTGGGTCTTGTGGTACTTCTGCGTCTTGTTCTTCTGGCGGAATCCCGCGTAAAGCACGACGCCCGCGCCGGCGAGGGCGATGAGCCACTCCCCGAACGGGCCGATCCGTGCCGACAACGTCTCAGTATCCCGCACGGGTACGTCCTCCTGCAAAAGCCCCGCCCGGAAGATCTCCGTCCGGTCCGTCACAGAACCGTCCGGGTCCACGATTGCGGACACACCCGAGGTCGCCGCCACGATGACCGAGCGGTCGTACTCGATCGCGCGCATCCGGTTGATGGCCAACTGCTGGAAGGTCATGTCGGTGAACCCGAAGGTGGCGTTGTTGGTGGGGCTGGCGAACAATGTGGCCCCGGCGCGCACGGCGTCGCGGTACGCACCGTCGAAACTCGCCTCGTAGCAGGTGGCCACGCCGACAGGAATGTCGTCCATCTCCACCACGCCGTCGCCGTCACCGGCCTTGAAGTCGCCGGCCATGTCCACATACGGGCTCACGTGACGCAACAGGTCACGGTAGGGCATGTATTCGCCGAAGGGCTGCAGGAACTTCTTGACGTGTTGGTCGCCCGCGCCGGTCTCCGGGTCCCAGACCACCGCGGTGTTGCGGGCGCCCTCCTCGTCGCGGGTGATGGTACCTACCAGCAGCGGTGCGCCGACGGCCTCGGCGGCGGCGGTGATCTCGTCGGCGACGCTCGGGTCGGTGAACGGGTTAATGTCCGAGGCGTTCTCCGGCCAGATCACCAGGTCGGGCTGCGGGCGCTCGCCAGCATCGATCTCCTCGGCGAGCCGGTGGGTCTGGGTGAGGTGGTTGTTCAGCACGGCGCTGCGCTGCGAGTTGAAGTCCAGGCCGAGACGCGGGACGTTGCCCTGGACGGCGACGACGTTCAACGTCTCATCGTCCCCGCCGACGGTTCCACCCCAGGACGTCGGGACGAGCGAGAGCACGAGCCCGCCGCCGAGGGTGACCGCCAGCGTCGAGGCGACGGTGACGTACCGGCGCTGCAGCAGCATCGCCAGCGCCAGTCCGGAGATGACCACCGCGTAGGTCACCAGTGCAGGTCCGGCGACGGACACCCACTGCGCCAGCGGGCCGGTGATCTGGCCCCAGGCGACCCGTCCCCAGCCGAACCCGCCGAAGGGCCAGGTGGAGCGCAGCCATTCGGTGGCCACGAACCAGGCGGGCACGCCGAGCAGTACCAGCAGGGAGTGTTTCCGTCCCCGCACAGCCGCGCAGATGAGCCCCAGTCCGAGGCCGAATAGCAGACTGTACAGCGACTCCAGCACAGCCAGGCCGATCCAGGCGATCGCCCCGACGTACTCCCCCACCCACGGCAGCAGGAAGAGGTAGCAGACCAGGCCCTGGACCCAGCCGAGCCACATCGCCCAGCGGCGAATGTGACGGGCATCGGCGGCGGACTCGACCGCACGGTGCACGGCGTAAAAGAAGAGGGCGAAGCCCAGCGGGGCGGCCCACCACAGTCCGGTGGGCTGGTAGGAGGCGAACTGCGCCACCCCGGCGGCCGCAGCGGCGGCCGTCAGCAGGAGGAACCGGATCACGCCCGGTCGTCCCCGTCACGATTGCCGTCACGCTTGTCATCACCGTCGAACTCGTCGGCGCGGTGGTCGATGACCTCGCCCCACCCGTCGACGTCGCGGGTCTGCGGCATGCTGACCCCGGAGACGGTGGTGAACGACGCACCGCCGAACTCGGTGATCTTGCGTCGCAGCGCCCCGCCGAGGCCGCGGCGCACCAGTGAGCGCGTCGGCGGCAGCAGCAGGACGATGCCGAACACGGCGGTGACCAGGCCGGGCAGGGCGACGAGCACGGCACCGACGGCGCTGAGCGCGGCGTCGGCGGTGAGGCGTCCGGGGTGGCTGGCGTCCGTCATCGAGCGGCGGACGAGTTCACGGAACTGCCATCCGGCGAGCAGCATGCCGCCGATGAACGTCGCGAGCACGAGCAGAATCGTCCACCCGAAACCGATCCAGGTCCCTATCAGGAAGAATACGAGGATCTCGACGACGATGTAGAGCAGCGGAAGCAGTCGTGGCATACCCCCACCCTACCGTGGGGCCCGACGCCACACGGCGCGCGGCACCAACGGCATGATCCGCGCGAGTACGGCGAGCCGGCGCGGCACCCATACGTCGGTGCGGTGGGACGCCAGGGCGTCCACCGTCGCCTCGGCGACGACGTCGGGTGTGGTCGACATGGGCGCAGGATCCATGCCCTCGGTCATGCGTCCGATGACGAAACCGGGACGCACCACGGTCAGCCGCACGCCGCTGCCGCGCAGGGCGTCCTGCATGCCCTGGCAGAAACCGTCGAGCCCGGCCTTGGCCGACCCGTAGACGTAGTTGGGGCGTCGGACGCGGGCGCCGGCGATGGACGAGAAGGCGACCAGGTCGCCGTGACCGCGTCGGCGCATGCGGGCGGAGAGTTCGGTGAGCAGCACCGCCTGGGCGGTGAAGTCGGTGTGCAGCACACGCTCGACCTCCGCACCGTCAGACTCGGCGAGGTCCTGGTCACCGAGGACGCCGAAGGCGGCGACGGCGGTGTCGATGGCGCCGGACGCCTCGACGTCGTCGATGACCGACGCCTGTGCCGCACAGTCGGTGGCGTCGAAGAAGACGGTGTCGACGCCGAGGGCGCCGGCGTCCCGGCACGCCGCGGCGAGCTCGCCGAGGGCCTCGGGACGTCGGGCGGCGAGCACCACGTGGTTGCCCGCGGCGAGGCGCAGGATAATCTCGGCACCGATCTCGCTGGTGGCGCCGAACAGGGCTATGCGTTTCGGTGCGTGCGCTGTACTCATGCCGGCACCTCCACGGCGACGAGGTCGTGGGTGGTGGTGTTGAGTGGCTCGCAGCCATCGGCGGTGAGCACCACGATGTCCTCGATCCGGGCACCCCACTGCCCGGGCACGTAGATGCCCGGCTCGATGGAGAAGGCCATGCCCTCGGTCAGCACCGTGTCGTTGCCGGCGATGATGAAGGGCTCCTCGTGACCGGAGACGCCGATGCCGTGGCCGGTGCGGTGGGTGAAGAACTCCCCGTAGCCGGCGGCGTCGATGACGTCGCGCACCACGGCGTCCAGCCCGGCGGCGGTGACCCCGGGACGCGCGGCGGCGAGGCCGGCCTCCTGCGCGGTACGCAGGACGCGGTAGGCGTCCTGCTGCGCCTCGGACGCCTCACCCAGGACGTAGGTGCGGGTGCAGTCGGAGTGGTAGCCGGAGTCGAGTGTGCCGCCGATGTCGATGACGACCACGTCGCCGTCGGTGAGGACGCGCTCGGAGAAACTGTGGTGCGGGTCGGCACCGTGCGGGCCCGAGCCGACGATGACGAAGTCCACGGAGACGTGCTCCTCCAGGATCAGGGTGGTGAGATACTCGGCCACCTCGCTCTCGGTGCGGCCCGCGCGCAGCAGGGACGGGACCTGGCGGTGAACGGCGTCGATTGCCGCACCCGCGCGGGCGAGCTCGGCGGTCTCGGCCGGGTCCTTGATCATGAACACCTCGCGCAGCACGGCGGTGGCGTTCACCGTTGACACTCCCCTGGCCTGCAGGTTCAGCAGATGGTCGGCGGTCATCGTCGCGGAGACAGCGACTGTGATGTCGGTGGGTGCGTCGGTGGGGATGCCGAGCAGGGACAGCGGATCCTCGCCGTCGTTCCAGGCCACGACCTCGACACCGGCCTCCCCGGCCACCCCGTCGCGCAGGTCGGCGGCGTCGACACCGGGCACCACGATGCGCCGTGCCGTGGGCGTGACGACGAGTGCGGCGAAACGCTCATGGGTCTCGAGGTCGCTGTCGAGCAGGAAACGCAGGTCAGGGCCCGGTGTCAGGACGGCGGCTGTGAGGTCCTGCTCGGCGAGCAGGCGGGCGACGGCATCGAGACGGGCCGTGTAGGTGGAGACGGGAAAGCTCATGGATCACACTGTACGGGGCCGGACGGACGTGGCGAGCGTCCGGCGGCCGTGGATCTCCCGCAACCAGTCGGCCATGTTGTCGACGAAGGTGGCGTCGGTGCCCGGTTCGCGGCGCGTGGCGTAGCTGGTGTGCTCCTCGCCGAGGTAACCGGTGAGCAGGCGGCGGGCCTCGGCGAAGCGGGCGCGCTCCCCGGTCAGGTCACGGACGTCGACGTGGTAGGCGGCCCCACGACGCAACCGTAGGGCACGCAACGCGCGGTCGCGCCAGGTCAACGGCGAGTCTCCTCCGAGGTCCGGCGTCCACTGCGCGAGCAGACGCAGTGGGCTGGGGTCCGGGCACAGGCAGATGCCGTCGTCCGGGGCGGCCGCCCACCGTGCCGGCACGTCCGGCACCGGGGACTCGCCACGGATGCCGTAGCGCGTCGGGTCCCCGGTGGTCCCGCGAGGCTGTTCCGGGTCGGAGACGAAGCCGACGGCCATCACCCGGTCACGGTCCGCGGCGTCGAGGCGCTCCAAGGCGCGGTGCACCACGACCGCCCCACCGGAGTAGCCCAGCAGGACGACGGGAGGGCCCGGATCGGTGGTGGCGCGTACGAGTGCGACGAGGTCGTCGGCCCCGCGTTCCACGGCATCGAGGAACGGCACGGTGCCTTCCAGGCGTTCCCCGGCGGGCCCGTACTGCGCCAACCACGGGTTCTCCAGGCACGTCCAGGAGTCCGGGAGCCGGTCGGTGACCGCGCAGAGTGTGGGGCCGGGCACCGGTTCGCCGATACCCCGGCTACGGATGACGACGGGCTGAGAACGTGACATGGGTGTCGAGCGTAGTGGGCGAAACGCCGCAGCGGGTTGGGGTCCGCTGTGGTTGCGCTGGACGTGTCAGGCGCTGGACGTGTCAGGCGCCGAGTTCCACCACGCCGCGCCGGATCGCCGGCACCGCCTTGCGGGCGGACGCCTTCACCGAGTCGGAATAACCGGTGTGACGGATCTGCTCCAGCAGGTCGACCACCCGGTTGCACCAGCGCACGAAGTCGCCGGCGCTCAACGTCGCCCCGGAGGCCTCCGCGGCGCGCAGACAGTAGTCCAGCGGGGCACCGGCGGCCCACTGGTGCACCGCCGTGGCGAAACCGAGGTCCGGGTCGCGGGTCAACGGCAACCGGTGGCGGGCCTCGTCGGAGACGAGCTCGCCGTGGATGCGGAATACCGCGCTGACCGCGTCGGCCAGCGCCTCGGTGGGCACACCGTCCTCGTGGCGTCCCTCGCTCTCCCGTCGGTTCTCGAAGACGCAGGTCGACACCACCGCGGCGAGTTCCGCCGGGTCCAGGTCGTCCCACACCCCACGGCGCAGGCACTGGGCGACCAGCAGGTCGGACTCGTGGTGCACCTGCGCCAGGCGGCGCCCCTCGGCGGTGATGCGCGTGCTCGTGCGGTCGGAGGACGGTGCCGCGGCGTCCTGCTCGATGAAGTCCAGCTCCCCGAGCAGGTCCAGGATGCGGTCGAAGGTCCGCGACAGCGACTCGGTCTCCGGGGCGGTGACCTCCAGTTCACGTTCCAGCGTGCGCCGGGCGGCGACGACCCGCTCGGCCGGTCGCACCAGGTCCTCGCGCTCCTTGAGCAGGTGCACGGGATGGACGTGCACCTGGTCGCGCAGTTCGGCGGCCTTGCGCGAACCGCCCTTCGCCTTCGGCTTGAGGACGCGCGGACGGTCGACCTTCTGCTTGCGCAGGTTCGACGCGACGGCGCGCGCATTGCGCTTCGGACTGCGCTGCACGCCCTTGTGCAGCGACATGTGCCCCAACGGCACCGGGACGTTGCCGAAGGTCTCGGCGGTGACCGGCCCACACCAGCCGTCCTCGGTGATGATCCACGGGCGGGGACGATGGTGGTCGGAGTCGCCGCGTGCCACCGCCGCGATCTGCGGGTGGCGTCCGGTCGGCAGGGCGATGATGTCGCCGACCGACAGGCTCGACAGCAGACGTGCGGTCTCTGCCTGGCGGTCGGAGGCGGAGTCCTTCTTCGCCCGACGCTCCTCCAGTGTGAGGTCCCGGCGCAGGCCGGCGTACTCGATGACGTCGTCGACGCCGACCTGCGTGCCCTTGAGGGAGGACAGGGCCTTGGACAGGTCCCGTTCGAGACTGGACAGGTCGCGGCGGCGACGGCTGGCACGCTCCGCCTGCTCGACCACCGTG
This sequence comes from Corynebacterium sp. AOP40-9SA-29, assembly GCF_052377405.1. Classification (NCBI taxonomy): domain Bacteria; kingdom Bacillati; phylum Actinomycetota; class Actinomycetes; order Mycobacteriales; family Corynebacteriaceae; genus Corynebacterium; species Corynebacterium sp. AOP40-9SA-29. The sequence goes on along the minus strand of NZ_JBQSWR010000002.1, from coordinate 359,330 downwards.
GACGCCGCCTGGTACTGGGCGAACGAACGGTCCAGCAACCGGTGGGAGTCGGTGTAGCCCTTCGTGGAGATCAGGTTCACCGCCATGTTGTAGCCGGGGCGGAAGGTGGAGTCCAACGGGTAGGTACGCGTCTGCGCCAGGTTCGCCACCGCGTACGGGTCGATACCCTTGGACCACAGCACCAGGGCATTGCCCTCGACGTCGATGCCGCGGCGACCGGCACGCCCGGTGAGCTGCGTGTACTGCCCCGGGGTGAGGTCCACGTGGGCCTCACCGTTGAACTTGATCAGTTTCTCGAGCACCACCGTGCGCGCCGGCATGTTGATGCCCAACGCCAGGGTCTCGGTGGCGAAGCAGACCTTGAGCAACCCGCGGGAGAACAAGTCCTCCACGATGTGCCGGAACGCCGGCAGCATCCCGGCGTGGTGGGCGCCGAAACCGTTGCCCAACGCCCGACGCCACTGGCGGAAGCCCAGCACCCCGAGGTCCTCGGTGGCGATGCCCTCGACACCCTTGTCCACCGCGGCGAGGATCTCGTCGCGCTCGGCGTCGGTGGTCAGCCGCACCCGGTCGACGAGCAGCTGACGGACCGCACCGTCGCAGCCCGCGCGGGAGAAGATGAAGTAGATCGCCGGCAGCATCGACGCCGCCCGCATCTGCGCGACGACGTCCGCACGCTTCGGGCCCTGGCGGCGTCCCGACTCCTCGGCGCGGCTGCACGCGGCCACGACGGCGCGGTTGACGTCGGCGTCTCTGCCGTCCCTGCTGTTCTTGCCGTCACCGTAGAGCGGCAGGATCTGCGAACCCACCATCATCGACTGGTGCAATGGCACCGGACGGTGCGTGGTGACCACCAGGTCCGTGCGTCCGCGGACGGTGGAGAGCCAGGCGCCGAACTCCTCGGCGTTGCTCACCGTCGCCGACAGGCTGACCAGGATCACCCGCGGGTCGAGGTTGAGGATGGTCTCCTCCCACACGGGCCCGCGCGACGGGTCGGCGAGGAAGTGCACCTCGTCCATGACCACGTGGGTCAGCGAGTCCAGCCGGTCGGAGTCGGCGTAGATCATATTGCGCAGCACCTCGGTGGTCATCACGACCACCGGTGCGTTGCCGTTGATGCTCACGTCGCCGGTGAGCAGTCCGACCCGGTCCTCGCCGTAGCGGGCGACGAGGTCGTGGTACTTCTGGTTGCTCAGCGCCTTGATCGGGGTGGTGTAGAAGCACGTGCCCTCGCGGCGGATCGCCTCGTGCACGGCAAACTCCCCCACCACCGTCTTACCGGCACCGGTGGGTGCACAGACCAGGACGCCGCGTCCCTCGGCGACGGACGTGGCGGCGGTGAGCTGGAACTCGTCCAGCGGGAAGGGGTACGCGGCGGCGAAGGCGGCGACGGCTGCCGGCAGCTCGGGGCCGTCGGGGCCGTCGGTGCTAGTCGCGTCAGAGGAGGTCGTCGAGATTGTTCTGGTCCATCCTGGTGGTTGTCGAAGTATTCGTCGGGGTGTTCGTCGGGGTCGGCGCCGCGGTGGCGCGGGGTGCGGCCAGCGGAGCAGCGGGTGCGATCGAGGAGGCGGACTCATCGTCGAGATCCTCAGACAGGCCGCCAAGACCGTCCACACCGGCCTTCTTCGCACGGCGCTTGTCGTTGATCCGGGCGATCTGAATCGCGATCTCCATCATCAGGCACATCGACAGCGCCAGCACCAGCATGGAGATCGGGTCGCCACCGGGAGTCGCGAAGGCGGCGAGGATGAAGAGGATCAGGATGATGTAGCGCCGCTTGTCCTTCATTGCCTCATAACTGAGGATTCCCATGAAGTTGAGCATCACGGTGATCAGCGGGACCTCGAAGCTCACGCCGAAGACGAGGAGAAGGGTCAGCAGGAAGTTGAAGTACGACGTACCGTTAAGCGCCGCAATCTGGGTCTCGTCACCGATGGTGAGCAGGAAGTCCAGGCCGAAGGAGAGCACGAAGTAGGCGAGGACGGCACCGAGGACGAACAGCGTCGTCGCGGCGGTGACGAAGGCCCGCGTCCACTTCTTCTCATTCTTCTTCAGCCCCGGGGTGATGAAACCCCACAACTGCATCAGCCAGACCGGGGCGGACAGCACCAACCCGGCGAGGAAGCCGATCTTCAGTCGCAGAACGAACATCTCGAACGGGCTCGTGGCCAGCAGCCGGCACTCATTGGTGAGTTCCCCACCGAACCGCATCTCCGGGGGAATGTTGCAGTAGGGCTCCTTGAGCAGGTCGCCGAGACTCGGGGTGCCAAAGATGCCATTGCCGTACCACATGTACCCCAGCACCGTGCCGACGGCGATTGCCGCCAGCGCGACGAGGATGCGTCGACGAAGCTCCTTGAGGTGCTCGATGAGCGACATCTCCGCCTCAGTCGGGCGGCGACGTCGTTTCGACGAGCCACGTGTGCCTGGCACACGGACTCGTCGAGGAGTGTCGGAAGAACTGTCAGTCATTGGTGGTCGGGGTGGCCTTCAGACCGTCCTTGTCGGTGGCCCGGACCTGCGACGGCTTGATCTCGGGATCCGCGACAGCGGAGCTTTCCACGGCGCTTTCGACGGCGGGAGTCTCGGTGACGGTCTCGCCGTCCTTCTTCATCTCGTTCATCTCGGACTTGAAGATGCGCATCGAACGACCCATGGAGCGGGCCATGTTGGGCAGCTTCGAGGCACCGAACAGTAGGACGAGCACGAGGACGACGATCAGTAGCTGTGTGGGGCTGGGCATGAGGTGTGTCTTCTCCTAGGCCGGTCAGGCTTCGTTTTTATTGCCGTTTTTGTTGCCGAGATCCTCGCCATCGACGACGGTCGGATCGGCGGGTGTCGATTCGGCAGTGGTGGATTCAACGGCGGTCGGGGTGCCGTCCTTCTTCATCTCGTTCATCTCCGACTTGAAGATGCGCAAGGACTGGCCCGCGGAACGTGCCAGGGTAGGCAGTTTCGTGGCACCGAACAAAAGCAGGATAACGACCAGGATGATGAGGATTTCTTGTGTACCCATGGGTACCGGCCTTTCCGTCGCATGAATCAGTCACCGGTAACACTACGCCAGAGAGCGGTAGGCCTCCAGCGCGGCACTCGCCCGACGGGCCACACGGTGTGCGAGATCACGCTCACCGTCCTTGGGCACGGCGCCGCGGATCGTCGGCGCATATGCCAGCAGGAAGCGCTCGAGCCAGTCGCCGGTGTCCGGAATCGCCGCGCGCAACGGACCTGGTTCATCAACCTGCCAGATCGGCAGGTACTCGAACATCCACGCCGCGTCGTCCTCTAACTCGATCTCCGCCCAGTGTTGGCCGTCGCGGTCGAAACCGAAGGGGTCGGACGTGTCGATCACCCTCTCCAGCACCGCTGGTGCCTCGCGTTCGGTCACCGTGACCTGCGACATTCGGGAGACGTTGAAGCACCGCTGGTCGGTGCCATCTTCGCGTGCCCAGAAGTAGGCCTGGCCGTCGATGAACTCCAGCTGGTCCGGCACGAGCGTGCGGGTGCGCACCGTGTCCGAGGATGCCGAACGGTAGGTCAGCTCGACCCACCGTCGCGAGGTCACGGCCTCGCGCAACGCCGGCAGGTTGCGGGCCAGGGCGGCCGACGTGGCGTCCTCTCCCCCGTCGCCGCGTCCGGCGTCCTGCGTGGTGAGGTCCGCCGCGGGGCGGGCCGGGGTGGTGAACTCGTCCGGGGTGAACCGGTCACGACGGTCGCGAAGGTCCTGCTGCAGATCGCGCACCAGCGCGGCGGCCGACTCCACCGCCTCGCGCCCGGGGCCGGTGACCACGCTGGCCAGGCGTTGCAGGCTCAGCAGCAGTGCGCCGGACTCGGCGGACGTCAACGCCGGGGCATAGTCCATCCCCAGGGAATTGACCACGTGCGCGTGCATTCCGGAGGTCTGGAATTCCAGCAGCGACCCCGGCAAGTACGGCGGAAGGCCGCAGGACGACGCCTGATTGAGCTCATAGCGCAGCTGCGGCACACCCACCCCGAACTGGGCGGCGGCGGCCATCAGCGAGCCGTCCGGGTGCTGGCGCATCCACGCGGTCACGGCGAGCACGCGGCGTACCTGCCAGACGGTGTAGCCGACGGTGCGGCGGCGCGGTACCTGTGTTCCTGATGCTCCAGTCATGCCTGCTCCTCTGCTCCGCCAAAGGTCCGCACCGCGTCCTCCAGGTGGGTGATGATGTCGGCGACGACGTCCGGCGGCTCCACCACCAGAGCATCGGTGGCATAGGACGCTGCGGTGCGGATCAGCCACCGCCGGTCGACGGGGCCGACGGTGTACTCGTCGTGCCCGGCCGGTGTGGCGAGCGAGCGGAGTTCCTGGGCGCCGTCGGTGAGGAAGCGCATGCGTGCGGTCACCGTCGTCGACGAGGCGCGCAGCCCCTCGCCCACCAGGTGGGCGACCGGACGCTTCGGCGCGTGGTGACGGATCAGGGTGGCGGTCGCCTCGAGGTCGGCGATGCGTGAGAGTCGGAAGGTCCGCTGTTCGCCGCGGTCGGTGTCGTGGCCGGTGAGATAGAGCCGACCGTCGACGGCGGCGACGCCCCACGGGTCGAGGTGACGGACCTGGGGGTCCTTCGTCAGCGCGGGCCAGTAGTGAAACCGCAGGCTCAGATTGCGGTCAAGGGCCAGGTTGATCGCGCTGATGTCGGCGTCGGTGATGTCGACCGCATCGGGCACGGCGGCGGAGAAACCCGGGCCGACCTCGGCGTCGGACGACGGGGCCACGGTGGAGAGCTTCTGCAGTGCGTGGCGTACCGGGTCGGCCAGCGACTCATTCGGCACCCACTGCGCCGCCGGACGCAATGCCTGCCAGTGAGCGTCGCTAAGTTCGAGGTCCGGCAGGAAACTCGTGACCGTGTCGAGGTGATACTGCAGCTCCGGTGCGCCGTCGGAGTCGGTGCCGGTGGACTCGACCATGCTGAGGCCCAGTTCATCAATGAGTGCCCGGTCCCGGTCGAAGCGCCGGCGAACCGCATCCATCTCGCCGGTGTACCCGTCGACGTGGCCGTGCAGCCACGCCAGGGAGCGGGGACGCTCCGACAAGGCGAAAATGAGATTGAGAAGGCGCGAGGACGCGGGATCCCAGTGCACTTTCGTCGGACGGTTGCGCGCGGTCACGGCCGGTCCCCGTGTGGTTCGGTGCTCGGTTCGGCGTGCAGGATATCCAGCAGGTCATCGAGCCCGTCGGCAGTGGGGTCGAAGGGATCGGGCAGGACGATCTCGGCACCGCCGTCGCCATTGACCTTCAGCCGGGTCCAGTCCACGGTCGTCTGCCGGGCACTGGTCTCAGCGGCGGCGAGGAAGCGACCGCGGACCGCCGCGCGGGTGGTCTGCGGAGCGATGTGCGCGGCGGCGGCGACCTCGTCTGGGTCGGTGAGCGTGGCGACCTGCCCGCGGCGGGCGAGCATGTGGAACAGGCCGCGCTGCGGGTCGATGTCGTGGTACGTCAGGTCGACCTGCGCCAGACGCGGGTCGGTGATGTCGAGGCCGCCACGCTCGGCGACGCGGTCGAGCAGCTTTTTCTTGATCACCCAGTCGATCTCGGTGTCCACGCCGGAGAAGTCGCCGGACTCCGCGCAGTCGAGCACCCGACCCCACAGGTCGACGACCGGGGCCAGCTGGGAGTTCGGGGTGCCGGTCCCCGAGGCGTCCTCCTGCCGATCTGCCAGCCAGTCGACTGCGGCGGCGTGGAAGGCGCGCTGGATGCCGAGAGGTGTGGCCGTGCCACCATTGCGCAGCTCCAGGGGCGTGGTGCCGGTGAAGTCGCGGGCGATCTCCCGGATCGAGCGGATCTCGTTGGACAGCTCGCAGTCCGGCAGGGCCACCCCCGCTTCGATCATCTCCAGCACCAGCAGCGTGGAACCGACCTTCAGCGCGGTGGTGGTCTCGGACATATTCGAGTCGCCGACGATGATGTGCAGGCGGCGGAAGCGGGAGGAGTCCGCGTGCGGCTCATCGCGGGTGTTGATGATCGGACGCGAGCGCGTCGTCGCCGAGGACACCCCCTCCCACACGTGGTCGGCACGCTGGGACAGGCAGTAACCCGGCCCGAAGTTCTCGTTCGGGGCTCCTGCGGTGGGCACGCTGATCTTGCCTGCCCCGCAGATCAGCTGGCGGGTCACCAGGAAGGGCAGCAGCTGCGCCGATAGGCTCTTCAGCGACATACCGCGGCCCACCAGGTAGTTCTCGTGGCAGCCATAGGAGTTGCCGACCGAGTCGGTGTTGTTCTTCAGCAGGTACACCTTGCCGCCGATGCCGCGCTCATTGAGGGACGCCTCGCAGCGCGACGCCAGGTCGTGGAAGATCAGCTCCCCGGCCCTGTCGTAGGTGACGAGCTGGTGCAAGGAGTCGCACTCGGCGGTGGCGAACTCCGGGTGAGCGCCGACGTCGAGGTAGACCCGCGAGGCGTTGGGCCAGTACACGTTGCTGCTGCGGTAGCGCTCAACCACCGGGGCGAACAGGTGCCGGGCGACCTCGTCCGGGCCGAGCCGGCGATGGCTGTCCAGCACACTGGTGATGCCGAACTCCGTCTCCAGGCCCATGATCCTGCGGGTGAACACCTCGCCGGACGTGACTACTGCCCGCCCTTCTGGACGTAGGACTTCACGAACTCCTCGGCGTTGGATTCCAGCAGGCCGTCGATCTCGTCGAGGAGGTCGTCGGTGCCGCTGACCCGCAGCTGCTCCTGGCCGGAGGCGGAGGGGTCGGTGGTGCCGGCGTCCTCGTCGGAGGGGCCACGGCCCCCGTGCACCTGGCCCTGGCTAGAGCCACCCGTCGAGCCTGATCCGGCTGCCATGTGGAACCACTTCCTTCACGATTTTCCCGCGCGTCGAGCGCGAGGTCGGTACGAGATGTTAGGTGATGTTCACCGCACGTTCTTGACGTCTACAGACTAGCAGTCGACCCCGGCGAGGGAGCCGGGAATGACCTCCCCGAGCGCCCGGACCAGCCCGGCGGCGTCGGCGACGTCGGCCAGCGCCTCGCGCAGTTGGGCGGCCGAACCGTCCAACGGGTCGGCGAGCAGTACGCGCGTCGTCGATGAGGAACCGTAGGGCGTGTCGAGGACGAGCGTGTCCCAGTTGGCGGCGAGCAGTTCATCGGCGAAGCGTCCGGCGACCTCGCCGCGCAACCAGGCGCGCGTATCGCTCGGGGCGTGCGCCGCGGCGGCGGCGACGTCCTCGGCGGGGACCAGGGTGCGCATGCGTCCCTTGCGCACCAGGGCGTTGTACAGGCCCTTGGCCGGGTCGATGTCGTGGTACTGGATGTCCACGACTGCCATCGTGGGGTGGTTCCACTCCAACCCGCGGGCACGGTAGCCGTTGAGCAGGGAGAGTTTCGCCGTCCAGTCCAGCCGGTCGGCCGTGCTCATCGGGTCGCGCTCCAGGTCGTCGAGGATCTCCCCCCACACCTGCAGGACGAGATCATCGCCGCGCTGCCTGCGCTCGGCGGGCACGGCCTCGGCCACTCGGCGTCGGATCTCGCGCTGCAGCTGCACCGCGGTGAGTTCCTTGTTGCCGTAGAGCCGCAGCGGGTTGGTGCAGTCCAGGTCGCGGGAGACCTGCTGCACCGCGGCGACCGGCTCGTAGAGGGCCAGGTCGGAGAAGTCCGCGCCGGCGCCGACCGCGTCGAGCACCAGGGCGGTGGTGCCGAGCTTGAGGAAGGTGGCGTACTCCGAGAGGTTCGCATCCCCGATGATCACGTGCATCCGCGCCCACCGCTCCCCCACGTGCGACTCATCGCGGGTGTTGATGATGCCGCGGTTCAGCGTGGTCTCCAACGACACGGTGGTCTCGATGTAGTCGGCGCGCTGACTGAGCTGGAAGCCTGGCGACTGGCTCTCGGCGCCGAGGCCGAGACGTCCGGCACCGGTGTAGACCTGGCGGGTCACGAAGTGCGGGATCAGGGCGGCCTGCACCGCGGCGGTGTCATAGGAACGCGGGTAGAGGTAGTTCTCGTGGGCGCCGTAGGACGCCCCCTTGCCGTCCACGTTGTTCTTGTGGATCTTCAGCACCGGCTGGTCCTCCACCTCGCCGGCGGCCTGAGCGGCGGCGTGCATCACCAGCTCGCCGGCCTTGTCCCAGATCACCGCGTCCCACGCGTTGGTGGTCTCCGGGGAGGAGTACTCCGGGTGAGCATGGTCGACGTAGAACCGCGCGCCGGAGGTGGTCACCACGTTCGCCGAGCCCAGGGCATTCGGGTCGATCACCGGTGCGGTGCGGTAGCGGCGCAGGTCGAAGCCGCGCACATCACGCAGCGGCGACTCGGCGGTGTAGTCCCAGCGGGTTCGCCGGTTCACCCCCAAACCGGTCGCCCCCGCGTAGGCGATGACGGCCTGCGTGGAGGTCTCGATGGGGCTGGCGTGCGGGTCGTCCGGGGCGATGATGCCGAACTCGGTCTCGGTTCCGATCAGGCGGCGGGGCTCCTCGGTCACCGTGCTGCTCCTGCCTCTGCGCGCTCTGTAGTCCCAGTGAGCTCAGCGCGCTCTGCTCTATCCGCCATGGTGATCTCCACGACGCGTCGGGTGGAGTGCCCGGAGATCCGGGCCCACTCGGCGGGGTTGGTGGTGTCCGGCAGATCGTCGTTGTCGCGGCACTCTTCGTCGACGGCCAGGTCAACGTGCGCCTCGGTGACACCGTCGCCCTCACCGCGCAGCACGTCCTTGATGGCGAGCTTCTTGATCCGGTCAACGATATTGGCCAGCATCGCCCCGGAGGTGAAGTCGCGGAAGAACAGGTCGGAGTGGGTGCCGTCGGCGTAGTGCAGGGTCAGGTATGCCCGCTCATCGGAGTAGAGGTTGTCGATCACCCGGGCGCGTAGGTGTGCCGCGGCGGCCTCGGCCCCGCCGGTGGCGGCGGCCAGTCCCGCGGACATCGGCACCTCGGCGGTGAGGTACTTCTCCAGGATGTCGGCCGCCGCCGACCGGTCGGGACGCTCCACCCGGATCTTCACGTCCAGACGCCCCGGGCGCAGGATCGCCGGGTCGATGAGCTCCTCACGGTTGGACGCGCCGATCACGATCACATTGCGCAGCCCCTCCACACCGTCGATCTCGGCGAGCAACTGCGGGACCACCGTGGACTCCACGTCCGAGGACACCCCGGTGCCACGGGTACGGAAAATGGCCTCCATCTCGTCGAAGAAGATGATCACCGGCTGCCCGGCGGAGGCGATCTTGCGGGCACGTTCGAAGATCAGCCGGATCTGGCGTTCGGTCTCGCCGACGAACTTGTTCAGCAGCTCCGGGCCCTTGATGTTCAGGAAGTAGGACTTGGCGTCCGGGGTGCCGGCGTCGGTGGCGATCTTGCGCGACAGGGAGGACGCCACGGCCTTGGCGATCAAGGTCTTGCCGCAGCCGGGCGGGCCGTAGAGCAGCACACCCTTGGGCGGCAGCAGACCGTAGTCGCGGTAGAGCTCCGGGTGCAGGAAGGGCAGCTCCACGGCGTCATGCAGCTGTTCGATCTGGCTCTCCAGGCCGCCGATGTCGGTGTAGGACACGTCCGGCACCTCTTCGAGCACCAGGTCCTCCACCTCGGCCCGGGAGATCACTTCGAAGGCGTACCCGGCGCGCCGATCGACAACCACGCTGTCGCCGGGTCCGACCTGCTTGGCGGCCAGTTCCGAGGTCAGGGCACCGGCGCATTTCATCAAGGTCTCTTCGCCGAGCTTGTCGGCGACGACGATGCGCCCGGAGTCAGCGACCTCGACCACCGTGGCGATATCGCCGGAGTCGGCGTAGCCGCAGACCTCGACGACCTGCTGGCCCTCCCCCAGACGCACGAGGGAGCCGGGGGTGAGTTCGCCCGGGGACACCCGCGGGCTGACGGGCAGGCGCATGCGGCGACCGGCGGTGTGGACCTCGGCGGTCAGCCCGCCGTCACCGGTCTCCAGCAGGATGCCGTAGGTGCTGGGTGGGTCGGCCAGGGCGTCCAGCCGGGAGTTGAGTTCGTCCAGCTTGTCGCGGCTGGATTTGAGCATCTCGGTGAGCTTGGCGTTGCGTGTGCCCAGGGTCCGGTTGGCCAGTTGCAGCTGGCGGTAGGACTCAGGTCCGGAGTCGACACGTGCGGTCGGTCCGTCATGGAGATTCTGGTCCGTGGAGTGCTGCGTCATAGAGCGCCACTCTACATGTTAAGGAAAGGTAGCCTATCCAGGAACGCTGAATTGGGGTGGTGGGGCTAGTGGCACAGGGCTACTTGCGTGCCCGGCGCTGCGGCCGCGGTGCCACGGTGCCGTCGGCGAGGCGTCGGGCCCAGACCAGGAAGGCGGTGTGGGCGTTCATCCGGTGCTCCGGTCGGGTGGCCAGACCCTCGACCTTCCACTCGCGCACCAGGGACTCCCACGCCTTGGGCTCGGTGAAGCACTTGAGCTCGCGGATGCCCTCCATGACCTTCATCAGCTGCGGCACGGTGGCCACGTAGGTCATGAACACTCCACCCGGGATCAGCAGGTCGCGCACGGTCTCCAGGCATTCCCAGGGGGCGAGCATGTCCAGGATGACCCGGTCGACCGGCCCGTCGGTGTCGGCGACGGTGACGTCCTTGAGGTCCCCGAGGCGCAGGTCCCAGTTCGCCGGGTGCTCCCCCATGTACTCGGTGACGTTGGCCTCGGCGTAGTCGAGGTGGTCCTCACGGATCTCGTAGGAGATCAGCTGGCCGTCGGCACCCACCGCGCGCAGCAGGGTCATCGACAGCGCACCCGAGCCGGCCCCGGCCTCCAGGACCTTCGCGCCGGGGAAGATGTCGCCCTCCACGAGGATCTGGGCGGCGTCCTTGGGGTAGATCACCGCGGCACCACGCGGCATGGACAGCACGTGGTCGACCAGCAGGTGCCGGAAGCACAGGTACTCGCCGCCGACGTGGGAACCCACCACGGTGCCCTCGTCGGAGCCGATGATGTCGTCGTGGCTGATCTCGCCCTTGTGGGTGAAGTAGCTGCCGCCGGTCTCCAGGGTGATGGTGTAGTGACGGCGCTTGGCGTCGGTCAGCTGGACCCGGTCGCCGGGCTGGAACGGGCCGGAGTAGGCCACGGGGTTCCCCTTTACGTTGGTGTGGCAGTGACCCGGACAGTGTAACGGGTCAACCGCGCCACGCTACTCACAGCGCCTCGGGGAGCCCGCACACCCCCGCCCGGCACACCTGCGCCACTGCGGCGGTGCCGTCAGACTCCCCGACCAGGCGCGCACCGTGGGCGACGTCCAATACCAGGCAGGACGTCCCCAGCTGGGTGCGCAGCGCGGTGACCTGCGTGCCGGACGCGCCGCGCACCGTGGCCTGCACCGGCCCCGCCAGGTGGCACTCCAGGGCGCACAACCAACCGCCGGCCTGCGCGAGGTGGCCCTCGACGATCCCGCGGTGGGCATCGAGGATGCGCCGGGCCTCCGCCGCCCAGCGCGAGCCCATGGTGCGCACGTCCGCGTCGTCCATCGACGTCGCCAGCGCCCCGGCGAAGCTCAATGCTTCGGCCAGCACCGCCACCGCCGAGGGCGTGGCCCCGTCGTAGGGGTCGCGGGGACGCACCCCGGTGGACGCCACGGGTGTGGCCGCGTCGTACCAGGTGCCCGCACCGCGGTGGAAGGTCACCTGCAGGTGACGGATCAGCTCGGAGACCGACCCCGTCACGTCCAACCCTCGGTAGGTCGGCCCCTGGTGCTCCCAGAGCCGCACGAGGGCCAGCAGCAACCACGCCCCGTCCTCCAAGGTGCCCGGGGCGTGCGGGGTGCCGGCGCACCGTAGGACGCCGCGAACTGTGCTGTCGCTGTCGCCCATTCCGGTATCCACGGCGTGGTGCCACAGCGCCAGGGTGGTGCGTGCCCCGGCCTCCGGATCGCCGGCCTCGGTGAGTGCGACCGCGGCCATCGCGTTCCACGCGGTGACGACCTTGCCGTCGACTGCAGGACGCGGCCGCCCGGCGCGCGCCCGGCGCAACTCCTCGCGCACCTCCGGCTCTAGGGGCAGGCCCTCGCGCCGGGTGAGCACCACCCGCCCGTCCACGTCGCCCTCGCCGGTCAGCCCGACGGACTCGAGTTCGCCGGGTGCCCAGGTGTAGGTGTAGCCCTCCACGCGGGTGCCGTCGACGACGGTGTCGGCGTCGAGTCCGCTGGCGAGTAGGTCGGGTGCATCAGTAGGCAGGTCGGCAGGCAGATCACGGCGAAGGAAGCCGCGGGTCAGTTCGCAGGCCTCGGCGGCCAGGGCGTCGTCGGGATGCTGCACCAGGTAGGCGGACAGGGCGCGCAGCAGCAGGGCATTGTCGTAGAGGGTCTTCTCGAAGTGCGGCACCGTCCAGTCACCGTCCACGCAGTAACGGTGGAACCCGCCGTCCACCGCGTCGAAGAGGCCCCCGCGCAGCATCGCGGCGACGGTACGTCCCACGATGTCGAGCACCTCGGTGGCGGCGTCCGGCGACTCGGTGCGCTCGGCCCAGCGCACCAGGCCCAGCAGTGCGGCGGCCGGCGGGAACTTCGGCGCCCCACCGAAGCCGCCGGTGGGGTGCTCTGCGGCGCGCATGCGCTGCACGATGCGGGTGGGCAGTTGCGTCGTTGCGTCCTGCGCGGCCCAGGAGGCGTCACTAGAAGCGTCACTCTCCTCTTCGCCGCCGGCGATCGCCTCGTTGAGCCGGGCGCTGATCTCGTCGACCCGGCCCCGCTCGGTCGTCCACGTGCGGGTGACCGCATCGAGCACCTGGGAGAACGAGGGGCGGCCCTGGCGTGGCTCCGGCGGGAAGTAGGTGTCGGCGAAGAACGGGCGTCCGTCCGGGTCGGTGAACACGGTCATGGGCCACCCGCCCTGGCCGCTGAGCGCCACCGTGGCCTGCATGTAGTAGGCGTCCACGTCCGGGTGCTGCTCGCGATCGACCTTCACCGCCACCATGGTCTCGTTGATGATCCGGGCGATCCGCGGGTCGCTGAAGGACTCCTCAGCCATCACATGGCACCAGTGGCAGGTGGCGTAGCCGATGGACACCAGCACGGGCACATCGCGCTCGCGGGCCTCGGCGAAGGCACGCTCACCCCAGGGTTGCCAGTGGACCGGGTTGTCGGCGTGGGCAAGAAGGTACGGGGACGACGATCCGGCGAGTGCGTTGCTGTGCATGCACACCACGGTAACCGTGACGGCGGGCGAGCACCGGCAGAACACCGCCAGGACACCGGCTACTACAGTGACGGGAATGAGCCTTCCCGATCTTGCCGAACTCACCGCCCAGCTGACCGGCTCGCTGAGCACGGACCCCGACGTGCTCGCCACCCACTCTTCCGACGAGGCGCTGTACAGCCCGGTCGGCACACCGCTGGCCCTGGTGCGTGCGGTGGACGTCGACGATGTCGTCGCCACGATGCGTTTCGCCCACGCCCATGGCGTCCCCGTGGTGCCGCAGGGCGCACGCTCGGGGATCTCCGGGGCGGCCAACGCCGTCGAGGGTGGCATCCTGCTCTCCCTGGCGTCGATGACCCACGTGCTGGAGGTTGACGAGGCGAATATGACCGTCACCGTGCAGCCCGGCATCATCAACAAGGACCTGAAGGACGCGCTGCGCCCGCGTGGCCTGGCATACCCGCCGGACCCCGGCAGCTACGCGATGTGCTCCATCGGTGGCAATATCTCGACCAATGCCGGCGGCATGTGCTGCGTGAAGTACGGCGTGACCCGCGAGTACGTCCGCGAACTCACCGTGGTGCTCGCCGACGGGACGGTGACCCGCCTGGGACACCGCACCGTCAAGGGCGTGGCCGGTCTCGACCTCGCCAGCCTGTTCACCGGCTCCGAGGGAACCCTCGGGGTGATCGTGGAGGCAACGCTGAAGGTCGTGCCCCTGGGGGCGGACCCGCTGAGCGCGCTGGCCACCTTCCCCACCGTGCGCGCCGCCGCCGAGGCCGTCTCGGCCTATATGGCGACCGGTGCTGCGCCGTCGCTGCTGGAGATGATGGACGCCGCCACCATCGCCATGGTCAACGACCTCGGCGACTTCGGGCTCGACGCCTCCGTCGGCGCGGTGCTGATCATGCAGTCGGACGCCACCACCGCCGCCGACGACACCGAGGCCTTCGCCGCCGTCGCCGGTGAGCACGGGGCGATCGACGTGGCCTTCGCCGACAACGCCGTGGACTCCGAACTCCTCGTCGCCGCCCGGCGCTCCGCCCAGCCCGCCTGGGAGCACTACGCCCGCGCCCACGGCGGCGGACAGCTCCTCGACGACGTCTGCGTGCCGCGCTCCCGCATGGCGGAGTTCTGTGACGGTATCGAGGACGTGCGCACCGCCACCGGCGCCCAGGTCACCGTGATCGGCCACGCCGGCGACGGCAACATGCACCCGTCAGTTTTCTTCGACACCTCCGACGAGGCCTCCGTCGCCGCCGCGCAGGACGCCTTCGACCGCATCATGGCGCTGGGCCTCGAACTCGGCGGCACCATCACCGGCGAGCACGGCGTCGGCAACCTGAAGAGTCACTGGCTGGCCACCGAACTCGACGAGGGCAGCCGACGCCTGCACCGCGATATCAAGGCCGCCGTGGACCCGACCGGGATCCTCAACCCCGGCAAGATGCTGGAGCACCTGTGACGGACACTGCTACTGGTCTCGATACTGGTCTCGCCGAGCTGCGCGGCCGGCTCACCGGCTCGCTGAGCACCGACGCCGACGTCCTGGCGTCCTACGCCACCGACCAGTCTGCGCACCGCGCCGACGGCGCGGCACTGGCCCTCGTGCGCGCCGGGTGCGTCGACGACGTGGTCGCGACCATGCGTTTCGCCCACGCCCTCGGCGTCCCCGTGGTGCCGCAGGGTGCGCGATCCGGGCTGTCCGGTGGCGCATGCGCGGTGGACGGCTGCATCCTGCTGTCCGTGGCCTCCATGGACCGGGTGCTGGAGGTCGATGAGGCGAATATGACCGTCACCGTGGAACCCGGCATCATCAACAAGGACCTGAAGGACGCGCTGCGTCCCCGCGGTCTCGCCTACCCGCCGGACCCAGGATCGGTGGCGATCTCCTCGGTCGGCGGCAATATCGCCACCAACGCTGGCGGCATGTGCTGCGTGAAGTACGGCGTGACCCGCCAGTACGTCCGCGAGATCTCCGTGGTGCTCGCCGACGGCACCCTCACCCGGCTGGGCCAGCGCACCGTCAAGGGCGTGGCGGGCCTGGACCTGGTGTCCCTGCTCACCGGGTCCGAGGGAACCCTCGGGGTGATCGTGGAGGCTACTTTGAAGGTCGTGCCCTTAGGGACCGACCCGCTGAGCGCGCTGGCTACGTTCCCCAGCGTCGGTGCCGCGGTGCAGACCGTGGCCGCCTACATGGCGACCGGGGCGTCCCCGTCGATGCTGGAGATGATGGACGGCATGACCATCGGGCTGCTCGGTGAGGTCGGTGACTTCGGGCTGGACGCTTCCGTGGGCGCCGTGCTGCTCATGCAGTCGGACGCCACCACCGCCGCCGACGACACCCGCGCCTTTGCCGCCGTCGCCGAGGCCCACGGCGCGGTGGACGTCGCCTTCGCCGACAACCCGGTCGACTCCGATCTGCTCGTCTCCGCCCGGCGTGCCGTGCAGGTTGCCAATGAGCGCTACGCCTCCACCCACGGCGGCGGGCAAATGATCGACGATGTGTGCGTCCCGCGCAGTCGGCTGGCAGACTTCTGCGCCGGCGTGGAGGCCATCCGCGACGACACCGGAACCTCCGTGGGTCTGGTCGCCCACGCCGGCGACGGCAACGTCCACCCCTCGGTGTTCTACGACCTCGCCGACGAGGCCTCCGTCGCCGCGGCAACCACCGCCTTCGACCGCATCATGGCCCTGGGCCTGGAACTCGGCGGCACGATCACCGGCGAGCACGGCGTCGGCGCGCTGAAGGCCGCCTGGCTGCCCTCCGAGATCGACGCGGGCAACCGCGCCCTGCACCGCGCGGTCAAGAGCGCCCTCGACCCGACCGCAATTCTCAACCCCGGAAAGATGCTGGAACACCTGTGAGCCGCCGTCCCCTCGCCCTGTCCCCGTCGCGCGTTGGCGACTACCGCCAGTGCCCGCTGCTCTACCGGCTGCGCGCCATCGACCGCCTGCCCGAACCGAGTACCGTCGCCCAGGTCAAGGGCACGCTCGTGCACGCCGTGCTCGAGGACCTGCACGGCATGCCGCGCGAGGAACGCACCTACCCGGCGGCGGTGAAGATGCTCTCCCCGCACTGGACGCAGATGAAGGCAGAGGACCCACAGCTCGACGAGCTGGTGCCCGAGGACACCACCATGGACTTCCTCGTGGAGGCCCGTTCCCTGGTCAAGGGGTACTTCCAGATGGAGAACCCGGGCGGGTTCGACGCCGACTCCGTGGAGAAGTTCGTGGACACCACCCTGCCCAATGGTGTGCCGGTGCGCGGGTTCATCGACCGTGTCGATGTGGCCCCCACCGGCCAGGTCCGGGTGGTCGACTACAAGACCGGCAAGAAACCCATCCCCCGGTTCTCTGCGCAGGCGGTGTTCCAGATGCGTTTCTACGCGCTGGTGTGGTGGCGCCTGTTCGACCACATCCCCGAGCAGCTGCGCCTGATGTACCTGAAGGTGCAGGATGACATGGTGCTCTCCCCCACCCCGGCGGAACTCAACTACGTGGAACGCGACCTTGGCGATCTCTGGTCGAGGATCGGGGCCGACGCACGCAGTGGGAACTTCGCGCCGAAGACCTCGAAGCTCTGCGGCTGGTGCACCTTCCAGTCCATCTGCCCCGCCTTCGGCGGCACCCCGCCGGAGTACCCCGGGGTGCCGGAGGAGTTTGCCTGAGGAGTTCGCCTGAGCGCTCAGGAGAGGTCGAGAGCGTCGAGCAGCGAGAGGAACGCCGGGGCCACCGGGGTGCGCCACAGCACGTCGGCCCGGCGGTCGGCGCGGCCCGGCCCTCCGTTGATCACCGCGACCGTCTTGCCCTGGCGCGCGGCGTCCAACGCCAGGCGGTACCCGCTCATCACCGCCAGTGACGAGCCGACGACCAGCAGGCTGGACGCCGCGTCCAGCATGGCGCTCGCACGGTGCTTGCGCTCGGCCGGCACCGGCTCGCCGAAGTAGACGACGTCCGGCTTGAGCAGGATACTGCCGCACCGCCGGCACCCGGCCATGCGGAACTCGCGGACGTGGGCTTCGTCGAGGCTGACGTCGCCGTCCGGGTTGACCTGTGAGGGGTCCAGCCGGATGCTCTCGGCGTAGCCCGGGTTGAGTTCCTCCAGTCGGGCGTCCAACGACGGGCGGTCCTCGAGGTGCCCGCAGTCCAGGCAGGTCACCCGCGCTAGGTCCCCGTGCAGGCTGAGCAGGTTGTGCGAGCCGGCGGCGGCGTGCAGTCCGTCGACGTTCTGTGTGACCACCCCGGTGACCAAACCCGCCTGCTCAAGCTCGACGAGCGCGTAGTGGGTGAGATTAGGCCGTGCGGCGGCCATACGACGCCAGCCGACGAAGGAGCGCGCCCAGTAGCGGTGTGAGGCGTCCGGGTCGTGGCGGAACTCCTGGTAGGTCATCGGCCGGTGGCGGGTCAACGACCCCGACGGGCCGCGGTAGTCTGGGACCCCGGAATCCGTGGACACCCCGGCACCGGTGAGTACCAGCGCCGGGGTGGCGCGCAGCTGCGTGGTGACCGCCTGCAGTGCCTCGTCCTGCGGGGTGGGTGTGGCGGTCTCGTCGACGACCCGGGCGATCGAGCGTAGTGCGGACCGATGGACCGGGGTCACGAGGTCAGGGAGCATGACCGCCAGGTTACCCCTGCAGGTTCAGGCGGAACCACGGCGAGTCCGGGTGGTTCAGGGCCAGGGCGGTGTCCTGGACCATGCGGTGGCAGGAGTCGTCGAGCCGGCCGTCGGACACCGCCCTGCCGACGACCACGCCGTCGGCGTAGTCCGCCCAGTTGTCGTAGGAGTCCTGTGCCATCGCTAGTGCGCGGCTCAGCGGCCCGGCGCACTGCTCTTCCGTGAGCAGTCCCCCACCGTGGGCCAACCACAGCAGGTGCACGGCGACGGAGATGTCCCAGGCGCAGATGTCCTGCGGCGGGGTCGGGGGAAGAGCCTGATGTGCCTCGGGCTGCAGGAAGGGCACGATCACGTGGTGGGATTCGGGAGCAACCGGGCCAAGCACCGTATGGGCCGCCGGACGCTCCGACCACGGGGTGGCGCACAGGTCAACCAGGGTGCCGTGTTGTGACTGATAGGCGGGGTCCCCGGCACTAGAGAGCCGGTGGTCGACGGCCTCGAGGGCATCATCGCCGGAGCGGATGCCGAAGACGCGGGCCAGGTGATGGCGGTGGGTCTCGCCGGGGTCGACGACGAAGATCTTCTGGAACCCCGCGTTCGGGGGGTGTGCGGCGGCGGGGCCGTCGAGCACCCGGCCCTCGGTGAGTCCGTGGGGCAGGCTGAGGGCCCATGATCGGGCCGAGTCGTCCGACCTCCCCTCGTCCCGGACAACGGCGACGTGTCGCCGTGACCAGGGAATTTCCCCCAGTGCTGATCGGTAGCTCGGTATGGTGTTGTTGGTGCTGGCAGTGGTGTCGGCAGGGTTTGTCACGCCCATAATATTAGTCATGAAAACCAATCGTGTGGGCGCAGTGTGGTATCTCACCCCCGACTGGGGACACCTGGGGAACACCCCCGTAGTGAGGCGGTGCCCGGTGTCAGTTGTCGTAGAGCTTTCCGCGCCACACCGGGTGCAGCAGGTTCTCCTTGCTCAACACCTGGTCGACGGTTTCGGCATCGAGCAGCTCGCGCTCCAGTACGACCTCGCGCACCGACTTTCCGGTCCGCGCGCACTCCTTGCCGACCAAGTCGCCGTTGTGGTGGCCGATCAGCGGGTTCAGGTAGGTGACGATACCGATGGAGTGCTCCACGTAGGAACGGCACACCTCCTCGTTCGCCGTGACACCGACCACGCACAGCGTGCGCAGCGTGGTGCAGGCGCGGGCGAGCAGACGGATCGACTCGAACAACGACTGCGCGATCACCGGCTCCATCACGTTGAGCTGCAGCTGGCCGGCCTCCGCGGCCATCGAGATGGTCACGTCATTGCCGAAGACCTTGAAGCAGATCTGGTTGACGACCTCCGGGATCACCGGGTTCACCTTCGCCGGCATGATCGACGACCCCGCCTGACGCTCCGGCAGGTTGATCTCGTTGAGCCCGGCACGCGGGCCCGAGGACAGCAGGCGAAGGTCGTTGCAGATCTTCGACAGCTTCATCGCCACACGCTTAACCACCGAGCTGGCATTGACGTACGCGCCGGTGTCGCTGGTGGCCTCGAGGAGGTCATTGGCCGAGACAATGTCCAGGTCGGTGACCTCACGCAGCGCCTCGATGACCTCGGCGCGGTAACCGGAGTGGGCGTTGACACCCGTGCCGATCGCCGTACCGCCGAGGTTGACCTCCAGCATGAAACCGGCGGCCCGATCGAGCTGGGACTGCTCCTCCGACAGGTTCTGGGCGAAGGCGGTGAACTCGTCGCCCAGGCTCACCGGCACGGCGTCCTGCAGCTGGGTACGGCCCATGGTGATCACGTCACGGAACTCGTCGCCCTTATTCGAGAAGGCGCGCTCCAGCGCGCTGAGGTGACGGATCAGGTCCTGGAAGGCCGTGTGGATGCCCAGGCGGAAGCCCGTCGGGTAGGCGTCGTTGGTGGACTGACCCATGTTGACGTCATCGTTGGGGTTGATCACGTCATAGCTGCCCTTGGGCTTGCCGAGGTACTCCAAGGCGAGGTTGGCCACGACCTCGTTGACGTTCATGTTTGTCGACGTGCCCGCGCCACCCTGGTAGACGTCGATCGGGAACTGGTCCATGCACCGGTGGTCGAGCAGGATCCGGTCACACGCCCAGACGATCGCGTCGGCCTTCCAGGTCGGCAGGGTGTGCAGGCGCTGGTTGGCCAGCGCCGCCGACTTCTTGACCTGCACCATGCCGCGGATGAACTCCGGCAGCTGGTTCAGCGTGGTCCGCGAGATCTGGAAGTTGTCCACCGCACGCAGTGCGTGAACACCGTAGTAGGCGTGCTCGGGCACCTGCATGGTGCCCAGCAGATCCTCCTCGGTGCGGAACGTATCGGCGGCGTGGGCGCTGAGCGAATGTGTCTCAGCCGCTGTGATCAGCTGGGTCGAGGACGTGACCGGTGAAGACTCGGGGCGGTACTCGGGGACGGTCATGGGAGGTCGTGGCCTTTCGGGAAAAGGGGTGAAAGGGATAAAAGGGGCAGAGGGTCAGATTCGGGCGATGCGGATGTCGCTGGCGAGGATCGCCTCGGCACCCAGCGCCGAGAGATTGTCCATCAGGGTATTGGCATCCTTGCGCGGCACCATGGCGCGCACCGCCACCCAGTTGTCCTGGGCCAACGGGGAGACCGTGGGTGCCGACAGGCCCGGGGTGACCGCGGCGGCGCTGTCGAGGATGTCGCGGGAGCAGTTGTAATCGAGCATCACGTAGTTACGGGCGTGCAGGATGCCCTCGATGCGCTTGAGCAGCACCTGCTGACGGTCGTCGACAGGCGCACCCCGACGCCCCACGACGACCGCCGTCGAGCTGATCACCGGGTCTCCGAAAGGACGCAGACCCTGCTGGCGCAGCGTGCGGCCGGTGGACACCACATCGGCGATGGCGTCCGCCACGCCGAGGCGGATCGAGATCTCCACCGCGCCGTCCAGGCGCACGACGGTGGCGTCGATGCCCCGGGACTCCAGGTCGCGGCGCACGAGGTTCGGGTAGGATGTCGCGATGCGGCGTCCTTCCAGGCCCGCCACCGTCCACTCCTGGTCGGCGGGGGCGGCGTAACGGAACGTGGAGTCGCCGAAGCCGAGCTCGAGGAGCTCCTCGGTCTCCTCACGGGTGTCGGCGGCCAGGTCCCGGCCGGTAATGCCCATGTCCAGGTGGCCGCTGGCCACGTAGATGGCGATGTCCTTGGGGCGCAGGAAGTAGAACTCGACACCGTTCTCGGCATCGACCACGGTCAAGGACTTGGAGTCGCCGCGGCCCGGGTAACCGGCCTCGGAGAGGATATCCGTGGCGGTCTCCGAGAGCGAGCCCTTATTGGGGACCGCGACACGCAGCAGCTCGGGTTGGGTGCTTTCTGGATTGCTCACTGGATTACTCACGCCGCCTCTCAGAGGAACTTGTAGATGTCGGCAGGGTTCAGGCCGCGACCGACCATCACAACCTGCAGCCAGTAGATCAACTGGGAGATCTCCTCGGAGAGCTCGTCGTCGGACTGGTATTCCGCAGCGAGCCAGACCTCACCGGCCTCCTCGACAATCTTCTTACCCTGGAAATGCACCCCGGCGTCGAGTGCCTCCACGGTTCCGGAGCCGGCGGGGCGATCCGCGGCGCGCTGGGACAGTTCCTCAAACAGGGAGTCGAAGTTCTTCACGGCACTCATTCTGTCACAGAGCTGCACTCCCGCGCCGATGTGGTCACCCCGACCGCTCACCCCACCAGCTCACCGCACCCGGGTGCGACCGAGCTGCTCCCAGAAGCCGCGCAGGTCGTCGACGGCCAGTCCCCCGAGATTCGGCTCCCCACCACGCAGCGCCGCCACCGGCACCGCGCCGGCCGGCACTACCGTCCCGTCGGCCGGCAGGCCTACGACCCGGCACCCTGCGGCGACTGCCGAGGTCATGCCGTTGGTGGAGTCCTCCATCACCAGGCAGTCGTCGGGGGCCAGGCCCAGCCGGTCGGCAGCCAATAGATACGGCGTGGGATCGGGCTTGCCCGTGGCGACCTCGTCGCCGCACACCGAGTCGACGAAGAATTCGTGGCCGATCGACCCCAGCGCCTGGTTCGTCAACGTGCGGAACGTATTCGTCACCACCATCATCGGAAGACCGGCGCGGTGGCCCTCGGCCAGCAGGTCGGCGACCCCGGGACGCAGCTCCAGACCCTTGGCGAAGAGGGCGGAGACATGGTTGTAGAGCCAGGTGATCCACCCGTCGACCTCGTCGTCGGAGGGCTCCAGCCCGGCCCACTGGGCGATCAGACGCACCGTGCCGTCGGCGGTGCCGCCCACCGTCGACTCCCGGACCTCCGGGGTCAGATCGCGGCCCATCGCCGTGGCCATCGCATACGTCGCTTCACCCCACAGCGGTTCGGTGTCGACGAGTGTGCCGTCCATGTCCCAGAGAATCGCCTTCATTCCTCCCATCATGCCCGCCAACGTGACCGGCCGATACAATCGCCCTCCATGACCTCCGTCACTCCTGCCTACTTCGAGCCAGCCGCCGTGACCACCGACGATCTCGGGACCACCTGGACCGACTACGTCGCCACCGCGCACACCGTGAGCCCCTGGGGCCCGGACCTGCAGCACGGCGCTCCCCCGTCCGCCCTGGTCACCCACGTCCTCGAGCAGGCCGCACCGCAGGGAGGACGCCTCGTACGCGTCACCACCGAACTGCTCGGTGCCGTGCCGGTGGCACGGCTGCGCACCACCGCCAGGGTCGTGCGCCCGGGTCGCCGGATCAGCTACCTGGAGGCCATCGTCACCGATACTTCCGGCCGCGAGGTCGTGCGTGGCAGTGCGTGGTGGATAAGGACGGCCGACACCACCGCCGTGGAGAACCCGCAGGTGCCCAGCGCCGCAGAGATGCTTCCCCGCGATCGGTGCACCGACGCCACCGAGTTCCTCGAGGCCTGGGCGAGCCCCTACATCGACACGATCGAGATGTACGGCTCAGGAAGCCAGGCCTGGATACGCAGCACGATCCCCGTCGTCGCCGGTGTCCCCGACTCCCCCTGGACCGCCCTGATGGCCGTGGCGGATGCCACCAACGGCGTCGACCGCGTCCTTGACCCGCGCGAGTGGCAGTTCATGAACACCGACCTCACGGTGTCGCTGCACCGCCTGCCTGGGCAGGGTTGGGCCGGCGACGGGTGGACCGGAGTGCACGCCGAGGCCAACCTCGGACCCGACGGGATCGGGCTGACCATCGGACGCCTCCACGACGCCCGCGGCCCCCTCGGCTCGACGAACCAGTCGCTGCTGCTGCAGCCGGTCGGATGAGCTAGCTACTCCTGCTCGATGATGCTGTCGAGGTCGTCGAGCACCTCGTGGGAGTCCGCGCCGACCTCCTCGCACAGCACGGTCACCAGCGCACGGAAGTCCTCGACCTCCTCGTCCTCGTAGACCGCGCCGGCGTGCCGGTCGCTGAGGGCACGCAGGGCGTCGTGCGCGGAGATGACCTGCAGCACGACCTCCCCGGTCGGGTCGGCGCGCACGCCGGAGACCAGGCGGTGCAGGATCTCGGAGGCTTCGTCGACCACGGACTCCGGGAACGGGGCCTCCCAGAACTCCCGGTCCTCGTCGCGCAGGTAACTGCCGGTGGCCATGGACCGCAGATTTCCGATGAATTCCTGACGGGCCGCGTCGGTCGCGGCGACGAACTCGCTCACAGTGCCACCCCCAGCAGGGCCGCGCACACGGTGCGCAGCGTCGGTGCGTCCGGTTCCGGTGTCTCGTTGCTCCCGGCATCACTCCAGGCGATACACCAGGAGTCGAGCAGGCGCAGGACGCCCGGAGTGTCCAGGTCGTCGGCGAGTGCGGCGCGCACCGCGGTGACGGTCTCGGCGTCCAGTGCGGCGTCCGCCGCCGTGCGCCAGTGCGCCAGGCGCTGCTCGGCGCGGGCGAGCACCGCGTCCGACCAGTCGCGGTCGTTGCGGTAGTGCTCCTCGAAGAGGCCCAGACGGATCGCCGCCGGGTCGTGGCCCTGCTCCGTCAGGCGGGAGACGAACACCAGGTTGCCCAGCGACTTGCTCATCTTCGTGCCGTCGAGACCGATCATGCCGGTGTGCACGTAGTGCCCGGCCATACGCTCCACACCGTGGGCGGCCTCGGCGTGGGCCGCGGAGAACTCGTGGTGCGGGAAGCGCAGGTCGCTGCCGCCGCCCTGGACAGCGAAGGAAGCGCCCAAGCGGTTGGTGGCGATGGCGGAGCACTCCACGTGCCAGCCGGGACGTCCGGCGCCGAAGGGCGACTCCCAGGCGGGCTCGCCGTCGCGGTGGACGCGCCAGACCAGTGCGTCCATCGGGTGCCGCTTGCCGGGACGCTCCGGGTCGCCGCCACGCTCGGCGAAGAACTGGGCCATCGTCTCGGCGTCGTAGCGCGACTCGTAACCGAACTGCTCGGTGAAGGTGTAGTCGACGTAGACGTCGGGGAACTCGTCGTCGAGACGGTAGGCGGCACCGGAGGCGAGCAGACGCTCCACCATGTCGATGACCTCATCGACCGACTCCATCGCGCCAATGTAGTCGCGCGGCGGAAGCACGGAGAGGGTCTCCATGTCCGAACGGAAGAGGTCGATCTGGCTATCGCCGAGCTCGCGCCAGTCCACCCCGTCGCGCTCGGCCCGCTCGAACAGCGGGTCGTCGACGTCGGTGATGTTCTGCACGTAGTGCACGCCGTGACCGTTGTCGAGCAGCTGGCGGATCGCCAGGTCGAAGGTCACATAAGTGGCGGCGTGGCCGAGGTGGGTGGAGTCGTACGGGGTGATCCCGCAGACGTAGACACCGACCTCGCCGGAGGGGGTCAGGGTGCCGGTGTCGACCGGCAGGACGCGGTCGGCGGCGGTGTCGTGGAGAGAGAGTGGGACACCGTCACCGGCGAGGGTGGGGACGTCGGGGGTGGGCCAGGAACGCATGGGGCCTGAGTCTAGTCACCCCGGTCGCAGCAACGTGCCACCGGTGGGGCCGGTGTGGGGATCAGGCGTTGATCATGCCGGTGGCCAGCAGGATCAGCACGATCACACCCACCGGGATACGCCACAGAGCGAACCAGGCGAAGGAGTGGTTGGCGACGAACTTCAGAAGCCAGGCGATCGAGACATAGCCCAGGATGAAGGCGATGGCGGTGCCCACGACCAGCTGGGGTGCGCTGGCGGCCTGCCCGGCGGCGGGGTCGAAGGCGTCCGGCAGGCTGAACAAGCCGGACGCCAGGACGGCGGGGATGGCCAGCAGGAAGGAGAACCGGGTGGCGACCTCACGGTCGAGGTTGAGGAAGAGGCCGGCGGACACCGTGGCACCCGAGCGGGACACCCCGGGGATCAGCGCCAGGCACTGGGCGAAGCCCATGAGCAGGGCGTCCTTCATGGTGAGCTTGTCGTAGCTGCGCTGGTGGGTGCCGACCTTCTCCGCCCAGATGAAGACGAAGGAGAACAGGATCAGCACGATCGCGGTGATCCACAGGTTGCGTAGGTTGTCGCGGATGAGGTCCTTGGCGAGGAAACCGATCAGACCGACCGGGATCGTCGCGGCGATGACCATCCAGCCCATGCGGTAGTTCTGGTTGTCGCGCTTGGCCGGGTCGAAGACGCCGGCGAACCAGGCCGACAGGATCATCCATATGTCCTTGGCGAAGAAGACGAGCACCGCCAGCTCGGTACCCAGCTGGATCACGGCGGTGAAGGAGGCGCCCGCGTCCTCCCCCCAGATCAGCTGGGAGACGATGCGCATGTGCCCTGAGGAGGACACCGGCAGGAACTCGGTGAGCCCCTGGACGATCGAGAGGATGATGGTCTGCAACCACCCCATGTCGGTGGTGGTGACGACGTCGCCGGCGTCGGAGGCGAGATGTGAGGAAAACTCCATGGCTGACGAGAGTACCTTGCCGCGACCCCGTCATCACTTCGTCGTCACTTCGCGATCACTTCGCGACAGCCCCCCGCCTAGACACCGGCTGGACACCGACTGGAGTCCCACACCGCGTGTAGTAGCGTAATTGGCGTGAGAAGCCTGTTGACACAGCCGCGGATGAGCCCGGCCAAGCCCCTGACCGTCGCGGCCCTGGCCATGGTGCCGCTGGTGACGTTGTCGGGGTGCGCCGAGCAGATGATCGGGACCGACGGTTCCGAGGACGGCGAGACCGTGGTCGGCGTCGCCGCCGAGCCGCTGGACTCCCCCGACATCTCCGACGACGCCGACGTGACCGGCACGCTCGACTCCGGCGAGGCGCTGCTGGGCCTGGTCCGCGCCGGCGTGGGGACGTCCGTCACCGAAGACTCCCCCGCCCCCATCGCCGCGCTGGAGCAGGGCCGTCTGGTGATCGGCCCGTTGGAGGACGTGGCGTCCGGCTCCGCGCCGTCGGTGGACGTTGACGACACGTGCACAACGTTGACCGGTGCGGTCGACGGCCTCGTCCTGGGCTGCGGGACGACCGTGCGCATCCTCGACGCCGAAGGCCAGGAGGTCCGCAGCTTCGAGGCCCCCGGCGACGTGACCGCCGCCGCGGTGCACCCCGATGGCAAGGTGGCGTTGACCGTGGAGTCCGACAGCGACGTCCACTGGTTCGACGCCGACGGCGAGGAGACCAACTCCGAGGACATGACCGCCACCGGCAGTTCCATGCAGCTCGTCGGCAATACCCGCAACGCCGATAGCGAGGACGGTGACGCGGAGTGGCGCGCCGCGCTTATCGATGCGCAGCAGACCAGCGTCACCGACATCAACATCGCCGATGAGTCGCGTGTGGCCGCGCTGCGCATCGGCCAGGGCGTGGGGACGGTCTCCGCCGGCACGCAGCCCGACGGGGTGCTCGTCGCCTCCGACGCCCGTCGTGGCCAGGCGCTGGTCTACACCCTCACCGACGTCATCCGGCACACCCAGGCGGTGCCCACCGGCGAGGGCGCGTGGGCGGTGCTGTGGGACTCCGAGCGTGAGGTCATGTGGGTGTCCACCACCGGCGACAACATGCTGACCGGCTACGATCTGTCCACCGGCACACCGGAGGAGGTCGGCCAGGTGCCGACGACCTCGGACGTACGCCACATCATCGACGACGGTAGCGGCGACCTGCTGCTCGTCGCCGCCGACGGGACTCGTGAACTCATCCCCGCCGACGACCTCCCCAGCTAGATCTCCCGAGAGGACACCAGACTCCATGACTACCTTCCGTGCCTTCCGCGGGGCCGTCTACGACTCCTCCCTGCGTGTGCTGTTCACGCTGCGAGCTGAGCGCATCCACGGGCTGATGACCTCTGCGCTGTCCGTGGCGGCCCGGTCCGCCGCGGCGCGTGCCGCACTGCGTCGCTGCTTCGTGGTCACCGACCCGGTGCTCGCCCAGACTGTCGCCGGGGTCCGTTTCCCTCGCCCGTTGGGCTTGGCCGCCGGCTTCGACAAGAACGCCACCGAGGTCGACGTGTGGGGCCCGCTCGGATTCGGTTCGGCCGAGGTCGGCACCGTCACCGCGGTGCACCAGCCGGGTAACCCGACCCCTCGTCTGTTCCGCCTTCCGGCCGACCGGGCACTGCTTAACCGGATGGGCTTCAATAACGACGGTGCGCTGGCCGCGGCCAAGCGCCTGGGGACCCGCGTCTCTCCCGAGCCGGTGGGAGTGAACCTGGGCAAGACGAAGAACACGCCGGCGGAGTGCGCTCCGGCCGACTACTTCGAGTCCGCCCGCGCCGTCGACGATGTCGCCGACTACCTGGTGATCAACGTGTCCTCGCCCAATACCCCTGGGCTGCGCGACCTGCAGGCCGTGGAGAGCCTGCGGCCGATCGTGGAGTCCGTGCGCCAGGTCAGCGACCGGCCGCTGTTCGTGAAGATCGCCCCCGACCTCACCGACGAGGACGTGGACGCGGTCACCGACATGGCCCTGGAGTTCGGCCTCACCGGCCTGATCGCCACCAATACGACCATCAGCCGGGACAACCTCGCCACCGGAGCCTCCGACGTGAAGGCGCTCGGTGCCGGCGGGATCTCCGGTGCCCCGGTCGCCGAACGGGCGCTAGAGGTGTTGCGCCGTATCCGGCAGCGCGCCGGTGACCGTCTCGTCCTCATCGGCGTCGGCGGCATCGAGACCCCGCAGCAGGCGTGGGAACGCATCGGTGCCGGGGCAACCCTGCTGCAGGGCTACACCGGCTTCATCTACGGCGGCCCCGACTGGATCCGGGACATCCACCTCGGGATCGCCCGCCAGGTGCGCGCGCACGGTCTAACGAACCTCTCCGAGGCCGTTGGCGCCGAACTGCCCTGGAAGGACTAGTTAGTCCGGCGGGGTGGTCGGCCGCCTAGTTCTCGGCCCAGCCCCAGAGCAGGCCACGGGCGGTGGCCGTGAAGTTCAGATTGAAGCCAAGGATCGTCGGGGTGGAGCGATCGTTGATCTCCAGGAACTGCGGGAGGGCATGCACGGCGAAGATGTAGCGGTGGGGACCGTGACCGGCCGGGGGCATCGCACCGTAATAGCCGCGGCTACCAGAATCGCCCGGCAGGGCCATTGCCCCGTCCGGCAGGCCGGCGAGCTCGGCGTCGCCGGTGCCGGCCTCCAAGGAGGTGACCGAGGCCGGGATGTTGAACACTGCCCAGTGCCAGTAGCCCGAGGTCGTCGGCGCATCAGGGTCGTAGCAAGTCACCGCATAGGACACCGTCCCCTCCGGCGCGCCCGACCAGGACAACTGCGGAGAAACGTCGCTGCCGCCCAGCTGAGCGGAGGGCAGGCGATCGCCGTCGTTGAAGTCTGCGCTGGAGAGCTCCAGGCGCGGCAGGTCGGTCAAGGGGGCGTAGGGATCCGCCGCGGGAAACCGGTCGTCGAGATACGTGGGCTGGTGGTGGGTCGTGTCACTCATGGCAACCAGTATGCCGCAGTGTTTTGTGCCCCGCAGAAAGACTCTGAAGTCATAGTCTGTGACGGGCCGTCTCGGGACGTGATCTGCCCGCCGAGCTGGGCATTTTATGCAGATTTGTCACCGCGGCGCGGACTCGTTATAGTTACCGGAGTGCGACGGACACAGGGTTGGATATCAACCGCAACCGTGTTCGGCGTCCGCATCCATGTCCGGGTGGCGGAATGGCAGACGCGCTAGCTTGAGGTGCTAGTGTCCTATTAACGGACGTGGGGGTTCAAGTCCCCCTCCGGACACCACAGAGAAGGCCCACTACGGTGGGCCTTTTCTTCGTTTCAACTGACCCTCGCGAAGGCGTACCCGATATGTCCAGAGACCACCTGCTCCCCTTCGCCGGGCTCGTGACTCTGGGGATCTCCGTCATCGTCGCGGCCGTGCTCCTTCCCACCCCGGACCTCGACACGGTGCGCACCACCGTTGAAAACAGCGGGAGCATCGCGTGGGTGACCTTCCTGGCCCTGATGGTCGGGGCCACTCAGCTGCCTGTCCCCCGCACCATCTGGACGGTGTCTGCTGGCGTGCTTTTCGGTCCCCTCATCGGCAGCGTGCTGGCTCTGATTGGCATGGCTCTATCGGTGACACTGTCGCTTCTCCTCGTGCGTTGGATCGGCGGTCCGGCCGTGCGTCGTGCCGAGACTATGCCGCGCGTGCGCGCTCTGCAGCGTGCCCTGGAGGCCCGCGGCTGGCTCGCGGTGCTCGGGCTGCGCATGGTCCCCCTGGTCCCCTTCAGTCTGCTGAACTACGCCTGCGGGCTGAGCCGCATCCCGCTGGTGTCCTGCGTGCTGGCGACCGTGGTTGGCTCCGCCCCGCTCACCGTCGCCCTCGTGGTCTCCGCGGACACACTGGCCGGTGGTGGCGAACCGTGGTTCCTGGTGCTCAGCGTGGTGCTCGCTGTGGTGGGGCTGGCTCTCACCGCCGGTGCACTTCGTGGCGTGCGGGCTGAACTTTCTGCGGCAGAAAGCACACCGGTCAAGCCCTGACAGTAGACACATCTGTAGTGTGGCGGTCATGTACTCCGTCCACGCCACATACCGCGGAACATCCCTCCGGCGGGCCGACTATGTCCGACAGGTCGCCGACGCCCTGGGGAACGCCCACAACGTCGTCGACGTCCGCCTCCAGGGGCCCGGCGAACTCGCCGTCCTCGCCGACGACGCGGACAGCGCCTCGGGCGTGGTGATGAACCTTATCCAGGCCGGCGACTTCGCCATCGGGATTGGTGCCGTGGTCGGCGGGGACGGCGAGGCAGACGGGCGGGAGGACGCGCCGGACGCCGTGATGCGCGATCAGCTCGTGGCCGCGTCCGGCCGCGCGGTGCGAGGTTCCCGACGTGCGGGCATGATCAGCGCCAGGGTCGAGCAGGCCGGACCCGGAGGTGTACAGGCTGCGGGGCGGGGTGCGGACGTGGCCGGGGACATCGCTGCGGCATTCACCCTGGTCTCCCACGTACTGAGCCGCCGCACCGCCGAAGGGCGGGAGGCGACGGCTCTGGTCCGGCAGGGCCACCTTCAAAGTGAGGCGGCGGAGATGCTGGGCATCTCGAAACAGGCTATGTCTCAGCGTCTTTCTGCTGCGGGTTGGCAGGCTGAGCAGGCTGGTTGGCTTCTGGCTGTGCATATGTTGGCCAGGACGGAGACTCTTCCTCTTGGGTGATCGCCGCCGCTGACTCCTCGGTCGCAGCGGAGGATGCGGCGGACGCGGAGGACGCGGCGGACGGAGATGTCGAGGATGGGGTGGGAATGTCGGTCGGTTCGTCGACCGAGCGGTTGGCCACCGCATTGGCCTCGGCCACGGCCTTGGCGATCTCGGGGGCGGACTCGGTGTTGAACCAGTTCTCCGAGGTCGTCTCGTTGGCGACGTCGCGGAAGGACTCGTCGACCGGGGTCGGCTCGTAACGGAAGGTGCCGTCTTCGTCCTTGTTGGCGAAGGCCTTTGCGAACTGCTCCAGGGAGTCGCCGAATTGCATCGGCAGCATCCACACCTTGTTCGCGTCGCCCTGCGCCATCTCCGGGAGCTTCTCCAGGTACTGGTAGGACAGCACCTCCGGGGTGACCTGGGAGGATTTGATGGCGGCGGTGACCTTCTGGATCGCCTTCGCCTGACCCTGCGCCTCGAGGTACTTCGCGGCACGCTCACCCTCGGCGAGCAGCATGCGCGCCTGTCGCTCGGCCTCGGCCGAGAGGATCTGGGCGTGCTTGTCACCCTCGGCGCCGAGGATCCGGGCCTGCTTCTTACCCTCGGCGGTCTTGATGTCCGACTCGCGCTGGCCCTCGGCGGTGAGGATCATGGCGCGCTTCTCACGGTCCGCCTTCATCTGCATCTCCATGGACTGCTGGATGGAGGGCGGCGGGTCGATGGCCTTGAGCTCCACGCGGCTGATGCGCAGGCCCCAGCGGGTGGTGGCGGCATCCAGCTCGCCGCGCAGCCGACGGTTGATCACGTCACGGGAGGTCAGTGTCTCCTCCAGCGTCATGCCGCCGACGACGTCACGCAGCGTGGCCACGGAGATCTGCTCGACGCCGATGATGTAGTCGTTGACACCGTAGATCGCCCGTGCGGCGTCGTTGATCTGGAAGGTCACGACGATGTCGATGGCCACGGTCAGGTTGTCCTGCGTGATCACGGCCTGGGGCGGGAACGACACGACCTGCTCACGGGTGTCCACCCGGTCGCGGACCCGGTCGATGAAGGGCACGAGGATCGTCAGCCCGCCGGACACCGTCCTGGTGTAGCGGCCGAGTCGCTCGATGACCGCCGCCTCCCCCTGCGGGATCAAGGCCACGGACTTGAATAGGGCTACTGCGACGAGGATGACGAGGAGGATCAGAAGGATCGAGATCATCTCCACGGGTCACACTCCTTTCCACACCACGGCTGTGGTGCCGTCAATGGAGACGACCTGCACACGGTCCCCTTCACTGAATGAGGACCCGGGGTGTGCCGCCCGGGCTGACCAGATCTCGCCGGCGATGCGCACCTGGCCCGACGAGTTTTCGGAGGTGACGTCGGTCAGGACCTGCGCCGGCTGCCCCTCGAGTTCCTTGGTGGTGAACTCCCGGACCTCGCCCTGGGCGATGTAGCGGCGCCGTAGCACCGGGCGCAACAGCAGTAGCGTGGCCGCGGAAGAGACCCCGAAGACACCAACCTCCGCCCATACCGGGATGTCCGCGAAGGCGACCCCGGCGGTGGTGAGGGCGGCGACCGCGAGCATCAGCAACGTGAAGTCCATGATCAGGAATTCGCCGACCGCGAGGACGGCCGCTGCAATCAACCAGATAATCGGGCCCATGCCCGCAGAATATCAGTTCGCGGGGTTCCCGGGTTCTGTGACGAAGTCCACGAGACGCTCGACAGCCCCGATGAGGGTGGCGTCGAGATCCCGGAATGTGCGCACCTTGGAGTACACGTGCCGCCACCCGTCGGTCGGCGTCCCCCACCCCAGACGCTGGCATACGCCGGTCTTCCAGTCCTCCCCGTAGGGCACCTTCGGCCAGGCGCTGATGCCGACGGTCGCCGGCTTCACCGCCTCCCAGATGTCGATGTAGGGGTGACCGGTCACCATCACGTCCGGTCCGAGACCCTGGGTCAGCCGGGTCTCCTTGGAGCCTTCCACCAGGTGGTCGGCGAGTACGCCGACCCGCCTGCCAGGCCCCGGACGGAACTCCTTGAGCATGGCGGGGAGGTTGTCGAGGCCTTCGATGAACTCCACCACGACACCCTCCACGCGCAGGTCGTGGCCCCATACCTGCTCGACGATGGCGGCGTCGTGCAACCCTTCGACCCAGATTCGCGAGGGGGCGGCAACCTTGGCACGTACGTCCTGGACCCTGCGCGAGCCCGAGTTCGAGCGCTGCTGGTCCTGGGGCGTCTGCGACGGGGCCACATAGCGAGTGAGGGTGACCGGCCGGCCGTCGACGAGGAAGCCACCGGGACGCAACTTGAACAGACGGTCCCGGCCATGCCGGTCTTCCAGCCGGACGAACTGGCCGTCGTAGGTCTTCTCGAAACCGACGACGGCGCCGACCCAACCCCCGTCGGCGACCTCGACGACGGTGCCCGGCTTCGCGGGCAGTTCCGGAGCCGGTGGGGCCTGGCGGGCGCGGTGGCCCCCGGCTGCCCCCTGTCCGTCTCCGGAACCCCCGAGGATGTCACGGCCGTACCTGTCGTTGAAGCTCATGGGCTCCAACTCTAGGCTAGGTGCAATGTCGTCCAGAAACCCCGCCGGTGACGCCACCGGCACAAGGCGGGCCACCCCGCTGCGCGAACAACTGTGGTCCCCGGTGCAGAACACCACCGTCTGGCTCGGATGGTGGCTGCACGGCCTCGTTTCCGCCGATGACGTCATCGACGCCTTCCAGGACGTCCAGGGCCCGGCGCACTCCCTGATCGTCGACCCCGGCGGCGACGACCCCTTCGCCGGACGCTTCGACGACCGCGCCACCGGCCTGGTCGACCTGCTGCACGCCGTGCGCGAGGTCACCCGCGACCTCCCCGTCGAGCTGTCCTCGCGTCCCCTCGTCGGACTCGTCCTCGCCGGGCCCGGCGACCCGCCGGCACTGCCCGCGGGAAGCCGCGGGGCGGCCGCGGTGTCACGAGCCGGAGCCGGCATCAGCATTGCCGACGCCGACCCGCTCATCACCCATGTCCTCGTCCCCACGGTCGTGGACAATTCCCTGGTGCAGTGGGTGTGGTACCAGTGCGAAGGTCGCGTGCGCGCCGGCGAGTTCTACGGCCCCGGTGAGGCGGACACCCGGCTGCGCGAGGCGACGGAGGCCGCGGCCGCACTCGTCGAAGCGTCCGGCACCGGGACGGTGCGCCACCACTCCCCGCGTCTGGCCGTCGGAGCGCTGAGCGACTTCTTCGGTTTGCCCGGACTTCCGTCCGGGGTCTCGCCGCGCGCGGAGAAACTGATGGCCCGCGCCGACGTGGTCGCCTCCGTCATCGAGGTCACCCGCGCGACCGACCACGGTGCCTCTCTCGACCCGCAGCTGCTGCCGCTGTCCGGGGCGGTGCGCACAGCGAGAATCACCGCAGTCGATCACGCAATGCGTGAACTCCTGCGGTGATTTCTCGGTGTAGCCGGTGTAGCCGGTGTAACCGGGGTGCTACTCGATCATGCGCACGGCCATCGGCTCGATCCCGTCCCAGCGGACCGGCGAGACCTTGACCACGTCGCCGGACTGCGGGGCTTCGAGCATCGTCCCGTCGCCCAGGTAGAGCGCCACGTGGGAGCTTCCGCCAATACCCCAGAAGAGCATGTCGCCACGCTTAGCGTCGCCGACCGGGACCTGGTTTCCGGAGGTGTACTGGTAGCCCGAATACTTCTCCAACTGGATGCCGGCCGCGGCGAAGGAGTAGACCATCAGGCCGGAGCAGTCGAAACCGACCTTGGAGTAGTCGCCGTGAGAGTCGGCGACACCGCCGTCGCGCACACCCATGGTGGGACCGTCGGCGTTACCGCCGCCCCAGGCGTAGGTCACGCCCAACTGGCCCATGCCGCGCTCGATGACCCGCTCGATCTGCTCCTCGCTGGTACCGGAGGAGTCCGGCTCCGCCGGCTGCTCGCCCTCACCGGGGTTGATCTCCGGCAGGATGCCTTCCTCGCCCTCGATGCCCTCTGCACCTTCGACACCTTCAGTGCCTTCTGCGCCTTCCGTGCCCGCGGGCAGGTTCGCGTAGGCGTTCGCGGCGGACTCACGACCGGCGTTGGCAGCAGCCTCGAGGGCCCCATCCGGGTCCCCGGAGAGGTGGGAGTTGATACCGGCGTATGCGGCATCGCCAGCGGCACCAATAAGCCCGTCGATGGCAGCCTGCCTCAACGCGTCACCTTCGGTGCTGCCCTCGAAGCTCCCCGGGATCGACTCGATGTCGGGGATCTCCGCGGCTTCGTCGGCCTCGTCTGTTTCCTCCGGGACGTCGTCGACGAGTTCATCGTCGAGCGGCTCCTCGGTTACCGCTTCCTCACCAGTGGCTTCATCCGTGGCGACCTCTGCGTCCTCGGTGACCTCTTCAGCCGCCTCTTCGGGTGCCTCGTCAGCGAGCGGAGCAACCGGCCCGGCGACCTCGTCGCTCTCACCATTGCCGTCGTCGACGTCGACCTTCGTGTCAACGGTGGGCGTCGACTCGACGTTGTCGACGGCCGCCTCGGCGGCACGGCGCTTGTCGAAGGAGCTGGCACCGGCGTTCTCGGAGACCTTGTCCACGGCCTTCTTCGCGGCCGCAAGACGTGACTGGGCATCAGACAGCGTGTTCTTGACGCGTTCCAGTTCCGCGGACTTCTCCGAGATCGTGGACTGAGCGTCGGTGTAAGCCTTCTGTGCCGAAGAGTGAGCGTCCCGCGCTGCGGTGACGAGACCGTCGGCGTCATCGCGGGAGACGCGCAGTGAGGACTCCTCGTTGGCAGCCTGCGTGCGAGCGAGATCGAGCTTGTCGATGTCGGACTGCTGCTTCTCAGCTGCCATCCGCATGTACGTCGCCCGGTCGATCGTGTCGCCCGTGGCATCCGAACCGGAGGCCAGGGCGATCGGTGCCGAGTCGCCGCCGCGGGTGTAGGCCGAGCGCGCGAGTTCGTCGAGGGTGGACTGGGCGTCCTTCACCTCGGAGTCGGAGCCATCGAGACGGCTGCGCGCCTCGGTGACGTTGTCCTGTGCCTCCTGGGCTGCGCGCTGGCTACGGTCAACGTCGACGCGTGCCTTGTTCACCGACTCGCGGAGCCCACCGAGCTCGAGTTCCAGGGAGGACACCTCACCCTCAGTTGAGGAAACGGTGCCGACAAGGTCAGCGAGGTAGGCCTCGGCGGTCTGGTCTTCGGCGCTCGAGGCGCTGTCGGACGGGGCGGCGACGGCAGTGGCGGCGGGGACGGCGAGTCCTGCGGCCACCGCGAAGGACAGCAGCGCCCGAGTGGACCGGACGGTCGACCTGCGGGCGGTGCCGCGGGTTTTCAGCCTAAGTGCCACGGTGAGTCTCTCCTTGCAATGGCGTACCGGTCATTACGGTCAAGTCGTCATTCTTGATGTCATCCTGTCTCGGCCACCTGTCCACCGCGCTTCCCCGCGAGGTGGTCCAGGGCCCGGGCCCAGGCTCCGCCGGCCCGGTTAGTCACCGACGGAAATGTCACGAACAGGTCTCGTTCCGATATCGGATCGTTACCAATTGACGACAACTGAACCGTAAGCCACTCGGGACCCATGCGAAACCCGAATCCCACTAACCACATAAGAATCAGCAGGCACACTTGTCACGCTGAATGCCTTGACCTGCGACCACGGGAGCCGCTTCCTTAATTGTGATCTTCGTCACAAACATAGCAACTTCGGCGTGTCTCATTGCAATGATCGTCCGAGGTCAACTCAAACTCTGAACCTTGACTTGAGCATAGACAAGCCATGTGCCTTGACTGGCGTATGTGCTCGGCTCTCCGCCCCTATTAATGATGTCTCACGCTAGCTTCTAGCTGTAGAACTGTTTGCGCGCCACCGGGGCGCTCTGCGGACCTTCCGGCGAGCGCTGTCGTCCGGTATTTCTGCCGAGTGCTTGCGCTCGGTATCTACGCTCAGCGGCGGTAGGTGATGCGGGCGAACGCGGCGGTGGCGGCGACGGCGAGCAGGATGCCCACGATGGCCAGCACGTAGATCCAGGAGAAGGCGGGCTCCGCCTCGTCGGCCGAATTGAGGAAGTCGGCAACTCCCTGGGGCCCCGTCGAACTGTGGAGCTCGCCCTGGTTCGACTCGATCTGATAGCGCGACATTACGTCGCTGACGACCTGAGTGTTGTTCGGGGCCTGGACGATGACCGTCGATGCTTCTGCGCCGTCCTCGGCGGAGTCCTCGCTGGAGTCTTTGACAGTCTGCGCCAGGTTGCGCAGTTGTGTGGACTGGAGCGCGTCGGTGTCGATGATCACGACTTCCACTCCGTCATCGGCGAGAGCCTGGTATCCGGCCAGGTCGGAGGAGGGGGGCTCCTCCCCCGCTTGCGAGGTTGAGTAGCCGGTCTCGGCGATGTCGTCGAGGACCGCCTGCAGGTCGACGTTCTCGAAGTCCACGGCGTGCTCATTTCGCTGGAGGCTGGGCGGGTTGGTTATCTGACTGTATAGATTTCTAGCATCCAACACCGCCGTCTGGGGGTGTCGACACGCGGGGTTTGGACGCATAAATCTCTACGTCCTGCGGTTATGTAGCATTACGGTCGTACTGTTATAGTAGTTCCGACGGAATCCGCGACAACTGCTGACACAATAGTGGTAGTCCGCGACGGCACCATCGTGCCCGGTGCCGGGGACCAGGTCCAGACGAGGTCCATGAGGTCCGCGCCGCGGGATGACGTCAGACGAACGTCAACACAACTGACGACGATAACGAGAAGAGATTCAGGAGTACTGCCGTGACTGACAGCAAGAATTCTTTTGGAGCAGAGGGGACTCTGGAGGTCGGTGACCGGTCCTACACGATGTACCGCCTGAGCGCGGTCCCGGGTATGGAGAAGCTGCCCTACTCGCTGAAGGTCCTCGGAGAGAACCTTCTCCGCAACGAGGACGGCGCGAACGTCACCCCCGAGCACATCCAGGCCATCGCCAACTGGGACCCGTCCGCCGACCCGAGCATCGAGATCCAGTTCACCCCGGCACGTGTGGTCATGCAGGACTTCACCGGTGTGGCCTGCGTGGTCGACCTCGCCACCATCCGCGACGCGGTCGTGGCCCTCGGCGGCGACGCTGACCAGGTCAACCCGCTGAACCCGGCTGAGATGGTCATCGACCACTCGGTCATCATCGAGGCGTTCGGTGACGAGAACGCCCTCGAGCAGAACGTGGCCATCGAGTACCAGCGCAATGAAGAGCGTTACAAGCTCCTGCGTTGGGCCACCGGTGCCTTCGACAACTTCCGCGTTGTGCCCCCCGGAACCGGCATCGTCCACCAGGTCAACATCGAGTACCTGGCCCGGTCGATCTTCGACAAGGACGGCATGGCCTACCCCGACACCTGTGTCGGTACCGACTCTCACACCACGATGGAGAACGGCCTGGGCATCCTGGGCTGGGGCGTTGGCGGCATTGAGGCCGAGGCTGCAATGCTCGGTCAGCCGATCTCCATGCTTATCCCCCGCGTCGTCGGCTTCAAGCTCTCCGGTGAGATCCCCGTGGGCGTCACCGCCACCGACGTGGTGCTGACCATCACCGACATGCTGCGCCAGCACGGCGTGGTCGGCAAGTTCGTCGAGTTCTACGGCAAGGGTGTCGCCGAGCTGCCGCTCGCCAACCGTGCCACCATCGGCAACATGTCCCCGGAGTTCGGCTCCACCGCCGCGATGTTCCCCATCGACAAGGAGACCGTCGACTACCTGGCTCTGACCGGTCGCGACCAGGAGACCCTGGACCGCGTCGAGGCTTACGCCAAGGAGCAGGGCATGTGGCTCGACCCGGAGAACGACGCCGAGTACTCCGAGTACCTCGAGCTCGACCTCTCCACCGTCGTGCCCTCCATCGCCGGCCCGAAGCGTCCCCAGGACCGCATCGAGCTCTCCGACTCCAAGGCACAGTTCCGCAAGGACCTGCACAACTACGCCGATAGCAACTCCGGCAACGCTGACGCTCAGAACTTCGTCGCCGAGGGTGGCAACGTCGGGGGCCACACCGGCAACCCGACCACCGCCGCGGACGCCAAGGGCAACCTGCCGTCCGCCGCCACCGGCAACGAGGGTCGTCCGTCCAACCCGATCGAGATCAACTACGACGGCAAGGACATGGTCCTGGACCACGGCATGGTCGGCATCGCGTCGATCACGTCCTGCACCAACACCTCGAACCCCTCCGTCATGGTCGGTGCCGGCCTGCTGGCCCGCAAGGCTGCGGCGCTCGGCCTGCACTCCGCACCGTGGGTCAAGACCTCCATCGCCCCCGGCTCCCAGGTCGTCACCGGCTACTTCGAGAAGGCCGACCTGTGGAAGGACCTCGAGGCCATGGGCTTCTACCTCGTGGGTTACGGCTGCACCACCTGCATCGGTAACTCCGGTCCCCTGCCGGAGGCTATCTCCGAGGGCATCAACGAGGCCGACCTCGCGGCTACCGCCGTGCTGTCCGGTAACCGTAACTTCGAGGGACGTATCTCCCCCGACATCAAGATGAACTACCTGGCGTCCCCGATCCTCGTGATCGCCTACGCCATCGCCGGCACCATGGACTTCGACTTCGAGACCCAGCCGCTGGGCCAGGACAACGACGGCAACGACGTCTTCCTGCGCGACATCTGGCCGGCCACCGAGGAGATCGAGTCGGTCATCAAGTCCTCGATCACCAAGGAGCTCTACTCCGAGGACTACGCGGACGTCTTCAAGGGCGACGAGCGCTGGCAGTCCCTGCCCGTGCCGGAGGGTAAGACCTTCGCCTGGGACGACGCCTCCTCGTACATCCGCAAGGCACCGTACTTCGAGGGCATGGAGCCCACTCCGGCCCCCGTCTCCGACGTCAGCGGCGCACGCGTCCTGGCCCTGCTGGGCGACTCGGTCACCACCGACCACATCTCCCCGGCGTCCTCCATCAAGCCCGGCACCCCGGCAGCCCAGTACCTGGACTCCAAGGGTGTCGAGCGCAAGGACTACAACTCGCTGGGTGCCCGTCGTGGTAACCACGAGGTCATGGTCCGCGGTACCTTCGCCAACATCCGTCTGCAGAACCAGCTGCTGGACGGCGTGACCGGCGGCTACACCCGCGACTTCACCCAGGAGGGTGGCCCGCAGTCGTTCATCTACGACGCCTCCGTCAACTACCGCGAGCAGGAGACCCCGCTGGTCGTCCTCGGCGGCAAGGAGTACGGCACCGGTTCCTCGCGTGACTGGGCTGCCAAGGGCACCCTGCTGCTGGGCGTCAAGGCCGTCATCGCCGAGAGCTTCGAGCGCATCCACCGCTCCAACCTGGTCGGCATGGGAGTCATCCCGCTGCAGTTCCCGGAGGGCGAGTCCTGGAAGTCCCTGGGCCTGGACGGCACCGAGACCTTCGACCTGGCCGGCATCGAGGCACTGAACGAGGGCACCACCCCGGACAGCGTCCACGTCACCGCCACCAAGGAGGACGGCAACGTCATCGAGTTCGACGCGGTCACCCGCATCGACACCCCCGGTGAGGCTGCGTACTACCGCAACGGCGGCATCCTGCAGTTCGTCCTGCGCAACATGATGGAAAACAGCTAGTCCGACTAGTTTCGTAGTCCATTCCCGCCCGCCCCGCGGACTCCGTGAGGCGGGCGGACGTGTACCGGAGAGGGGTGCCCGTCCATGCCTAAGGTCAGTGAAACTGATCTCACCGAGCGGCGCACCGACATTCTCCGCGCAGCCAGGACCTGCTTCGTGACCTACGGTTACGACGGGGCGACGGTGTCACGACTGGAGAAGGAAACCGGGAAGTCCCGGGGAGCCATCTTCCACCACTTCCGCAACAAGGAGACCCTCTTCCGGGAGGTCGCCCACCGCGACATGGTGCGCATGACCGACCTCGCCGGCAACCGGGGAATGATCGGTCTGATCAGGTACCTCCTGGAGGACCCCGAACTCGCCGAGTGGTGGGGCCTGCGGGTGGAGATCACCCGACGGATCCGGCTCGACGACGAACTCCGGGGCGTGTGGGAGGCCGACCAGAACGCGCTGCGAGGGGCGGTCACCGAACGCCTCGAGGAGCAGCGCGACTCAGGCCGACTGC
This sequence comes from Corynebacterium sp. AOP40-9SA-29, assembly GCF_052377405.1. NCBI lineage: Bacteria > Bacillati > Actinomycetota > Actinomycetes > Mycobacteriales > Corynebacteriaceae > Corynebacterium > Corynebacterium sp. AOP40-9SA-29. Next base: position 319,040 of record NZ_JBQSWR010000002.1, on the reverse strand, counting down.
GCACCGATATCTCCACGGCCACCACGCTGCAACTCCTGGAGCTCGTGCTGGAGGGCGTTATGGCGCACCTGGTGTCCGATCGTGAGAGCGGGCTCCTCCCGGAGGCGCTCGACATCGTTGAGCAGTCCCTGCGTTCTGCGGAGGTCCGCGACAGCGCGTGAGTGTGCGTGCGTGAATGCGTGTGAAGCACCCACCGGCCAGGCCCCTGGCCCGGTGGGTGCTTCGTCGCGTCCGGCAAGTAGCATGGTGTCTCATGATCGCGATCATGACCGTTACCGGGCGAGACCACACCGGAATCATCGCAGCCGTGTCTACCGCATGTGCTGACCTGCAGATCAATATCCGCAACGTCTCCCAGACCATCATGGACGACTGGTTCACGATGATCCTGCACGTCGAACTCCCCGAGGACCTGTCGGTCACCGAGGTCAATGCGCGGATGAGCGAAGTGGAAGAGCGGGAGAAGCTGGTCATCACCATCCAGTCCCAGGCCATCTTCGACGCGATGCACGAGATCTGAGGTTCCGGGACACCATGACTGCATTCCTGCCCTCGTCCTCGATCCTCGAGACCATCGAGATGATCCAGCGCTACCGTCTGGACATCCGCACGGTGACCATGGGGATCAACCTCCTGCCCGCCGTCCGGGCGACTCCTGAGGCCACCTGTGAGGCGGTCTACGACCTGGTGACCTCGCGTGCCGAGCACCTCGTCCCGGTGTGCTCCGGCATCGAGGAGGAGCTCGGCATCCCGATCGTGAACAAGCGCATCTCGGTCACCCCGGTGGCCCTGGTGTCCTCCGCGGTGCCCGGCTGCGACCCGGTCGACATCGCCCGCGCGCTTGACCGTGCCGCGGTCGCCGTAGGCGTGAACTTCATCGGCGGCTACTCCGCGCTCGTGGAGAAGGGCGGTTCCGCCGGCGACAAGCGTCTGATCCGTTCCATCCCGGAGGCGCTGAGCGAGACGGACGTCGTCTGCTCCTCGGTCAACATCGCGTCCTCCCGCGCGGGTATCAACATGAACGCCGTGGCTGAGATGGGCCAGGTCGTCAAGGACTGCGCCGAGGCCACCGCCGACCGCAGTTCGATCGCCTGTGCCAAGCTCGTCGTCTTCGCCAACTCGGTCGGCGACAACCCCTTCATGGCCGGTGCCTTCCACGGCATCGAGGAGCCGGACTGCGTGATCAGCGTCGGCGTCTCCGGCCCCGGCGTCGTGGACCGCGCAGTCGCCGCCCTGGGCCCGGAGGCCCGGCTCGACGAGATCGCCGAGGAGATCAAGCGCGCGGCGTTCAAGGTCACCCGCACCGGCCAGCTCGTGGGCACCATGGCAGCGGAGCGTCTGGGCGTGCCCTTCGGCATCGTGGACCTCTCGCTGGCCCCGACGGCCGACATCGGCGACTCCGTGGCCCACATCCTGGAGCACATGGGCCTGGGGCAGGTCGGCGGGCACGGCACCACCGCCGCACTCGCCCTGCTCAATGACGCGGTGAAGAAGGGTGGCATGATGGCCTGCTCGCGCGTTGGCGGGCTCTCCGGCTCCTTCATCCCGGTCTCCGAGGACGCCGGCATGATCGACGCGGTACGGGCCGGAAACCTGACCATCGAGAAGCTCGAGGCGATGACCGCGATCTGCTCGGTGGGTCTGGACATGATCGCCATCCCGGGCGACACCCCGGCGTCCTCCATCGCCGGCATGATCGCCGACGAGGCGGCTATCGGCGTGATGAACCACAAGACCACCGCCGTGCGCGTTGTGCCTGCCGTGGGCTGTGAGCCCGGCGACGACGTCGATTTCGGCGGCCTGCTGGGCCACGCGCCCGTCATGCCCGTCAGTACGGTGGACGCCTCGGAGTTCATCTCCCGCGGCGGCTACATCCCCGCCCCCGTCCACGGCTTCCGTAACTGAGAGGCGGTGCCAGTCGACGTGCCCCGGATCTTCACCCACGCGCGTAGCGCCACGACCATCGCCGACCCCGACGGGCTCGTCGAGGACGGCTACAGCGCAGGACGCTTCGACGCCGCCTGCCCCTTCCCGTCCGATGACGAGGCGGTGACCGACGCGCTGTCGGCCAACGGCACGATGCCGGTCGCCGGCGCCCGCCTGTTCGGTCTGGCGACCGCCCAGCTGGTGCTGGTGGCCTGTGCGGTGGCGGTGGTCCTGGTGGGCGTGCTGCTGCTCGGCGCCGGCTCGGTCTCGGGCACGGGCGTAGGCATCGTGCTGATCCTGCTGGGTGCTGGACTGGCGGGACTGTCGCTGATCACCGCGCGCAGCCGTCGGCGTCGCCTACTCGCGCTGGCCGCGGCATGGCGCAATGGCTGGCTGCGTTTCGCCCCGGCCCGTGTCGGCGCAGTGTGGGTCGACCGTCTGGTCACGCACGGGCGGGCGAACAGCCAGGGTGCGAACCAGGACAACCGCTACTGGTTCCGGGCGCTCGTGGAGGTCCACCCCACCGACGGCTCACCGGTCTTCACCGTGACCACCGCGCCCTTCCAGGCGCTCGCCGATCACGCCGGCACGCCGCACGACCTGGTCAGCGCGCCGAACCCGGTGGACGTCTTCGAGCCGGAGTACTCCAACGGCTGGACGGTGGTGCGTTACCTCGCCGGCGACCATGAGATCGCCAGCGCTTCTGCCACGATCACCACGAACCTCTCGCTGAACCAGATCGGCGCCGCATTGCGCGCCGCCGGGGTGCGCTGAGCGCGCTTCTAGGCGCGCCGCAGCTCCAGCTCGCGTAGCCCCGCGACATCGCGGGCTCCGGTGAGAGCCATCGTCAGGTCGAGGTCGGCGAGTACGTTGTCGATGACCTCCTGCACGCCGCGCTGTCCCGCCACCGCGAGCCCGTAGAGGTGGGGACGGCCCAGTAGGACGGCGTCCGCCCCCAGGGCCAGTGCCACGGCCACGTCGCGTCCCGTGCGTACCCCGGAGTCGAGCAGGACGGTGCGGTCGTCGCCAATCCGTTCGCGGATCTCCACGAGTGCATCCAGGGAGGCGATGGAACCGTCGACCTGGCGTCCCCCGTGATTGGAGACCACGATGGCGTCCGCACCGACCTCGAAGGCACGCTCGGCATCATCGGGGTGCAGGATGCCTTTGAAGACCACCGGCAACGACGTGCGGTCCCTCAGCGTCGCCAGCAGGTCCCAGTCCAGCCCTGGGTTGGAGTAGACGTCGAGGAAGGTCTCCACCGCCGCACGAGGCTCCGGCGCGATGAGATTGCGCAGCGTGGAGCCCGGGTGGTGGCGTGCAATGGACAGCAGGGACGCCGCGGCGGCCGGGGTGACGCGCACCCCGCCCGTCCCGCCGGCCAGTCCGCGGTCGAGCCGGTCGCGCACGATGCGCAGGAAGCGGCTGTCCGAGGTGTATTGGCTGATGCCCATCCCGCGGGAAAACGGCAAGGAGCCCAGGTTCAGGTCCCGCGGACGCCAGCCGAGCACCGTGGTGTCGAGGGTGACCACCAGTGCACCGGCGCCGCTGGCCTCTGCGCGGGCGATGAGACTGTCGACAAGGTCCTCATCCGTCGACCAGTACAGCTGGAACCAGTGTCCAGGTATGTCACTTGACGTAGTAGAGGATTTCCACGCAGCGGCGGTGTCCTCCAGCGGGGAGGATCCCTGGTTGCTGACCACGTACGGGACGCCCGCGGCACCGGCGGCGCGGGCAACGCGCAGGTCGGCGTCTCGGTGGACGAGCGCGCCGGCGCCCACCGGCGCCAGCAGCAACGGCGAGGCGTGCGTCCTGCCGAACAAGGTCGTTGACAAGTCGCGTTCCTTGACCCCGTGAGCCATGCGTGGCACGATCCGGTACCTGTCGAATGCCTGCCGGTTGTTGACCGCGGTGCGGTTCTCCCCCGCTCCTCCGTTCACGTACGCCCACGCCCTGCGCGACATCCGACGGCGCGCAGCGCGCTCCAACTCCGCCGCATCCGTCGGAACCCGTGGACGCAGGCCGGCGACGCCTGCTCGGTAGATGCTGTCCTGTCGGGCGCGCCCAGGGCCCTGGGTGTTGTCCGTGATCCTCATTCCGCGATGGTATCGGCTACGAAAGCTGCTGTGGTCGGTTTCGGGCGTATTCGGTCCTGTCCGTGCCTCGCGCTAGGCTTATGCAGGTCAGTACCCTGACGACATCCTTCGACCCAAAGGAACACGCATCGTGCGCCGCCGGATCTTCCTCCAGTCCTCGATCACCGCGCTTGGAGGTGCTCTCCTCGCCTCGTGCGGGCTGGGATCCTCTGACTCTTCTGGATCCTCTGACTCCTCCGATTCCTCGAGTGTCGTCGACCCGGACGACACGCGCCTCTGGCTCATGCCCGACGAGGGCGACCGCCACGCCCGCACGTGGATGGCCTTCGTCGCCGAGAAGGACATCTGGGGCCGGGACCTCGCCTCCGGGGTGAAGCGCGACCTGGCAGGCATCGCCACCGCCATCGCCGCCTTCGAACCCGTCTCCCTGCTCGTGCCCGAGCACGAGATGGACCTGGCCCGCGAACTCACCGGATCGGCAAACGTGGACCTGGTCGCCTGCGAGCTGGATGACCTCTGGGTCCGCGACACCGGTCCGGTCTTCGTGCGCCCGGTCGACGGTGGAGAAGTCAGCGCTGGAGTGGACTTCAACTTCAACGGCTGGGGCGACAAGCAGGAGCACCGCGGCGACCGTGAGGTTGCCGGCTTCGTCACCGGTGAGGCCGGGGTGGAGCATCTGCGCACCGACCTCGTCCTGGAGGGTGGCGCACTGGAGGTCGACGGTGAAGGTACCGCAATCATCACCGAGAGTTGCGTGCTCAACGACAACCGCAACCCCGGCTGGTCCAAACAGGATGTCGAGGAGGAGCTCGAGCGACTGCTCGGCGTGACCACCGTCATCTGGCTGCCCGGTATTGCCGGCATGGACATCACCGACGGGCACACCGACTTCTACGCCCGTTTTGCCCGCCCTGGCGTCGTCGTGGCCGGCCTGGAGACCGACCCGGATTCCTTCGACTACGACGTGACGCGCACCCACCTGGACATTCTGCGCGGGGCGACGGATGCTGCCGGACGCGAACTGCAGGTCGAGGTGCTGGAGAGCCCGTCGAGCGTGCGGGAGGAGTACGACAGCGAGGACTTCGCCGCCGGCTACATCAACTTCTACCTGTGCAATGGTGCCGTTATCGTGCCGGAGTTCGGCGCCGAGGACACCGACACCGCCGCACGCGACTTGCTGCGTCGGCTGTTCCCGGAGCGCGAGGTCGTCCAGCTCAACATCGACGCGATCGCCGCCGGTGGCGGCGGCATCCACTGCGCCACACAACAGCAGCCCGCCTGAGGCGGCGCTGGCGGGGCTTCGGGGGTGCTCTGAAGACACCAATGTCACCTGAGTCATGCCCCAGGGCAGAAAACGGGCAAAATACGCCCTGGGGCATGACTCAGGTGACATCAGCCCATCCAGGGAGGGATGGCTGCGGGATCAGGGGATGGTGCTGATCATGGGAAACCCGGCCTATCTGGGGTTTAGCTAGGCCAGCTCGACGATATCCATGTAGGCATCCGACCAGAGATCCTCGTCGCCGTCGGGCAGCACGATCACGCGCTCCGGCTCCAGGGCACGCACCGCGCCCGGGTCGTGGGTGACCAGGATGACCGCGCCGGTGTAGGTACGCAGCGCGTTGAGCACCTGCTCGCGGGACTGCGGATCGAGGTTGTTTGTCGGCTCGTCGAGCAGCAGCACGTTCGCCCGCGAGCTGACCAGCGTGGCCAGGGCCAGGCGAGTCTTCTCACCACCGGAGAGCGTGCCGGCCGGCTGGTTGAGCTGCTCGCCGGAGAACATGAACGCGCCGAGCAGGCCACGCAGGTCCTGCTCGCCGGCTTCCGGGCAGGCGCTGATGGCGTTGTCCCACACGCTGGCGTCCGGGTCGATGGTGTCGTGCTCCTGGGCGAAGTAACCAACCTTCAGCCCGTAGCCGGACACGATGCCGCCCTCGCCGTCGGTGCGCTCCACCCCGGCCAACAGCTTGAGCAGAGTCGTCTTGCCGGCACCGTTGAAGCCGAGGACGACCACGCGTGAACCGCGGTCCACCGCCAGGTCCACGCCGGCGAAGACCTCCAGGGAGCCGTACATCTTGGTCAGACCCGTGGCGTTCATCGGGGTCTTGCCGCAGGGTGCGGGCTCGGGGAAGGAGATGCTGGCGTACTTGTCGTCCTGACGGACGTCGTCGAGGTCGTCGATCATCCGGTCGGCACGGGCGATCATCTGCTTGGCTGCGGCAGCCTTGGTGGCCTTGGCGCCCAGCTTTGCGGCCTGCTGGCGCAGTGCACCGGCCTTCTTCTCGGCGTTGGCTTTCTCGCGGCGACGACGTGCCTCGTCGGTGGCGCGGGCGTCGAGGTACTTCTTCCACGTCATGTTGTAGACGTCGGCCTCGCCGCGCACGGCGTCGAGGAACCAGACCTTGTTGACCACCGCGGCCAGTAGGTCCACATCGTGGGAGATCATGACCAGTCCACCCTCGTGGCGCTGCAGGAAGTCGCGCAGCCAGGTGATGGAGTCGGCGTCGAGGTGGTTGGTGGGCTCGTCGAGCAGCAGTGTGGTCGCCGAACGTCCGGAGCCGGACGTTGCAGCGAAAAGGATCTGCGCCAGTTCCACGCGGCGGCGCTGACCGCCGGAGAGGGTCCGGAGCTGCTGGTCGAGCACGCGCTGCGGCAGGCCGAGGCCATCACAGATCCGGGCGGCCTCGGAGTCGGCTTCGTAGCCGCCGAGTGCGGAGTAGCGTTCCTCCAACCGGCTGTACTTGAGGATCGCGGCGTCGCGCTGGGAGTCGGTGCCGCTCTCCATCAGTTCCTGCTGACGGTCCATCGAGGAACGCAGTTCGTCCAGCCCGCGTGCAGAAAGCACCCGGTCGCGGGCAGACTGGTTGATGTCGCCCTCCTTGGAGTCCTGCGGGAGGTAGCCGATCTCGCCGGCACGGGTCACCGTGCCGCCGTAGGGCTCACCTTCACCGGCGAGGATGCGCATCGACGTCGTCTTTCCGGCACCGTTGCGGCCGACGAGGCCGACCCGGTCTCCGGGCTGCACACGAAGCTGTTGGCCTGGCGCGTTGAGAAGGGTGCGGGCCCCCACGCGCACCTCGAGGTCTTGAGTAACAATCACAACGGCATATCCTAACACCGCGGGTCAGCAGTTGTGGAGGTGGGCACCGCGCTCTCCTTCTCCCCCCGAGAGGAGAGAGCCGCGTCGGTCCTCAAGGATTGAGGGCCGAGGGCGTCCCACCCGCCACTTCCGCTGAATCTTCCGGCGAACGGGATGACCCCAGACGTCCGGTCCGTTCGGCCGGGGCCTGTTGGACAGATATCAATATAAACTTTTAAGTCCTGTTTGAATAGTGTTTCGTGAATGGTACTTACTTACCGGCTTAACGTCGGGGGTAGAATCCCGATCATCCCACATGGCGGCTCCCGCGCCCGTTGACCTGCATCCCTCCTAGTGAGCATAACTATTGTTCATGTCAGGGGAGGCTGTGCGAAGGTCGAAAGCGCGGGGGTGGTCCCCGGTGGCCCCCGTCCATGTCGCCCAACCCAGTGAACCGATCCAGTTCAGCCAGTTCAGGAGGTCCCCGTGCACATCGCCGTCCTCGGTCTCGGCCCCGCCGGTGCCCTACTCGCCCACCGAGCGGCAAGCCTGGGCTGGACCGTCGACGGTTATGACCCCGCCTGCGGAACCGGGACGGACGCGTGCGCGACGCTGCCGAAGTGGCGCAATACCTACGGCCTGTTCCTGGAGGACCTCCCGGTGTGGGCCCGCGAGATCCTTGCGTTTTCGGCGGTCGTGCCGGAGCCGCAGGTGCACACCGCGCGTGAGCGTCGGCTGCGTGGGCGCACCTACGCGATGGTCGACTGCGACGCCACCACGCAGCGCCTGCATCACCCGAACCTCCGCCTGCACCGACGCAAGGTGGACGCCCCGGATCCCCGCGCGCTGGGTGTCGACATGGTCGTGGATTGCCGAGGCGTGGTCGACCGCCCTGGGGCCATCAGGCAGGTGGCTTACGGGGTGGTGGTCCCCGGGATGCAGGACGCGCAGGACGCACCGTCGGTGTTCATGGACTGGCGTCCTGCGTCCGTCACGGCCGTCCCGGGGGCGCAGGACGCCGGGCCGCCGAGTTTCCTCTACGTCCAGCCCGTCGCCGGCGGCACCCTGTACGAGGAAACAGTCCTGGTGACTCGGGCACATACACGGGAGACGCTGGAGGTGCTGCAACGGCGCCTAAAAGAACGCCTGGGAGAAACCCACACAGCCACAGCCACAGAGACCGTGCACTTCCCCACCGACCGGCGCGTCCGCGGCTGGTACACCGGGGTGCGCGACGGGGTCGCCGTGTTCGGTGCGGCCGGCGGGCTGACCCACCCGGCCACCGGCTACTCCGTCGCGGCCTCAGCAGCCACGGTCGACCGCATGCTGCACCTGCTCAGCCACGGTGCACTCCCCCGGCGTGAACGCCTAACGGCCGCGTGTGCCTACCGGCTGCGGGCCTTCGGCGCCGAACTCCTCGTCCTCGCCGATGCCCCCACGCTGCGCAGCTTCTTCGATGCCTTTTTCGAGCTCCCCACCCACCGGCAGACGTCCTACCTCGCCGGGCAGGACGCAGGACGCGTCGCGCTGGCGATGCTCGCCCTGGCGCGCCACCCCCGCCGCGTCCTGCCGTTTCTGCGCAACACCCCCGCCGCGCTGCGGCGGCTGGTTAGACGCTGAGGTTAGACGCTGAAGCCGAGGTAGCGCAGCTGCTCACGGCCGTCGGCGTTGATCATGTGCGGGCCCCACGGCGGCGACCAGACCCAGTTGATGCGTAGGGCGGAGACCTTCTCGATCCCGTCGACCACGGCGGTGTTCGCCTGGTCTTCCAGCATGTCGGTCAGCGGACACGCCGGCGAGGTCAGGGTCATGTTGATGACAGCCTCGGTGCCGACGTCGGTGTGCTCGACCCACACCTGGTAGACCAGCCCGAGGTCCACGACGTTGATCCCTAGCTCGGGGTCGATGACGTCGAGCATCGCCTCCTCGATCTGGTCGGAGAGCATCACGTCCTCCTGCGGGATGTCCTTCGGAGGCTCCGGGACGGCGTCCAGCGGGTTCGGGTCCATCTGCGGGGAGGTGGGTTCGGTGGTGGTGTCGTCACTCATGGTGCGTCCTTACTACTCGTACTTACTTGTTGGTTGACTCGCTCGTGGCGGCCTCGAAGGCCTTCCAGCCGAGCAGTGCACATTTCACACGGGCGGGGTATTTGGAGACACCGGCGAAGGCCACGCCGTCGCCGATCACGTCCTCGTCACCCTCGACCGTGCCACGCGAGGTGACCATGGTCTCGAACTCCGCCAGCTTCGCCATCGCGTCCGGCACGCTGAGCCCGGTGAGCTCCTCGGCCATGACCGAGGTCGCCGCCTGACTGATTGAGCAGCCGGTCGCATCGTAGGAGATGTCGGCGACGGTGCCCAGATCTTCCGACAGGGTGACCCGCAGGGTCACTTCGTCGCCACACGAGGTGTTCACGTGGTGGACCTCGGCGTTGAAGGGGGCGCGCAGCCCCGCGTGCTGCGGGTGCTTGTAGTGGTCCAGGATGACCTCCTGGTACATCTGCTCCAGTTTCACTGCGGCTGCCTCACGTTCTCGTTCACGTTCTCTTCGCTGCCCTGGTCCTCCACCGTGCCGAAGAACCGCTGGGCGGTACGGATGGCGTCGACCAGGGCGTCGACCTCCGCGGTGGTGTTGTACAGGTAGAAGCTCGCCCGCGCGGTGGCCTGCACGCCGAGCGCGCGGTGCGCCGGCCACGCGCAGTGGTGGCCGACCCGGATGCACACGCCGTTATCGTCGAGCACCTGACCCAGGTCGTGCGGGTGGATCCCGTCGACGACGAAACTCACTGCCGAACCACGGTCCACGTTCTCGGCCGGCCCCACGATTCGCAGCCCCTCTACCGAGGACAACCGCTCCAGCGCGTAGCCGGTGATCGCATGCTCGTGGGCGGCGACGTTGTCCATGCCCACGTCCTGCAGGTACTGCACCGCCGCGCCCAGACCCACGACCTGCGAGGTCATCTGGGTACCGGCCTCGAAACGCTGCGGCACCTCGGCGAAGGTGGTCTTCTCCATGGTGACGATCTCGATCATCGAGCCGCCGGTGAGGAAGGGCGGCAGCGCCTCCAGCAGGTTCGCCTTGCCGTAGAGCACACCCACGCCGTTGGGCCCGAGCATCTTGTGCCCGGAGAACGCGGCGAAGTCCACGTCCAAGGCGTGGAAGTCCACCGGCATGTGCGGCACCGACTGGCAGGCGTCCAGCACCACCAGGGCGCCGACGGCGCGGGCGCGCCGCACGACCTCGTCGACGTCGAGCTGCGCACCGGTCACATTGGACTGGTGGGACAGGGCGACGACCTTCGTGCGCTCCGAGAGCTCGAGGCTGTCGAGGTCGATGCGCCCGTCGGCGGTCGCGGTGTACCAGCGCAACGTCGCGCCCGTGCGCTGGGCGAGTTCCTGCCACGGCACCAGGTTCGCGTGGTGCTCGAGCTCGGAGATCACGATCTCGTCGTCCGCGCCCACGCACAGGTCACCGGCACGCGGGTCGCCCAGGACGTAGGCGACCTCGTTGAGTGCCTCGGTGGCGTTCTTGGTGAACGCGATCTCGTTGCCTGCGGCACCGACGAAGGACGCCACGGCGTCGCGCGCGGACTCGTAGGAGTCCGTCGCCTCCTCGGCGATCTCGTAGGCGCCCCGGTGCACTGGTGCGTTGTGCTCGGTGAGGAAGGTCCGCTCGGCATCGAGGACCTGCAGCGGCCGCTGCGCGGTCGCACCGGAGTCCAGGTACACGAGTGGACGACCGTCCCGCACCGTGCGCGACAGGATCGGGAAGTCCGCCCTAATGGCGGCGGTGTCCAGTGGGGTCATTCGATATCAGGCCTTTGCGGTGAATCGCTCGTAGCCGTGCTCCTCAAGCTCCTGGGCGAGCTCGGGGCCGCCGGACTCCACGACACGGCCCTTGGCGAAGACGTGCACGAAGTCGGGCTTCACGTAGTTCAGGATGCGCTGGTAGTGGGTGATCATGATCAGGCCACCATCCTCACGCTCCTTGTAGCGGTTGATGCCCTCGGAGACGGTGCGCAGGGCGTCCACGTCGAGGCCGGAGTCGGTCTCGTCGAGGATGGCGAACTTCGGCTTGAGCAGGGAGAGCTGCAGGATCTCGTGGCGCTTCTTCTCGCCGCCGGAGAAACCCTCGTTGACCGAACGCTCGGAGAACGCCGGGTCGATCTCGAGCTCGTCCATGGCGGTGCGTGCTTCCTTGACCCACTGGCGCAGCTTCGGGGCCTCGCCGCGCACGGCGGTGGCCGAGGAGCGCAGGAAGTTGGCCATCGACACGCCGGGGACCTCGACCGGGTACTGCATCGCGAGGAAGAGGCCGGCGCGGGCGCGCTCGGAGACGTCCATGTCCAGCAGGTTCTCGCCGTCGAGCAGCACCTCGCCCTCGGTGATCTCGTAGCGCGGGTGACCGGCGATGGCGTAGGACAGCGTGGACTTGCCGGAGCCGTTCGGGCCCATGATGGCGTGAGTCTCGCCGGAGTTCACGGTGAGGTTGACACCGTGGAGGATCGGCTTCGGCTCCTCGTTCTCGTCCTGCGGGACGACCTGTGCGTGCAGGTTCTTGATTTCGAGAGTGCTCATTGTTCTTTCTAGTTCCTTACCGGGGTGTGGGGTGGATCAGAGGACCGTGTTGGCGAGTTCCTGCTCGACGACGTCCTCGAGGTTCTCGCGGACGCCGTCGACGGGGACGCGACGGATGACGTCGGTGAAGAAGCCGCGGATGATCAGGCGGCGGGCCTCGTGGTTCGGGATGCCGCGCGACATCAGGTAGAACATGTGCTCGTCGTCGAAGCGTCCGACGGTGGCGGCGTGGCCGGCACCGACGATCTCACCGGTCTGGATCTCCAGGTTCGGCACCGCATCGGCACGCGCACCCTCGGTGAGCACCAGGTTCTTGTTCGTCTCGTAGGTGTCCGTGCCGGTCGCTTCCGGACGGATCAGCACGTCACCGATCCACACGGTGCGGGCCTCGGACCCGTGGCGCCCGGTCTCGCCCTGCAGTGCGGACTTGTAGAGCACGTTGGAGCGGCAGTTCGGCTCGCTGTGGTCGACCAGCAGGCGCTGCTCGAAGTACTGGCCGGCGTCGGCGAAGGACACGCCCAGCAGCTCGGCGTCGCCGCCCGGGCCGGTGAACCGCACGTGCGGGACGGAGCGGACGACGTCGCCGCCGAAGGTCGCCACGGTGTGGCGCACCGTAGCGTCGCGTCCGACGAGGATGTGCGAGTTGGACAGGTGCACCGCGGTGCGGCCCCAGTCCTCCCACACCACGGTGGTCAGGTGGGCGCCGTCGCCGACGACGAACTCCAGGTTGTCGGAGTGCGCGCCTTCACCCTGGTACCGCAGCACCACGATGGCCTCGGCGTGGGGCTCGAGCTCGATGACGGTGGTGCCGTAGGTGGTCACCTCGTCGCCGGAACCGGTGACGGTCACGGTGACCGGCTCGGCCAGCACGGTGTCCTTGGCGACCAGCACGTGGTCGGCGACCGGGCTGTTGACCCAGGCCTCCGCCGCGGGGCGGTCGACCGGCAGGCCAGCGCGTCCGGTGCGCTCATCATCCATGGCGAGCTCGGAGTAGCTCACGCCAGCCTGGTCGCCGGTGTCCACCGAGATGTTCGTGCGGGCCGCCGGGGCAGCCTTGCCCGCGGAGGTGTCCTCCAGGCCGCGCAGACGACGCAGCGGGGTGAACCGCCAGTCCTCGTCCTTGCCGTGCGGCACGGGGAACGACGCCGGGTCGGCCGACTGGTAGCGGTCGCCCTTCGTCGGCATGCTGTTCGCCGGGGTAACGGCGTTGTCTTCAGGGGTGGTGACAGGAGTGGTCATCGGTTAACCCACGGATCCTTCCATCTGCAGTTCGATCAGTCGGTTGAGCTCCAGGGCGTACTCCATCGGGAGCTCCTTGGCGATGGGCTCGACGAAGCCGCGCACGATCATCGCCATCGCCTCGTCCTCCTCGAGCCCACGGCTCATGAGGTAGAACAGCTGGTCCTCGGACACCTGCGAGACCGTCGCCTCGTGACCGAGGGTCACGTGGTCATTGCGGATGTCGTTGTAGGGGTATGTGTCCGACCGCGAGATCGAGTCGACCAGCAAGGCGTCACACTCCACGTTCGCCTTGGAGTGGTGTGCCTCCTTGTTGATCTGCACCAGACCACGGTAGGCCGCACGGCCACCGGAGCGTGCCACCGACTTGGAGACGATATTGCTGGAGGTGTGCGGGGCCATGTGGACCATCTTCGCACCGGTGTCCTGCACCTGGTTCTCGCCGGCGAAGGCCACGGAGAGCACCTCACCCTTGGCGTACGGACCGGTCATCCACACTGCGGGGTACTTCATGGTGACCTTGGAACCGATGTTGCCATCGACCCACTCCATGGTGGCGCCCTCTTCGGCGCGGGTGCGCTTGGTGACCAGGTTGTAGACGTTGTTCGACCAGTTCTGGATGGTCGTGTAGCGGCAACGCCCGCCCTTCTTCACCACGATCTCCACGACCGCGGAGTGCAGGGAGTCCGACTTGTAGATCGGCGCGGTGCAACCCTCGACGTAGTGGACGTAGGCGTCCTCGTCGACGATGATCAGCGTGCGCTCGAACTGGCCCATGTTCTCGGTGTTGATCCGGAAGTAGGCCTGCAGCGGGATGTCGACGTGCACACCCTTGGGCACGTAGATGAACGAGCCACCGGACCACACGGCGGTGTTCAGCGCGGAGAACTTATTGTCACCGGCGGGGATCACGGTGCCGAAGTGCTCCTTGAACAGCTCCGGGTACTCCTTGAGTGCGGAGTCGGTGTCCAGGAAGATCACGCCCTGGCTCTCCAGGTCCTCACGGATCTGGTGGTAGACGACCTCGGACTCGTACTGCGCGGCCACACCGGCGACCAGACGCTGCTTCTCCGCCTCGGGGATACCCAGCTTGTCGTAGGTCTCCTTGATGTCGTCCGGCAGGTCCTCCCAGGTCTGGGCCTGCTTCTCCGTGGAACGCACGAAGTACTTGATGTTGTCGAAGTCGATTCCGCCGAGGTCCGCGCCCCAGGTCGGCATCGGCTTACGGTCGAAGGTGCTCAACGCCTTGAGTCGACGCTCGAGCATCCACTCGGGCTCGTTCTTCTTGGCGGAGATATCCCTTACGACGGCCTCGGACAGGCCACGCTCGGCCGCGGCACCCGCGGCGTCCGAGTCGTGCCAGCCGTAGCCGTAGGCACCGATCGAGTCGATGATCTCGTCATCGGTCTGGGGTGCGTTCTGGGGCGCGTTTTGGGGCTTGTTGTCAGGTAGTTGTGCAGCTTGAGTCATGTCAGCTCTCCTTCGTGGATGAAGGGTGGATTGTGGTCAGCGGGATGTGGGTCGTACATATTCCGTTGCCGTCGGCGATGGTCGCCAGGGGTTGGGTGTGGTGGCCGAGGAGTTCGGTGACCACCCGGTGCTCCGCCGCACAGAGTTCCGGGAACTCATGGGCGACATCCTGAATCGGACAGTGGTGGCGGCAGATCTGCACGCCGGTCGCCGCCTCGTTGACCGTCGCGGCATAGCCGCGGTCCGTCAACGCCTCGGCGATGCGTCCGGCGCGGTCCACGACGGCTCCGGGTTCGTCCCCAGATTCATCGTCTTCCACCGACCCGAACAGTTCCTGCATGCGCTGATCGGCAAACGCGGCGACCGCGTCGTCCCCTCCGGTCTCCCGGAGGGCCCGCAGGGCCAGGAGCGCGAGTGTGTCGTAATCATGGCCGAAACGTCCCCGTCCCGCGTCGGTCAGGCGATACTGCCTGGCCGGGCGACCTCGGGTCCGCCCAGTGGCGGATCGCGGGGCCTCCTCGGTCTCTGCGAGACCGTCCGAGACGATATTGTCCAGGTGCCGTCGGACACCGGCGGCGCTCAATCCGAGCGCGTCGCTGATGTCGGTGGCGCTGATCGGACCGTTCCGGAGGATCTGCGCCAGAACTTCGCGGCGGGTGTCCCGTTCGCTCATGAGCTGTTCCCTCCTCGACGACAGTTGTGACAGCGGGTCATGATTAGACAACACGAGTGTCGCTTAAATCATTCCCGTTGTCTAATAAGGACAGCCTGACCTGTTGTTTCTCCGCGCTACCGATAGGCCTATTTTCGCAACGACAGGGTGTCTGCCGCGGGTCGCGGCCCCCGACCCGTAGAATGCCGGTGTGACTCAGCCACCCGCCTCCGACAGCCCTGTGACCGACGACCCGGCGCAGGAGTCCCCGGAGCAGCAGGATGAGCGGCGGGAGCAGCTGCAGAAGCGGCAGGCAGGTGGCCGGGGCCTCCGGCGGATGGTCGGCCTGCTGCCGAATATCGGCACGGCCGGCTCGCGCAGTGCCACCCTGCACACGCCCAGCCCGGCGGCCCCCGTCCGGCGATTCACCGGCAGTGAACTGCTCCGGCTGCGTCTCGGCGTGTTCACCGGCATCATCGGCTCGGTACTGATCGGCATCGGCGGAGTCGGGGCCGGCGCGCTGCCCGTGGTCGGCAATACCCTGTGGTCGTTGCCGATCAGTGGTTTCCTCTCCCGCATGCTGCACACCACCACCGTGGCGGTGTTCGTGGGTATCAGCCTGCTCATCGTGGGCTGGCTGTTGCTCTGGCGCTACTGCGTACCGCGGCAGGACGCTGATGTGCCGCTGCTGCCGACGGCGTCGCTGGTGCGCATCGGCGTGCTGTGGGTGCTGCCGTTGCTGGCCACCGCACCGATGTTCACCCAGGACATCTACTCCTACCTGGCCCAGGGATCCATCGCCGCTCAAGGGATGGACCCTTACTCCGCCGGGCCGGTGGACCTGCTCGGCGTGGACAATGACCTGGCCCGCTCCGTGCCCTTTGAATGGTCGCACTCCCCTGCCCCCTACGGCCCGGTCGCGGTGGGCATGGCGGCGGTGATCTCCAAACTCACCGGCGATGTCATCGCCTTGGGCGTGATCGCCCACCGGCTGATCTCCGTGGTTGGGGTGTTCGTGGCGGCGTGGGCGGTGGTGCGTCTGGCACGCCGTTGCGGAGTGCACCCGCAGGCGGCCCTGTGGTTGGGCATCCTCAATCCGCTGGTCTACTTGCACCTGGTGGCCGGGGTGCACAACGAGGCAGTGATGATGGGTATGCTGCTCGCCGGCGTGGAATGCGGCCTGCGCGCCGTGGACGCTGGCCCCGTGCCGGCCGTGCGCCGGTGGCTGTGGGGGGCGTCCGGCATCGTGCTGATCAGTGCGGCAGGCATGGTCAAGGTCACCGCCTTTCTCGCCCTCGGCTTCGTCGGTGTGGCGCTGGCCCGCTACCTCGGGGGACGTTTCCGCGACCTCTTCGCCGCCGCGGCGATCTACGCCGTCGGCACGGGCGTGGTGGTTGCCGCCGTGTCGCTGTTCACCGGGCTCGGCTTCGGCTGGATCACGGTGCAGGGCGGGGCGACCGAGGTGATCAGCTGGATGTCGGTGACCACCGACATCGGCCTGCTCACCGCGAATACCGGCATGGGACTGGGGTTGGGCGATCACACCGACGCCGCCCTGTCCACCGCCCGGCTGATCGGGTTGATGATCGGCGGGTTCTGGGTGGTGCGCATGTTGTGGGCGTCCTTCCGCGGACGTGTGCACCCGGTCGGTGGACTCGGCGTGGCGACGTTCTTCCTCGTCGTCTTCTTCCCCGTCGTGCACCCCTGGTACGTGCTGTGGGCGGTGATGCCGCTGGCAGCGTGGGCCAACCGCGGCACATTCCGAGTGGCCGTGGTGGCCTATACGGCGATCCTTAGCTACTTCATTCTGCCGCGCGGGCTGAACCTGCCGCCGGCGACGGTGGCGGTGATGTACCTGATGTCGGCGCTGTTCTCGGTGGTGTTCATCGTGGTGGGCTGGCTGCTTTACCAACGCCGTCAGCGCAACGGATAGACTCTGGCACCGTGGTTAGCGCAGGGAAGGACGCGGGCAGCCGGGCTGCACTCCGTTTACGCGGGGTCGTCAAGAGGTACGGGGATGTCACCGCGGTGGACGGCCTGGACCTCACCGTCGGGCAGGCCGAGGTCCTTGCCCTGCTGGGCCCCAATGGGGCAGGCAAGACGACGACGGTGGAGATGTGCGAGGGCTTCCTCGCCCCCGACGAGGGCACCGTCGAGGTGCTCGGCACCGACCCCTCGCGCGACACGGACCGGCTGCGCGGACGCATCGGCGTGATGCTGCAGGGCGGCGGGGCGTATCCGGGCATCCGCGTCGGCGAGATGCTCAACCTCGCGGCGTCCTACTCCGCCGATCCCCTCGACCCGGCCTGGTTGCTTGAGACTGTGGGCCTGACCGGCCACGAGAAGTCCAGTTACCGCCGCCTGTCAGGCGGCCAGCAGCAGCGCCTCTCGCTGGCGCTGGCCCTGGTAGGACGTCCCGAGCTGGTCTTCCTCGACGAACCGACCGCGGGGCTGGACGCCCAGTCGCGTCTGGCGGTGTGGGACCTGATCACCGCGCTGCGCGGTGACGGGGTGTCGGTGGTGCTCACCACCCACCTCATGGACGAGGCCGAGGCGCTCGCCGACCACGTGGTCATCATCGACCACGGTAAGGCGGTGGCCCAGGGCACGATCAGTGAACTCACCAGCACCTCCGACCCGCGGATTACCGTATGCACCGACCGCGAGCTGGACGTGGCGGCCTTGGCCGACCGGCTCGCACCGTCCGGCGCCACTGTCTCGGTGACCCGGCCGGCGCAGATCTCCGTGTCCGCGACGGTGACCCCCGCGCTCGTCGCCGAGATCACCGCCGAGGCAGCCCGCCAGGACGTGCTCGTGACCTCCCTGGAGGTCGACCAGCGCAGCCTGGAGAGCGTATTCCTCGACATCACAGGAAGGGAGATCCGCGCATGATCCGGTCCCGTCAGACCTCCGGACGTTTCGCCCCCGGCCAGTTCACGCCCGACCCGCACCAGGCGCCGACCGGCCGGATGCTGCTGGCCCAGGCCCGCATCGAGACCCTGCTCTTCCTGCGCCACGGCGAACAGCAGCTCCTGTCGCTGGTGATCCCGCTGGGCTTGCTCGTGGCCCTCAGCCTGATTCCCGTGGTCCCGCTGGACGACGCGGTGCAGAACGTCTACCCGATGACCGTGGGCATCGCGCTGATGAGCGCCGGATTCACCGGGCAGGCCATCGCCGTGGCCTTCGACCGACGCTACGGGGCGCTGAAACGTATCGGCGCGTGCGGCGTGCCGCGCCGCGTCCTGATCGCCGGCAAGATCATGGCCGTCGGTGCCGCGGTGCTCGTGCAGCTCGTCGTCCTCACCGCCGTGGCGCTGCTGCTGGGCTGGTCGCCGAGCGCGGCCGGCGCCCTGCCCGCGGCCCTGTTCATCCTCGTGGGTGTGGCCACCTTCACCGCCCTGGGACTGCTGCTCGGCGGGACGCTGAGTTCGGAGTTGGTGCTCGCGCTCGGCAATACGATCTGGTTCGTACTGATGGGCGCGGCCGTCGTCGCGGCGATGGACACCGACCTGCCCGGCCCGGTGCACGCCGGACTGCGCGTCCTGCCGTCCGTGGCGCTGACCGACGGGCTGGTGGACGCCTCCGCCGGCACGATGAACCTGCCCGCCCTGCTCGTCCTCGCAGCCTGGGGTGTGGTGGGCGGCGCACTGGCCGTGCGGTTCTTCTCCTTCACCATGGACGACGACTGAGACGAATACTGAGCCGTTCAGATTACGGCCGTCGCGCCCTGTAGCGATAGACTGGGGCACCGTGAAGGTCTCGCAGAAACCCCAGGACGGCAGCCCGACAACCAGCACAGACCCAGGGGTCGTGCCCCGGGTGAGAGACACCACACTGGTGGCGATGCGCGACCGTGTGCAACACACCGAGAAGCCGGTGAACCGGGGGTTCCTGCGCTTCTACACCGCGATCCTCGCCCTGTGCGCATGGTCGCCGGTCCCCACGGTGAAGCGCCAGCGCCTGTACGCGATCATCCTCATGGTCTGCCAGGGAGGCATCACCTTCACCGGTTCGCTGGTGCGTGTCACCGGCTCCGGTCTGGGCTGCCCCACCTGGCCGCAGTGCCACCCCGGCTCGCTGGTGCCGGAGTCCGGGACGACCCCGGCGATCCACCAGGCCATCGAGTTCGGTAACCGGATGCTGACCTTCGTGCTCATCGTCGCCGCCCTGGTGGCCTTCCTGACTGTCCTGCGGGCGGCCCGGCGCAATACGATCCTGCACATCGCCTTCCTGCAGGGCATCGGCATCATCGCCCAGGCGGTCATCGGCGGAATCACCGTGCACCTGGACCTGGCGTGGTGGATCGTGATGCTCCACTTCCTGCCGTCGATGGTGCTGGTCTTCTTCGCCGCGGTGATGGTCGTCAAGATTGGTGAGGACGACGAGGCCCCGCGCCGCGCCACCATGCCCCGCCCGTTGCGCTGGGCGACCTGGGGCTCCGCGGTGGGCCTGGCGCTGACCCTGGTCTCCGGCACGATGACCACCAGCTCCGGCCCGCACGCCGGCGATGAGGCGATCCAGGAGGGCGACCGACTGCAGATCGCCCTGTTCGAAATCGCCAATATGCACGCCCACGCGATGTACCTGTACATGGGCATCACCATCGGCCTGCTCGCCGGTCTGCTGGCCGTGCACGTGGACCGTCGGATCAAGACCGCCGCGCTGGTGCTGATCGCCGGGATCGTGATCCAGGGCGTGGTCGGCGTGGTGCAGTACAACCTCGGTGTGCCGCGTTGGACGGTGCCTCCGCACGTCCTCGGCTCCGCGGTCGTGACCGCAGCCACCGGGTTGCTGTGGGCGATGCGCTTCCGCCGGGGCGATGACGCCGCGGACCGCGACTACGACACCGAAGACGCGGTGGACGCGGCAGGCGCCGCGGACACAGCAGACGCCTCGTAGCGTCCGGCGGTAGTCCCCGCCGATACAGACTCCCCACGGGCACGTGGCAACCCCCAGGTCGATTCATTCGGCCTGGGGGTTGCTTGTTGCTGGAGCCCTCCAGGCCTCTCGCGCGTCCCTCCCCGTCCCCACCGCCGGCGCAATCCTTGCAATTCGGCCCGATTGCTGCCAGTGAACGGGCCGAAATGCAGAGATTGCGCCGGGCAGAGAACAACCCCACAGGGTGGTCGCTGACCGTCCTGTGGGGTTGAACGCTGGGGTTGGGGCCCTAGAAGCCCACCATCTCTTGGATGGTCTCCAGGCCGAGGACGGCGTCCACCGACAGACCAACGAAGAGCACCGAGAGGTAGTTGTTCGAGAGGAAGAAGAGGTTCATCGGCTTGACCTTCACGCCCTTCTTCACCCCGTTGTGCAGCCCGTGGGCGCGCAGGATGAACCACGCACCGCTGAGCAGCGCCACCACGGCGTAGACCCAACCGGTCGCCGGGACGAGCAGCAGCGAGGTGATCACCGTCGCCCACGTGTACCAGAGGATCTGGCGGGTGACCTCGAGCGGAGGCTTGACGACGGGCATCATCGGCACGCCGGCGGCCTCGTAGTCCTCGCGGTAACGCATGCCCAGCGCCCAGGTGTGCGGCGGCGTCCAGAAGAAGATGATCAGGAACAGCAGCAGCGCCTGGCCCCAGGAGGCCCAGCCGGCGTTGAAGGAACCGCCGTTGGCCTCGGTCACGGTGGCCCAGCCGACCATCACCGGCATACAGCCGGCCGCCCCGCCCCAGATCACGTTCTGCCAGGTCCGACGCTTGAGCCACTTGGTGTACACGAAGATGTAGAACCAGATGGTCAGCAGGATGAACCCGGCGGCCAGCCAGGAGTGGCACAGCAGGCCGAGCCACAGCACGCTGCCGATGGTGAGTGCCCAGGCAAAGATGCGGGCCTCGGTCTTGTTCACCGTGTGCTTGGCCAGCGGCCTGCGGTGCGTGCGCCGCATCTTCTGGTCGATGTCGTAGTCGGCGACCATGTTGAAGGTATTCGCCGCGGCGGCACCCATCCATCCGCCGACCAGTGTCAGCAGGATCAGCCCGAGATTTACCTCACCGCGCTGTGCCTGGAGCATGGACGGGATAGCGGCGACAAGCAGCAGCTCGATGACACGGGGTTTCGTCAGCGAGATATACGCCTTGATCTTGTCCACCGGTCAGTCCGCCTCCATAAACGCCATCGTCACCGTGTGTTCCTGATTGTCGGGACACACGGATCTGCCAAACGGACAGGTTACCCGAGCCGACGGTGGGACCGGAAACCGCTGTCGCCTCTGGGCCGCCCAGTGGCCTACCCAGTGCCCTGCCGGTGATCCGTCAGTGACACGGTCGACCTCAGACCACTACACTGGTCGGGGTTACACGGGCCGCGTCCTGCGACCAACTGTGGTCACCGCGCCCGTGTCCTCTTTATGTCCCCCGACGACAGGAAGGCTACCCAGCGTGACACTCCCCAAGGACCTCGAAGCCCGTACGGTCCGGAAGTACCCGGACGACTGGTCGGAGTTGGACACCCGTGCGGTGGACACCGCCCGCGTCCTCGCGGCGGACGCCGTGGAGAAATGCGGTTCCGGCCACCCGGGCACCGCGATGTCCCTCGCTCCCCTGGCGTACACGCTGTACCAGCGCGTCCTGCGCCACGACCCGTCCGACCACAACTGGGCCGGACGCGACCGCTTCGTCCTGTCGGCCGGGCACAGCTCGCTGACGCAGTACATTCAGCTGTACCTCGGCGGCTTCGGCCTGGAGCTCGACGACATCAAGGCACTGCGCACCTGGGTTTCCAAGACCCCGGGGCACCCGGAGGTCGGCCACACCGACGGTGTGGAGATCACCACCGGCCCGCTCGGCCAGGGCCTGGCGTCCGCCGTGGGCATGGCCGTGGCGTCGCGCCGTGAGCGCGGTCTGTTCGATCCGGAGTCTGAGCAGGGCGACTCCCCGTTCGACCACCACATTTACGTCATCGCCTCCGACGGTGACCTCCAGGAGGGCGTGACCTCCGAGGCGTCGTCCTTCGCCGGCACCCAGCAGCTGGGCAACCTGGTCGTCTTCTGGGACGACAACAGTATCTCCATCGAGGACAACACCGACATCGCCTTCGGCGAGGACGTCGTGGCCCGCTACGCGGCCTACGGCTGGCAGACCTTGGAGGTCAATGCGGAGGACGTTACGGCGATCCTCGCCGCCGTCGAGGAGGCGAAGGCCGACACGGTGCGTCCGACGTTCGTGCGCGTGCGGTCGGTCATCGGCTACCCCGCGCCGACGAAGATGAACACCGGTGCCGCCCACGGTGCCGCCCTCGGCGGCGAGGAGATCGCCGGGGTGAAGAAGGCCCTCGACTTCCCTTCCGACGTCGACTTCCCCGTCGAGGACGAGGTCATCGCTCATTCCCGCGGGCTCGTGGAGCGCGGCCAGCAGGCGCACGCCTCCTGGCAGGCGGACTACGACGCGTGGGCGCAGCGCAACCCGGAAGGTGCCGCATTGCACGCGCGGCTGGCCGCCCGCGAGCTGCCGGAAGGTTTCGACGCCGAGCTTCCCACCTGGGACGCCGGCGACAACCTGGCCACCCGCAAGGCTTCCGAGGCTGCCCTGCAGGCCCTCGGCGCCACGCTGCCGGAGCTGTGGGGCGGTTCCGCCGACCTCGCCGGCTCCACCAACACCATCATCAAGGGCGACAAGAGCGTGGGCCCGGAGTCCATCTCCACCGACGCCTGGTCGGCGACCCCCTACGGCCGTAACCTGCACTTCGGCATCCGCGAGCACGGCATGGCCGCGATCCTCAACGGCATCGCCCTGCACGGCGCGACGCGTCCCTACGGCGCGACGTTCCTGCAGTTCTCCGACTACGCCCGCGGCGCGGTGCGCCTCGGCGCGCTGATGAGCAGCGACGTCTACCACGTGTGGACGCACGACTCCATCGGCCTCGGCGAGGACGGCCCCACCCACCAGCCCGTCGAGCACCTCGCCGCGCTGCGCGCCATCCCGAACCTCTCGGTGATCCGTCCCGCGGACGCCAATGAGACCGCACAGGCGTGGTCCGCCGCGCTCAAGGCCCCGGCCGCTCCGAAGGCACTGATCCTCACCCGTCAGGGCGTGCCGGTGCTGGAGGGCTCGAAGGAGAAGGCCGCCGAGGGTGTCGCCCGCGGTGCCTACGTGCTCGTCGAGTCGTCCACCGAGACCCCGCAGGTGATCCTGATGGGCTCGGGCTCCGAGGTGCAGCTGGCCGTCGAAGCCGCCGCCGCGCTGGAGTCCGAGGGCATCGGTACCCGCGTCGTCTCTGTGCCCTGCATGGAGTGGTTCGAGCAGCAGGACGCCGAGTACCGCGAGTCCGTCCTGCCGTCCGGCGTCACGGCGCGCGTCTCCGTCGAGGCGGGCATCGCGATGCCGTGGAAGGGCTACACCGGTTTCGGCGGACGCAATGTCTCGCTGGAGCACTTCGGTGCCTCCGCCGACTACAAGACCCTCTACCGCGAGTTCGGCATCACCGCCGAGGCGGTCGCCACCGCCGCCCGCGACATCCTCTAACACCCCCAGAGAACCCCCGCAGAGAACCACGCACACTTTTCGAAGAAAGTTGGTTGATCACCCGTGAACCACGTCACCGAACTCGCCGCCGCCGGAACCTCCGTATGGCTGGACGACCTCTCCCGCGACCGTCTCGACACCGGTAACCTTGCCGAGCTCATCGCCGACTCCGGCATCGTCGGGGTCACCACCAACCCGGCGATCTTCGCCAAGGCCATGTCCGTCGGCACCGCCTACGACGCCCAGGTCGCCGAGCTCAAGGCGTCCGGCTCGGACGTCTCCGACGCCGTGTTCGCCATGGCCGTGCAGGACGTCCGCAACGCCTGCGACGTCTTCTCCGAGGTCTACGCGTCCTCCGACGGCGTCGACGGCCGGGTCTCCATCGAGGTCGACCCGGGTCTAGCCGACGACCGCGAGGGCACGGTGACGCAGGCGCGCCAGCTGTACAAGGACGTCGGTCGCGAGAACGTGATGATCAAGATCCCGGCCACCGAGGCGTGCCTGCCGGCGATCACCGAGGTGCTCGCCGACGGCATCAGCGTGAACGTGACCCTGATCTTCAGCGTGGAGCGCTACCGCCAGGTCATCGCCGCCTTCGTCGAGGGCATCGCCCAGGCCCAGGCCAACGGCCACGACGTGTCGAAGATCCACTCGGTGGCCAGCTTCTTCGTCTCCCGCGTGGACACCGAGATCGACCGTCGCCTCGACGAGATCGGCACCGCCGCTGCCCTGGCAGTGCGTGGCAAGGCTGGTCTCGCCAACGCCCGCCTGGCCTACGAGGCCTTCGAGACCGAGCTGCGCCAGGACTCGCGTTGGCAGCAGCTCGAGGCCGCCGGCGCGCACCCGCAGCGTCCGCTGTGGGCGTCCACCGGCGTGAAGAACCCCGACTACCCCGACACCCTGTACGTCACCGGCCTCGTCGGCCCGGACACGGTGAACACCATGCCGGAAGACACCCTCAACGCCACCCTGGACCACGCCACGGTCTCCGGGAACACGCTCAGCGGTACCGGTGAGGACTCCCGCGAGATCTTCGCCGCCCTCGAGGATCTCGGCGTGAACCTCAAGGACGTCTTCCTCGTGCTGGAGCACGAGGGCGTCGACAAGTTCGTCAGCTCCTGGCAGGAGCTGCTCGACACCATCGGGGAGCGTCTGTGAGTTCTGAGTCAGCAGAGTGGACGAATCCGCTGCGCGACGCTGCCGACCGGCGCGTCCCGCGGATCGCCGGGCCCAGTGGCCTGGTGATCTTCGGGGTCACCGGTGACCTGGCTCGGCGCAAGCTTCTGCCGGCAGTCTACGACCTGGCCAACCGGGGCCTGCTTCCGGCGGGCTTCAGCCTGATCGGCTACGGGCGTCGGGACTGGACGAAGGAGGAGTTCGAGGCCGAGGTTCTCGACGCCGTCCGCGAGCGGGTGCGTACCCCCTGGCGTCAGGCCGTGTGGGAGCAGCTCGCCGCAGGCATCCAGTTCGTCAAGGGCGACTTCGTCACCGACTCCGCCTTCGACGACCTCGCCGCGATGACCAAGAAGATGGACGAGGAGCGTGGCACCGGCGGTAACTGGGCCTACTACCTCTCCGTCCCGCCGCAGTACTTCTCCGAGGTCTGCAACCAGTTGGAGCGTTCGGGTCTCGCCGACTCGACCGACGGCTGGAAGCGCGTGGTCATCGAGAAGCCCTTCGGACACGACGAGGAGTCCGCGACCGAACTGAACCGGATCGTGAACTCCGTCTTCCCGGAGTCCTCGGTGTTCCGCATCGACCACTACCTCGGCAAGGAAACCGTCCAGAACATCCTGGTGCTACGTTTTGCCAACCAGATGTTCGAGCCGCTGTTCAGCTCCGGCTACATCGACCATGTGCAGGTCACCATGGCCGAGGACATCGGCCTGGGCGGGCGTGCCGGCTACTACGACGGCATCGGTGCCGCCCGCGACGTGATGCAGAACCACCTGCTTCAGCTGCTGGCCCTGGTGGCGATGGATGAGCCGGTGACCTTCTCCCCCGATGAACTCAAGGCCGAGAAGCTCAAGGTGCTCAAGGCCACCCGCCCGGTGGGGCCCTTCGCGCAGACGACCGCGCGTGGCCAGTACACCTCCGGCTGGCAGGGTTCCGAGCACGTCCCCGGACTGCGCGATGAGGCTGGTTTCGACCCGTCCTCGACGACGGAGACCTTCGCGGCGGCGACCTTCGAGATCAACTCGCGGCGCTGGGCCGGTGTGCCGTTCTACCTGCGCACCGGTAAGCGTCTGGGACGCCGGGTGACCGAGATCGCCCTGGTGTTCAAGGAGGCCCCGCACCAGTCGTTCAGCCCGGAGCAGACCGAGGCACAGCAGTCCAATGTGCTCGTGATCCGCGTGCAGCCCGACGAGGGTGTACTGCTGCGCTTCGGCTCGAAGGTGCCGGGTTCGGCGATGGATGTGCGCGACGTGAACATGGACTTCTCCTACTCGGAGGCGTTCACCGAGCAGTCACCGGAGGCTTATGAGCGGTTGATCCTCGACGCATTGTTGGACGAGGCGAGCCTCTTCCCCACCAATGAGGAGGTCGAGGAGTCCTGGCGGATCCTGGACCCGGTGCTCAACTACTGGGCCGACGCCGGACGCCCCGAAGATTATGATCCGGGCACCTGGGGTCCTTCCGGGGCCGACCGGATGCTGTCCCGACACGGCAGGAATTGGAGGCGTCCCTGATGCCATGGAAGACGTTCACCGATGCCGGTGACCACGCCACGGTCGTCGACCTCGGTACGACGACCACAAGTGAATTGACCGACCGGCTGCACCAGCTTCGTGAGGACCGGGGCGAAATCGCCACCGGCCGCGTGCTCACGCTGATCGTGTCGGTGCGCTCCGAGGAAGACCTGGACACGGTGGTCAACGCCACCGTGGATGCTTCACGTGAGCACCCGGCCCGGGTGATTTTCGTCGTGCACGACCGCTCGACCGACGAGGTCAGCATGGACGCGGCGATCCACCTGGGCGGTACCGCCGGTGCCTCGGAGATGATCCTGATGCGCCTGCACGGCGCGTTGGCTGATCACGCCGACCACGCGGTGATGCCCCTGCTGCTGCCGGACACCCCGGTGGTTGTCTGGTGGCCGTTCACCTCTCCGCGCAACCCGGCCGCCGATTCCCTCGGTGCGCTGGCGACCCGACGGATCACCGACAGTTTCGCCGACGCGGCCGCAGGTCGCGGTGCCGAGGCGATCTTCCGCCGACGCATCGGCTACTCCCTCGGCGATTCCGACCTGGTGTGGAGCCGTATCACCCCGTGGCGCGGCCTGCTGTCCAGCGCGCTGGACCAGCGCGTCGGCGACACTTTCCTGTCCGCGGAGGTCTCCGGGCCTGCCGACGATCCGGCGGTGGACATCGCCGCCGGGTGGCTGGCCGACCGGCTCAATGTGCCGGTGACCCGGTGCGCAGACGGCTCGCCGTCGGTCCCGCTCGACGACGAGGGCAAGCCAATGTCCCCGATCCAGCGCACGGTGATCACCTGCGCCAACGGGTCGGTGGAACTCACCGTCATCAACCACCGCTCGGTGCGAGTCAGCACCGGCGTGGGTACGGACACGCTGGTGAATCTGGCGCGACGTCAGGTCGGCGACTGCCTCGCCGAGGAGCTGCGCCACCTGGAGCCCGACCGTGCTTTCGGTCAGGCCTTGCACGGGTTGCCCCGTGTGCGCACCCCGCGCGACGGTATGACGGCCTCGATGCCGTTCTCTGCTCAGGAGAGCACCCGATGAGCGCCGGTAGGAACCTCGAGGTCATCGGCTGGCAGGACGGCGACGCCCTGGCCGCCGGCGTGGCCCGCGACATCGTGGACCTCGTCGCCGGTGTCCAGCGCGACGGCGGGGTCAGTGAGGACGGCTTCGCCAGGATCGTGCTGACCGGCGGTGGCGCCGGCGGTGCGGTGCTGCGCCAGCTTGCCGCCCTTGACCACGCCGCCCGTGCGTCCGCCGACTCCTTCCCCGTCACCGCGATCGACTGGGCGAAGGTCCACGTCTTCTTCGGCGACGAGCGTTTCGTGCCGACCGGCACCACCGGTGCCACGGCGCGCAACGACGACCTGGCGGACGCTGAACTGCTCTCCCACGTCGACGTCCCGGAGGCCAATGTCCACCGCGTGGGCGTTCCCCGCGACGACGAGCCGGTCGACGGGTCCGGGTTGGACGCTGCGGCGGAGGCTTACGGTGAGGCCGTGGCCGCCTTTGCGCCGGACGGTTTCGACCTGCACCTGCTCGGTATGGGGCCGGAGGGGCATGTGAACTCCCTGTTCCCCCATACCGCCGAGCTCTCCCCTGCCGCGGGCACCTCCGTGGTGGCGGTGCGCGAATGCCCGAAGCCGCCGTCGGAGCGGGTGTCATTGACCCGTGAGGCCATCGCCACCGCGTCCGAGGTGTGGCTGCTCGTCACCGGCGAGGCGAAGCGGGAGGCAGCCGGCGAGGTTGTCTCCGGCGAGGATCCCGCCCAGTGGCCCGCGGCCGGGGTCTCCGGTTCGCGTCGGACCGTGCTGCACGTCGACGCCGCTGCGGACCCGCGCTAGCGGCTTCCTGCAGTCCGGCCCACCAGGTTTCATGCCTGGTGGGCCTTCTTTTTTGTGCACTGTTCGAACAGGCGCGCGTTTCATGTCCGGGCCTTGGTATACACTTCATCCAACAAATGGAAGAAGGGGGAACCAGGGACATGACCACCACCGATGAACCAGCCACAGTCGACATCGACGCCCTGCAGCGCCACATCAACGTCGTAGAGATGGGCCTGATCATCCACCTGCGCCAACTACCGGCCAGCGAACGCCTCGGCTCAGCACTCGCCCTGCGCGGACGCTCCCAACACGACGCCACCCGCTTCGCACACGCAGGCGAACTCGCCGCACGCAACCTCGAACTCTTCTGCGCCGTCGTCACCACCGGCATCCTCGCCGCCGACCACCTCGCCCTGATCCGCCGGATGATCAACGCCCAACTGTCCACCGTGCCCAAGGGCCGCCACGACGAGATCACCGCCTGCCTCGACGCGGCAATCAACACCCACGTCACCCCGTGGCTGCGCGAAACCACCCGACTGGTCACCCTGCAAGAACTCCGCGACCGCGTGCGCGCGGCGATACTCGATGCCGCACCGGTGCTGGCCGACAACACCGCCCTGGCCCAGGAAGACACCGTCACCCTCAAGCGCCGGGGCAACAAGATGATCCTCACCGGCGGCGACATCGTCACCCTGGCGGCCATCGACGACGAACTCGACAAGAAAGCCCGCGTCATGCTCGCCGACGCCCGCCGCCTTCAGGAAAACCTCCCCGAAGAAGAACGCTCCGAGCTTCCGACCCGCTCCCAGCTCAAAGCACAGGTCATGCTCGAACAGCTCGGCGACAACCCGAACTCGATGGAAATCCGGGTGCATCTCTACCGCGCGACAATAGACGGCGTGCACGGCACCGGGGCGGGCTACGTCGCCGGGGTTGGGTGGATCAACCCTGCCACCGCCGAACGCTTCGAAGGGGCCTGCGATCCGAAGAAGGTCAAGGAAATCCCCATCGACCCGCAGGACTACCCCGAATCGCCGGGCTACCCGTTCCTGCTGGGCCACCGCACGTACATGGAAGGCCGGGACGCGACCTGCCGGTTCCCGTACTGTGACGTGCCGGCCACACTCTGCGACAACGACCACATCATCAATTCCCCGCATACTGACCCCACCAGCGACGGGGCCACGCACCCGAGCAATGGGCAGAAACTCTGCCGCCCACACCACCGGCTGAAAACCGAGGGTTCCTGGCGGTGCTCCTCCCCCGATGGCGGGTTCACGATCCACTGGCAAGGCCCGGGCGGGGTGCGCTACACCACGCACGCGACCGGCCCGTTGGCCCAGGTCTATGGCCCGGATGTCAAGGACACCGGCCCCGCGCCCACCTTTGACGACACAGACGACACCACCGACACCGAGGAACCTCCCGACGAGAACTAACACCCGCGCACACGAAAGCCCCCACACCTTTGATGGTGCAGGGGCCGGACGTGCGGGCCAGCTAGTGGCTGGCTCAGCCCACGTTGTAGTGGACGACCAGGTTCAGTCCAATGATGGCGGCGATCCAGATCACGGCGGTGGTGACCGTCAACCGGTCGAGGTTCTTCTCCACGACCGTGGAGCCCGACAGGCTCGACTGCATACCGCCACCGAACAGGCTGGACAGGCCGCCGCCCTTCCCCTTGTGGAGAAGAACGGAGAGTCCCAGAATGAGGCTGGTGACCACCAGAAGGATCTGGAGGGTGAGAACCATGCGAACTGCCTTACGTCGGTCGGGGCCATGCGATAACCACACCATCATAGCCCACCGCCGGACATCGTGACACCCACGACACCCCGCAGCGGGAACGAGGGAGTCCCATGAACCCTAACCCGAGTTACGCAGCCCCGTGGCCAGCCCATTCATGGTCAAGCGGATGCCGTCGAGGACGTCCTCACTGCGATCCCCGGCACGGTAGCGGCGCAGCAGTTCCAGCTGCAGCAGATTCAACGGCAGCAGGTACGGGAAGCGATTGCGCACGGACATCGCCAGTGCCGGGTTGTCGGTGACCAGGCTGTCCTGGCCGGTGACCTTCAGGCACATCTCCAAAGTGAGGTGGAACTCGTCGACGATGGTGTCGTAGATGCGCTCGGCGTCGTCGGAGTCGGGCACTAGACCGGAGTACAGCTTCGCCACGGACAGGTCGGCCTTGGCCATCACCTGCGCCATGTTCGACAGGACCGAGCGGAAGAACGGCCAGGAGCGGTGCAGCTCCTGCAGGTACGCCAGCTTCTCCCCCGACTCGTCTTCGCCGACCCAATCGCGCAGTGCCGAGCCCACGCCGAACCAACCGGGCAGCATGATGCGCGACTGCGACCAAGACAGCACCCACGGGATCGCGCGCAGGTCAGCGATGCTGCTGGTCTGCTTGCGCGAACTCGGACGCGAGCCGATGTTCAGGTTCCCGATCTCCGCCAACGGTGTGGAGGAGGTGAAGTAGTCGATGAAGCCATCGTCCTCGTGCATCAGCGTGGCATAGGCCTTGCGGGACAACTCGGCGATCTCGCGCATGGCGGCGTAGGCGTCGTCCGGGTCGTCGATGCGGTCGACGGGGAGCAGGCTGGCCTCCAGCGTCGCCGACACCAGCGCCTCGAGGTTCCGGCGTGCCACCGAGGGCACCCCGTACTTCGCGGAGATGATCTCGCCCTGCTCGGTGATCCGGACGCTGCCCTGCACCGCGCCCTCCGGCTGGGCGAGGATCGCCTCGTGGCTGGGGCCGCCGCCGCGTCCGACGGTGCCGCCGCGCCCGTGGAACAGGCGCAGGCCCACCCCGGCGTCCTTCGCCGCGGCGACGAGTGACAGTTCGGCGTCGTAGAGGCCCCAGTTGGCGGCGAAGTAGCCGCCGTCCTTGTTCGAGTCGGAGTAGCCGAGCATGACCTCCTGCACGCCGCCGCGCTGGGCGACGTAGTCACGGTAGAAACCGTGGCCCCACAGTTCCGCCATCACTGCCGACCCATTGGCAAGGTCGTCGATGGTCTCGAACAGGGGAATCACGTCGATCCCGCCGGTGACCACACCGTCGGTGACGTCGATCAGGCCGACCTCCTTGAGCAGGATCATCGGCTCCAGGATGTCGGAGACGCTGGACGCCATGGAGATGATGCAGTGCGGCACGGCGTCGGGGCCGAAGCGTGCGACGGCGGCGGCCGCGGAACGGAAGATGCCGAGTTCGCGCTCGGTCGCTTCGCTCCACGTGGCACGCGGGTCGGTCAGCGGACGCGGCGAGTGCAGTTCCGCGGCGAGCAGTTCGACGCGGGCCGCCTCATCCAACGTGGTGTAGTCGCCGACCACGCCGGCGCGGGCGAAGAGTTCGCTGAGGATGGCCTCGAAGCTCTCGGAGTTCTGCCGCAGGTCCAGGCTGCTCAGGTGGAAGCCGAAGGACTGGGCGGCGGCGATGACGGTGCCGAGACGGTGATCGGCGATGAGGTCGTCGGCGCTGGCTCGCAAGGAGGCGTCCACGGTCTCCAGATCGGCGAGGAACTCGGTGGCGTCGGCGTAGGGCTCGTGCGGTCCGGCGGTGCGGTCCGGGTCGACGGCGTCGCTGAGACGGGCGGCGGCGGTGGCTGCGATCCGTCCGCGGATGCCGTGGGCGGCCCGACGGTAGGGCTCGTCGACGCGGGACGGGACGTCGTTGTGGCCGCGGTCCGCGAGCTCGTCGAGCTCCGGGGTGGCCGAGGTCAACCGGCTGGACAGGCTGAGCTCGTGCTCCAGGTCGTGCAGCTGCGCGAGGTACCAGTCGAAGACGGTCTGGGCGGCACGCGAGGACGCGTAGTCCACCGTCTCACCGGTGACGAAGGGGTTGCCGTCGTGGTCGCCGCCGATCCAGCTGCCGGGGCGTACCACCGGGGTGGCCGGGACGTCCTGCCCGTAGCGTTCCCGCAGCTCCACGGTGACGCGACGGTTGATCTGCGGGATCTCCTGCAGCAGACTGATGGTGAAGTAGCGCAGGCCCACGTTGATCTCGTCCTCGATGCGCGGACGCACCGAGCGGATCAGGGCGGTCTGCCACAGGATGGTCACGCGACGGCGGATGTCGCGGTCGATGCTTGCGAGCCGGTCGTCGCTGCGGGCGGTGCGTCCGGCGTTGAGGATGCGGCCGCGCTTGCGCATCAGGCGGGTGATGTCCCACTGGACGTCGAAGACGGTGCGCCGACGCGTCTCGGTCGGGTGTGCGGTGAGTACGGGCGCCACGTAGGCCGACTCCACAACCTTCGAGACCTCCGCGGCGCTGACCTCGCCCTCGTCGAGGGCCTTCCAGGCGGCCTGCAGGGTGGCGCGCGGCGGGGCGGCGCCTTCATCGGCCAGGCGCTCGCGCAGGCGCTCCTCGTGCAGGTCCTCGGCCAGGTTGGCCAGCAAAGCGAAGTGGGAGAAGGCCCGGATTACGGGCAGTGCCTTGTCCGCGGAGAGGTCGCGGAGCCGGTCGGCGAGGTCGGCAACGTCGCCATCGCCGTGGCGGATGCCGAAGGCCGCCTGGCGGGTCTCCTCGACGAGGGCGAAGACGTCCTCACCCTCCTGTTCGCGGATGACGTCGCCGAGGATGGAACCGAGGTAGCGCAGTTCCTGACGCAGACCCGGCACGATCTCCGGCTCGTCCCGGTCCGGTGGGACGACGGGGATGGCGGTGCCGGGGACCGTGGTGTCGGACTCTTCAATGGGAGATGTCATTCCCCCATTGTGCCTCTAGCCGGCAGCCTTTGCAGCCGCTGCGCACAGACGTGCGAAATCCTCGCCGTCGAGGCTGGCCCCGCCGACGAGTCCGCCGTCAACGTCGGGCTGGCCGACGATCTCGGCGACGGAATCGGTCTTCACCGAACCTCCGTAGAGGATCCGGACGCCGTCGGCGGTCTGCTGGTCGGCGAGCTCGGCGACGAGCACGCGGATCGCGGCGCAGACCTCCTGCGCATCGGACGCCGAGGCGACCTTGCCGGTGCCGATGGCCCACACCGGCTCGTAGGCGATGACCACGTTGGCCAGGTCGGACGAGGACAGGCCGTCCAGCGAGGCGCGGGTCTGCGCGACGACGTAGTCGACGTGCTCACCGGACTCGCGGACCTCCAGCGGCTCGCCGACGCACACGATCGGCGACAGCCCGGAACCGAGCGCGGCCTTGGCCTTGGCGGCCACGGTGGCGTCGTCCTCCCCGTGGTACTGACGACGCTCCGAGTGTCCGACGACGGCCCAGCTGCAGCCCAACTTGGCCAGCATCGAGGCGGAGACCTCGCCGGTGTAGGCGCCGGACTCGTAGACGGAGACGTCCTGAGAACCGTATGTCAGCGGGATCTTCTCGCCGTCCACGACGGTCTGCACGCTGCGGATGTCGGTGAACGGGGGGATCACGGCGACGTCGACGTGCTCGTAGTAGTCCTTCGGCAGGGCGAAGGCGAACTTCTGGACGACCTGGATGGCCTCCAGGTGGTTGAGGTTCATCTTCCAGTTGCCGGCGATGAGCGGGGTGCGTGACATGGTGGGTACTCCTCAGTTCTCGAGAACGGTGATGCCGGGCAGTTCCTTGCCCTCGAGGAACTCGAGGGAGGCACCGCCGCCGGTGGAGATGTGGCTGAAGCCGTCCTCGTTCAGGCCGAGGGTGCGCACGGCGGCGGCGGAGTCGCCACCACCGACCACGGAGAAGGCGCCGGCGGAGGTGGCCTTGATGATCGCCTCGGCGAGCCCACGGGTGCCGTCGGCGAAGGCGGCGAACTCGAACACGCCCATCGGGCCGTTCCAGAACACGGTCTTGGCGGCACCGAGGGTCTCGGAGAACGCGGCGACGGAGTCCGGGCCGATGTCGAGGCCCATCTGGCCGTCCGGGATGGCGTCGGCGGCGACGGTGGTGGCCGGCGCGTCGGCGGCGAACTCGGGGGCGACGACGACGTCGGACGGCAGGGCGATGACGTCACCGAAACGCTCGAGCAGGTCGCGGCAGGTGTCGATCATGTCCTCCTGCAGCAGCGAGCTGCCCACGGAGTGACCCTGGGCGGCGAGGAAGGTGAAGCACATGCCGCCGCCGATGATCAGCGTATCGACCTTGGGGGCGAGCGCCTCGATCACGCCGAGCTTGTCGGAGACCTTCGAGCCGCCGAGCACCACGACGTAGGGCTGGGCCGGGTCCTCGGACACGGTGCGCAGGACCTCGAGCTCGGACTGCACCAGACCGCCGGCGTAGTGCGGCAGCAAGGCGGCGACGTCGTAGACGGACGCCTGGCGACGGTGGACAACGCCGAAGCCGTCGGAGACGAAGGCCCCGTTGTCGCCGGTGAGTGCGACGAGCTCGGCGGCGAAGGCCTGACGCTCGGCCTCGTCCTTGGAGGTTTCGCGGGCGTCGAAGCGGACGTTCTCCAGCAGGAGGACGTCGCCGTCGTTGAGGCCGTTGGCACGCTCGTGGGCGTCCTCGCCGGTGACGTCCTGGGCCAGCGGTACCCACTGGTCGAGACGCTCGGCGAGTGCCTCGGCGACGGGGGCGAGCGAGAACTCGGGGTTGACCTCGCCCTTCGGGCGGCCGAGGTGGGCGGTGACGATGACGCGGGCACCGGCGTCGATCAGGCGGCGCAGGGTGGGCAGCGAGGCGTCGATGCGGCCCGGGTCGGTGATGTCACCGTCCTTGAGGGGCACGTTCAGGTCGGCGCGGACGAGGACGTGACGTCCTTCGACACCGTCGGCGATGAGGTCGTCGATGGTCTTCACGGTCATGGCTCAGTCTCCTGTGATTAGGTGGTTGACGGGGATCGTTCGTGAGGGGTGGAAAAATCTGGTGGCCGGACGGAAGCAGACAGGGTAACGGCGGGTCGGCATGTGCCGACCCGCCGTGGGACCGGTGGAACCGGCCGGTACTGCTCCAGACTACTGGACCACCCGGAGGTGGATCAGAGACGCTCGCCCACGTAGGCGGCGAGGTCCACGAGGCGGCGCGAGTAGCCCCACTCGTTGTCGTACCAGGAGACGACCTTGACCTGGTTACCGATGACCTTCGTCAGACCCGAGTCGAAGATCGAGGAGTGCGAGTCGCCGACGATGTCGGTGGAGACCAGCGGCTCATCGTCGGAGTAGGACAGCACGCCCTTGAGCTCACCCTCGGCGTGCTTCTTGATGGCGGCGTTCACGGCCTCGACGCTGACCTCCTTGGATGCCTCGAAGGTCAGGTCGGTGACCGAGCCGGTGGGCACGGGCACGCGCAGTGCGTAGCCGTCCAGCTTGCCCTTGAGCTGCGGGAGCACCAGCGAGACGGCCTTGGCCGCACCGGTGGAGGTCGGCACGATGTTCAGGGCCGCGGCGCGGGCGCGACGCAGGTCCTTGTGAGGTGCGTCGTGCAGACGCTGGTCGCCGGTGTAGGCGTGGATGGTGGTCATCAGACCCTTGACGATGCCGAACTCCTCGTCGAGGACCTTGGCCATCGGTGCCAGGCAGTTGGTGGTGCACGATGCGTTGGAGATGATCGTGTGCGCTGCCGGGTCGTAGTCGGTGTGGTTGACACCGACGACGAAGGTCGCGTCCTCGTTCTTCGCCGGAGCGGAGATGATGACCTTCTTCGCGCCCGCG
The DNA here is from genome assembly GCF_052377405.1 of Corynebacterium sp. AOP40-9SA-29. Lineage (NCBI taxonomy): Bacteria > Bacillati > Actinomycetota > Actinomycetes > Mycobacteriales > Corynebacteriaceae > Corynebacterium > Corynebacterium sp. AOP40-9SA-29. The sequence goes on along the minus strand of NZ_JBQSWR010000002.1, from coordinate 283,437 downwards.
TCCACGTGTGCCTTCGCGGCGGTGGCGTCGGTGAAGAAGCCGGTGGACTCGATGACGATGTCGACTCCCAGCTCGCCCCACTTGAGGTTCTGCGGGTCGCGCTCGGCGGTGACGACGAGGCGCTTGCCGTCGACGGTGATCGACTCCTCGTCGTAGCTGACCTCAGCGTCCAGACGACCCAGGATGGAGTCGTACTTCAGGAGGTTGGCCAGGGTCTTGTTGTCGGTGAGGTCGTTGAAGGCGACGACCTCGAGGTCAGCCCCGCTCTCGCGGAGTGCCCGGAAGAAGTTGCGGCCGATCCTGCCGAACCCGTTAATTCCTACCCGTACCGTCACGGTAAAGCTCCTGTTCTCGATGAGTGGTGAGTTGCCGTTGTCCAGAGTACAGCGGAATCCGGCAGCCCGCCGTGGAGCTATTCTGTGCCCTGATCTTCCGCGGTCAACCGCTTATCTTCGGCTTCCCCCGTACCGTCCACGTCCTCCATAGCCTCCATGTCGTCGAGATCATCAAGATCGAAGATATCGTCGGTGACCGCGGCGTGGGTGTCGGGGATCCCGACCTCGCCGGCACGCTGGTCGGCCATGGTGAGCAGGCGGCGGATGCGTCCGGCGACGGCGTCCTTGGTCATCTGCGGGTCGGCGAGCTGGCCGAGCTCCTCCAGCGAGGCCTGCCGGTGCTGCACCCGCAGCGTACCGGCCTGCACCAGGTGCTCGGGCACGTCCTCGCCGAGGATCGTCAACGCCCGGTCCACCCGTGCGGCGGCGACGACGGCGGCGCGGGCGGACCGGCGCAGGTTGGCGTCGTCGAAGTTCGCCAGCCGGTTGGCGGTGGCCCGGACCTCGCGGCGCATACGCTGCTCCTCCCAGTCCAACCGGGTGCGCTGAGCACCCATGCGGGTCAGCAGGTCGCCGATGGTCTCCCCGTCGCGGATGGTCACCCGGATGATCCCGCGGGTCTCCTTCGTCTTCGCGGTGACCCCGATCCGACGCGCCGCCCCGACGAGCGCCAGCGCCGCCTCATTGCCGGGCGTGGTGACCTCCAGGGAGGACGAGCGGCCCGGCTCGGTCAGCGAGCCGCGGGCGAGGAACGCGCCGCGCCAGGCGGCGGTGCACTGCTCGGCGGTGCCGCCGATGATGTAGGGAGGCAAACCGCGGACGGGGCGTCCGGCGCGGTCGATCAGCCCCGTGCGGCGGGCGAGTTCTGTACCGCCCTCGGCCCAGCGCAGGACGTAGCGCGAGGAGGTGCGCAGGTTCCCTCCCCCGACGACCTGGATCTCGGCGGTGAGGTCGAAGAGCTCCTCGACGAAGCGGGAGATACGGCGCGCGGTGGCGCCGTTGTCGATCTCGGCCTCGACGACGATGCGTCCGGCCACCAGGTGCAGGCCCGCGCAGTAGCGCAGCAGGCCGGACACCTCGGCGGTCATGACCTCCGGCCGGGTCTCGTTGACCCGGGCCAGCTCATCCTTCACCTCAGACGTCAGTGCCACTGTGGCTGTCGCCCCTTTCCTCCGGGTGCCCCGGCTCGTCGTGTGTTCCGGGTGATCCTACCGTGGGGGTAGCGGTGCGGTCCCAGTCGGCGAGTTCACGCAACACCCCGGCGAGCTTGGCCGAGGAGTGCCGGTCGGTCCACCGGCCGCGGTCGTCGTCCTCGCGCACATCGCGGTAGAGCACGGTGGCGCCCAGCCGGGCGGCGGCACGTTCCATGTGGCGGCGTTCATTGCCGGGCAGCAGCACGGAGGTGTCGACCACCACCACGTCCATGGTGAGGGTGGGACAGTGCTGCAGCAGCATGTGGATGTGGCGTTCCATGGAGAACCCGCTGGTCTCCCCCGGCTCGGCGACGAGGTTCATGATCACCGCGCGGGTGGCGGTGGTCTCGGCCAGCGCCTCGACGATGCCGGGCATCAGCAGGTGCGGGATCACCGAGGAGAACCAGGACCCCGGGCCCAGGGTGACCAGGTCGGCGTCGAGGATGGCCTGCACCGCCTCCGGCGAGGCCTCCGGGTTCTGCGGGATCAGCCGGACGCGACGCACCTGGCCCAGGGTGGACGCGACGGCGACCTGCCCGCGCACGGAGTTGACCTCGCGCGGGTCGTCGCCGATGCCCTGCACCTCGGCCTCCAGGTCCAGCGGCTCCGGGGACATCGGCAGCACCCGGCCGCGGATGCCGAGCAGGTCGCTGAGTTCGTCGAGCGCCTCGATGCTGGAGCCCAGCACCTCCGACAGTCCGGTGAGCACCAGGTTGCCCACGGCGTGGCCGGCGAGAGCGCCGTGCCCGGAGAACCGGTGTTGCAGGGTGCGTTCCCACAGGTGCCCGCGCGGGGTGTCGCGTACCAGGGCGGCGAGCGCCATGCGCAGGTCGCCCGGGGGCAGCGAGCCGAGCTCGCGGCGCATGCGTCCGGACGAACCGCCGTCGTCGGCGACGGTCACCACCGCGGTGACGTGCTCGGCCGCGGCCCGCGCCGAGCGCAGCGTGGCGAACAGGCCGTGGCCGCCGCCGAGGGCGGTGATGCGGTCAATATTCATTTCGGCCGAATCGTTCATCTCGCTCATGCCGAGGCCCCCTCACCGGTGGCGGTGCGGCCGGGACGGCCCGGCTCCAGGTCGCGGTGGACGGTGCGGACGTCCAGCTCCGGGTTCGCCGCCAGGCGCGCGGCGAGCGCCTCGGCGACCGCCGGGCTGCGGTGCTGGCCACCGGTGCAGCCGATCGCGACGGTGAGGAACCGTTTGCCCTCCCTGCGGTAGCCGGGCAGCGCGGTGGACACGAGGGTCTCGACCGCGTCGAGGTAGTCGGAGGCCTCCGGGCGCGACAGGACGAACTCGGCGACCGGGGCGTCCAGCCCGCTGTAGTCGCGCAGGTTCTCGTCCCAGTACGGGTTGGGCAGGAAGCGGGCGTCCAGCATCACGTCCACGTCGTTGGGGATGCCGTTCTTGAAGCCGAAGGACTGCACGGTCACGTGCTCACGCCGGTCCGACAGCGCCTCGAAGTAGCCCTCCATGCTGCGGCGCAGGTCGTGCACGCTGGTGCCGGAGGTGTCGATGACCAGGTCGGCGCGCTGGCGGATACCCTCCATCATCTCGCGCTCCCGGTCGATGCCGGCCTGCAGCGTCTCCCCGTCCTGCAGCGGGTGGGTGCGGCGCACCCGGCCGTAACGGCGGATCAGGGTGCGGTCGTCGGCGTCGAGGTAGAGCACCACGGGCCGCCGGCCGGACTCGTGCAGGCTGGAGAGCACCTCGGTGAGCGAACCGACGAAGTCGCGCGAACGTACGTCGGTCACCACGGCCAGGCGCTCGACGGGCGAGTCGGACTCGAAGCTGAGCTCGACCATGCGCATGATCAGTTCCGGGGGCAGGTTGTCGGCGACGTACCAGCCCATCTCCTCCAGGACGGTGGCCGCCTCCTTGCGGCCGGCGCCGGACATCCCGGTGATGAGGACCAGCGACGCCTCCTGCCGGTCAGGTCGCGTTCCCGTGTCTCGGGTGGCATCGTTCATGCCACGATTCTAGACCGAAGACTCCGGTGGTGTCTGCCGCTCCAACGCCGCCACGATGGCCTCGGCGAGTGCCGGCCCGAAGCCGGGCACCTGGGTGATGCCCTCCACCCCGGCCTCCCGGACCTTGGCCACCGAGCCGAAGGTCTTCACCAGCTCGGCCCGACGCTTCGGACCCAGCCCCGTGACCTCGTCGAGGGCGGAGCGGGTCATGCGTTTGCCGCGGCTGGAGCGGTGGAAGGTGATCGCGAAACGGTGCGCCTCATCGCGCAGTTGCTGGATCAGGTACAGCGCCTGGGAGTTGCGTGGCAGGATCACCGGGTACTCGTCGCCGGGCACCCACAGCTCCTCCAGCCGCTTGGCCACCCCCACCAGGGTGACGTCGGTGACGCCCAACTCGTCGAGCACCTCCTGGGCCGCGTTGACCTGGGGCTTGCCACCGTCGACGACGAAGAGCTGCGGCGGATAGGCGAACTTCTTCGAGCCGGCCTCGGCCTGCTCCACGGTGACCTCGCCGTCCAACAGGTCGCCGCCGTCGTCGCCCTCGGGCACGGCGGTGCGGTCCTTGTGGTGGCGTTTGAAACGGCGCCGGACGACTTCAGCGATCGAGGCGACGTCGTCGGAGTGCCCGTCGCCGGCGGCCTCGCGGATGCGGTAACGACGGTAGTCGGACTTGCGCGGCAGGCCGTCCTCGAAGACCACGAGGCTGGCGACCACGTCGGTGCCCTGGATGTGGGAGATGTCGGTGCACTCGATGCGCAGCGGGGAATCGTCCATCCACAGCGCCTCCTGCAGTTCCTGCAGGGCCGCCGAGCGGGTGGTCAGGTCGCCGGCGCGGGCGATCTTGTGCTGGCGCAACGCCTGGGTGGCGTTGGTGGTGGCGGTCTCCATCAGCGAGCGCTTGTCGCCGCGCTGCGGGACGCGCAGGGTGACCCGGGCGCCGCGCAGGACGGTGAGCCAGTCGGTGAGCCGCTCCCGGTTGGTGGGCAGGACGGGCAGCAGGATCTCGCGGGGCACGGGCTCCAGGGCCACGGCGTCCGGCTCGGTGCCGGTACCGGTACCGCCGACACCACCGCCGGACGCGACGTCGGCGCGCGAGTTGCCGCCGACGGCGGACTCGGTGGCGTTCGCGAGTTCGGCGTTCTCCCCGTAGAACTGGGTGAGGAAGTCCTCCAGCAGCGTGGGCCAGCCGTCGGCCTCTGAATCTTCGGCATCATCGGTGGACGCCTTCTTCTCCACCACCCAGCCGCGCTGGCCGCGGATGCGTCCGCCGCGCACGTGGAAGACCTGCACGGCGGCCTCGAGTTCATCGCTGGCCACGGCGACGAGGTCGGCGTCGGTGTCGTCGGAGAACACCACGGACTGCTTCTCCACGGTCTTCTCCATCGCCCCGAGCTGGTCGCGCAGGGATGCCGCGCGTTCGAAGTCGAGGTCGGCGGCGGCGTCCGTCATCTCGCCGCGCACGTCGCGGATCACCCGGTCGGTGTTGCCGCCGGCCAGGAAGGAGCAGAACTCGTCGACGAGTTTGCGGTGCTGCGAGGGCGACACCCGCCCCACGCACGGGGCCGAACAGCGGTCGATGTAGCCGAGCAGGCAGGGCCGTCCGAGCTGTTCGTGGCGCCGGTACACCCCGGCGGTGCAGGTGCGCACCGGGAATACCCGGGTCAGCGACTCCAGGGTGTCGCGGATGGCCCAGGCCTTGGGGTACGGGCCGAAGTAGCGCACGCCCTTCTTGCGCGGGCCACGGTAGAGGAACGCCCGCGGGTAGGTCTCCTTCACGCTCACGGCGAGCATGGGGTAGGTCTTGTCGTCCCGGTACATCACGTTGAACCGGGGGGCGAACTTCTTGATCCACGTGTACTCGAGGTTCAGGGCCTCGATCTCGCTGCCCACCACGGTCCACTGCACGTGGTCGGCGGTGTGCACCATGGTGCGGATGCGCGGTTCCAGGTGCCCGGGGTCCTGGAAGTAGTTCGACAGGCGGGCGCGCAGGTTCTTCGCCTTGCCGACGTAGATCACCCGGTCGTCGGCGTCACGGAACGTGTAGACCCCCGGACTGGTGGGGATCGTGCCGGGGGCGGGTCGGTAGGAGGCGGGGTCGGCCATGGACTCGGAGCCTACTCCCCTACTCGTCGGGCATGTAGCGGTCCTCGAGGACGCGGAAGTCCTCCACCTTCTTGGCGATCGTGGACCGGTCGGCGACCTGGAAGGCCATCATGGGCACGAACTCGAAGTCCGGCAGTTCCAGGCGGGCCCAGCGGGCCTTACGGGGGAAGGACAGTCCGTGGATGATTGACCAGTGGTAGAACTGGGCGCCGAAGATGTTGCGGACCTCCACCCCGTCCTCGCTGACGCGCACCCGGGGGCGCAGCAGCATCAGCACCGCGGCGGAGATGATCACGCCGATGCCGATGAACGCCCACTGGTCCACGCTGCTGACCGTGGCGCCGGTATCCCCCACCCCGGAGACGATGGCCATGAAGATGTGCACGGCCATGACCACGACCGCACCGATGACCGCCCACCACCGCAGGCTGGTGGAGGTGACGGTCAGCAGCCACTCCGGACGGCCCGCGCGACCGGGGGTCGCGCCGGTGGCCGTGCCGTCTACCGCACCGTCGGCCACAGCGGACTGGGACACTGATTCAGAGCTGCTCACGGGTCACCAGCCTACCCCCGGTCACGGACCACGACGAAACCGCGCTCAGCGTGCCGCGCGGATGTCGCGCAGCACCAGCAGCGAGTGCAGGACGGCGCGGGCGGCGTCCGCCCCCTTGTCCTCCACGGCCCCGTCGCCGCCGGCGCGGGCGACGGCCTGGGCCTGGTTCTCCACGGTGAGCACACCGTTGCCGACGGGTTTTCCGCAGTCCAGGGAGACGCGGGTCAGCCCGTAAGTCACGGCGTTGCACACGTGGTCGAAGTGGGCGGTCTCCCCACGGATGACGCAGCCGTTGGCGACGACGGCGTCGAAGTTCTTCGCCGCCTCCGCGGCCACGACGGGCAGTTCGACGGCACCGGCGACGCGCCACTGCCCGACGTAGGCTCCGGCCTGGCGCAGGGCGGTCACGGCGTGCTCGTGCAGCCGGTCGGTGACCTCGGCGTTCCAGGAGGCGGTGACCACGGCGATGCGGTAGCCCGCCCCGGCGTCGCGGGTGAGGGTGATGTCGGCGAGTCCGTCCGAGGGCATGGGTGGCTCCTTAGGAGTGTCGTGGCTGGTGGGCGGTGCTAGTGGGCGGCGGGGGTCAGCGAGTCGATCTGGTGGCCCATGCGGTCACGCTTGGTGCGCAGGTAGGCCTCGTTCTCCGGGTTGGCGGGCAGCTCCACGGGCACCCGGCGGGTCACCGGGATACCGTGGCGTTCCAGGTCGAGGCGCTTGCCGGGGTTGTTCGACAGCAGGGCCACCGAGCCCACGCCGAGGTCGCGCAGGATCTGGGCGGCGGCGCTGTACTCGCGCGAGTCCACCGGCAGTCCCTGGGCGGTGTTGGCGTCGACGGTGTCCAGCCCCTGGTCCTGCAGGTTGTAGGCCTTGAGCTTCGGCACCAGGCCGATGCCGCGGCCCTCCTGGCCGCGCAGGTACACCAGTACCCCGCTGCCGGCCTCGGCGATGCGGTCCAGGGAGGTGGAGAGCTGCTCGCCACAGTCGCAGCGCAGGGAGCCGAAGATGTCGCCGGTGAGACACTCGGAGTGGATACGCACCAGGACGTCCTCGGCGCCGTTGAAGTTGCCTGTGTCTCCTGTGGCACCGGCGACCAGTGCGACGTGCTCGACCCCGTCGATCAGGCCGTTGTAGGCCACGGCGTGGAAGTTGCCGTAGCGGGTGGGCAGGCGGGCCTCCACGCTGCGGGCCACCACCGGGGTGTGCACGCGGCGCCAGTCGGCGAGCTGCTCGATGGAGATCAACGACAGGCCGTGCTCGTCGCAGAAACGGCGCAGCTCCGGCAGGCGTGCCATGCCGGTCGGGTCCTCCTCGGAGACGACCTCGCAGAGAACACCGGCCGGACGCAGCCCGGCGGCGCGGGCGAGGTCCACGGAGGCCTCGGTGTGCCCGCCGCGTTCGAGTACTCCGCCCTTCTTCGCCCGCAGCGGCACGACGTGCCCGGGACGGTGGAAGCTCTCGCGGGTGGACGTGGGGTCGGCGAGCAGGCGCAGGGTGCGGGCACGGTCGGTGGCGCTGATGCCGGTGGTGATGCCCTCGGCGGCGTCGACGGTGACGGTGTAGGCGGTGCCGCGGACGTCCTCGTTGCGGGCGACCATGGGCGGCAGGCCGAGCCGGTCGGCCTCACTGTCGGGAACGGCGGCGCAGATGTAGCCCGAGGAGTGCCGGACAGTGAAGGCCACGGTCTCGGCGGTGGCGGTCTCGGCGGCGAAGATGATGTCGCCCTCGTTCTCCCGGTCCTCGTCGTCGACGACGACCACGGGCTTGCCGGCGGCGATGTCGCTGATGGCGTCCTCGACGGGGTCGAGCAGGCTGCCGCGGTCTCCAGTCTGGCTCCGGTCCGTGCTGGAGCCGTGGGTGCCGCTGGTGGGGTTGGTGAGGTCGCTCACTGGGCGTCTCCTTTTGCCTGGGACAGTCGTTCGAGGTACTTGGAGAGTACGTCGCACTCGATATTGACGGTGTCGCCGGTGTTGAGGTCGCCGAGCATGGTCTCGGCGAGGGTGGTGGGGATCAGGGAGACCTCGAACCAGGGGTCGCTGACGGGGCCCACCTCAGCCACGGTGAGGGAGACACCGTTGACGGCGATGCTGCCCTTCTTGGCGACGTAGCGGGCGAGCTCGGCGCTGGCGCCGGTGAGTTCGAAGCGGAAGACCTCCCACTCGCTGCCCGGGGTGCGGGAAAGGAGCTCGGCGGTGCCGTCGACGTGGCCCTGGACGATGTGGCCGCCGAGACGCCCGCCGGCCGGCGTGGCGCGCTCCAGGTTGACCCGGTCGCCGGGGTGCGCGGCACCCAGGGCCGTGTAGTCGAGGGTGACCTTCATGCAGTCGGCCCAGAAGCCGGTGGGGTCGAACTCGGTCACGGTGAGGCAGACACCGTTGACGCTGATGGACGCCCCGTGGGTGGCGTCCTGCAGGACGTTGCTGCAGGCGATGCGGATGCGCTGGGCGTCTTCGGTGCCGTCTACCTCGGCGACCGTGCCCGTCTCCTCGACGATTCCGGTGAACATAACTGTTCAGTGTAGGACAGTTGCCGGGGTGCCTGTGAAGCGGGGCACACCGGCTGCGGGGTGGCCGGTCGGATCTCCACCCCACGCCGGCCCGCAGCATCGACTGCGGGCAGAACGGTCCGTCAGGTCGGTGGTGGTTTGCTCTTGGACGCGCTGGTCACAGTCCTGAACGGATGGTCGCTGGTGCAGGGGATCTTGTGAATGATTGGAAGTCAGGAACACCTTCGCGCTCAGCCTTGCGGAGAGCCACTCTACGGTTGTGAGCGCTTGCGGGCACTGCTGCCAACGAATCTATGCCAAGCGAGCCTATTTTCGATAGTATGCAAAAATCCGATGTCGCTTCCCTATTCCTACGTTCTTTTCGAACGTTGCTAGTTGTCCGCTTGGTGAGCCTATTTCGCCGAACCGGCTTGAAGGAAACGACGGTGCCGGTATTACTCTACAGAGTCAATTAGCCTTAGTAATTCCTCCTCCGGAAAGTAAGAGCTGACAAGGTTCTCGCAAACGGACAGGTATTTGTCAACGTCGGTTTCTTGGCTCCTCATTAATGGAATTTGCTGAAGAGCCACGCTCTCGGCCATATCTACTAGGAACTGATCAAAGTCCGGCTGGGGGAACTCGAGTTTCTCGGACAAGGAAATCATGAGCTGGTAGTAGTCGGCTGCCTCCACCTTTCCCGTATTCGGGTCTACCGTAATGCTTCCGATTATCTCTTGAGTGGTTTGGGAACCTCCGAAGTGAGCTACGAATTTGAGTAAAGTCGCTTTGATTGCATCTTCAATCCCTAAGGATTCGAGACGTTCGAGTGCGACTTTTTTGGTTGCTGATTCCAACATTATTTCGATGATCGTATCTCCCAATAATTGAGATGCTAGCAGGAACTGAAATATTACTCGTATGTGGCGCGCAGGCTCCACGGAAGGAAGCCCTTGTTGTGGCCACCGTATGATCTCTTTAGTCGCTCCATTTTGGAAAGAATTTGAGTAGTTCTTCTTCGTGTTCGTATCCCGCAACGTCGCGGAAAGAAATCTCAGGACTCAAAGGCTATACGCCTGATGGACGTTGGCATTTCAGTACGGTATCACTACCGAGTCGTTTGCTGTCTTTGATACGACGATAAGATGCGAACTCCTTTCCGGCTGATAATCTACCGATAGTCGTGCTCTTGAGCCTTGTTTGTCTCACTACAGATTCCACGGATTGATTTATTCAACAACAGCCAGGGCAGGCCTTTGGGTTTACGAATTTGCGGCGTAGGTATTATACAATGAATTAAGTGATGTGAGTCCAATAATTCCAGGGTGTTATTGACCTATCCTTGCGCCGCGGCAAGTCTCGCTTCAAGGCCTAGGACGTCTTGCTCGCCGTAGATTTCGACTGTGGGGTCATAGTACCGGAGGCGCTTGGACACCCACTGCGACTCTGCATCCTGGTACTGACCGGCGGACATCAATAGGAAGCAGACTTCACTTTGTCAGGTACGACGCCTGCAAGGTCGCTGCGCCCCTCGGCGAACGAGCTACTCGTTCTCCGCGGCGGTCGACCGGCGCGGGGCAAAGGCGAGATCACTGACCATCTGGAGGAACACTTCATCCTCTTTGCGCTGGTGCGCAGTGGCCGCAATAGTGCCGCTGCCACTCCACCCACCTGGCGTCGGTGTGACCGGAGCGCCGAGGTCGTTGGCAGCCAGGATCATCTGGCCAGCAGCTCGCCGGTGCTGGGGAAGATAGCCCACGCTATCCGGCCGCGACGAGCAGCGACGGCGACGCGGGAGTCGTCTGTTCGGCGGTGAATCAACCGCTCCGGGATCCGCTGGGAGCCGGCGACGGGGCGGACCTGATCACTCTGGCGCTGGCACCGCAGCGGGAGCTCACGAGACGAACCATCGAGTCCTACGTGGACCGGCAGGGCGCTGTTCCGTTGTTGAGCTGTTGGAAGGGCGGTCGCGGGGAGATCTTCCCAGACGTGCTTGGCTCGGTGGTGAGGCGGGTACAGCACCGGTGGCCGTCGGTGGTGATCAACCCGCCTTTCACGTGCCGTCCGGACACCATCGCAACAGCGATCGGCCTGTCGACACACGTGCTGTTGATCGCAGATGAACATCACCGGGGTCATGGTTGGCTCTATCAGCGAGGGCATCAGTTGAGCGAGCTGGCGGACCAGCAGAGGGTGACAGTCGCAACTGTCGGTGCCAACGACTCAGGGGCGATTACCGATACCGTCTGTCTTCCTGCAGTGGGACGGGGCCGGGACGCTCACGCGCCGTTGACCGTTCCCACGACCCCTCAGGCGATCACGATGTACGAGAGGATTCTCGGGAGGGTGTACAGAAGCTAGCCGTCCCTCCATGCGCAGCCGGGGGCATCCGAAAGCACATCGAGGCACAGGGCGGATTACCGCTCGGCTTGCTTGCTGTCAAAGTCTGTGTGCAATCCCTTGCAACCAATCCCGGCGACAACGATTCCGGCGAGGCCGCGGGTGACGTCCCGGAGGTGCCCGCCGGTGTGAACCACCGCGGCCGGTTTCATCTGAGTGCCGTACACCAACCTCGTCGACACCCCGGAGGCATCCGTGGCCACGGTCGGGTTGTCGAACACGGTGAACTCGGTGGTCGTGGTCGCGCCGATCTCGGTGATCGAGGCGACGAGGTTGCCCTCACCGTCGTAGGCGCTCCAAATCCCCGTGCCATCGGCGTGGGTCAGCTGGGGCAGCCACGACTCGGCGCTATAAGCTAGTGGTTTTCGAAATCAGAAGGCGCCTTAACATGAAATATTCGAGAACGCACTAGGTACGCCGCCGTTAAATAACATCTCTCCAGAACCACTAATTCATATTCTCGTGTCGATCGCCCGCGTGGGAAGATCTTCGCTTCCAATACTGGCAAGCGATCTTGCGAGAAAAAAATCAAAAAGTGCAAACGAGCAAATCGTCGCCGGTACGACTTGACGATCTCTTTCGTCTGGTTTCGCAGGACGATTGATCCTTCCCCCTTGCCACACCCGCAGGTCCCATTCACTGCGGTCGGGACCTGAGGATATATCGGCCCCCTGAGCTTCATTAATTATACTCGCCGGAACGTAGCTATTAATATAGGGAGAATATGCGGGCCATCCGATAAGGTCTATGAAGCTGTCGGGGAAAATATTGTCGCTCTTTTCCTTTATTCGAAGGAAGCAGGTCCCGGGGCCGAACGATTCTTTCATCAACTGAAGTGGGGGAAGTATCCATTCAGAGAATCTGTCCGGCAGATGGAGGCCTTCCGATTCGAGGGTCTCGCAATTACTCCGACTTGCAGGGATGCCAACCAGCGGCGCCCATCCACGTTGGTATTTTTGCCTTAATACGTGTAGGTTTAGATCTCCGACATTCGACTCAAATCTGAAAATCGCACCCTCAGTAGGGAGAACCCTTGGATTTTCAGTGTGCACAGATATTTGATGTAGCTTCATTACCTTCTAATTCTTTCCAAGGAATCCGGCTGATCACTTCGCGACTCTAGTCAAGATATTTCTATTCTGACTAGTTGGGTTGACTGAGTCGAGCAAGGTGACTTCTCTACCCTTTCCGATCGAATACGAGTCCATCATTAACACTAAGATCGGCCTCGCTGCCTGACACTACACTGTCACCCGATAGTGCAACAGTCCTGAATATTGATAAAACTCAAGTTCCGCGATCGCTCTATGCAGAGAGACGTCCGTGATATGCTGCGATACTGATCTCTATTTAATCTACCGGATGGTCGAATCGATAGCTTCGATCGGTAGATTATCGTTTCCAAGAGATGAGATCATTCTGGCAATGAAGAGGTCGAAAAGTTCTAGCGAGAATATGATCTCAGGTACCACCTGATAATGCATTTCTGCGGGCGTAGCTTTACGAGCACCACTACCGCTTTGCCAAAGCCGGAGGTTCCATTCCGTACGGTCAGGTTCGGAGGAGATGTCGGAAACTCCCTCGGCCGCCAACATCTTCGCAGGAATATATCCGTTGATAAATGGCGAATAGCTAGGCCAGTCGGCGAGGTCAACGATGTTCTTGGGAGGGCTGTATTCGCTCCCTTTTCCACGCCGAACAAAGCAGCCTCCAGCGCTAAATGACTCCCTCATTAACTGCAGTGGAGGAAGTAGCCACTTTTGAAAGATTTCCGGAATTATGATGCCGTTATTTTCCATAATCGTCCGATTGTGTGGACTTGTCGGGACTGCGGCAAGCGGAGCCCATCCCCGTTGGTATTTATCGATAAGTATATGGAGGTGAAGCTCGCCAATAGAAGTCTCAAAACCTAAGATAGCGCCTTGCGTGGGCCGAACTCTAGCATTCTCAGTATGTACGGATACTTGATGCAGTCTCATATCGTTTCACTTCCTTTCGAGGAATTCACTCGCCCACTTTTCTGCCCCGTGCAATATACTCCGATTGGCGTCGATCGAGTTAACTGTATTTAGCAAGAGTCCTTCAATCGCCTTTCCGCCGCTGGATATATAATGCTGCTCAATTCCTCGTGTCGTGTGAGGCTGTCCCTGCGCCGAAGGGTAGTACATCATCGAAAACTCATAGGCCGCATTACTGAGCCGAATCTGCTTCCGTGCTCAATGGCTCTCCGGTCCAGATCATTCGTTATGTCGCCGTAATTCATATTTTCATTCCTGTCGGCGGCTGAATATACTTCTGCGGGCGTCGTTTTTGTTGAAGTTTCCTTCGTGATTGAGATAATCTGCCACGTCCTGTTGGGACGCTTTGTCTACACCGTAACCTTCGAGTTCTTTCATTGTCACTCGGCAAGACTGTAGTCCGAAGAAGGCAATCAGACAGAGCGTGTTGTCGACGTATCTTCGTGGTCCGGCGAGCCGTGGTGCCACGCCCAATGGGTCCTGGGCGCTGTAGATTCCAGTTGTGGAGTCATAGTACCGGAACCGGTTGTACACCCACCCCGGCTCAGCGTCCTCGTACTGCCCGGCGAACAGCACCGGGCACGACACTTCACCGTGCCAGGCGCGCCTCCCATACAGTGACTGCACCACCCACCCGGCCACCCTCCCTGTGTCTGTGCCGATCAGTTCACGCGGGGCAGAGGCCCGGTCGGCGACCATGGCGTGGAACACCGCATCCACCTGGTGTTGGGGTGCGGTGGCCGCCCCCGCGGCCCCGCTCCACCGGCCTTGCACTGGTGCGACCGACTCGCTGGTCCTGCTGGCTGTCAGGGTGATCTGGCCGAGCAGCTCGCCGGTGGCGGGGTCGGTGACCCACACTAACCCGCCGCGACGAGCAGTGGCCGGACGCTCTGCGCAAGTATGGCCGGGGTCGTCGATGGTGGACTGCTCGACGACGAGGGAGTCGCCGTCGTGGATGAACACCACACGGTGCACCACTTGCCCACTGGTGCTGTGGATCTTCTCCTTGGCCACACGACGGGCCAGGCCGTCGTAGATGTACGCCCACCGGTAGTCCGGGGCGTCGGAACAGGTGAAGCCGCGGACCTGCGCGGTCGCGCCGTAGGCGAACTCGCGGACCAGGGGTTTACGCGAGATAGGCTTGGTGACCGTGCACAGCGCGCGCCAGCGACGTCTGGAATATCTTCCGACAGCAAGCCTCGTTGGCGCGGGTGAACCGTGCGATACCGACGTGAAGTCTGGTCGGGAAAACCGGCCACGGGTAGGCCCACCAGTTGCCTGGTGAGGTGATCTCGCCGCACACCTGGGTGTTCGCAGCAAGGGGCACTGCTCGTCGATGGCTACCGGGTCAGCGTCGACGGCGTTAGGTATGGTCAATCCGATTTCAACGGTGCGTCGTGAAGAGTGCGGCGTCGAGGCTGCCAGTAGTGTGCACTTCTAGGGTCCTGGTTCGTTTCAGATGATGGCTTCGCAACTCTCATCTTGTACCGGCCAGGGCCTCTATATGTTGTGCCACACCGCATCGGCCCCACCCTCAGCTATGCACTCCGTATCGCGAAGAGCCGGCAAACTGGGAAGAAGCAAGATAATGGCGATTCCTGCCGGGATAGTTCCTACAACTCGCGGATTTCCTCACCGTCAGAAACGAGACCCGTTGTGCGGCCGAGATTCGTTATCTCGAGTACTATTGTTGAGGGAACGCGATGCCGAAAGAATGAATGAGATTTCTGTTCAGTCGTTCTGAATAATCCACAAACGTTGGAGTATTGTTCTTCCACATGTGGTTTATCGGTGCGATAAACTTTTGATAGGGATTGATGAATCCGACGGCGGTTGTGTAGTTGGGAACCGCGAGAACGGTCTGTCGCCAGAAGGCAAACCTTCTCCCTCCTTTTTCAATGGTTCGCCAGTCGATCGCGTCATTAAATACTGCCAGGTATTGATGTAATATAAACCCAAAGTCCCATCCTAGGCTGTGAAAGCAAAACGTGGTGTCGCTACTCTTCCTTCCGGACTGCTGGTAATCGGGAGACGCCCTCAAGGAAACACCTACGTCAAATAGTATCTCGATCTTTTTCTCTAGGGTCTCGGCTGGACACGAGTTGGAGACGCATTGCTCAATCAGTTCGATCCGTTCGGGCTCTACTGACTTGAAGTATTCGATCTGGTTTTTGCGTTCCTTGAGAGTGCTTTCCGAATTGTCAAGGGCTTTTCCCGGAGAAAAGAGTTCGTACTCTTGCAGGAAATTTTCGATTTGCGCAGAACTGGTTGTCATAATGCTGTCCCCTTTCTACCTGCTGTATGCGTAGTAGCCTTCGTTTCCGTTCCAAGCGAATCCACTGCTCTCGAGGTGGTCCCTCATTCCCCTAGTGTATTGGTCGTCCGGTAGATATTGTCCGGTCGAAGGATCGTGCGAGGCGCATAGTGGATCACCGTACCACCTTGCTTCCTGAAGTTGTCCTCCGTTGACAAGTGCGATGTCTTTGTCGACTTGGTGTTTTATGAACGATCGTCCAGTTGCTTTTCCTGTCTTTTGTTCCATTCCCACTTCGTCCTCTGGTAGGTAGACGTCGATGTAGTGTTCGCCAGTCATGTGTTGCCCGTTTGTCTTTGTCCCGCTTAGTCCTGAGTCCATACAAATTACCGTCTGTGAGCCAGGGAATCTTCCTGCTAGTTCATCTCTTGCTTGATTTCCACGGTCCCTGTACATGGAGAGTTGGTCACCGCAACCGTGTAGTCCAAAGACATCGATGGTGATCCAAGCGTGCCCCACGTATCCTTGGGCCGCAGCTAAGCGTGGTGCTACGCCTAGGGGGTCTTGGGTGCTGTAGATTCCGGCTGTGGGGTCATAGTAGCGGAACCGGTTGTACACCCACCCCGACTCAGCGTCCTCGTACTGTCCGGCGAACAGCAACGGGCAGGCGACTTCACCATGCCAGGTGCGTCGGCCGTACAGTGACTGCACTACCCGGTCGGCCGCCTTCCCGGTGTCCGGGTCGATCAGCTCGCGCGGGGCAGAGGCCAGGTCGGTGACCATGGCGTGGAACACCGCGTCCACCTGGTGTTGGGGTGCGGTCGCCGCACCCGCGGCGCCACTGCCACTCCACCGACCTTGCACTGGTGCGACCAGGGCGCTGTTCCTGCTGGCTGTCAGGGTGATCTGGCCGAGCAGCTCGCCGGTGGCGGGGTCGGTGACCCACACCAACCCGCCGCGACGAGCAGCTGCCGGGTGACCAGCGGACGTATCGCTGGGGTCGTCGATGGTGGACTGCTCGGCGACGAGGGAATCGCCGTCGTGGACGAACGCCACCCGGTGCACCACTTCCCCACTGGTGCTGTGGATCTTCTCCTTGGCCACACGACGGGCCAGGCCGTCGTAGATGTACGCCCACCGGTAGCCCGGCTCGTCGGAACAAGTGAAGTCGCGGACCTGACCGGTCGCGCCGTAGGCCAACTCGCGGACCAGGGGTTTACGCGAGCTGTGGCTGGTGACCACCACCGTAGTCCTTGCTGGGGTGGTCACGAGGACTTACAGGTACACCACACTAAAGGACGTAACCCGTCGACGCCGTCAACGGGAGGTTGGAGCACCTGCGCGCGATTGCACTGGGGTTCCGAAATCTGGACCACTACATCTTGAGGTCGCTGATCCACTCCGGGCAACTCCGCGACCGGATCAACGCACTTTGTACACGAACAGCCGCTTGTTCTCCGAGGGTAAGAGTCAGCTATCCTTATTTTGAGTATCCATCATTGATGATCGCGTTGCTGCTATCGCTTATTCAAGAATCTCCTCCAGGGCTTTTTCGAGTCTAGTTTTGTCGAAGTCCACCCCTATCAATGCCTCGGCGCATACTAGAAGCCTATCCTTGGGTATTCTTTCCCCTCTCATCTGGTCGACTGCATCTATAACTGAGAAGGCTATCTCGTCGAATCTTCTCTGTTTCTCGCTTTGCACACCTTCATCGAGGCGGCGTGCGAGAATATTGTATGTGTCTTCGTAGTCCAGACAATGAACCACACCCGAACTGCCATCAACCCTCAAAGAATTGATCAATTCCGAGACATTGTAGAAATCTTCGTCTTGTTGAGCGTACTTTAGAAGCAGGCGTCGCGACCCGAGTTCATCGCCAACTTCGATTTCCAGCCGGTCCAGTAGTAGTACGGTCGAAGGACTAAGTACGGAATTCATTCTGGTACCATCTATTTCTCTACTCGGTGGATTGTCCGAAAGTCGCTCACGGGCGGGTATTGAGCTCCTTGTACATTGTCGACGGAGTCCGTGGTTAATACTGCCTATTCGTTGACGTCCATCCCAATAGCGAGAACTAGGGTTCGTTCTCTGTTGCCGATTCGGCCAGGAAGCCGGAACCTGGCGGGGAATCGATCCAGCCTTGGATTGGATCCAGAGTATCATCCGGATTGCTGCATTCGTCATCCTTGTACTGGAAAATCATCCGGACAAGTGGGGGTGACCATTCTTCTTCTGATTCGGCGATTAACAGTCCGAGGCTTTCATTGTCTTCAAGATCGGCAGCAACCATCGAGAGCGTGAGTTGGACTTCCGCCTTAAGCCCATCGATATTGCCGGGTGTCGCTGCCTGTACTTGGCTGCCCGCTTTTCTTGATGAGTTCGGACAGTTGGGAATTATGTTACCTGGAATGTTGGGACTTCTCGTGTTGATGTTGCATCTGCCATCAATCTGTTTCTGATGTAGATTTAGAGATCTCTATAGGTGCAATCTCGCGTTGTCACGATCAGCACATCCCCGCCGATGGTCTCTGCCGACCTCAACGTGAACCGGTGGATGCCTGCCATCGTGGTCGTCGCACCCTGCGGTGCCACGACCGCCGGCAAACCCGCCCCCAGTAGTGCCGGGGCGGTGTAGGCCTCCACCGCGTCTACCAGACCGGCCGCCACGAATGCCGCCGTCAGGTGCGGGCCGCCCTCCACCAGGACATCCACCACGTCTCTGTCCCACAATTCCGTTAGGACCGCAGCCAGGTCGCGGGTCTGCAGGTGCAGGGCAGGGCGGATCGACGCGTCCTCGGCCAGGTCCGAGGTTCCCACCACGATCCGCAGCGGCTGGTGGTCGTACAGGGATCCGTCCGCCCGCCGGGCGGTGAGGCGTGGATCATCCGCGACTACCGTCCCCGTCCCCACGAGGATCGCGTCACGGCGTGCACGGTCCTGGTGGACCCGCTGTCGGGCAACCTCGCCGGTGATCCACTGCGACGTGCCGTCCGTGGCCGCGGCGAAACCGTCCATCGTGGCGGCGTACTTCACCGTCACGTGCGGCCGGCCCAGGCGCTGTGCCGCCAACCACGGCTCCACGCTGAACACGGGCACTCCCGCCAGGCGCCCGGTGTCTCCCACCAGCGGTCCGATGACCTCCACCCCGGCGGCGCGGAGATACTCCGCTCCCCCACCCTGTGTCTCGCCCGGGTCGGCGAAGACGAACACCACGCGCGCCACGCCGGCCGCCAGCAGTGCCTGACTGCACGGGCCCGTGCGTCCGGTGTGGTTGCAGGGCTCCAGGGTCACCACGGCCGTTCCCCCACGTGCCCGCTCCCCTGCGGCAGTCAGAGCGTTGACCTCGGCGTGGGCACCACCGGGAGGGCTCGTCGCCCCGACACCGACAACGGTCCCCTGGGCGTCCAGCACCACCGCGCCGACCGGCGGGTTCGGCGAGGTCGTCCCGCGGACCTCCTGGCCGGCGGCGTCCGCCTGCAGCACCGCGGCAGCCAGTGACTCGGCCTCCCAGGACTTAGCCTCCGCAGGCTCCCCGACACCTGCCTCGGAAAGCAGAGTCGACAGTCGGTCGACGAGCGGGTCCGTCATGCCCCGGCGACCGCCTGCGCGGCAGTGTTCCGCAGCTCGGTCACCCGGGCCTCGGGGTTGTCCGCCCCGAACACACTCGAACCGGCGACGAAGACGTCCACCCCGGCCTCCGCGCTGACGCCCACCGTGTCCGGTCCGATGCCGCCGTCGATCTCTACGAGGGTGTCCAGCCCGTCGGCGTCGATACGGGCACGCAGGGCACGGACCTTGTCCAGCACCTCAGGCATGAAGGACTGCCCGCCGAAGCCCGGCTCCACACTCATTACCAGCACCGTGTCGAAGTCGGCGAGGTGGTCCAGCAGCGGCTCCACCGCGGTTCCCGGTTTGATGCTCACCCCGGCCCTGGTGCCCGCCTCACGCAACGTGGCGGCCAGGGCGACCGCGGCGTCCACGTCCGCCACGGCCTCCAGGTGGAAGGTCACGTTGCCGAACGCGGCGTAGTCGGGTGCCCAGCGGGCCGGGTCCTCGATCATCAGGTGCACGTCCAGGAAGGTGTCCGTGGAGCGGCGCACCGCGTCCGCCACCGGCAGACCGAAGCTCAGGTTCGGCACGAAGTGCCCGTCCATCACGTCGATGTGCAGCCAGTCCGCCCCCGGAACCAGGGCCACACTGCCCCTGATGTCCGCGAAGTCGGCGGCGAGGATGGACGGGGCGATCTGGGGCTGACGGCGCGCAGGACTCATGGCACCCACTCTAGTCGGGACTGTCCCCTCTGTGGCCCCGAGGTGTGTCAGGCCCGCCGCAGCACCGCGAAGAACATCGCGTCGGTACCGTGACGGTGCGGCCACAGCTGCACGAACGGGCCCGAGACGTCCTCCAGCTCCGGGAACAGTGCGGTGGCGTCCTCGATGACCGCGCCGGTCTCCTCGGCCACCGCGCGCACCACCGCGCTGGTCTCCGCCGGGTGCGGCGAGCAGGTGGAGTACACCGTCACCCCGCCCGGTGCCGTCGCCGACACGGCCGAGCGCAGCAGGTCACGCTGCAGGGTGACCAGCGGGGCCACGTCCTCGGCCGACTTGCGCCAGCGTGCCTCCGGACGCCGACGCAGCGCGCCCAACCCCGTACAGGGTGCGTCCACCAGCACGCGGTCGAAGCCGACACGTCCGGCATCGGAATCCTTCGAGCCAGGCACCTCGAGCCCCTCGACCCCGGCCAGGTCACGGCCGTCGCCGAGGTGCACCGACACCGGTAGCCCCTGCGTGGCCTTGCGGACCAGCTCCGCGCGGTGCGGGGCGGACTCGACCGCGTCGACCCGTGCCCCGTCGCCCATCGCCCAGGACGCCAGGAACGCCGTCTTGCCGCCCGGCCCCGAGCACAGGTCCAGCCACCGGCCCTGGTCGTCGGCGACCTCGGCGCGCAGCATCGCCAGGGCGATGAGCTGGCTGCCCTCGTCCTGCACCGAGGCCAGCGACTCCTTCACCGGCTCCAGCTTCCCCGGGTCACCCTCGGAGAGGTACACCGCGTACGGCGACCATCGTCCCTCCTCACCACCGGTGACCAGGGCGAGCTCCTCGGCGGTGATCTGGCCCGGACGCGCCGCCAGGTGCACCAGCGGACGCTCGTCGTCGGCGGTCAACGCCGCCTCCAGTTCTGCGGCAGGCTCACCGGCGGCCCCACCGAGGGCGGTGTTGAACACCTCGGCGATCCACGTCGGGTGGGCGTAACGCAACGCCAGGGCGTCCACCGGGTCGGTGAACCCGGCGGTGACCGTGCCCAGCCACTCCTGCGGCGTCGAGCGGGTGATCCGGCGCAGCACACCGTTGGTGAAGCCGGCGGCCTTCTCCTCACCGTTGGCCTTGACCAGCTCCACGGTGGTGTTCACCGCCGCATGGTCGTCGACGCGGGTACGCAGCACCTGGTAGGCACCCAGGCGCAGCGCGTCCAGCACCGTCTCGTCGATGCGTCCCACCGGACGCCCGGCAGCCTCGGCGATCACGGCGTCCAGCAGCCCCTGGGCACGCAAGGTGCCGTAGGTCAGCTCGGTGGCGAAGGCGGCGTCGCGCCCGCTCAACCCAGCCGAGCGGATCACCCCGGGCAGCACCAGGTTGGCGTAGGCGTCCTGCGAACTGACCTGGCGCAGCACGCCGAAGACGGCGTCGCGAACCTTGTCGCCCGAGCCGCGCTTGCCCTGCTTCTCCCGCTTCTCCACCACGTCGCGGTGCTCCTGGCGGTGCGACTCGCTGCGCCGCCGGTAGCCTGACTGACCACCCTGACGGTGGTCGCCGGACGTCTTCTTCTGCCCCGGACGCTGCTTCGGGGAGTCCCCCGACGTCGACCGTGCGCGGAAACCTGCCATCAGGACTCTCCCTCTGCTGCGTGCTGCTCTAGCGGACTCTCGAATGTGGCCGTGAATGTGCCCGGGGATGCTTCGAACAGGTCGCCGCGGCCACGGGCCCAGTCCGCCGCGACCATCATCTTCTTGCCGGGCGGCTGGATCCGGGTGATCTCCAGGACGCCGTCGCCGGTGCCCACGACCACCGCGTCCTTCGTGGCGCGCAGCTCACCGGGGGCCAGCTGTGCGTCGCCCGCTGCGTCCTCTGCGTCTTCGCGCGGGAGCACCGGAAGCATCAGGCCCAGCTTGTAGCGCTCGCCGTCGAGCACCGTCCACGGACCCGGCGCCGGGGTGTGCGCACGCGCGGTACGCTGCACCACCGCCGCCGGACGCCGCCAGTCCACCCGCGCCTGCGCACTGGTGATCTTCGATGCGTACGTCGACCCCGTCTCGTCCTGCTCCTCGGCGACGACCTCGCCGGAGGCCAGCCCCGACAACGTCTGGGACAACAGCACCCGACCCGAGTACGTCAGTCGTGTCAGCAGGTCGTCGGCGGTGTCCTCCACCCCGATCGTCTCGGTGACCTCGCCGGTGACCGGGCCGGCGTCCAGCCCGGGCACGATGCGGAACGTCGAGGCACCCGTGGTGGTGTCACCGGCGGCGATGGCGGCCTGCACCGGTGCCGCACCGCGCCAACGCGGCAGCAGGGAGAAGTGCAGGTTGATCCACCCCTGCGGGAAGATCCCCAGCACGTCCTGCGGCAGGATCTGCCCGTAGGCCACCACCGCCACGGCCTCCACACCGTCGGCGGCGTAACCGCGCAACGTCTCACGCACCACCTCGGCCTCCTCGTGCCCCGGCTTCAACGAGGCGAACTTGTGCACCGGCACACCGTGGGCCGCGGCCACCTCCGCCACGGCCGAGGGGTGCAGCGTGCGGCCACGTCCACGCTTGGCATCAGGCTGGGTCAGCACACCGACGACCTCGTGGTCGGACTCTTCCAGCAGGTACTCCAGGGTCACCGCGGCAGGCTCGGGCGTGCCGGCGAAAAGGATCTTCATCGGTTGAACCACTCGCTTCCCCGGATCTCACCCATCACCGCGCGACGTTCCGCCGGCTCCATGCGCTGGAAGAACATCACCCCGTCCAGGTGGTCGGTCTCGTGCTGCACGCAGCGGGCCATCAGCCCGTCGACCTCGCGGTCCACCGCGGTACCGTCCACCGTGGAACCGGTGAGACGGACCCGTTCGAACCTGGTCACCGGGCCGCCGGCTTCGGGAACCGACAGGCACCCCTCCCGCGCGGTCTGCTCGTCCTCGCCGACGGCGCTCCACACCGGGTCGATGACGTGACCGCGGTCGCCGTCGCAGTCGTAGACGAAGATCCGGCGGGTCAGGCCCACCTGGTTCGCCGCCAGGCCGACTCCCCCGGCGGAGTCCATGGTATCCAGCATGTCGTCGATGAGGGTGGGCAGGGTGTCGTCGCCGGTGGGGTCGCCGACCGGGTCCGCGACAGTGCGCAGGACCGGGTCGCCGAAGAGACGGATGTCGAGAACGGTCATGGCGTCACAGTCTACCGCCAGGCCCGGCTACCCCACCCGCACCGGGTCGACGACGATGCGCAGCGGCTCGGACTGGCGTCGCGTGGCACGCAAGGACAACGCCGCGCGCAGCGACGCCCCGAGCATCTCGGCGGAGCCACCGGGCTCGACGGTGACCGGGACGCGGATGATCAGCCGGCGTGCGGTCGCCGCCTCCGGCTCGCCCAGCCCCGCCGGTCTACGCACCCCCGGCGGCAACTCCACCGGGCCGAGGCGTTCGACCCCGCCGAGCTGCTCCGGCGGTGCCCAGGCGTCCTCGAACTGCTCCAGGGACGTCGGGGTGCCGTCCACCGCGACCAGCGTCACCGCCGGGGGGAAGGACGCCTCGCGGCGTCCTGCCAGCTCGCGGGCGGCCGCACCCTCGGGGTCCCAGCGGATCAGGGCCTGCACCGTCGGGTCGTCCGGCGCGACGGCGACGACCATCTCGCCGCCGGACTCGCGCGGCACCGCCAGACACGCCGCCTCCATCCACTGGCGCAACGCGGCCTCCCCGGCCCGCAGGTCCTCTCGGCCCAGGGTGAGCCAGGTGTCCAGCACCAGCACCGCGCCGTAGCCGCCGCCGTCCTCCACCACCGGCTCCGAGCCGGGGGTGGCGACCACCAGGCCCGCCTTGTTCGGCACGTGGGTGCGCATCTGGCCGCCGCCGGAGACCACCACCGGCACCCCGGTGAAGGCCCGGCCCAACTCCTCGGCGGTGCGCTCCTGGCCCACCACCGACATGCGCAGCGCGTGCCCGCCGCAGGTCCCGCAGGTGAACTGGCCCTCCAGCGCACCGCACCAGCGGCAGCGCGGCACCGAGGACTCTTCTGTGCCGGTGGGGCCGGACGGCAACTCCAGGGGGCCGTTGCAGCGCCGGCACCGCGCGGGCGTCCGGCACGTCGAACACGCCACCGCCGGGGCGTAGCCACGCCGCGGCACCTGCACCAGGCAGGGCATGTCGGCGTCCAGGCTGCGTCGGATCGCCTTGAGCCCGGCCGAGGGCAGACGAGAGTGCGTGGCATGGGCGTCGTGGATGTCGTCGAGGGCGTGGATCCACGGCATGCGGGCACGCAGGGACTCCGGCAGCGGGCGCAGGGTGGGGGTGAAACCCTCCTCCACCCAGCGCTGGATCTCCGCCGAGCGGTGCGCCCCGCCCACGAGCAGGCCGGTCTCCTCCAATTCCGAGCGCAGCCGCAACACCTCACGGGCGTGCAGGTAGGGCGAGCGCGGGTCCACGAGGTTGTCGTCCGCCTCACCCAACAGCACGATCAGGCGCAGGTCGGCGACCGGGGCGCTGGCCGCCGACCGCGTGCCGACCACCACCCGGCCCTGGCCCGCCAGTACCGCCAGATAACGGCGGTAACGCGCCGCCGGGCCGACCTTCGCGCTGAGTTCGGTGATCTGCGCCGCCGACAGGAACACCCGCAACGCCGCGACGACCCGGTCGACCTCCCGCTGGTTCGGGGCCACGATCAGCACCCCGCCACCGTTCCAGGCGACCGACGCGGCGGCCTCTGCCACCCGCGCGGCCCAGTCCTCCCCCGGCGTCCACAGCCAGGACGCCCGGGCGGCCCGGCCGTTCAATACCGCGCCCAGGAAACTATCGGCGTGGCGGTAGCCCGCCCAGCCGGACGCCGCAGCGGTCCGTGGGGCAGCGACGAGATCGTCGCGGGCGACCAGCGGGCCGTAGAGCTCCTCCCAGTCCACCCCGCCGCCGAAGAGCCCGTCCTTCTCCGCCGAGGCGTGCCGCGACGGCACCAGCGCGCGGATCACGTCCGAGCGGGTACCGGCGTAACGATCGGCAAGATGGTTCACCAACGACCAGATCCGCGGGGGCACGACCTGCAGCGGACTGACCACCCGATTCAACGGGGCCAGGGTGCCCACATGGTCGGTCGTACGGCGACGCTCCACAAGCAGGGCGTCCACCAGACGCCCAGCGAAACGCACCCGCACCTTCACCCCCGGGCGGGCCTCGGCGTCCAACTTCGCCGGCACGGCGTAGTCGAACAGCCGGTCCAGCTGCGGCATGCCCAGCAACGGCAGGACGCGGGCGACCGGGTCGTCCACCTCCCCCTGAACCGGGCCGGTCGAATCGGCCACCAGTTTTCCCCTACTGGGCCGCGTTCTGTGCGGCGTCCTGTGCCGCATTGTGGGCGGCTGCTGCCAGGGCGTCGGCGCGCTGCGTGTTCTCCCACGGCAGGTCGATGTCCGTGCGGCCGAAGTGACCGTAGGCAGCAGTCTGCGCGTAGATCGGACGCAGCAGGTCCAGGTCGCGGATGATCGCACCGGGGCGCAGGTCGAAGACCTCGCTCACCGCCTGCTGGATCTGCTCATCGGTCAGCCCGCCGGTGGCGGTGCCGAAGGTCTCCACGTACAGGCCCACCGGGCGGGCACGGCCGATGGCGTAGGCCACCTGCACCTCCGCACGGTGCGCCAGGCCCGCGGCGACGATGTTCTTGGCCACCCAGCGCATCGCGTAGGCCGCCGAGCGGTCCACCTTGCTCGGGTCCTTGCCGGAGAACGCCCCACCACCGTGACGGGCCATGCCACCGTAGGTGTCCACGATGATCTTGCGTCCGGTCAGCCCGGCATCGCCCATCGGGCCGCCGAGGATGAACGAGCCCGACGGGTTGATCAGCAGGGTCAGCTCGCCAGTGACGAAGTCCTGCAGGCCGGCGTCCTCGATGACCCAGTCGACCACGTTGGTGCGCAGCTGCTCGGTGAGCTCGGCCTGGGTGATCTCCTCGTCGTGCTGGGTGGAGATGACCACGGTGTCCAGGTGGGAAGGGCGGCCCTCGGCGTCATAAGCGAAGGTGACCTGGGTCTTGCCGTCCGGACGCAGGTGGTTGACGATGCCCTCCTTGCGCACCTGGGTCAGCCGGCGCGACAGGCGGTGGGCCGTGGCGATCGGCAGGGGCATCAGCTCCGGGGTCTCGTCCGAGGCGTAGCCGAACATCAGGCCCTGGTCGCCGGCGCCGGCCTGGTCGACGTCCTCGTACTTGTCTCCCTCCGCGCCGCTGCGGATCTCGTGGGAGGTGTCGACGCCGTCACCGATCTCCTGCGACTGCTCGCCGATGGCGATGTTGACGCCGCAGGTCCGGCCGTCGAAACCGACGGAGGAGGAGGTGAAACCGATGCTCAGCAGGGTCTCGCGGACCAGCTTCGGGATCTCCACGTAGGCGTCCGTGCGGACCTCGCCGGCCACGTGCACCTGGCCGGTGGTGACCATGGTCTCCACCGCCACGTGCGAGCGCGGGTCCTTGGCGAGCAGCGCGTCGAGGATCGTGTCCGAGATCGCGTCGCAGATCTTGTCGGGGTGGCCCTCGGTCACCGACTCACTGGTGAACAGGCGGGGACGTGCGGAGGAGGGGGTGCTCTCTGTCATGGACTTCGCTGACTTCCTGACTTGTCTTCGAGATGATGTCTTGGGTGGATCTCGGGGCGAGATCCTGCTTTTTCTGTCGTACGTGACCGTGGTGCGCGCCCGAACGTCACCATCCTAGACCAAGCAGTCTGTAAGGCGGTGGCGGTGGGTGCCGGTGAGATGCCCGTGGGGCGCCCGGCGAGGTCTCAGCCGGGCAGCAGGTCCTCGAGCGCGTCGAGGATATACGAGGCCACGACCAGCTTGGACGATGCCGGAACCTCGGTGACCTCTTCGGCGCCCGGACGCTCGCCCGGGGTGAGGATCCAGCCCTGGCTGTCCGCCTGGCCGAACACCACCCCGTCGCCGACGGCATTACACATCAGCAGGTCACAGCCTTTTCGCTCCAGTTTGGCCCGTGCAAGGTCCAGCGGGGAGTGAGACTCGTCACCGGTCTCCGCGGCGAAGCCGGCGATAACGAGGTCCTCCGGCAGCCCGCCGCCACGGCGACGCTCCACCAGGCCATGCAGGATGTCCGGGTTCTCGGTCAGCTCCAGGGTGGTCAGGTCGGTCTCCCCACCCTTCTTCAGCTTGGCCCCGGCCGTGGTCGCGGGACGGAAGTCCGCCACCGCGGCAGCCATCACCACCGCGTCCACCCCACCGGCCAGTTCCGCCACAGCACTCTGCATCTCCCGCGCACTACGCACCCGGGTGACGCGGGCACCCGAGGGCACCGGCAGGTCCTCGGTGATCCCGGCGACGAGCTCCACCTGCGCACCACGCTGTACGGCGATGTCGGCCAGGGCGAAACCCTGCCGACCCGAGGAGGCGTTGCCGAGGTAGCGCACCGGGTCCAGGGCCTCGTGCGTGCCACCGGCGGTCACCAGGACCCGCCGACCCGCCAGGGACTGACGGAAGATGCCGAACTTCTCCAGTGCCGCCGTGGCCAACGCGCCAATGTGCTCGGGCTCAGGCAGACGCCCCGCCCCAGAGTCCGTGCCCGTCAGCCGGCCGTGGGCGGGCTCGAGCACCGTCACACCGCGTCGACGCAGTGTGGCCACGTTGTCGCGGGTCGCCGGGTTCTGCCACATCTCGGTGTGCATCGCCGGCGCCAGCACCACCGGGCACGTCGCCACCAGCACGCTGGCGGTCAGCAGGTCGTCGCTACGCCCGTGCGCCAGACGCGCCAGCAGGTCCGCGGTGGCCGGGGCGATCACGATCAGGTCGGCGTCCTGCCCGAGTCGCACGTGCCGGACCTCGTCCACCCCGTCGAAGACGGTGGTGGACACCGGGTTGCCGGAGAGGGCCTCGAACGTCGCCGCACCGACGAAACGCAGGGCCGACTCGGTGGGGATGACGTGGACGTCGTGCCCGGCCTCGGTGAAGTAGCGGACCAGGGCGCCGGACTTGTAGGCGGCGATACCGCCCCCCACGCCGACGAGCACGTTCAGTTGGTTGTCACTCACAGGAGACCAGCCTAGCCCACGCCCGCCGGGCGATGTTCCAGTGCCGTGGACCTGCCGGGGCCCACCAACGGCTCAGGCCCGCCGTCGGCGACCGTCTCCCCCCACACTGAGTGCGGGAATTAACGGTGCCGACGGCGGGCCTGGGTGCCGGGAAGCGGGTGGATCAGCCTTCGGTGTGCTCCAGCAGATCGCCCTCGATCTCACGCAGGGCCACCGACAGCGGCTTCTCGTGGGCTTCCGGGGTGACCAGCGGGCCGACGAACTCGAACACGCCGTCACCAACGGTCTGGAAGTAGTTGTTGATCTGACGCGCACGCTTGGCCGCGAAGATCACCAGGGCGTACTTCGAGGACACCTTGGTCAGCAGATCATCGATCGGCGGGTTGGTGATGCCGACCGCCGGGTCGAAGACGGTTGAGTTGTCGTTGGTTTCCACTCCACACCTTTGCTTGTTCACCGCGTTGGAAAACGCGAGTTGTCTTGCTTTTACTCTGCGTGGCCGGTCAGCAGGGCGCTGATCTCGGCGACTGCCTCGGTCACGTCCCGGTTCACGACCACTCGGTCGAACTCGTCCTTGGAGGCGAGCTCCTCACGGGCGGTCTCCAGGCGACGCCGGATGACGTCCTCACTCTCGGTACCACGGCCGGTCAGCCGCTCGACCAGCTCCTCCCAGGTGGGAGGGGCCAGGAACACCGTGAGTGCCTCAGGCATCATCTGCTTGATGTTGCGCGCGCCGGCCAGGTCCACTTCGACCAGAACCGGACGCCCGGAACGCAGGGCCTCGGTCACCGGCTGTGCCGGGGTTCCCGACAATTGCAGGCCACCGTGGATCTCCGCCCACTCGAGCATGAGACCACCGTCAACCTCTTCCCGGAATCGCTCCCGGGTGACGTAGTGGTAGTCCCTGCCGTCGACCTCACCGGGACGGGGGTCCCGGGTCGTCCACGACACACTGAAGAACAGGTCCGGCACGGCGGCCTTCAACTGTGCGACCACAGTCGACTTCCCGACGGCCGACGGTCCCGCCAGCACGACCAGGTGCGGGGAGGGAACGTCGGTGTTCTGCACTTCGGCCTGAACTTGCGGGGACAAGGTTCCTAGACCTCGAAACCGAAGCGCTCCAGCAGGGCGCGACGCTGACGGTCGCCCAGGCCGCGGAGGCGACGGGTGGGAGCGATCTCCAGCTCGGTCATGATCTCCTGGGCCTTGACCTTGCCAACCTTGGGCATGGCCTCGAGAAGGGCCGACACCTTCATCTTGCCGATGATCGGGTCTTCGTCGGCGTCAGCAAGGACCTGCTTGAGGTCGGTGCCTCCACGCTTGAGCTTCTCCTTGAGCTCGGCACGAGCCTTGCGGGCCTCGGCGGCCTTCTTCAGGGCTTCTGCACGCTGCTCCGGGGTCAACTGGGGAAGGGCCACGGGTTCCTCCGTCTTGTTCTGTGGTTCGATGTCACTTGCTATGGGGTACTTCAGGTACTTCAGGTGTTTCGGCCAGTCGGACGCAATGCCCGACCGCCAGCCTCGACGAATCCTAGCGATGCGCTGTGCTGAATGCCAACAACCCCCACGTTTTACACGGGAGAGGTGTCGCAGGTCGCGACCATGAAACAACGCGCCAAGTGTAGCACTACGACCGGGGGAAGTTGAACAAAGCCCCAGTTCGCGCTCCGCGGGACGCTCCCGCGCGGAGCGCTTAGACCTGCGGGAACTCCGCCGCCGCGGCGGCGGCCGCCTCGCGCAGGGCCCCTATATCCGGGCCTGCGGCGAGCACGGACCGCGAGATATTGGGGCTGGCCCATCGTTCGGCGGCCCCGGCGATACGCCGGACGTCCTGCGCACCACCGCCCTGGGCGCCCACACCGGGCATTAGCACCAGCCCGCCCACGGCGTCCAGCACCGGCGGTTCGGTGACTGTCGCACCGACGACCACGCCGACGTTGCCGCCGCCGGGGTGCGCGGCGTTGTGCCGTGCCGCCCAGTCCACCACCGTCTGGGCCACACTCGGCCCGGCCGGGGTGGTCAGCGTCTGGAACTGCGGTCCCTGCGGGTTGGACGTCGCGGAGAGCACGATCACTCCCCTGCCCGTGGCCTCACCGGCCTCCAGGGCCGGTGCCAGGGAGTCCAGGCCCAGGTAAGGCGAGACCGTCACGGCGTCGGCGCACAGCGGCGAGTCGTCCGACAGCCAGGCCGTCGCATAGCCGGCCATCGTCGAACCGATGTCGCCACGCTTGGCGTCGGCGACGACCAGCGTGCCGGCACCCCGCAGCGCCGCCAGGGCGTCCTCCAGCACGGCCAGCCCGGCGGAGCCGAAGGCCTCGTAGAAGGCGACCTGGGGCTTGACCACGCAGGCGGTGTCGGCGAAGGCCTCCACGCAGATGCGGGAGAACTCCGCCAGCCCGGCGACGTCCACACCCAGGCCCCAGTCACGCAGGATGCCGGCGTGCGGGTCCATGCCCACGCACAGGCGTCCCAGGTGCTCGGAACGGGCGAGGAAACGCTCGCCGAAGGTGTCCCGGGTGGACTCAGTAGCTGTCATGGTCCACGTCCTGGATGGCGCGCACCACCGTGGTGGAGCCCTTCAGCGCCTCGATGCCCTGCACCGCAGCCACGGCACCCTGCACCGTGGTCACGCAGGAGACACCCTGGCGCACCGCGGCGGCACGGATGTCGTAGCCGTCGCCACGGGCGGCGGCGGTGCTGGCCGGGGTGTTGAGGATGAAGTCGATCGACCCCTGGTCGATGAGGTCCACGATCGACTTCTTGCCCTCGGCGGCGGTACCGGACTCGATGTCGGTCTGCTTGGCCACGACCTCGCACTCCAGACCGTTGCGCCGCAGCATCGCCGCGGTGCCCTCGGTGGCGACCAGGTCGAAGCCCAGCGACGCCAGACGCTGGATCGGCAGGATCATGGTGCGCTTGTCGCGGTTGGCCACGGACACGAACACCCGGCCGCTGGTCGGCAGGGAGCCGGTGGCGGCCTCCTGGGACTTGGCGAAGGCGGTGCCGAAGTCGGAATCCAGGCCCATGACCTCGCCGGTGGACTTCATCTCCGGGCTGAGCAGGCTGTCGAGCATCTCACCCTGCGGGTTGCGGAAGCGGTTGAAGGGCATGACCGCCTCCTTGACCGCGATGGGGTGGCCCAGCGGCAGCGAGCCGCCGTCCCGGTCACCCGGGATCAAGCCCTCGGCGATGAGCTCTCGGATCGGCGTACCGGTCATGATGCGCGAGGCGGCCTTGGCCAGCGGCACACCGGTGGCCTTCGAGACGAAGGGCACGGTGCGCGAGGCGCGCGGGTTGGCCTCGATGACGTAGAGGACGTCGTCCTTCAGAGCGAACTGGATGTTCATCAGGCCCTTGACCCCGATGCCATGAGCCAGCGCGGCGGTGGAGCGACGCACGTTCTCGATGTCGCTCTCCCCCAGCGTCATCGGCGGCAGGGCGCAGGCGGAGTCACCGGAGTGGATGCCGGCCTCCTCGATGTGCTCCATCACGCCGGCGAGGTAGACCTCGTCGCCGTCGCACAGGGCGTCGACGTCGATCTCGATGGCGTTATCCAGGAAGCGGTCGACCAGCACCGGGTGGTCCGAGGTGATTTCGGTGGCGCGGTCGATGTAGTTCTCCAGGGACGCCTCGTCGTAGACGATCTCCATGCCGCGTCCGCCGAGCACATAGGACGGACGCACCAGCACCGGGTAGCCGATGCGGGCGGCCACGGCGCGGGCCTCGGCGAAGGTCGTGGCGGTGCCGAAGGCCGGGGCGGGCAGCTCGGCCTTCTCCAGCACGGTGCCGAACTCGCCGCGGTCCTCGGCGAGGTTGATCGCCTCGGAGGAGGTGCCGATCACCGGCACGCCGGCGTCGGTGAGACGCTGTGCCAGGCCCAGCGGGGTCTGGCCGCCGAGCTGCACGATCACGCCGGCGACGGTGCCGGACTGTGCCTCGGCGTGGTAGACCTCCATGACGTCCTCGAACGTCAGCGGCTCGAAGTAGAGACGGTCGGCGGTGTCGTAGTCGGTGGAGACGGTCTCCGGGTTGCAGTTGACCATCACCGTCTCGTAGCCCACGCGCGAGAGCTCGAGTGCGGCGTGCACGCAGGAGTAGTCGAACTCGATGCCCTGGCCGATGCGGTTGGGCCCGGAGCCCAGGATGATGATCTTGTCGCGGTCGCGCTGCTCGGCGACCTCGGACTCGGCGTCGGGGTCCATCTCATAGGCGGAGTAGTGGTACGGGGTCTGTGCCTCGAACTCCGCGGCGCAGGTGTCCACGGTCTTGAAGACCGGACGGATGCCCAGCGACCAGCGCAGCGACCGCACGCCGTCCTCGCCGGCGAGCTCGGGACGCAGCGCGGCGATCTGAGTGTCCGCCAGGCCCATGTACTTCGCCTCGCGCAGCAGGTCCTCGGTGAGCACCGGGGCGTCCTGAAGCTCGGAGCGGAAGTCCACCAGAGCCTTGAGCTCGTGGAGGAACCAGGGGTCCACGCCCACGGAGGCGCGGTGGACCTGGTCCACGGTGGCGCCGAGGCGCAGGGCCAGCTCCATGTCGTAGATACGGCCCTCGGTGGGACGTCCCAGGTCGTCGAGCACGGCGGCGAGGTCGCCGGCACGCTCGCCGGCGAAGTACTCGTCGGTGGTCGTCCAGAAGCCGGCCGGCTTGGTCTCCAGGGAACGCAGCACCTTGTTCAGGGCAGCGATGTAGTTGCGGCCCACGGACATGGCCTCACCCACGGCCTTCATGGTGGTGGTGAGGGTGTCGTCGGCACCGGGGAACTTCTCGAAGGCGAAGCGCGGGGCCTTGACGATCACGTAGTCCAGGGTCGGTTCGAAGGCCGCCGGGGTGACCTGGGTGATGTCGTTGCGCAGCTCGTCGAGGGTGTAGCCGATGGCCAGCAGGGCGGCGATCTTGGCGATCGGGAAACCGGTCGCCTTCGACGCCAGCGCCGAGGAGCGCGACACACGGGGGTTCATCTCGATGGTGATCAGGCGACCGTCGTCGGGGTTGACGGCGAACTGGATGTTACAGCCGCCGGTGTCCACGCCCACGGCGCGCAGGATGTCGATGCCCTGGTCGCGCATGATCTGGTACTCGCGGTCGGTCAGCGTCATCGAGGGCGCGACGGTCATGGAGTCGCCGGTGTGCACGCCGAGCGCGTCGACGTTCTCGATGGAGCAGATGACCACGGCGTTGTCGTCGCCATCGCGCATGAGCTCGAGCTCGTACTCCTTCCAGCCGAGGATGGACTCCTCGATGAGCACGTTGGCCTCCGGGGAAGCCGCCAGGCCGCCGCCGGCGATGCGGTCCAGGTCCTCGTAGGTGAAGGCGAGGCCGGAGCCCAGCCCACCCATGGTGAACGACGGGCGCACGACAACCGGCAGGCCGAGCTCGGCGACGGTGTCGTGGACCTCGTCCATGTTGTGGCAGACCCGCGAGCGGGCGGACTCGCCGCCGATGGAGGCGACGATGTCCTTGAACTTCTGACGGTCCTCGCCGCGCTCGATGGCGTCGATGTCGGCGCCGATGAGCTCGACGTCGAACTTGTCGAGGATGCCGGCGCGGTCCAGCTGGATCGCGGCATTCAGCGCGGTCTGCCCACCGAGGGTGGCCAGCACGGCATCGACCGGGTGGCCGGCCTCCTTCTCCGCGGCGAAGATCTTCTCGATGTACTCGGGCTGGATCGGCTCGATGTAGGTGTGGTCGGCGAACTCCGGGTCGGTCATGATCGTGGCCGGGTTGGAGTTGATCAGCGAGACCCGCAGCCCCTCGGCCTTGAGGGCACGGCACGCCTGGGTGCCGGAGTAGTCGAACTCGCAGGCTTGGCCGATGACGATCGGGCCGGAGCCGATGACGAGGACGTGGTTGATGTCGATGCGCTTCGGCATTTAGTTGTTCCCTTCCATCAGTTCGATGAACTGGTCGAACAGCGGATTGGCGTCGTGAGGACCGGCGGCGGCCTCGGGGTGGTACTGGACGGAGAAGGCGAGGCCATTGTCGAGGGCGACACCCTCGACGCAGTCGTCGTTGAGGCAGGTGTGGGTGACCTGGGCGGTACCGAAGTCGGTGTCGAAGGGCTCACCGGCACGGCCGCTCAGGGCGAAACCGTGGTTCTGCGAGGTGATGTCGATCTTGCCGGTGAGGTGGTTGAGCACCGGCACGTTGATGCCACGGTGGCCGAACTTGAGCTTGTAGGTCTCCATGCCCAGGGCGCGGCCCAGGATCTGGTTGCCGAAGCAGATGCCGAACAGCGGGATCTTGCGCTCCAGCACGGTACGGACCTGCTCGACCATCACGTCGGCGGTGGCCGGGTCACCGGGACCGTTGGAGATGAACACGCCGTCCGGGGAGTACTGCTCGATGAGCGGCTCGACCGGCGAGTTCGCCGGAACGACCACGGTGCGCACGCCGCGGGCGACGAAGTTGCGCGGGGTGTTGGTCTTGATGCCCATGTCATAGGCGAGCACGGTGAAGCGCGTCTCCCCCTCGGGCTCCAGCACGTAGGTCTCGTCGGTGGAGACCTGGGTCGCCAGGTCGGCACCGGCCATGGACTGCTGGGCGTTGACCTCGGCGATGAGATCCTCGACCGGACGCTCGGCGGCCTCGCCGCTGAATACGCCGGCGGCCACGGAGCCCTTGTCGCGCAGATGACGCACGATCGCGCGGGTGTCGACACCCTGGATGCCGATGACGCCCTGCTTCTCCATCTCCTCGGCGAGGCTGCGATCGGCGCGCCAGTTGGACACGGTGCGCGAGAGGTCGCGGATGACCAGGCCGGCGACCCAGATGTGGTCGCCGTGGGACTCGCCGTCCTCGTCGTTCCAGCCGGTGTTGCCGATCTGCGGGGCGGTGGCCACCACGATCTGCCGGTGGTAGGACGGGTCGGTCATCGTCTCCTGGTAACCGGTCATGCCGGTGGTGAAGACGGCCTCACCGAGGGTGGTGCCGGTGGCGCCGAAGGCCCGGCCGCGGAACACCCGTCCGTCGCCGAGGACCAGCAGCGCGGGGGTGCGGGAGGAACTCACAGCAGTACTCTTCTCTGTCGTATTATCGGTCATTTGTCGCTCACCTGGCCGTCCTGCCAGGTCACCTTGCCGCGCAGCAGCGTGGTGGTGACCTTCACCGGCAGGTCCATCCCCTCGTAAGGGGTGTTGGCCGACTTGGAGGCCATCTGCTCGCCGTGGGCGGTCCAGGTGTGGTCAGGATCGACCACGCACAGGTTCGCCGGCTCGCCCACGGCCACCGGACGCCCGTGGCCGGGCAGCCGCAGGATCTCCGCCGGACGCTCCGACATCACCCGGGCCACGAAGCGCCAGTCCTGGCGCTCCTGGTCCTGCGGCGGGTCGGTGACGAACAGCCCGGCGATGATCGCCAGGGAGGTCTCCAGTCCCAGCATGCCGGGGCGGGCCTTGTCGAACTCGCAGCACTTCTCCTCGGAGCCGTGCGGGGCGTGGTCGGTGGCCACGCAGTCCACGGTGCCGTCGATCAGGGCCCGGCGCAGCGCCAGGGTGTCGCGGGTCTCGCGCAGCGGCGGGTTGACCCGGTAGTGCCCGTCGTAGGTCTCCAGCTTCTCGTCGGTGAGGATGAGGTGGTGCGGGGTGACCTCGGCGGACAGCGGGATGTCGTGCTCGCGGGCCCAGCCCAGCAAACCCACGGTGCCCTCGGTGGAGGCGTGGCAGATGTGCAGGCGTCCGCCGTAGTCGCGGGCCAGCAGGGCGTCGCGGATCACGATGGACTCCTCGGCCACACGCGGCCAGCCGCGCAGTCCCAGGCGTGCGGCGGTCTCACCCTCGTGGGCGACGGCGCCCTCGGTCAGGCGGGGCTCCTCGCAGTGCTGGGCGAGCAGCACGTCCAGTCCCCCGGCGTACTCCACGGCCCGGCGCATCAGGCGCGGATCGTCGACGCACTTGCCGTCGTCGGAGAACATGCGCACCTTGGCGTCCGAGTCGGCCATCATGCCGAACTCGGTGAGCTCGGTGCCCTTGAGCCCACGGCTGATCGAGCCGACCGGGTGCACGTCGCAGAGGTTCTTCTGCTGGCCCTTGAGCCACACCATCTCGGCGATGGCGGGGGTGTCGGTGACCGGGTCGGTATTGGCCATGGTGAACACGGCGGTGAACCCGCCGCGGGCGGCGGCGGCGGAGCCGGTGGCGATGGTCTCGGTGTCCTCACGGCCGGGCTCGCGCATGTGCACGTGCATATCGACCAGGCCCGGCAGCAGGACCTGGCCGTCGAGGTCGATGACCTCGATTTCGCCAGCCTCATCAGTGGCGCTGATGCTCCCGGCCGGGGCGATCTCGGCGATCACGCCGTCGCGCACCAGCACGTCCTGCGGGTCGCCCTCGCCGTAGGGCAGGACGCCGCGCAGCAGCACGGCCCCCTCGGCGGCCGGGTGAAGGACGCCGGTTGCCGGGTAGTCGTTCACGTTGTTCTCCTCCGGGGTGGTGGAAGGGGTGGTTGTTGTGCTCATCGCTGCTCCCCCACGTTCGTCTCGGTGCCGACGAGCAGGGTGAACAGGGCCGCCATGCGCACGTGCACACCGGCGGTGACCTGGTCGAGGACCACGGTCTGCGGGGCGTCCGCCACCGCGTCGTTGATCTCCATGCCGCGCAGCATCGGGCCGGGGTGCAGCACGATCGCGTCGTCCTTCAGCGCTGCCAGGCGGTCCTGGGACAGCCCGTAGCGCGTGGCGTACTCGCGGTGCGAGGGGAAGAAACCGCCGTCCATGCGCTCGGCCTGCACGCGCAGCATCATCACCGCGTCCGCCGAGGCGATGGCGGTGTCCATGTCGTGGCTGACGCGCACGGTGCCCTTGCCGGCGGCGGGGCCGTTCGGGTTGACCCAGTGCTCGATCCCCGGGGCCAGCAGGGTGCGCGGGGCGACGAAGGTCACGTCCGCGCCCAGGGCAGTGAGCAGCAGGGCGTTGGAGCGCGCCACCCGCGAGTGCAGGATGTCGCCGACGATGACCACGTGGGCGCCGTCGAGCGTGCCGAGCTTCTTGCGCAGCGTGACCGCGTCCAGCAGAGCCTGGGTGGGGTGCTCGTGAGCGCCGTCGCCGGCGTTGAGCACGCTGATGCCGTCGCTGCCCTGGCCGACCCAGTTGGCGACCTGGCGCGCCGCACCGGACGAGGGGTGGCGCATGATGATCGCGTCGGCGCCGACGGCGCGCAACGTCAAGGCGGTGTCCTTGAGAGATTCGCCCTTCTTCACCGAGGAGGAGGACGCCGAGATGTTGATCACGTCGGCGCTCATCCACTTGCCCGCGGTCTCGAAACTGGAGCGCGTGCGGGTGGAGTTCTCGTAGAACAGGGTGAATACGGTGCGACCGCGCAGGGTCGGCAGTTTCTTGACCTCACGGTCGCGCAGCGTCTCGGCGAAGCGGTCGGCCTCGTCGAGCAGCAGGGTGATGTCCTCGGCGTCGAGGTCGGCGATGCTCAGCAGGTGCTTCATGCGTTGTCTCCTTCCGGCGCCGTGCCGGCCGGGTGGAGCAGCTCCACCCGGTCCACGCCGTCGATCTCGGCGAGGGAGACACGGACGTCCTCACTGGTGGAGGTGGGAATGTTTTTGCCCACGTAGTCGGCGCGGATGGGCAGCTCGCGGTGGCCACGGTCGACCAGGACCGCCAGCTGCACGATGCGGGCGCGACCCACGTCGCTCAGCGCGTCCAACGAGGCGCGGATGGTGCGCCCGGAGAACAGCACGTCATCGACGAGGATGACGGTGGCACCGTCCACCCCGTCGCGCGGGACGCTGGTGGGTTTCAGGGCACGGTGCGGCGTGGAGGTGAGGTCGTCGCGGTAAAGCGTGGCGTCCACGGCCCCGTGGAACACGCTCACACCGCTGAACTCCTCGATCTTCACGGCGAGACGCGCCGCCAGCGGCACTCCCCCCGACGGGATCCCCAGGAGCACGACCCGGTCAGAGCCGGGTGCGTCCAGTGCCGTTTTCTCGATGATCTGGTGCGCGATGCGTGCGACAGTACGTCCGACGTCGTCCGGACCCAGGAGGGTAACCGTGGTGCCGTCGGTATGCTGCGTGCTCATCGTGACCTCCTTCCCCGCCTCACAGGACGGATCGTTAAAGGTGGTCGGAACCGGCACGAGGACCGGATCCAGTTTCCGTGCAGAATTCTAGCACGGTCCCGGGACATCAGTCCCGGGGTGCCTCGTTCTCGTCGGACGGCTCGGCGTCCGGTTCGTCGGCGGGTTCATCGACGATGCCCTCGACGAGGGCGTCGGCGCGCGCCTGCTCGGCGTCACGCTCGGCCTTCGCCGCCGCAGCGTCCTGCTCGTCCTTCTCGGCGGCGGACGCCTCGTCGGCGAGGCGCTTGTCGCGGGCGATGCCGTCGAGCACGGCGTTGACGTAGCCGGGGGCCTTGTCGTGGGAGTACTCCGAGGCGAGCTGGATGCCCTCCTTGAGCGCCACCCGCGAGGGGACCTCCGAGTTGTAGAGCAGCTCCCAGGCGGATACGCGCAGAACCGCACGGTCCACCGCCGGCAGACGCTCCAGCCGCCAGGTACTGCTCAGGTGGCTGGCGATCGCTCGGTCGATCTCGTCGAGGGAGGATGCCACCCCCGGCACGATCCGGGCGGTGTACTCCGGCACCTGCTTGACCTGGTTGGACTCGTCCCTGGCCAGCTCGGTGCGGTCTTCAACGATCTCGACGGGGTCGATGTCGCGGAACTCGGCCTCGAAGAGGATGTCGACGGCGCGTCGACGGGCCTTATAGCGGGCCCCGTGGCGGCGGTAGGCCTCACCGGCCTGCTGCTTGTCGCCGGAATGATTCTCGTTGGACATGACGTCTAGTTGTTGACGCGGGAGAGGTACTCGCCCGAGCGGGTGTCGACCTTGACGACGTTGCCGGTCTCCAGGAACAGCGGGACCTGGATCTCCGCGCCGGTCTCCAGGGTGGCGGGCTTGCTGCCACCGGTGGAGCGGTCGCCCTGCAGGCCCGGATCGGTGTGCTGGATCTCCAGGTCCACGGAGACCGGCAGCTCGCCGAAGAGGATCTCACCGTCGTGGAAGGACAGCTGCACGCGCATGTTCTCCAGCAGGAAACGGCCGGCGTCGCCGAACTTCTCGGAGGGCACCTCGAACTGCTCGAAGTCCTTGTCGTCCATGACCACGAAGTTCTCGCCGTCGTGGTACAGGTAGGTCATGTCGCGACGGTCCACGGTGGCGGTCTCAACCTTCACACCGGCGTTGAAGGTCTTGTCGAGGGTCTTGCCCGAGACGACGTCCTTCAGCTTGGTCCGCACGAACGCGGGGCCCTTGCCCGGCTTGACGTGCTGGAACTCGATGATCTGCTGCAGCTTGTTGTCGATCTTCAGCACGAGACCGTTCTTGAAATCCGCGGTGGTCGCCACGTGTCTACTCCCTGGGAAACGAGGATGGATGGTCAGCCGGTCAGTCTAGCAGTCCCCTGCTAGAGCACACGCAACTCGGTCGGCGAGGGGTTCACCGACTCCGCGCCGGTGGCGGTGACGATGTAGGTGTTCTCGATGCGCACACCGGTACGCCCGGGCAGGTAGACGCCCGGTTCGATGGTCAGTGTCATCGACTCGGCGAGCTCCTTATCCTGCGGGGTGCGCGAGGCGGCGTAGGGCGCCTCGTGCACGTCCAGGCCCACACCGTGGCCGGTGGAGTGCACGAAGTACTCCGCGTAGCCGGCCTCGTCAATGATGTCGCGGCAGACCTTGTCCACGGCGAACAGGCCCGCCCCCGGGCGCACGGCCTCCACCCCGGCGCTGAAGGAGCGGTGCACCAGGTCGTAGATCTCCGCCGACAGTGCGTCCGGCTCCCCCACGCACACCGTGCGCGTCTGGTCGGAGGCGTAGCCGTCGAGCCACACGCCGAAGTCCATGGTCACCAGACCCGGGACGATGACGTCGCGCGACACACCGGCGTGCGGCTTGGCCGCGTTCACGCCGGACGCCAGGATCGTGTCGAAGCTCAGCCCGTCCGCGCCCGCGGCGCGTAGGCGGTACTCCAGGTCGGCCGCGGCCTCGATCTCGGTGATGCCCTCGCGGATGCCGCCGGCGGTGATGAATTCGGTGAAGACCGAGTCCGCCAGCCGTCCGGCCTCGCGCAGGGCGTTCAGTTCCGCCTCGTCCTTGACCAGGCGGGCTCCTTCGACCACGCCGGTGAGGATCGCCGGGTCGCCGAGCTCACGGGCGTCGGCCACGCTCATGCCCGGTTCGATGGCGAAGGCGCTGTCGCCAGCCACTCCGCGCAGTTCACCGAAGAGATCGCGGGTGATCCGGATGTCGATATTGGTGGAGTCTGCGGTCTCCTGGCGCACCTGGGTGTCGTAGCGTCCGTCGGTGACTAGGGTCGCCGCACCTTCGGTGTCGAGCAGCAGGGCGGCATTAGAGCCGCTGAATCCGGTGAGGTAGCGGATGTTCTTCAGGTCGGAGACGAGCAGGAGGCTGTGGCCGGCGTCGGCGACGGTCTGTGCGACGGCGCGGCGGCGGGTGAGGGTATCTGTCATGACCCTCAGGGTACTAGCCTGCTGCGGGCCTAGTGTGCTCGCTCGCTAGCTTCCCGCGAGGTACTCCAGCGCCATGGTGTAGCCCTTCACCCCGAGCCCGGCGATCACGCCGCGGGCGATCGGTGAGAGGTAGCTGTGGTGCCGGAAGGCCTCACGGGCGTGGATATTGGAGATGTGCACTTCCACGAAACCGGGGCCGTCGGCGACCTCGACCAGGGCGTCGCGCAAGGCGACCGAGGTGTGGGTCAAGCCGCCGGGGTTGATGACGACCGCGTCGCCGTCATCGGCCGCCTGGTGCACCCGGTCGATCAAGTCGCCTTCGTGGTTGGACTGCAAGGTCTCGATCTCCACGCCGAGGCGCTGGGCATCGGCCCTGAGCCCCTCTTCCACATCGGCCAGGGTGGTGGAGCCGTAGATCTCGGGCTGGCGGCGTCCGAGCCGGTCGAGGTTCGGTCCGTTGAGCACGACGATGCGCATGGTGGTGTCTCTCCTTGGCTGGCTACTGGCTGGCTAGCTGGTGGTGTTGCGGTAGGCGGTCTGCAGGTCGGCCTGGGCGGGGTTCACCAATGTCTGCGGGACGTAGGAACCGTCGCCCTCACCGTCACGGTCGCCCACGACGACGACGCGCAGGCTGCCGTCCTTATTCTTCTTGTCGCGGGCCATCACCTCGGTGAGTTCGGCGAGGGTGGCATCACTGTAGCCGGTGGGCAGGCCCACGCTGTCGAGGATACGTCGGTGGCGGGCCACCGCGTCGGCGTCGAGCAGGCCAGCAGCGTGGGCGAGCTCGGCCTCGAAGACCATGCCCACTGCCACAGCGTGACCGTGACGCCACCGGTAGTTCTCGTGCTGCTCCACGGCGTGACCATAGGTGTGGCCGTAGTTGAGGATCTCGCGCAGCGAGGACTCACGCAGATCCTGACCGACCACGTCCGCCTTGACCCTGATGGCCGCCTCGATGAGCTCCGGGAGGGTACCGTGCGGATCGCAGGCCGCAGCCGGGTCGGCCTCGTAGAGGTCGAGGATGTGGCCGTCGCGGATGAACCCGGCCTTGATGATTTCCGCGCTGCCCGCCACGATCTCCTGGTGCGGCAGCGTTTCGAGCACGTCGAGGTCGACGAGGACGGCCGAGGGCTCGTGGAAGGCTCCGACGAGGTTCTTGCCGGCGGCGGTGTTGATGCCGGTCTTGCCGCCCACCGCTGCGTCGACCATGGCCAGCAGCGTGGTGGGGTACTGCACGACCCGCACCCCGCGCATCCACGTTGCGGCGATGAAGCCGGCGAGGTCGGTGGTGGCCCCACCGCCGACGCCGACAACGATGTCCTGGCGCGACAGCCCGGCGTCGGCACACACGTCCCAGCACTGCGCGGCGCCGGCGACGGTCTTGGCCGCCTCGGCGTCCGGCGTTTCGTACAGGACGGGCTCGACCCCGTCGGCGCGCAGGCCGTCGGCCACGCGGGACGCCAGCTCCGCCAGCGGCGGCTGATGCAGCACCACGGCGCGGCGTGCCCCGGGCACGGCCGCGGCGACGTGGGAGGTCAGGTCGCGTCCGATGACAACGTCGTAGGGGTTCTCCGTGGCGACGTGCACCGTGCGGGTGGTCGAGGTACTCACTGCTGGGCCTCCGGGGTGTATTCAGGGTCGTCAGTTGCAGCGTCAGTTGCAGCATCGTCGGCCGCATAATCGTGCACGCCGATCAGGGAGAGCACCTCGGCCACGGTGTGCCGGGGTGAGCGTCCGTCGGCATCGACGACGTAGGTGGCGACCTCTTCGTACAGGTCCTCGCGCTCGGCGAGGATCTCACGGTAGCGCGCGGCGGGGTCGGCACCATCGGCGGCGGCGAGCACCGGACGGGTTGCCAGGTGCGCGGTGCGCTTGGTCCCCTCCTCCGCCGACACCCGCAGGTAGACCACGGTGTGCTCGGCGAGCAGGCGGCGGGTCGCCGCCGACAGGACAGCGCCGCCACCGAGGGACACCACACCGGTGGAGCCCAGCGCCTCGGCCACGTAGGTCTCCTCGCGCGTCCGAAACTCCGGCTCGCCTAAGGCGGTAAACAGCTCACCGCAGGACGTGCC
The DNA here is from genome assembly GCF_052377405.1 of Corynebacterium sp. AOP40-9SA-29. Classification (NCBI taxonomy): domain Bacteria; kingdom Bacillati; phylum Actinomycetota; class Actinomycetes; order Mycobacteriales; family Corynebacteriaceae; genus Corynebacterium; species Corynebacterium sp. AOP40-9SA-29. Next base: position 241,322 of record NZ_JBQSWR010000002.1, on the reverse strand, counting down.
ATTGGCGTCCTCCAGCAGGGTGTCGGAGTCCACGACCCCGCAGCGCAGCGCCTCGCCGAGGGCGTGGCCCACGGTGCTCTTGCCGGCACCGGGCGGCCCGACGAGGACGACCCGGGGGGTTGTGGTACCCCTCTCGCCGGCCATCAGGCCTCGTCCCAGGTCAGTCGGGCGTCAACGTCATCGATGTAGGAGCGGTAGTTGCGGCGGGTTTCCGCGACGCTGTCGCCGCCGAACTTCTCCATCACCGCACGGGCCAAAACCAGGGCGACCATCGACTCGGCGACCACGCCGGCGGCAGGCACCGCGCACACATCGGAACGCTGGTGGATGCCGGTAGCCGGACGTCCGTCGTCCATGTCCACGGTGGCCAGGGCACGCGGCACGGTGGAGATCGGCTTCATCGCCGCGCGCACGCGCAGCTGCTCACCGTTGGTCATGCCACCCTCGAGGCCGCCGGCGCGGTTCGTCCGACGCCCCACACCCGAACTCTTGTCGAGGCGGTCGATTTCATCGTGGGCCTCGGAGCCACGGCGACGGGCCTCCTCGAAGCCGTCGCCAACCTCAACACCCTTGATCGCCTGGATGCTCATCAGCGCCTGGGCGAGCTGGCCGTCAAGACGACCATCCCAGCTCACGTGCGTGCCGAGACCAACCGGCAGCCCGGAGACCACGACCTCCACCACGCCACCGAGGGTGTCGCCGGACTTGCGGGCGGCCTCGATCTCGCTGATCATCGACTTCTCGTGATTATCGCCGTGGGCGGTGAAGGCGCGCACCGGGGAGCCGTCCACCGCATCCAGATCCGCCGCGCTCGGCGGCGGGCCGGTGTAGGTGTCCGACGGGCCGATCGACAGCACGTGGCTGACAACCTCGGCACCGGTGACCTCACGCAATAGGGCGCGGGCGAAGGTGCCGGCCGCCACACGGGCGGCGGTCTCCCGGGCACTGGAGCGCTCCAGCACCGGACGCGCCTCGTCGTGTCCGTACTTCACCATGCCGGGGAAGTCGGCGTGCCCCGGGCGCGGACGGGTCAGACGCGCGCCTCGACCAGAGTTCATCTCCTTGGCCACGGCCTCGTCGGTCACATCCACCGGATCGGCGGACATGATGGTGGTCCACTTCGGCCACTCGGTGTTGCCGATCATCACCGCCACCGGCGAACCGATGGTCAATCCGTGGCGCACACCTCCGAGGAAGGTCACCTCGTCGGCCTCGAACTTCATACGCGCACCACGGCCGTAGCCGAGGCGCCGTCGGGCGAGTTGGCGGGACACCTCGACGCGGGTGACTGGCACCCCGGCGGGAATGTCCTCGACAACGGAAACAAGGGCCTGGCCGTGTGATTCCCCGGCAGTCGTCCATCGAAGCATGCCCTACATTGTCGCACGGGCAACCATTGGTCGTCACCACAACCCAGGGTTTATGGCTCAGGTCACCGCCACGGTGAACACGGCCGTCACGACGGCCGTGGCCACAAGCATGCCGGGACCGTGCGGCAACCCGCCTGCTCTACCCCGCGGGACGAGGGCAAACACCAGCGTGACCAGCGAAGCCCCTGCCACGGCGAGCAGTAGCGCGGTGACTCCTCCGGCGGCCGCGGGGACCACGCCGAGACTCAATGCGAGCTTCGCGTCCCCACCGCCGACGCGCCAGCGTGGCGTGACTCGTCCGGGCAGCACGCACACGAGGAACCACCCCACCCCGCCGAGCACCGCCCACGGTTGCCCGCACACCACCGCAAGTAGCCACGCCACAGGCACCGCAGGCAGCGTCAGGTGGTTCGGCAACCGCCGCGAGCGCAGATCGTGAACCACCAGGGCACCCGCCCACAGCGCCACAGCGACAAGCAGCACCGACCCGAATAACACCGACCCCCCGGTCTCCCCCACCTGCTTCGTCCTCCCCCTGAGTCCCTAAGCCCCTGCGTCCCCTACGCTCCTGCGTCGGACTCGGCGGCCGACTCCAGCGTCCTGCGGTGCGCCCGCAGCAACCGGTACATGCCCTCGGTGGAGGGAGTCTCCCCGGTGAACTGCCGGAACTGTTCGACACCCTGGCCCGCCAGCATCAGCAGACCGTCCGACACGGGGTGACCAGCACTGCGCGCCGCGAGCATCAGCGGTGTGGGGTACGGATCGTAGATCACGTCGACCACTGCCGCCGCCGAGGCCAGCTGCTCTGCCACCGCACCCGCTCCAGCGGCCGGGATGGTGGAGATCAGCACGTCCGCCGTGGCGCAGGTCGACGCCAGGCGCTCATCGTCCAGGCGCAGCCAGTCGAACTTCATGCCATAGGACTCGACCAGGCTCTGCAGGTTCAGCGCCCGTTCGGAGCGTGCCAGCACCGTGACCGAGGTGAACCCCTCGGCCGCCAGCGCAGCGACGGCAGGACGCGACGTCCCCCCGTTGCCGACGACGACACCGTGGCCTGCATCGCGGGCAACATCGCTACCTTCCCCGTTCTCGCCGAGCACGGCGCGCAGGCAGGCTGCCAGGCCGTCGACGTCGGTATTGTCGGCCATCCAGCGGCCCGTGGGCACATCGTCGGCGTCGCGCAGGGGAACCAACGTATTCGCACTGCCGATCAAAGCAGCACGGTCGGTGACCTCGTCGGCCAGGTCATGAGCCGCAGACTTGCCCGGCATCGTCACCGAGAAACCACGCACGCAGGCCGGCGAGTGCTGCATCAAGCGACGGACCTCCGAGGGCTCTCCGGCGTCGACGCGCACGTACACCAGTGCGTCGTTGTCCATCATCGCCGCACTGCCCAGATGGATCACCGGGGACAGGGAATGGCCCACCGGACGGCCCAGCACGGCGCACAACTGTGCCGGCGTGCCTGCTGCGTCTTCTGTGCCTTCTGACTCGGCCTGGAGCCGGGCGGCGAGTTCGAGGAACTCCTCGACGCTGTACACCTCGGGGGCGTCGTTGCTGCTGTCCATGATCCTCTTACCTCACGTCTGTCTGGGGTTGTCGGGCGCTAACGGGGCGCTAGCGGGCACTAACGGGCACTGTCGAGGACGCCGTTACGGCGAGACTCCTCGATGGCGGCCTCGTGGTCGGAGAACTCACGGTTGAACACGGTGCGTCCGTCGGTATCCACGGTGACGAAGTAGAGCCAGTCACCGTCGGCCGGGTGCTCCACGGCCTGCAGGGCGGTGATGCCCGGCGAGGCGATCGGAGTGTCCGGCAGACCCTTCTTGGCGTAGGTGTTCCACGGGGTGTTGCGGGCACGATCCTCGTCGGTGGTCGCGACCTCCTGGGCGGAGACGTCGTAGTTCACGGTGGAGTCGAACTCGAGCTGCTGGTCCTCGTCGAGACGGTTGAGGATCACCCGGGCGACCTTGTCGAAGTCGCCCTCCGGAGCCTCGCGTTCCACCAGTGAGGCGGCGGTGATCATGTCGTAGGGGCTCAGGCCCACGCTGTCGGACGCCTCGAGCAGCCCGGTGCCCTCGTAGATCTCCGCGGAATCCTCCAGCAGGGTGCTCATGATCTCCTGCGGACCAGCCGTGGGATCGAAGAGGTGCACACCCGGGGAGATCAGACCCTCGATGCGACGGGCGTCATCGCCACGCGCCTCGACGACGTCGACGGCCCATTCAGGCACACCAAGCTCACTGGCGGAGGTGGAGGCCACGGTCTCGCGCAGGTCCTCGACGCTCACACAGTCTTCCAGCCCGTCGGTCAGGCCCTCACGGCAGGAGTTATCGGCGATGGCGGAGTAGATGCCGTCGCGGGTCTCGCCGCCGACCACGGTGACGTCCTCAAGGGTCAAGCCGTTGGGGATGTCGATGACACCCAGGCGACGCTCGTCGTCGGTCAGTGCGGTCATCGCCGCCTCGGCGGACATCTCCTCCTGCAGCGCGTAGTAGCCTGCCTCGAGCCCGCGGCTCTCGCCGCTCTGCTCCGCCTGGTCGGCGGCGGTGAGCATTGCCGATCGCGAGCCGACCACGTTGTCCTCCAGCAGCTGCGGCAGCAGGCCGGAGACGGTGTCGCCCTCATCAACGCGGACGAGCACCACGTTGCCGTTGCCCTCCCCCTCGTAGTCGCGGGTGCCGACGACCTCACGCTGGTAGTACACGTAGGCGACGACGAAGACAAGAAGAAGGATCAGTGCAAGGCTGATAGCAATCGACCACTGGCGGCGCCGACGGTACCTGGGTTCGGTACTGATCTTTCGAGGCAAGGTTCACTCCCACGTCTCTACTGTGTACTTGGTGCAACAACGTCATGAAAAATCTGTGGAATAGCATTGCATATTCCGCTGCGCGCTATTCTCGCATGTCCCACCCGGAAATCCTTGATCGGACACCCGGTTACGGGGTGGTTAACGGTTCTGGCGGGCTGTGCGGGTGTCGAGCCACCCCTGCAGAATATGCACCGCAGCGGCCTGGTCGATGCGCGAACGACCCTTGCGCTCGCTGACACCGGAGGCCCGCATCGCGCTGGTCGCGGCCACGGTCGACATACGTTCGTCCACCAGGCGCACCGGTATGCCGTCCAAGGATTCGCGCAGGGCGGCGGCGTAGTTCTCGGCACGGATCGTGCTCTCGGTGCGCTTGGAGCGCAGGGTGACCGGTAGGCCCACGATGACCTCGACCACGAAGTTCTCCTCGATGAGCTCGAGGACTCGGGAGAACTCGCTGCCGGGACGCCGACCGCTGCCCTTCTCCGCGGCGACGGTCTCCAGCGGGGTGGCGAGGATACCGTCGGGGTCAGACAGCGAGACGCCGATGCGCACGGTGCCGACGTCCAGGCCCAGGCGGCGTCCCCGCCCGGGATCGGGCAGGTCGGACGCGCCGGCGTCCCCGGCGTCTGCGGCGTCCGGGTCCTGCATCACTTGCCGCCGGCGAGGACCGACTCGACGTGCGGACGCACCGCGGCGACCGCGGCGTCGATGCCGGAAGCGTCGTTGCCGGAGCCCTGCGCCATCGACGGCTTGCCGCCGCCGCGTCCGCCGACCAGCGGGCCGACGGCCTTGACGACCTCACCGGCGGACAGGCCACGGTCGACGGCGGCGTCGGTGACCGCGGCGATGAACGGCACCTTGCCGGACTCGGTGTCCGCCGAGGCGAAGAGCACGACTGCCGGCTCGGAACCGAAGCGGGCCTTGGCGTCGTTGGCGATGGTGCGCAGATCGCTGCCGGCGATGCCGTCGGCCACCCGGGCGGCGAGCACACGCACGCCGTCCACGGTGACGGCCTGCAACACGTAGTCGCCGACCTTGGCGGTCAGCTCGGCGGTGCGGAACTGGTTGATCCGCTTCTCCGCGGCCTGCAGACGCTCGTTGATCTGGGCGAAGCGCTCCGGCAGGTCCTCGGAGGTGACCTTCAGCCGCGAGGCCAGGCTGCCGGCCACAGCGTTCTGGCCGGCGAGGAAGCGCATCGAATCCATGCCGGTGTAGGCCTCGATACGGCGCGTGCCCGAGCCCACGGAGGACTCGCCGAGGATGGTGACCGGGCCGACCTGGGAGGAGTGGTCGACGTGGATGCCGCCGCACAGCTCCATGGAGAACGGTCCGCCGATCTCCACGACGCGCACCTGCGAGCCGTAGTTCTCACCGAACAGTGCCATCGCACCCATCGACTTGGCCTCCTCGAGGCTGGTCTCGATGGTGTTGACCTTGTAGTCGGTGTCCACGGCCTCGTTGGAGATCTCCTGGATGCGGCGCAGCTGGTCGTCGGTGAGCTGGGTGCCGTACTTGAAGTCGAAGCGCAGGTAGCCCGGCTTGTTCATCGAACCGGCCTGCACCGCGGTGGGCCCGAGCACGTCGCGCAGGGCGGCGTGGATCAGGTGGGTGCCGGAGTGCGCCTGGCGTGCGGCGTGGCGCCACGCGTGGTCGACGTGGGCGGAGACGGTGTCGCCCACGGCGAGTTCACCGCCGGTGACGGCGACGCGGTGCAGCGAGACCTTGCGTCCGGTCTTCTGCACGTCGCGGACCTCGCCCACCCCGCCGGGTCCGGTGAGGGTGCCGCGGTCGGCCATCTGGCCGCCGGCCTCGGCGTAGAACGGGGTGCGGTCCAGGATGACCTCCACCTCGGAGCCTTCCGGGGCGCGGTCGACCAGGGTGCCGGCAGAGACCAGGCCCAGGATGTGGGCCTCGGCGTCGGTGGAGTCGTAACCCAGGAAGACCGTGGGGTGGTTGTCGACGAAGGAGCGGTACACCGACACATCGGCGTGGATCTGCTTCTTTGCCCGGCTATCGGCCTTGGCGCGGGCCTTCTGCTCGGCCATGTGGGCGTCGAAGCCGTTCTCCCCGTCCTTGTTCACCGTCAGGCCCGCTTCCGAGGCCATCTCGATGGTCAGGTCGATGGGGAAACCGTGGGTGTCGTGCAGGGTGAAGGCGGAGGCACCGTCGAGCTCGGTCCGGCCCTGTGCCTTGACCTTGGCTGCGGCCTCCTCGAACAGGCGGGTGCCGGACTCCAGGGTCTTCAGGAAGGCGGTCTCCTCACCCACGGCGACGGCGCGGATGCGCTCCCAGTTCTCGGTGATCTCCGGGTAGGACGGGGTCATCGTGGTGCGCACGGTGTCCATGAAGCGCTCCATGGTCACCCCGGTGGCGCCCAGCAGACGGGCGGAACGGATGATGCGGCGCAGCAGACGGCGCAGGATGTAGCCGCGGCCCTCGTTGCCGGGGGTCACGCCGTCCAGGATGAGCATCAGGGCGGTGCGGGTGTGGTCGGCGATGACGCGGAAACGCACGTCCTCCACCGAGTTCTCCACCCGGCCGTAGACGGCACCGGTGAGCTCCTCGGCGACCTTGATCACCGGGGCGAGCAGGTCGGTCTCGTAGACGTTCTCCACGCCCTGCAGGATGCAGGCGACGCGCTCGATGCCCATGCCGGTGTCGATGTTCTTCTGCGGCAGCTCACCGATGGGCTCGAAGCCCGCCTTCGGGCTCTTCTCGCCGCGGACGTCCTGCATGAAGACCAGGTTCCAGATCTCGATGAACCGGTTCTCGTCGGCCTCCGGGCCGCCATCGACGCCGTACTCCGGGCCGCGGTCGTAGAAGATCTCCGAGCACGGGCCGCCCGGGCCGGGCACGCCCATGTCCCAGTAGTTGTCCTCGCCACCGCGACGCTGGATGCGCTCGGCGGGCACGCCGATCTCCTCATGCCAGATCGACGCAGCCTCGTCGTCGGTCTTGTACACGGTGGGCCACAGCCGGTCGGGGTCCAAACCGAAGCCGCCCTCGGCGACCGGGTTGGTCAGCAGGCTCCAGGCGAAGTGAATGACCTCGCGCTTGAAGTAGTCGCCGAAGGAGAAGTTGCCCGCCATCTGGAAGAAGGTGTTGTGGCGGGTGGTGATGCCGACCTCCTCGATGTCCAGGGTGCGCACGCACTTCTGGATCGAGGTGGCGCGCGAGGACGGCGGCGTCTGCTCACCGAGGAAGTAGGGCTTGAACGGCACCATGCCGGCGTTGACGAACAGCAGGTTCGGGTCGTCCAGGATCAACGAGGCACTGGGGACCTCGGTGTGGCCTTGCTTCACGAAGTGGGAGAGGAAGCGCTCGCGGATCTCATGGGTCTGCACAGTTTCGGAACCTTCTTGATAGCTGAATCGTCGACGCGGGTGTTTTAGACGCGGGTGTTTAATCGCGTTGCCTTAACCGGAAACAGTCTACCCGCTGCCCCGGACGATGCCACGCAGGGTCTCCAGGCGGGGCTTGAGCGTGTGCTCACGGCCGTGCTCGGTCGGTAGGTAGTAGCGGGCGTCTGCCAGGTCCTCCGGCAGGTAGTCCTGGCGCAGGACGCCCCGCGGGTCGTCGTGCGGGTAGCGGTAGCCGACGGCGTTGCCGAGCGACTCCGCCCCCGAGTAGTGCCCGTCGCGCAGGTGCGGCGGCACCACCGAGCCACGTCCTTCCTGGACGTCGGCGAGGGCGGCGTCGATGCCCTGCACCACCGAGTTCGACTTTGCCGCGGTGGCGATGTGTACCGTCGCCTGCGCCAGCGGGATGCGTCCTTCGGGCATGCCGATGAAACTCACCGCCTGGTGCGCGGCGACCGCTGCCTGCAGGGCCGTAGGGTCGGCCATGCCGACATCCTCGGAGGCGTGTACGACCAGACGGCGGGCGATGAAGCGGGGGTCCTCCCCCGCGTCGATCATCCGTGCCAGGTAGTGCAGTGCGGCGTCCGGATCCGAGCCGCGCAAGGACTTCACGAAAGCACTGGTGATGTCGTAGTGCTGGTCGCCGTCGCGGTCGTAGCGCGCCACCGCGCGGTCCGTGGACGCCCGGACGTCCTCAGCGGTCAGGACGCTGGGAGCGTCCTCGCTTATCTCCCCGAGCCCTTCGACCGCGGCCTCGAGGTAGGTCAGCCCCCGCCGGGCGTCGCCGGCGGCGAGGGCGGCGAGCAGGTCACGGGCGTCGTCGGCCAGGGTGACCGCGCCACCGTAGCCGCGGCGGTCGGTCGCGGCCCGGGTGAGCAGCATGGCGATATCGGCGTCCTGCAGCGGTTTGAGCTGCACCAGCAGCGAGCGCGACAGCAGCGGTGAGACCACCGAGAAGCTCGGGTTCTCCGTCGTCGCCGCGACGAGCAGCACCGTGCGGTTCTCTACCGCGCCGAGCAGTGCGTCCTGCTGGGTTTTGGAGAAGCGGTGCACCTCGTCGATGAACAGCACCGTCGACTCGCCGTGGGCCAGCAGGCGACGGGCGTTGTCGATGACCGAGCGGACCTCCTTGACCCCGGCGTTGAGCGCCGAGAGCGCTTCGAAACGCCGGCCGGACGCCCCGGCGACCAGGGAGGCCACCGTGGTCTTGCCCGTGCCGGGTGGGCCGTAGAGGATGACCGAGGAGTCCCCGCGGCCGTCGATCAGACGGCGCAGCGGGGAGTTGTCGCCGAGCACGTGGGACTGGCCGACGACCTCGTCGAGGGAACGCGGACGCATGCGAACCGCCAACGGCGCGTGCGCCCCGGGGTGGAAGTAGGAGTCCGACGACCGCGACGGGACGTCCCCCGGAGACCCGGGAGAACCAGGGGCCCCTGGAGAACCAGGCGCCGCGTCGGGGACGTCGAAGAGTCCGTCGCCGTCACTCATCGAATTTGCGGCTGCGCCCCGAGCTTGGCCAGGGTGGCCAGCAGTTCGGCGGCGAAGTCGCGCACGGCCGGGAAGCTCTCGTCGATGTCGTGACGGTCGGCGAAGCGGCGCACCGCCTCCACCGTGGTCGCCAGGTCGGCGAGGTGTTCGCGCGGCATCAGGTCGAGGCGGCGGGCACCCTCGGCAGCCGAGGCTGAGGTCTCGATGACCGCCAGCGTGCCGTGGTAGAGCAGCGAGAGGCTCATCAGCGACCAGCCGACCAGTGAGGCCATCAGCGCCTTCTCCAGACGCCCCTCCTCGCGCACCGCCGGCCACACCACGGAGACTTCCGAGGACCAGGACTCGATGAACTCGCGGAGCTCCTCGGGATCCAGCAGCGGGGTGGTGATGTCGTGGGGGAACCCGGCGATGACGCAGGCGACGTCGGAGACGATATCGCGGAAACCCGCCCACTCGTAGTCCAGGAAGACGACCGAGTCGGCCAGCATGATGTTGTCCGGGGTCAGGTCGAAGGGGGTGAACGCCTGGACCCGGCTGCGGGACTGACGCGCCCCGGCTTCGTGGGCGAGAGCCTCGACGGTGGGGTCCACCGTCACCCCGCTGCGACGCAGCAGATCCAGACCTTGCTGGACCAGTGCGGCGACGTCCACGTCCCGGTCCGTGACGCCGGAGGCCGGCAGGTTGTGACGGGAATGCTGACGACGGTTAAGGGTGTCGAAAGCTTCCTGGCCGTCGGCGGTGGCGACGTGCATGCGACCCAACGCCCGGCCGAGCTTGCGCAGGGCGGCGGCACGCTCCCGCTCGTCGGCCATGGTGAGGATGTCGGAGTAGTTACGTCCGTCGCCCAGATCGGAGAGCACCATGATGCGGGTGTCGATGTCGTGGGCCAGCAGCTGCGGGCCCGGACGGTGCTCCTCGGCCAGCGTATTGGTGTACTGGTAAGCCACCACCTCGCGGACCATCGCCGAAATCGCCTCGGAATCATCACCCCGAGAGGCCACCGGCGGAAGCTGCTTGATCACGACAGTGCGCTCCTGGAGGAACGGGTTCGGTGACACCCGGACTCGCACCACCAGGGAATCACCGCTCCCACCGAGGTTTTCCGGGTGGGTCAGTTCCGGGGTGCCGCCGAAACGGTTCCCCAGCAGGTGTGCCGCACTCTCCAGCGCGTCGTCGATACTCAGCACGTCGATGTCCTCTCTCGGACGTCCCTCCATGTGCGAAGGACTCAGGCGTTCTTCTTGGGCTTGGCGTCGATCCCCGACTCCTTGCGCTGCTGCGCGGTGATCTCGCCGGGGGCATCCGTCAGCGGGTCGATGCCGCCACCGGACTTCGGGAAGGCGATGACGTCACGGATGGAGTCGTAGCCGCCGAGCAGGGAGACAATGCGGTCCCAGCCGAAGGCGATGCCGCCGTGCGGCGGGGCACCGAAGGCGAAGGCGTCGAGCAGGAAGCCGAACTTCTCGCGCGCCTCCTCCTCGGTGATGCCCATGACGGCGAAGACACGCTCCTGGATGTCGCGGCGGTGGATACGGATCGAGCCGCCGCCGATCTCGTTGCCGTTGCACACGATGTCGTAGGCGTAGGCGGTGGCCTCGCCCGGGTTCTCGTCGAAGTTGTCGATCCACTCCGGCTTCGGGGAGGTGAACGCGTGGTGCACGGCGGTCCAGGCAGAGTGGCCCAGGGCCACGTCGCCGGAGGCGGTCGCGTCCGCGGCCGGCTCGAACATGGGGGCGTCGACGACCCAGGTGAAGGCCCAGTCGCCGTCCTTGATCAGGCCGAGACGCTCAGCGATCTCGCCACGGGCCGCACCGAGCAGCGCACGGGAGGACTTCACGTCGCCGGCGGCGAAGAAGATGCAGTCGCCGGGCTTGGCTCCGACGTGCTCGGCGATGCCGGCACGCTCCTCCTCGGTGATGTTCTTGGCGACGGGGCCGGACAGGGTGCCGTCCTCGCCGACGAGGATGTAGGCCAGGCCCTTGGCACCGCGCTGCTTGGCCCAGTCCTGCCAGGCGTCGAGCGTACGACGGGCCTGTGAGGCACCGCCGTCCATGACCACGGCGCCGACGTAGTCGGACTTGAACACGCGGAAGGAGGTGTTCTCGAAGAACTCCGCGCACTCGGTGATCTCGATGTCGAAGCGAAGGTCAGGCTTGTCCGAACCGTAGCGGCGCATCGCGTCGGCGTAGGTGATCCGCGGGATCGGCCCGGTGATTTCGTAGCCGATCTCCTTCCACACCGAGGCGAGGATCTGCTCGGCCAGGGCGATGACGTCCTCCTGGTCGACGAAGCTCATCTCCACGTCGAGCTGGGTGAACTCCGGCTGACGGTCGGCACGGAAGTCCTCGTCGCGGTAGCAGCGCGCGATCTGGAAGTAGCGCTCCATGCCGGAGACCATGAGCAGCTGCTTGAACAGCTGCGGGGACTGCGGCAGGGCGTAGAAGTTGCCCGGGCGCAGACGCGCCGGCACCAGGAAGTCGCGTGCACCCTCAGGGGTGGAGCGGGTGAGGGTGGGCGTCTCGATCTCGGTGAAGTCCTGGTCGATCAGCACATTGCGAGCCGCAGCGTTCACCTTCGAGCGCAGACGCAGGGCGCGGGCCTGGTTGTCGCGGCGCAGGTCCAGGTAACGGTACTTGAGGCGGGTCTCCTCGCCGACCTCTCCGCCGCTGGCGGAGTCGTCGATCTGGAACGGCAGGGCCGCGGACTCGTTGAGGATCTCCAGGCCGGAGACGTTGAGCTCGATGGCGCCGGAGGCCAGGTTCGGGTTCTCCGAGCCTTCGGGGCGCCCCTCGACCACACCGGTGACACGCAGGCAGTACTCGCTGCGCAGTGCGTGGGCGCGCTCGGCGACCTCACTCTCACGGAACACCACCTGGGCGAGTCCGGAACGGTCGCGCAGGTCGATGAAGATCACTCCACCGTGGTCCCGTCGGCGGGAGACCCATCCGGTGAGGGTGACCTCCTCGCCGATGTGATCTGAGCGAAGGTCACCACAAAGATGGGTCCGCAGCACGTCGCGTAGTCCTTTCGGATTGTTCGGGGACGCTACTCACCGCCAGGGTTGTGCCGGAGGTAGCGCGATATCAGCGGCCCAGTGTACTACCCCGCCGTCGTCGGCGGAACAACGGTGGCATGCTGGAGGGCAATGGTCGAGATCCGATCAACAACGAAGGGACACACGACATGACAGAGCAGGACCGCAACACACAGGACAGCAACCACCGCCACCCTGACTCGGACGGCATCCCCGACCAGCTGACCGTCGAGGACACGGTAGTTACCCCCCTGGATTCCCGTGACCCCTATCGTCTGTTCTGGTTGACGAACCAGGTCGTACTGCTGTGCGCCACGGTCGTCGCCATATTGGCACTGGTGTATGGGCTCGCCACCGGCACCGAAGCGTCCTGGATCAGCGGTATCGCGTGCCTGGGCATCAGCATGCTCGCGGTGATCGGACTACTGCTCGCCCGCCTGGGCAGCGACCTCAAGGCGGCAAACGTTATCTGACCGTGCCCGATCGGGCACGGTCATGAGGGGATCGCTTAGGCGCCGACGCCGCTCCAGTCGAAGCGACCAAGGGTGGCGTCGTACACCTGCTGGGCAACGTCCCAGTGGTTGTACGCGGCCCAGTCGCCTGCGTCGAGAGCCTGCTGCGCGAGTGCGATGTAATCCATGTTCTTCGGGTGCTCCTGTGCATCGGGGGTTGTCTTGCCTGGCTAAAGAATATTCTATGCCGGCATGGTGACAATTATGAAAGGGAGTATAGCCTTCATTTCCCCGATCTGCAGCCACAGGAGTCTCCCCGCTCCCCTGCGCACCAGTTCGGCAGTGCCGCTACTCCCCCGCCTACTGCTGTTCATCGTGGTGTCATGTCGAGGCCACCGCAGTAACAACACCACGCTCTACGCTCCCAGATGCACGGCATACCCGTGACGTACACCCCTCACGATCCAACTTCTCAGGGAGCACCCTCACATGTCTCGACAGCCCTCCCGGTCGCGCACCGGGATCGCACTCTCCACCGTCCTGCTGACCGCCCTGTCCACCACACTCGTCACCGCGGCACCCGCCGTCGGACAGAACGGACAGGACGCACTGCCGGACGCTAGTAGCTCGTCACTCTCCGACGCCCCGGCCCTCTCCAGCTCGTCGGATTCGTCGGAGGCTTCCGCCCCCGACGAAGCCCCCACCACCAATGACGGCCTCTACGAAGGCTCCGTCGAGGTGCTGCGCGGCGATGACAGTGCCGCCGATACCGCCGCTGACGACGCTGACGCCGAGACCATCACCGGTCGCGTCTTCGACGACGCCGACCGGAACTCCTCCCTCGGCGGCGACGAGGACGGCGTCGCCGGGGTGAGCGTCTCCAATGGCATCGACGTGGTCACCACCGACGAGGACGGCAACTACAGCCTCCCGGTCCGCGACAATATGTCCGTCACCGTCACCCAGCCTTCCGGCTGGCAGGTCCCAGTCGACTCCTCCAACTTCGCCCAGTTCAGCTACGACCACTACCCCGAGGGCTCCCCCGACCTGAAGTTCGGCGGCCTCGAGCCCACGGGCCCGGTGCCGGACGCAGTGAACTTCCCCCTGGCGAAGTCCGAGGCCACCGCCTCGAGCGCCCAGAACTGCGCCATCGCCGCCGACACGCAGACCTATGACAAGACCGAGGTCGGTTACGCCGCCAAGGGTGCCCCGGCCGACTTGGCCGCGCGCGACGACTACGCAGGCTGCGGCATCCTGCTGCTCGGCGACAATGTCGGCGACGACCTCAGCCTCAACCCGGATCTCAAGGCCCTTTACGCGGACGCCAACGGCCCGGTCCGCGCCCTGCCCGGCAACCACGACATCGACTACGACGCCGACAGCGACATCAACGCCACCGACACCTACCGGCGTGACTTCGGCTCCCCCTACTACTCCTACGACGTCGGCGACGTGCACATCGTCGCCCTCGACAATATCGACTACAACGGCGATGATGGCTCCGGCAACGGCGGCTACGACGAGCGCATCTCGGAAGAGCAGCTGCAGTGGCTGCGCAATGACCTGGCCACCGTGCCCGACGACCGCCAGGTCGTCATCGCCGCCCACGCGCCGATCGTCAATTACGCCGAGGTCGTCACCGACAACGCTGCGGAACTCTACGATGTGCTGGCCGAGCGTCCCGACGCCGTCACCGTCGGCGGGCACACCCACACCCGCGAGACCCTGCTCGCCGGGGAGCGTCGTGAAGAGTGGGCCACCTACGAAGAGAGCCCGATCGAGGAACTGCCCAATGACCAGATCGTCGCCGGTGCGGTCTCCGGCGACTGGTACTCCGGGGAACTCAACGACAACGGCGTCCCCTACGCCTACACCCAGGACGCCGCAGAGCCGGGCGTGCTGACCATGCAGTTCTCCGGCGGCGAGCGCAGTGAGTACTACACCGTGCGCAACGAGGACCCCTCCCACCAGTTCCTCACCGGTATCAATTCCCCGGCATGGCGCGCCTGGGCCGCTGCCGCGGAGGCCAAGGGCGAGGACGCCAAGGTCGAGCCGATCGACCCGCGCGAGGTCACCAAGGCCGACGTCGAGGGCGGCGAGAGCTACCTGGCAACGAGCTTCTTCAACGGCTCCACTGATGCCTCCGTCACCGTCGGCATCGACGGCGGCGACGCGCAGGACGCAGAGCTGACTCAGCCGGCCGAGGGTGAACCCCTCAACAAGGGGTGGGAGTACACCGAGACCGTCTCGGCGACCCACAACCTCAGCTCCACCGGGAACGTGGCCCAGGCCAGCCCGCACCTGTGGCGGATCGCCCTGCCCACCGATCTGGAGGTCGGCCAGCACACCGCCGAGGTCACCGGCACCGACCGTCATGGTGAGGAGTTCCAGGAGACCGTCGAGTTCACGGTGACCAACTAGCACCAGGCCCCCGCTACACTTCCATCATGTCGTTCAACAACAACCTGTCCGGAATGGGCGGACGTGCCCGCTCCGGCGGCAGCAGCGGTGGTGGCGGAGGCTTCGGCCTCGGCGGGGGCAACAACGGGGGCAACCGGGGCGGCGGGATCCTCGGCATGATCCTGATGAGCCGTATCGGACGGCGCTTCGGGCTTCCCGGGATCATCGTCGTCGCCGTAGTGATCTTCTTCGCCAACGGTGGCGCCGGCATGTTCAGCGGCGGGTCCGATGCAACCTCTGGTGCCACGCGCACCGACGGCGGGAACCTGGAGCACTGCACCACCGTGCAGGACGCCAATACCTACGACGACTGCCGCATCGAGGGCACCGCCATCTCCTTGGACGCTGTGTGGTCCGATCTGCTCCCCGAGCAGGCGGGCATTCGCTACACCGAACCCGGCCTGGTCATCGGTGACGGGCAGGTCAACACCGGGTGCGGTACGGCCTCGACGGCCCAGACCGGCCCGTTCTACTGCCCTGGCGACCAGACCGTCTACATCGGCGACGACTTCTTCACCCAGCTGCGCCAGATGGGTGGCTCGGACGGCCCCTTCGCGCAGATGTACGTGGTCGCCCACGAGTTCGGCCACCACATCCAGAACCTGGAGGGCAACCTGGGCCTGTCTGACTACGACGATCCCGGCGAGGACTCCAATGCGGTGAAGATGGAACTGCAAGCCGACTGCTACGCCGGTGTCTGGGCCGCCCACGCCGACAAGGGCGAGGACGCCGTGCTCGACCCGGTCACCTCCGAGCAGGTCAACCAGGCCATTACCTCCGCTCAGGCGATCGGCGATGACGCCATCCAGTCCGCCGGTGGCGGCCAGGTCAACCCGGATGCCTGGACTCACGGTTCATCCGAGCAGCGCCAGCAGTGGTTCACCACCGGCTACGACAACGGGACAATGGAGTCCTGCGCCCAGGACTTCAGGCGCTGAGGACTCCCCTCACCGATCGGATGCTGATTAGTTGCCGCGGATCAGATCCGAGGCGCGCTCCCCGATCAGCATGCAGCTGATGTTGGGGTTGACCGCGGTGAGCTGCGGCATCACCGAGGCGTCGACGACGCGCAGCCCGGAGACACCCTTGACGCGCAGCTCGGGGTCCAGCGGCGACATGACGTCGTCCACCGCCCCCATACGCACCGAGCCGGCCGGGTGGTAGACGGTGTTGTGCGTCTTGGCCACGTAGTCGGCGATGTCCTCGTCCGACTGCACTTCGGTACCGGGGAAGAGTTCCTGGCCGGCGTACTCGGCCATGGCCGGCTGGGCGACGATCTCGCGGGCGAGCTTGATGCCCTCCACGGCGATGTGCATGTCGTAGCCCTCCTCGTCGGTGAAGTACCGCGGGTCGACCATCGGCTTGTCGCGGAAGTCGCAGGTCCGCAGCCGCACCGTGCCACGAGCCTTGGCGTGGGTGATGTTCGGGGTCAGGCAGAATGCCTCGTCCGCAGTCGGGTAGCCCTGACGACGGGTGTGCATGTCGAAGGGCATCGAACCGTAGTGCATCATCAGGTCCGGCAGGTCCAGGCCGTCGGCACCGCCCTCGTCGACCTTGTCGAAGATGCCGATCTCCCACCACTGGGTGGCGTCGCGGGTCATCGGAACCTTGGACTCCCAGGAGATCACGGCCTCCGGGTGATCCTGCAGGTGCTCGCCGACACCGGGGGCGTCGACCAGGGTCTCCACGCCGACCTCGGCGAGGTGCTCGGCCGGGCCAATACCGGAGAGCATGAGCAGCTTCGGGCTGTCGATCGCGCCGGCGGAGAGGATGACCTCACGGTTGGCGTCCAGGGTCTTGAGCCGTCCGAAGGGGTTGTCGAGGTACTCGATACCGGTGGCCGTGGGCTGCCCACCGTCAGTGGTCTCGCTGAACAGGATCCGGGAGACCTGACGATCAGTCAGGATGTCCAGGTTCTCGCGCTCCATGACCGGGTGCAGGTAGGACACCGAGGACGAGGAACGTACGTTCTCGTCGGTGGCGTTGATCTGGAACCAGTCCGCACCGTGGTTGACGGTGGTGCCCTCGTTGAAGGGAGTGTTCGGCAGGCCCTGCTGCTCGCAGGCTTCGATGATGGCCTTGCCCACCGGGTCGTGGTGCGGCACCGAGCGTAGACGAACGGGGCCGTCGTGGCCGTGGTTGTCGCCCTCGCGGTCATTGGTCTCCAGGCGCTTGATCAGCGGCAGGACGCTCTCGGAGTCCCAGCCGGACGCGCCCAGGCTCACCCAGTGGTCCAGGTCCTGGGCCGGGGTGTGGAAGGCGATGCACGAGTTGTGCGAGGAACAGCCACCGAGCACCTTCGCACGCGCGTGGCGCATGAAGGAGTTGCCGTGCTCCTGCGGCTCGATCGGGTAGTCCCAGTCGTAGCCGGACTCCAGCAGTCCGGGCCACTCGGCGAGGTTGAGGATCTCGGGCTTGTCGACGTCGGTGGGTCCGGCCTCGATCAGGGCGACGGTGACCTCCGGGTCCTCGCTGAGCCGGGACGCCACCACTGCGCCCGAGGAACCTGCACCGATGACGATGTAGTCGTAGTTGTCTCGCATGTCTTCTCCACTCCTCATGTGTTCCATGAATTCAGGTGAACAGTCAGGTACTGCTGGCGGGGTACTACTTCTGGGGGAACCAGCCGGTCGCGGCCGGCTCGGTGTTCTCGTAGACGTGCTTGGCCTCGCGGTACTCCTCGAGTCCGGCCAGGCCGAGCTCGCGTCCGGTGCCGGAGGCCTTGAATCCGCCCCACTCCGCCTGGGGGACGTAGGGGTGGTAGTCGTTGATCCACACCGTGCCGTGGCGCAGCGCCCGGGAGACGCGGTTCGCCACTCCCCGATTGCTGGTCCACACCGCGCCGGCCAGGCCGTACTCGGTGTGGTTGGCCGTGGCGATGGCCTCGGCTTCCGTGGTGAAGGTCTCCACGGTGATGACCGGGCCGAAGCCCTCCTCGACGACCGCGGGGTTCTCCGCGGTGCAGTTGTCGAGGACCGTCGGGGCATAGAAGCAGCCCTTCTCCAGTTCGGGGCCACCCCAGTGGCCGCCGCAGCGCAGGGTCGCGCCGGCCTCCACGCCACGCCGGACGTAGTCGGTGACCTTGTCCCGGTGCTCCACCGAGATCAGCGGGCCGGTTTCGGCGGCCTCGTCGAAGGGACCGCCCATCACGATGCCCTCGGCACGGCGCACGAGCTCGTCGACGAAACGCTCCTTGATGCTCTCCTCGACGATCAGGCGGGTGCCGGCCGAGCAGACCAGACCGGAGTCCAGGAAACCGGCGTTGAGTGCGTTGTCCACGGCAGCGTCGAAGTCGGCGTCGGCGAAGACCACGTTCGGGTTCTTGCCGCCGAGCTCCAAGGCCAACTTCTTGATGGACGGGGCCGCGGCAGCGGCGATGCGCTGACCGGTGACCAGGCCACCGGTGAACGAGACCATGTCCACGTCCGGGTGCGAGGACAACGGCGCACCGGCCTCGGCACCCGCACCGAGCACCAGGTTGGCCACACCGGCGGGCAGCCCGAGCTTGTCGAGCACGTCGATGATCAGGATGGCGGTGTGCGGGGTCAGTTCCGCAGGCTTGAGCACGAAGGTATTGCCCGCGGCGATCGCCGGGGCGATCTTCCAGCTGGCCTGCAGCAGCGGGAAGTTCCAGGGGGTGATCATCCCGCACACGCCGACGGGCTCGTAGACGACCCGGGAGATCACCGAGTCGTCGCCGGCGTCGATGATGCGCCCCGGGTGCTGGTCGGCGATCTTGCCGAAGAACCGGAAGCAGTTCATGATGTCGTCCATGTCGCCCTCGGCCTCGACCAGGCGCTTTCCGGTGTCGAGAGCCTCGGCGCGGGCGAACTCGTCCTTACGCTCGGCCATGGCGTCGGCAACCTTGAGCAGCAGGTCGCCACGGTAGGCCGCCGAGGTGGAGGACCACTCGCCGGCGTCGAAGGCCCGACGGGCCGCGGCGATGGCCTTCTCCGTGTCGGCGGAGGTGGCCTCGGAGACGACGGCGACGACGCTGCCGTCCGCCGGGCAGGTGACGGTGCGGGTGCCGCCGTCGGAGGCGGCGGTCCAGGCGCCGTCGATGTACAGCGACCGGGGAGCGTCCTGGGGAGCGTCCGGGGTGGTGTCAGTCATTGCTGTTCTCTCTTCCTGTCTTTTCAGAGTCGTTGTCGTCGCTGGTCCACAGCGAGGGGGCCGTGCCGTGGGCATCGGCGGTGGGGGTACCACCGTCACCGGTCAGGGACATGTACTCCACGTGCACCTCGTAGGAGTCCAGGACATCCGAGATGACCTGTTCCTTGGAGTAGCCGAGGATATTGTGGCCGCGGGAACCGGTCGCCGAGAAGACCTCGAGCGTGAAGTACACGTCGTGGTCCACGTTAAGGTTCACCGCGAAGTTCGGCACCTGGCCTGGCACCGGATACGCCTGATACTTGAAGTCGTCCTGTCCGGGGAACCGGACCAGCAGGTCGACGAAGTCGATCGGATACTCCGGGTGACGGTCCCGGGTGAGGGTCACGTCCAGGCCAAGCTCGCGCAGTTCCTCGGCGACTTCGGTGATCGCCGGTGCCGCGGTGCTGTCCACGTAGGCCTGGGTCTCCTTCGCCGAGGGGAAGCTCATCCGGCGCTTGAGCCGGTTGCGCCACGCCAGCCGCGGCTGCGGTGTGCCCGAACGGTTGGACAACGCGCCGGGGAGGGACATGGAACGCGACTGCAGCCAGTGGGCCTCGGCGCCCAGGACCCGCCAGATGCTGAACATTAGCAGGTACATGATCACCGAGAACGGCAGCCCGATAAGCACCGTTGCCGCCTGCAGTGTGTAGACACCGCCGATGAGCAGCATCACCAGCGTCAGCGCACCGGTGAGCACCGCCCACACGATGCGCAGCCACGGCGGGCCGTCCGCGTCCTCCACCGAGGGCTTGGAGGTGATGTTGGCCATCACCAGCGAACCGGAGTCTGCCGAGGTGACGTAGAACAGCAAGCCGGTCAGCACGGCGAGGGCCACGGCGAAGGTCGATCCGGGATACTGCTGCAGCAGCAGGAAGAAGCCGGACTCTGGGGTGTCCACCGCGGTCTGCAGGAACTCCTCGTCGCCGTCGCGGAAGAAGCCGAGGGCGGCGTTGCCGAAGATCGAGATCCAGATCGCGATGAAGGCGAAGGGGATCACCAGGACGCCGAGGATGAACTGGCGCAGGGTGCGTCCGCGCGAGATCCGGGCCAGGAACAGGCCCACGAAGGGTGCCCAGGCGATCCACCAGGCCCAGAAGAACAGCGTCCAGTCCGACTGCCACTGGTCCGCCGGGTAGGCGGCCGCACCGTCGGTGTAGGCGAAGGTGTTCATGATCATCGAGGGGAACCGGGACACGAAGTCGCCGAGATTCTGCACCAGGGCGTTGAGCAGCTCGGCTGTTCTGCCCATGACCACGATCCACACCATCAGCGCCAGGGCCAGCCACACGTTGAGCTCAGAGAGCCTGCGGATGCCCTTGTCCACGCCGGAGACGGTGGAGATGACGGTGATCAGCACGGACAGGCCAATCAGGGCGACCTGGACGCCGGTGTTGGTGGGGATCCCGAAGATCTCGGAGAGACCGTAGTTCAGGAACACCACGCCGATGCCCAGGGACACGGCGATGCCGAAGGCGGTGCCGATGGCCGCGGCGATGTCCACGCCATGGCCGATGGGGCCGTGAATGCGGCGTCCGAAGACCGGGGCCAGGGCCGAGCGGATGCTCAGCGGCATGTGGTAGCGGTAGGCGAACAGGCCGAAAGCCATGCCCATCAGGGCATACATTGCCCAGCCGGGGATCCCGTAGTGGAACATCGTCCACAGCGGGGCCATGCGGGCGGCCTCGTCGGAAAGCTCGGCGGTCTCCGGCGGGGTGAGGTAGTTCGTCGCGGGGCCTGAGACACCGAAGAACATCAGGTCCACGCCGATGCCGGCGGCGAAGAGCATCGCGCCCCAGGTGAACATGCCGAACCGTGGCTGCGAGTGGTCCGGGCCGATCTTGGTGTTGCCGACCCTGCGGAACGCGATCACCAGGACGAAGACCACCACTACCCCGGCGGTCAGCACGTAGTACCAGCCCAGGTTGGTGGAAACCCATTCCTTGACCGTGTTGATCACGCTGTCCGCGGAGTCCGGGGCCAACCAGGCCCAGATCACGAAGGCGACCATCAGACCCGCAGACACAATGAACACCGGCCAGTTGACCGGTGAACTCCGTGCTGTCGTCGTTGACTCCCCGCCTCCCGGGGACTCAGATTCTTCCATGAAAATACTCCTCTGGGCTCAGGGTGAGGTCTCTGGCCTGAATAAAACTTTCAGGATTCAGAGATAAGGCTAGCCCATCGGAGTACCTGCCACCCCCAGTTGTGGAGCGGTCGAGGTCAGAGCGTGATCAGGCAGTAAATTCTGTTAATGCCCTGGTCACAACCTGCTCCACATCTTCTACCGCAACTTCCGTCTGCTCGCGCGTCGACAGGTCGCGCAACACCACGGTGCCATCCCGGAGTTCATTCTCGCCCAGCACGAGGGCGAAGAGTGCGCCCGCGCGGTCGGCGCCCTTCATCGCGCCCTTGAGACCACGATCGCCGTAGGACATATCGGCGCTGACGCCGGCGCGGCGCAGTCGGTCGACGACCACCGCCATCCGACGCTTCGCGTCGGCACCCATCGGCACGCCGTAAACATCCACGCGGCGTCCTGTCGTCGGCGAGACACCCTCGGCCTCCAGGGCGAGCACGGTACGGTCCACGCCGAGACCGAATCCGATGCCGGAGAGGTCCTGGCCGCCCAGCTGGGCCATCAGGCCGTCGTAGCGTCCTCCCCCGCCGATGCCGGACTGCGCGCCGAGTCCGTCGTGGACGAACTCGAAGCAGGTCTTGGTGTAGTAGTCCAACCCTCGCACCAGGCGCGGATTCAGGGTGTAGGACACACCCATGTCGTCGAGGGTGCCGGTCACGGTCTCGAAGTGCTCCCGGGCGGCGTCGGACAGGTTGTCCGGCATCAGCGGGGCGTCCGCCATCATCTCGCGGACCTCCGGGCGCTTGTCGTCGAGCACGCGCAACGGGTTGATCTCCGCGCGGCGACGGGTCTCCTCGTCCAAGGGCAGGGCGAAAAGGAACTCCTGCAGCTTCGCACGGTACTGCGGGCGGCAGGTCTCGTCGCCCAGCGTGGAGAGTTCCAGGCGGAAGTCCGAGAGCCCGAGTGCGCGGTAGCAGCGGTCGGCCATGGCCACGACCTCGGCGTCCAACGTGGGGTCGTCGACGCCGATCGCCTCGACACCGACCTGCTGGAGCTGGCGGTAGCGTCCGGCCTGCGGACGCTCATAGCGGAAGAACGGGCCGGAGTAGGTCAACTTCACCGGAAGCTGGCCGCGGTCGAGGTTGTGCTCGATCACCGACCGCATCACCCCGGCGGTGCCCTCCGGACGCAGGGTCACCGAGCGGCCGCCACGGTCCTCGAAGGTGTACATCTCCTTGGAGACCACGTCCGTGGACTCCCCCACCCCGCGGGCGAACAGGGCGGTCTCCTCGAAGACCGGCAGTTCGATGTGGCCATAGCCGGACTTGTGGATGACCTCCTCGAACGTGCTGCGCACAGCATGGAACGCCGCGGATGCCGGGGGCACGTAGTCCGGCACCCCCTTGGGGCCGGCGAACGATTGGACCTGTCCGGTGGAACCGGTGCTGCTGGAGTCACTCACGGGGGTCAACTATAGCGACCCGGCCACTGGCTCACACGACCCCCTGCAGGAAGCCGTTCTGCTCCTTCTCCGTGCCCACCGTCGTCGCCGGGCCGTGACCGGGCACCACGGTGTCCTCCTCGTCGAAGATCTCCACCAGGCGGCGCAGGCTCTCGACCATCACCGCCGGCTCGGAGAACGGCAGGTCAGTGCGCCCCACCCCGCCGCGGAAGAGCACGTCACCGCCGAGGATCAGGCCCTGGCCCTCGACGTCGCCGCGGAACATCACCGAGCCCGGCGAATGCCCGGGCAGGTGGTGGGCGGTGAACTCCACCCCGCAGATGTCCAGCACGTCGCCGTCGGCGACGGGCGTGGGGACGTCCGGGGTCTCCATCGTGGCCACGTCGTGCGCCTCGCCGGACGGTCCCATCGCGTCGAGCACCTCACGCTGCAGGAAGACGTTATCCGCCGGGTGCATATAGGACGCCACGGCGTAGCTGGCCTGCACCGCCGGCAGGTCGCGCACGTGGTCGATGTGCCCGTGGGTCAGCACGATCTGCGTGATACGCAGCCCCTTCTCGGCCACGGCCTGTTCGATCAGTGCCGCGGCCCCCATCCCCGGGTCCACGACGGTGGCCTCGGCCCCGTCATGCAGGAGCAGGCAGTTCGTCTCGAACGGGCCGGTGGGCAGGACTTCCACGGTGAGCTTTGCCATGGCCGCCACCCTACCGTCCACAGATTCACAGGCGACAAGGTGGCGTGCTGCTGGAGTAAGCAGGTGCGGGGTGGAACAATGGGCAATCGATCACGACCGATCACATCCGATCACGACCATCCCCGAGGGAAAGGCCACGGAGCTTTGTCCGACAACTCCTCCCGCCGCGACGCGGCACTCAAGAATCTCGACAAGGAACTGAAGTCGAGGGCGCGGCGCGAGAAGCTGCGGCCTCTCGGCGTCACGCTGGCCACCCTGGTCGTCCTCGTCGTCCTGGTCGGCGGCATCTACATCGCCGCCACCCGCGGCGGTGACGACGACACGGAGAACGTCGCCGACGATGCGGGTACCCAGGAGTGCGCCTACACCGAGTCCGGCGACGCGTCCAAGGAGGTCTCCGTCCCCAGCGCCGATGACCTGCGAGAGGACGGCACCTCCGACGTCACCCTGGCCACCAACAAGGGCGACATCGGCGTGACCGTGGACTACGGCCAGGCCCCCTGTGCCGCCAACAGCTTCGAGCACCTGGCCTCCGAGAGCTTTTACGACGACACCGTCTGCCACCGCGTGGTCGTCAGCGACTCCATGAAGATCCTGCAGTGCGGTGACCCCTCGGGCGAGGGCTCCGGCGGCCCCGGCTACTCCTTCCCCGACGAGTACCCCGTCGTGGGCGAGGACGGCGAGGCAGTCGAGGACGATGGCCTGTACACGCGCGGCGTGCTCGCAATGGCCAACAGCGGTGAGAACACCAATGGTTCACAGTTCTTCCTCGTCGACGACGAGACCCAGCTGCCCAACGACTACACCATCTTCGGCACCATCTCCGAAGACGGGCTGAGCACCCTGGACTCCATCATCGAGGAGAATGAGGGTGCGAACGAGGACGCCGGCGGCGACGGCGCGCCTGTCGACGAGGTCCGCATCGAGAGCGCCACGGTCGCCTGACAACCAGCGTCCGGTAGGACGCACCGGCGGTGCGTCCTACTGTGTTTTCCCCGCCCGCTGCGTCCTACCCCCCGGTGGTGACGCGGTAGACGTCGTAGACGCCCTCCACGTTGCGCAACTGGTTCATCAGATAACCCAGCTGCTTGGTGTCCGACACCTCGAAGGTGAACCGACACATCGCCACCCGATCCTCCGCCACATGCGTGCTCGTGGCGATGATCGGCACCTTCTGCTCGCTGACCACACGCGTGACCTCGCTGAGCAGGCCCGTACGGTCCAGACCCTCAATCTGCAGGGTGACCACGAAGACCGCGTCGCGCACATCCGAGGCCCACGCCACGTCGATGAGACGCTCCGGCTCGGAATGCAGCTTCTCGGCGTTGGTGCAGTCCGTGCGGTGCACCGACACCCCGCCGCCCTTGGTGATGAAGCCGAAGATCTCGTCGCCGGGCACCGGGGTACAGCACTTGGCGAGCTTCGCCGAGAAATCCGAATTGCCCTGCACCAGCACTCCGGAGCCGTCACCGCGGCCGGACTGGACCTGCTGCTGCGGGGTCGTGCGACGCACCGCGGGCGCAGGAGCGACCGGCTGGTCGTCCTCGTCGGTGTCACCCTGGTAGATGTCCTGCAGCATGTGCACCACATGCCCGGCGGTGACCCCGCCCTTGCCGATGGCGTCGTAGAGGTCGTCCACGGAATCGCGGGAGAGCTGCGTGGCGACCGTGCGCAATGCGGTAGCCGTCACCAGACGCTGCAACGGGATACCCGTACGCTGCGCCTCGGCGGCCAAGGCCTCCTTGCCCTTCTCCAGGGTCTCCTCGCGGCGCTCCTTGTTGAACCAGGTGCGGATGCGGTTACGCGCCCGCGGGGAGACCACGAACTTCTCCCAGTCCTTTGACGGCCCCGCGGTGGAGTCCTTCGAGGTGAAGATCTCCACCTTGTCGCCGGTCTTCAACGGCGACTCCAGCGCGACCAACTTACCGTTGACCTTCGCGCCGATGCACCGGTGGCCGACCTCGGTGTGCACCGCGTAGGCAAAGTCCACCGGGGTGGCGTCCGTGGGCAGGGTCACCGCGTCGCCACGGGGGGTGAACACGAAGATCTGGCTTGTTGAGAGGTCATAGCGCAGCGAGTCCAGGAACTCGTTGGGGTCAGCGGCCTCCTTCTGCCAGTCCAGCAGCTGACGCATCCACGCCATCTGGTCGACCTCGGCGGCGTCGCCCTTGTGCGAGCCCTTGGTCTCCTTGTAGCGCCAGTGCGCGGCGATGCCGTACTCCGCCTGGTAGTGCATCTCGTGGGTGCGGATCTGCACCTCCAGTACCTTGGCGTCCGGCCCGATCACCGTGGTGTGCAGCGAGCGGTACACGTCGAAACGCGGCTGGGAGATGTAGTCCTTGAACCGGCCGGGCATCGGCTGATACTGCGAGTGCACCGCGCCGACGGCGGCGTAGCAGTCCCGGATCTCGTCCACGAGGATGCGGATGCCCACCAGGTCGAAGATCTCGTCGAAGTCGCGGCCGCGCACGATCATCTTCTGGTAGATCGACCAGTAGTGCTTCGGCCGGCCCACCACCTCGGCAATGATGTGCGACTCGCGCAGCGTGGACTGGATGTCGTTGATGACCTTCGCCAGGTACTGGTCGCGCTTGGGCGCACGGTCGGCGACGAGCCGGACGATCTCCTCGTACTTCTTCGGGTACAGGATCGCGAAGGACAGGTCCTCCAGCTCCCACTTGATGGTGGCCATGCCCAGGCGGTGCGCCAGCGGTGCGATGACCTCCAGGGTCTGCCGGGCCTTCTTGGCCTGCTTCTCCGGCGGCAGGAATCGCATGGTGCGCATATTGTGCAGCCGGTCAGCGACCTTGATCACCAGCACGCGCGGGTCGTGTGCCATGGCCACGATCATTTTGCGAATGGTCTCGGCCTCGGCCGCGGACCCCAGGGCGACCTTGTCCAGCTTGGTCACCCCGTCCACCAACTGGGTGACCTCCGCGCCGAAGTCGGCGGTGAGGTCGTCGAGGGAGTAGTCGGTATCCTCCACCGTGTCGTGCAGCAGCGCGGCGACCAGTGTGGTGGTGTCCATGCCGATCTCCGCGGCGATGGTCGCCACGGCCAACGGGTGGGTGATGTAGGGCTCCCCCGACTTACGCAGCACCCCGGAGTGCAGGCGTTCTGCGGTGGTGTAGGCGCGGCTGAGGATCTCGACGTCGGCCTTGGGGTGATAGCGCCGGTGCACGGCGATCAGCGGCCCCAGCACGGGGTTGATCCTGCTCTTGCCGGTGAGGCTGCGCGCGATACGCGCGGCCATCCACAGCGAGTTCTTCTCGTTCGTCATGCCTCACCGTTTCCCTACTGTGTGCAGCGTGTGAACGACAAGCCTACTGTTCGCGGGAAACCACGTACAACGGAAGGTCCCCCAAACGTTTCGCACCGTGTAGTTCCGGGACCTCCAGAGCCACGGCGACGCCGACGGTAATCGCCCCGGCTTTGTCCAGCAGGGCCCGTGCAGCAACCAGCGTGCCGCCGGTGGCGAGCACGTCATCCACGAGCAGGACGCGGCGTCCGTGCACGTCCAGGCCCTCCGAGGGAATCTCCAGGGCCGCGGTGCCGTACTCCAACGCATAGTCCTGGTGGTACACCGGTGGAGGGAGCTTGCCACCCTTGCGCAGGGCGAGCACCCCGACCCCGAGCTCCAGGGCGACCGCGGAACCGAGCAGGAAGCCGCGGGCGTCGAGGCCGGCAACGACGTCGATATCGAACTCGCGGCAGACCTCGGCCATCTCCGTGACGATGGTGCGGAAAGCCGCGCCGTCGGCGAGGACGGGTGTCAGATCCTGGAAAACGATCCCGGGCCCCGGGAAGTCCGGGACGTGTCGGGTTTTGGCCGCCAGGGCGGTCCTGGCGTCCGGGTAGTCAGTCACTGCTCGTCCTCACTGTTGTCACTGTTGTTGTCGTTGTTGCTGGTACTGGTCTCGGCTGGCGCTGTGGTGGCTGCCGTAGACGCCGGGAAGTCCGGGGAGACCCAGCGGTCCATGTTCCAGCTCATGCCGGTCTCGCCGGGGTTGTCGACCACGTTGGACAGCCCGCGGTCCACCGCCACCGAGCGCGGCTCGGCGGTCAGCGGCACGGTCGCCGTCGAGTCCGCCAGGACGTTCTCGGCGTCACGCAGCTGGCTGACCGTGGCCGTGCCCGAGGCGCCCGACGACGCCGGGAACGAGACCTGCGGGTTCTGGCCGAAGGTCGACCGGGTCTCCAGCAGGGCGTCGTAGTCGGTGCCGAGGCCGTCGAGGTCGTCGACACCCAGCGGCACCGGCACCACGGTCACGTCCGCAGCGGAGCAGGACTCGACGAGGGTGTCGACCATCGCCCGGTAGCGTGCCACGTCGGAGAAGTAGCCGACGCGCACGGTCGTCCCACCCAGGCGGTCGGTGGTCGGCGCGGTGTCGGTGTTGTTGTTGCGTGCCGCGACATCGCCGAGGTTCTCCCCCGCCTGGGCGCCGGGGGCGATCAGGCGGAACGGGGCTTCGTCGACGGTGATGCCGGACTCCGACTTCACCGCGTCGGCCACCGCACTGCGGTCCACGCAGCGGGCAAAAGCACGCCGGTTTTCCGAAGAATCGAAGATGCCGCTGTCAGACAGCGTCAGACCGTCGACACGGGTTCCCGAGCCGCGGGTCACGGCGAATCGTCCGGAAACATCATCGGCGTCGGAGAGGTCCGGGGCGCTCTCGTCGGACTCTGCCCGGATACCCTCATCGCCGGCGTCGCCGTCCTCGCTGTCCTCGCTGTCGGTCTCCTCGCTGGACGGTGCACCGGTCTCACTCGACTCGCTGGACTCACTGGTCCCACTTGTCGTCTCCGTAGCCGGCTCCGTCTCGGGAGCGACCTCGAGCCCCGCGGCGACCGGATCGGTCTCCGGCGGCACGTCGGCGACGTAGAGGCGGTAGTCCGCCGACAGCTGCTCGAAGTCCGGGCCGTCAATGCCAGCTCCGGGTCCGGACCACATCACGACCTCGTCCAGACCGGGGCGCACCCCGGTCCACTCCGGGTTCACGGTGAGCACCAGGGAACCGTCCTCCTCGCGGGAGGCCACCCGGTACGGCCCGTAGGTGGGAACCTGCGCCGGGTCGGTCTCGGCAACACGGAACGTTGCACTCCACTCCCTGCCCAGGTCGGCCAGGGACTCCTGGTCGCCGGTGTCGATGGCACCGACCACATCGTCCACCCCGGCCCGCTGCGCCACCGTGTGCGAGGGCAGTACCTCGCCCACGCTGAACAGTTCGCGGTAGCGGCTACCCATCCCCCGGTCGAATTCAATGCTGAAGTCGCGCTGTCCGGCGTCGCAGGTGAAGTCCTTGACGCGGTCGGTCAGCCCAAGGTCCGAGGAGAACAGGTCCGGGTACTTCGAGGCGACCCAGGTCAGGAGGAAGTCGTCGCAGACCACCGGGGCACCGTCGGAGTAAGTTGCCTCGTTGCTGATCCGGTAGTTGACGATATCGCCGTTATCCGCCGAGGGGGTGGCCGTGACCAGGTCGGTGTTCGGCAGCAGCCGACCGTCCGGCCCGGTGAGGTATGCACCCGGGTAGAGACGCGCGGACACCTTCGCCGCATCGGTCGCCGCCCCTTGGGTGCTCGCCGCATTGAGGGTCACGATCGGGCGTGGCAGCGCGTACCCAAACAGCGGGTCGGACGCGTCCTCGACACCGGCGTCGGAGGAGCACGCCACCATCCCGAAACTTACCGCGGCCGCGGTGAGGAGAGCCGCCGGACGGCGGATTCGATGCATCATCGTCCTGTCTTTCTTGAAAGGTTACATCCCGGGCCGCCAGGTGCGGCCCCTGTCCTGACCGGGATCGCTGTCCCCGCCGCGCGAATGCGGTGGCAACGCGACGGTGCGCCGCGGCTGCTCGTCGGCTGCCTCGGCGGCCGGAGCGTCCTGCCCTGCGTCAGACCCAACGTCCTCGCCGGACGCCTCGGCGTCGGACGCACCGGCGGGAGCAGCGCCGCGCACGGCGGCGAGTTCGCGAGCGCGGGCGACCTTGCGGTCGTGCTCGACCATCTTCTTCTGGCGGCTCTTCAGCGTCACCAGCAGCGGGGCGGAGAAGTAGATCGAACTGAAGGTACCGGCGATCACACCCACGAACTGGACCAGTGCCAGGTCCTTGAGCGTGCCGACACCCATCAGCCATACCGCCACGACCAGCAGCGAGGCGATCGGGACCACGGAGAACAGTGAGGTATTCAAGGACCTCATCACCGTCTGGTTGACCGCCAAGTTGACCTGTTCACCATAGGTGGACCGCGTCGAGCTGAACACGTCCTGCGTGTTCTCGTGGACCTTGTCGAACACGATCACCGTGTCGTACAGCGAGTACGCCAGGATCGTGAGCAGACCGATAATCGTGGCCGGAGAGACCTCGAAACCGACCAGCGAGTAGATGCCGGCGACGAAGATGCCGTCCAGCAGCAAGGTGACGATCGCGGAGATCGCCATGTCGCGCTCCATGCGGATCGTGATGTAGACGAAGACGATCGCCAGGAACACCACCATGCCGATGACCATGCGTTGGGTGACCGACTGGCCCCAGGACTCCGACACGGTGGAGTCGCTGATCGCGTCGGGGCTGGGCTGGCCGGTCTGGTCGGTGGGCTCGAACTCCTCGTAGAGCGCGACCCGTGCCTCACGGATCTGCTCATCGGACAGGCGCTCGGAAGCGACCTCGATGCTCTGACTGTTGCCGCTACCCACGGTCTGCACGGACTGCGGGGTCACACCAGTGGCGTCCTCGACGACCTCGGTGACCGAGGTCTCGGTGGCACCGTTGGACGGGGGCATCGTCAGCTTCGTGCCGCCCTCCAGGTCGATGCCGAGGGTGAATCCCTTGATCGCGATGACCAGGAAGCACAGCAGGGTCAGCAGCGCGTAGATCCAGTACCACCGGCGCCGCTTGTCGACGAAGGCGAAGTTGGCTTCGCCGTTGTAGGTCTTCTCGAAGAAGCCGGCGGGCTTGGGTGAAGGCGCGGTGGAAGACGTGGTTTCAGTCGTCGCGTTCATGCTCACTGGTCCTTTCCGTTCTCAGTGGAGGACGCAGGGCCGTCCTGTGGCTCACCGTCGGGTTCTCCGTCGGGCTCGCTTTCCGGTTCGTTGTCGGGAACCGTCGCGGGGTCGGAGGCCTCGGTTGCCTCGGTTGTCGCGGATGCTTCTGCCAGGGCCCCGACACGCCGACGCTCAGCCGAGCGGAAGGCCGAGTGCAGGCCGTTGAGCTTCGGCGAGGCGAACTTCTCCGAGCGCGACATCAGGATCACCAGCGGTGCAGTGACCAGGAAGGCGATGACCACGTCGAAGACGGTGGACAGACCCAGGGTGAAGGCGAAGCCCTTGACGTCGCCGACGGCCACG
Source organism: Corynebacterium sp. AOP40-9SA-29 (assembly GCF_052377405.1). NCBI lineage: Bacteria > Bacillati > Actinomycetota > Actinomycetes > Mycobacteriales > Corynebacteriaceae > Corynebacterium > Corynebacterium sp. AOP40-9SA-29. The sequence goes on along the minus strand of NZ_JBQSWR010000002.1, from coordinate 210,614 downwards.
AAGTACAGGACCAGGGAGGCGACGATGGACACCACGTTGCCCGTGATGATCGTGGTCCGCGCCCTCTTCCAGGCGCGTGGCACCGCGGAACGGAAACTGTGCCCCTGTTGGATCATGTCCTTGATGCGTTCGAAGTAGACCACGAAGGAGTCCGCGGTCGTACCAATACCGATGATCAGACCGGCGATGCCGGCCAGGTCCAGGCTGTAGTCGATCCACCGGCCCAGCAGGACCAGCGCACCGTAAATCAGCAGACCCGAGGCGACCAACGAGAACACGGCGACCACGCCGAAGCCGCGGTAGTAGATCAGCGACCAGATGGCAACGAGGACCAGGCCGACCAGACCGGCGATGAGACCGGCTTGCAGTGCGGCGGTACCCATCGTCGGCGAGATCGTCTCGGCCGTACCACCCTGCTCACCGTTCTCGCCGGTGAAGCTGAGCGGCAGTGCGCCGTAGCGCAGGTTGTTGGCGAGGTCGGACGCCTCGCTCTCGGTGAAGTCACCGGTGATCTCGGAGTCACGACCAGGAGGCGTCGGCGACTGCATCGTCGGTGCGGAGAGCACCTGGCTGTCGAGGGTGATGGCGACCTGCTGCTGGGCGTACTCCTGCCCGATGCGCTGCCAGGTCTCGCCACCGGGAGTGGCGTCGCCGGTCTTGAACCGGAAGGTGATCTTGATCTGGCCGGTCTCGGAGTCCAGGCCGCCGAAGATCTGGGAGTCGGTGTCGATCATGTCACCGGTCAGGCGGGTTCCGTTCTCCTCGTCCTCCTGCCCGATGAGCAGCGGAGCCGGTTCCAGCAGAATCGGCTGACCCTCGCTGCAGCTGACCAACGGCTTGGACGCATCATCGGCACCGGCGAGCGGGTCGACACCGTCCGAGCAGGTCATCAGGAAGGACGCGGCGATCTGGGTGTTGGTGTCTTCGGACTGGCGGTCCTCACGCATCACCTCGGTGGTCTCCTGGCGCCGGTCGGCCTCCTCAATGGAGTTGGCCGGCTCGGCCGGTTCCTGCGCGGTGACAGTCGGGGTGTCCTCCGGGGTCTCCATGCCCATCTGCTCGACGGTCGCCATGGCGTCCTCGAGCTTCTGGTCCGCCTCCTCGGCGGTGAGGATGCCGGTCTCCACCCAACGGTCCGCCATCTCGGTGAGGACGTCGTTAAGACCGTCCTCGGGCATACCGCCCTGCATCACCGGACGGAAGAGCATCTGGGAGGTCTGGCCCAGGGTGCGGGCCTCGGAGGAGTCCTCGCCGGGCACCGTGATGACCAGGGAGTTGCCGTCGGAGATGACCTGGGCGCCACTGACGCCCATGCCGTTGACGCGTTCCTCCAGGATCCGGCGTGCCTGACTCAGCTGGTCGCTGGTGGGGTCCTCGCCCTGGGGCACCAGGGTGACCCGGGTACCGCCCTGCAGGTCAATGCCCAGCTTCGGCGTGGGGCTCTTGTCACCGGTGAAGAATACGAGGCCGTAGATCACGACCAGGATGGCGACGAAGAGCAGAAGTGCCTGCTTAGGCCACCTTCTTGCTCTGGCGGCCGTTGAGCCCTTGGAACTCACTCGGGTTACTCCTGAAGTTTCGGGGATGTCGGCAACATGGGCATGACAAAAGAACCACCGCCATGTCGTCGACTGAGTCTAGACCCTCCGGCTGGCAACGTGGGTCATCACGGTCTCACCGGAGGGGTGTGTGGGGAAGGATTGTGGTGGCGGTAGCGGTTACGACCGAGGCGTGTCGCCGTCGTCCTTACGCTCGCTGTCGTTGAACGGGTTGTCCGTAGCCTCGTTCTGAGCCTCGTTCTGAGCCTCGTTCTGAGCCTCGTCCTGAGCCTCGTCCTTGCGGTCCTCGAAGGGCTCGACGGTGTCGAAGTCCTCGATCCCCTCGATACCTTCGACATCCTCAGCGCTCTCGACGCTGTCATCAGCGCCGACCGGCTCAACGGTCTCCTCGGTTTCCACGGCCTTGAGCACAGCGCTGCGGTCCCAGGTGGTGGTGATGCCCGGGGCAAGCTCGACGTCAACGGTGGTGGTGCCGACTTCGACGATCCGAACGTGGATACCGGAGGTCATCTGCACGATCATGCCGGGCTCCAGCTGTGACTGGAAGGACTTGATCTCATTGATCTGCTTCGACTGCTTACGCATCGACAGGACCGGCAGACCAAGGAAAACGACGACAATCAGGACAAGAAGGATAATTTCCATGCCGCCAGTCTGCCACACCGGTGTGTTGTCACCTATCGGCCGGTTGCTCAAGCCCCAGGTGGCGCCAGGCCCCTGGTGTCGCCGTTCTTCCCCGCGGCGTGCGCGAGATCATTCCCGCACGAACAAGGTACGGTTCACAGACCTCCTCGACGGTGGAGGGTTCCTCCCCTACCGCAACGGCCAGGGTGTTCACCCCGACCGGTCCGCCGTTGTGGCCGCGCACCAGGGCGTCCAGAACGGCGCGGTCGAGTCGGTCGAGACCGAGCTCATCGACATCGAAGATATGAAGTGCCGCTCGTGCAACGTCCACGGTGATCTTCCCGTCGCCCTCGACCTCGGCGTAGTCGCGCACCCGTCGCAAGAGGCGGTTGGCGATACGCGGGGTACCGCGCGACCGCGAGGCGATCTCCACCGCCGCATCCGCAGTGACGGTCACGCCGAGGATGCCGGCAGCGCGGGTGACCACCCGAGTCAGGTCGGCGGTGTCGTAGAACTCCATCTGCGCGGTGAAACCGAAGCGGTCGCGCAGCGGGCCGGTCAGCATGCCGGCACGGGTGGTCGCACCCACGAGGGTGAACTGCGGCAACTCGATCGGGATCGAGGTCGCCCCGGGGCCCTTGCCCACGATCACGTCGATGCGGAAGTCCTCCATCGCCATGTACAGCATCTCCTCCGCCGGGCGTGCCATGCGGTGGATCTCGTCGATAAACAGGACATCGCCCTCAATGAGGTTCGACAGCATCGCTGCAAGGTCGCCGGCCCGCTCCAGGGCAGGCCCGGAGGTCATGCGGACCGAGGAACCGAGTTCCTGGGCGATAATCATCGCCATGGTCGTCTTACCGAGCCCGGGAGGCCCGGCGAGCAGCACATGGTCGGGGGCAACGTTGCGAGCCTTGGCCCCGCCGAGCACCAGCTCGAGCTGACTACGGACCTTCGGCTGGCCGATGAACTCGCCCAGCGAGCGCGGGCGCAGGGACAGCTCTGCGTCTCCCTCATCAGGCTGGGGTGCCGGCGAGAGGTCCTCATTAACGCCGCCGCCGAAGGCGTTGCCGTCGCCGAAGCTGCCGCCGCCGACTCCTCCGCCGCCCGGCAATCCGCCTGACCCGGTGTCGAACTCGGTGCGTTCGATGTCACCCATCTGTTCTCCTTCTTGTACAGATACCCACGCTACCGCCGGCCACCGAGGTGAGCGAGCGCCTGGCGCAGGACGGTGGCGGTGTCAGCGGGCTTGCCGGCACCGTCGGCACCCGTTGCGCTGATCTCACGCACGGCCTTCTCCGCGTCGCGTTCGGTGAAGCCGAGCCCGGTCAGCGCTTCGACAACTTGGGCGGACACCCCGTCGACGAGCGGCTCGTCCTGCCCCACGCCAGCATCGGCCGGCGAGGCGGAGGGGGCGACGGCGTACCCGTCGAGCTTGCCCTTCAGGTCCACGGCCATACGTTCGGCCAGGCGCTTGCCGACCCCCGGGGCACGTTGCAGTGCCTTGACGTCTCCGTCTGTAACCGCGCGGGACAACTCAGCCGGGTCCAGCACCGACATCACGCCCATGGCCAGACGTGCGCCGACCCCTGACACCGACTGCAGTAGGCCGAAGACCTCGCGCGAGGCGACGTCCGGAAACGCGAAAAGTGTCTGCGAGTCCTCACGCACCACCATGGTGGTCAACACGAAGACCTCTTCCCCACGCGGCAAGGTTGCCAACGTCGGTGCTGTCGCCTGACACTGGTAGCCGACGCCGGCGCACTCGATCACCACGGAGTCGAGCCCCTTGTCGATGACAGTGCCCCTCAATGAAGCAATCACTTATGAACCTTTCGAGTCTGAGACATCTGAGACCAGGGCCTGGAACGGCGAACGCCAGCAATGGCACACCGCCAGCGCGAGGGCGTCCGCGGCATCCGCAGGCTTCGGCGGTTCGGACAACCCGAGAATGCGGGTGATCATATTGGTCATCTGGCGTTTGTCGGCCCGGCCATTGCCGGAGACTGCCTTCTTGACCTCGCTGGGAGTGTACTGGTGTACGGGCAGGTTGCGGCGGGCCGCACTGAGCATGAGCACGCCGACTGCGTGAGCGGTGTTCATCACGGTGGACACGTTCCCGCGTTCGAAAACTCGTTCAATGGCTACGACGTCCGGACGATAGTCGTCCATCCAGCTCTCGACCGCATCAGAAAGCCGGCGCAGTCGCTGAGGAAGCTCAACCTCCGCCGGGGTGCGCACCACACCCACCGCAACAGGAACCACGGAGCGCCCCTGCCCGGTGCGCACAACCGACAGGCCGCACCGCGTCAGACCAGGGTCGATGCCCATCACGAGCAACCCCTGCGTTGACGGAGTGGAGCGTAGTTGCCCTGTCACCTGCCTGCTCCTCACCATGATCGCCCGTGCACACCTTCGCGACCTGAACATAGCACACCTGTGCGAAAGATGTGGGTCTTGGCCGACTGCCCCTCCAAGTGCGGCTTATGACCAGCGCTGCAGGGTCGGGTAGCATCAGCAGCCGATGACTCCTCTGAAAATATACCGGACCACCGCAATCATCGAGGCCGTGACCTGGGGGCTGCTAATCCTCGGGATGATCCTCAAGTACACCGGCGTGACCGAGGCAGGCGTCTCCGCCGCCGGCCCGATCCACGGACTGGCCTTCCTGGCCTTCGTCGTGGTGACCATCCTGGTGTGGATGAACAACCGCTGGAGCGCCGGCCAGGGCATCCTGGGCCTGTTCTCCGCCGTTATCCCCTTCGCCACCATCCCCTTCGAAATGACCATGGCCAAGCGGGGCAGGCTGGAAGGTCCGTGGCGCACCGAAGCAGGCCCCGGCGCACCCTTCGGCGACCGGATCCTCGCGGTACTGGTGGGACGTCCCTACCTGTCCGCCGGAACCCTCGCCGTGGTCGTGTTGCTCGTCTTCGGCGGCCTGCTGGTCGTCGGCCCGCCCTTCGGCGGGTAGCGCGACGGCAGGCAGGACGTCAGGCGTCGAGTTCCGCCAGGACCTCGTCGGAGACGTCCATGTTCGTGTATACGTCCTGGACGTCGTCGGACTCCTCGAGCACATCGATGAGCCGGAAGATCTTCTTCGCGCCCTCGGCGTCCAACGGGACCTCGACGTCGGCGCGGTAGTCCGGGTCGGCGGAGTCGTATTCGATGCCGTTCTCGTCCAGCGCGCTGCGCACGTTGGTGAGGTCGGACAGGTTGGAGACGATCTCGAACTTCTCGCCGAGGTCGTTGACCTCGTCTGCGCCCGCGTCGAGCACGGCCATGAGCAGGTCGTCCTCGGTATTGTCGGCCTTGTCCAGGATCACGACACCCTTGCGCTCGAACAGGTAGGACACCGAACCGGCGTCCGCCATGTTCCCGCCGTTCTTGTTCATCGCGGTACGCACGTCCGTGGTGGCGCGGTTGCGGTTATCGGTAAGGCACTCGATGAGCACCGCGACACCGTTGGGACCGTAACCCTCGTAGACGATGGTCTCCCAGTCGGCACCGCCGGCTTCCTCACCGGAACCGCGCTTGCGGGCGCGCTCGATGTTGTCGTTGGGGACCGAAGCCTTCTTGGCCTTCTTGATCATGTCATCGAGGGTCGGGTTCGCCGACGGGTCCCCACCACCGGTGCGGGCCGCAACCTCGATGTTCTTGATCAGCTTCGCGAACTCCTTGCCGCGCTTGGCGTCATTCGCAGCTTTCTTGTGCTTCGTTGTCGCCCATTTAGAGTGGCCGCTCATCGTCTACCTGATCTCCCATTGGTCGGGTGCTTGACGAACCCATGATAGTGCACCACACCGAAACACCGGTTCACCGCACCGTGTTCACACGTGATGCGGTGCCTTCCGTGCCGCCAGCGACTCCCCCACCATCGTGAGGAAATACCGGTGCAGCCGGTCGTCGCCGGTGAGTTCCGGGTGGAAGGACAACCCCAGGACGGGGCCCTGGCGGACCGCGACGACGGCACCGTGCGCCGGGCCGCCGTCGTCGACACGGGACAGCACCTCGACGTCGTCGCCGACCCGCTCGACCCACGGCGCTCGGATGAACACCGCGTGCACCGGCTCGCCGGCAACCCCCGTAACCCCGACGACGTCGAGGTCCGTCTCGAAGGAGTCGACCTGGCGTCCAAAAGCATTACGCCGCACCGTCACGTCGAGCGCGTTGAGGCAGTGCGCGTCCGCGCGCGTGTCCAGGATCTCGCTGCCCAGCAGGATCAGGCCAGCGCAGGTGCCGAAGCAGGGCAGCCCGTCGGCGATCACGGCGCGCAAAGGCTCCAGCATCCCGCCGAGCTCCATGAGCTTGGACATCGTGGTGGACTCCCCACCGGGGAATACCAGGCCGTCGAGGCCTTCCAGCTGAGCCGGACGGCGCACCAGACGCGTGCGGGCGCCGAGCCCCTCCAGCATGCGGACATGCTCGACGACCCCGCCTTGCAGGGCGAGAACACCGATGAGTGGAGTTTCGCTCACTTACTTCCCCTGAAGGTCGGTCTTGATCGGTATGGACTGCTTTCCCTCGGCCAGGGATCGAGTCAGACCCTCCTGGGTGACCGTCGCCACCAGGTCACCCTGTTGGTTGAAGATCCGGCCGGTGGTCAGTGCTCGCCCACCGTGGGCGGACGGCGAGGACTGGTCGTAGAGCAGCCACTCGTCGGCACGGAACGGGCGCATGAACCACATCGCGTGGTCCAACGAGGCTTCCTGGACCGGCTCATCGCGGTGCGGAACCAGTGCAGAACCCAGCAGGGTCATGTCCGACATGTACGCCAGAGTGCAGATGTGGAAGGTCTCGTCGTCCGGCAAGGGCACCTTCGACTTGAACCACACCACCTGCTGGGAGGCAGCACCGGGACTCTTCTCCCACAGCTCGGGCGGGACGATGCGGATGTCCCAGTCCTCCCAGTCCTTGGCGAAGGCGCGGACCAGTGGACGATTCGAGTCCGCCTGCGGACTGATCTCCTCCGGCGGCGGCACCTTCCGGACAATGTCCGAATGCTCCGGACCCTGGTCACCGCGCACGTGGAAACTCGCCTGCATCACAAACAACGTCCGGCCGTCCTGCACGGCACGCACGGAGCGCACCCGGAAGGAGCGACCATTGCGCACTTCGTCGACGAGATACACGGTCGGACGGTCCGAGTTGCCCGGCCCCACGAAGTACCCGTGCAGCGAGTGCACCCGGTACTCCGCACCCACCGTGCGCGTGGCGGCGACGAGGGACTGCGCAGCCACCTGGCCGCCGAAGGTGCGCGAGAGCGCCGACGGGATGACCTGGCCGCGGAAAATCCCCGGCTCGATCTGCTCGAGATCCAGGACATCCGTGATCCGCGGCCGACGACCGTCGGCAGACTCGGCAGGCTGGGCTGACTGGGCGTCAGACATTCACCAGCCCCGCTCTGCAAGACGGTGCGGCTCCGGGATCTCGTCGACGTTGATGCCGACCATCGCCTCACCGAGACCGCGCGAGACCGAGGCCACCGTGGCGGCGTCCTCATAGTTGAGCGTGGCCTGCACGATCGCGCGGGCCCGCTTCTCCGGGTCGCCGGACTTGAAGATGCCCGAACCCACGAAGACGCCTTCGGCACCGAGCTGCATCATCATCGCCGCGTCCGCCGGGGTGGCGATGCCGCCGGCGGTGAACATGACCACGGGAAGCTTGCCGTTCTCGGCGACCTCGCGCACCAGCTCGTAAGGAGCCTGCAGTTCCTTGGCCGCCACGTAGAGCTCATCGGGGGCCATCGAGGTCAGGCGGTTGATCTCGCCGCGGATGGTACGCATGTGGGTGACTGCGTTCGACACATCGCCGGTGCCGGCCTCGCCCTTGGAGCGGATCATCGCTGCACCCTCGTTGATGCGGCGCAGCGCCTCGCCGAGGTTCGTCGCGCCACAGACGAAGGGCACGGTGAAACCGAACTTGTCGATGTGGTTGGCGTAGTCGGCCGGGGTCAGCACCTCGGACTCGTCGATGAAGTCCACGCCGAGGCTCTCCAACACCTGTGCCTCGACGAAGTGGCCGATCCGTGCCTTCGCCATCACCGGGATGGTGACGGCCTCGACGATGCCCTCGATCATGTCGGGGTCCGACATGCGCGACACGCCGCCCTCGGCACGGATGTCGGCGGGGACGCGCTCCAGCGCCATCACGGCGGTGGCGCCAGCGTCCTCAGCGATCTTCGCCTGCTCCGGGGTGACCACGTCCATGATCACACCCCCCTTGAGCATGTCGGCGAGACCGCGCTTCACGCGCCCGGTACCCCTGGCTGCAACGTTGTCGGCACGGTTCTGCGTCATCATGACCTCTGATTCTCGAGTGATCTCGGTAGCCTAATGGTGATCAACGGGCATTCTACCGGGCCAGACAGACCGTGCGGTCCAATGGGTGTAAATCAGGCCGAGAACGATCCCTAAGGAGTCTCGGAACTCACCGACATCGCCTCGTAGTAGGCCGGAAGGGGAGCAGATCCCGCGAGCCGGAATACCCGAATTGCCGAGCGTCCGCGCAGGTCGCGGGTGTCACCGACGGCATCATTGTAGAACCGCGCGGCCAGGTCAACCTTCACGGATGCCTCGACGAATGCCGGGTTGCCGATGTCCTCGGCGCGCAACTGCCGCAGCAGGACGTTCTCTGCGTCGGAACGCGCATCCATGTCCTCGGCGCGCAACGCCACAGACGTGGTGCGTCCGGCGGTACGCATGAGCTCCGGGTGGATCGCGGAGACCACCGCGGAACGCGACTGCAGCGCTCCTTCGAGCGCCAGGCGCGCGGCGTCGGTACGGATATGCAATCGGTTGAGCCGCGAGGCGGTCAACGACAACCACAGTCCCACCAACGCCAGGACCGCGACCGCCACGACCAGGACGAGCAACCACACCGGAATCATGACCTGCGCACCTTCCTGCCGTCGGTGACGACCGTCTCGTAGACCCGCTCGACCTGCGTGGTCACCCGGTCCCAATCGAAGTCACGGCTGCGCTCGTAACCGCGTTCGACGAGCCGGACGCGCCGATCGTCGTCGGCGAGCAGATCCTTCACCGCGCGCGCGAGGTCGCGCGCCGAGCCGTTGGAGAACAACCGTCCGGCACGACCGTGGTCGGTCACCGCGGTGAAGGCGGGAATGTCGCTGGCGACCACCGCCGCGCCCGCGGCCATGGCCTCGACCAGCACGATGCCGAAACTCTCGCCGCCGGTATTCGGCGCCACATACACGTCGGACGCTGCGAGCGCCGCTGCCTTGTCCGCCTCGCTGAGCCGGCCCAGGATGCGCACGGTGGCGCGGTCTTCCCTTGTTTCTTCGCCGCAGCCTTCCACGAAACTCACTCGCGCCTTGCGCAGCGACTGACGCAACTCCTCGGTGTCACCGCCACCCACCACGACGACCTCGACGTCCGGCGCCTCTCGCAGGATCGTCGGAAGTGCTTTGAGCAGCAAGGGGAAGCCCTTACGGGGTTCGGTGAACCGGCCGAGGAACATCACGCGCGGACGTTGCGGGTCGAGCGCGGGCATCGGGGTGGCCGCCCGGTAGGTCGCGGTGTCCACGCCGTTGGGGATGAGCACCGGGTCCCCGGAGAGCATCTCCACCTGCCAGCGACGTGCCTCCTCGGACACCGCAATACCGCCCTGGATACGCTCCAGGAAGGGACGCAGCACCGGGAGGAAAACCTTGAGGACCAAGGACTCGCTGGCTGAGGCGTGGTAGGTCGCCACGATCGGGCCGTCGGCCTTGGCCAGGGTGATCATCGAGTAGCTCGGGGAGTTCGGCTCGTGGATGTGCACCACGTCGAAGTCGTGCCGGTCGATCCAGTCACCGAGATGACGCCAGGTGGACGGCCCGAACGCCAGCCGGGCGACCGACCCGTTGTACGGAATCGGGATGGCGGCGCCGCCAAGTTCCACGAAGTCGGGAACTTCGGCGTCTTCCCCTCCCGGGCCGATCAGGCTGACCTCGTGGCCGCGGCGGATCAGTTCGGTGCACAAGTCCACCGCGTGGATCTGGACTCCGCCCGGCTCATCGAAGGAGTAGGGGCACACCATGCCGATCTTCATCGCGCGCCGTCTCCGCCGGATTCATCGGTGATGCCGAGTCGCTTGCGCCGAGATTCCGACAGGTCCGAGAACCACAGGGGCTGCAGCATGTGCCAGTCCGCCGGGGCGGAGGCGATATTGCGGGCATAGCTGTCGGCCTGCTGCTGGACGATCTCCTCCAGCGTGCCGCTGGTGTCCAACTCCTCGCTGAAGCTGGACTCCCAGCCGTCGGGGGTAAAGGACGTGTGGAAGACCATCAGCGCAGCACCGGTCTCCTGCGCCAGACGCGCCGCGCCCGCCGGCATGGACGTGCGCTCGCCGAAGAAGTCCACCTCCACTCCCTTGCCCGACAAGTCACGCTCGCCGAGCAGGCACACCACGCCGCCGGCGCGCACGACTTCGCGCAACCGCGCGAACGGCGGGGCTTCACCACCGGAGAGCGCCAGTACCTCGAAGCCAAGGGACTCGCGGAACTCCACGAAGGCTTCGAACAGGCTCTCCGGCTTCAGCCGCTCGGCGACGGTGGCGAACTGGCCGAAGTGGTCAACGAGCCACACTCCCGCCATATCCCAGTTTCCGGAATGCGGCAGACTCAGCACCGCGCCCTTGCCCCGGGCGAGCGCCGCGTCGAGACGTTCCACGTCCGCCGGGTCGAAGCCCTCGGCCACGCGTGCCGCCAGCTCCGGGCCCGCCATGCTGGGCAGCTGAAAAGCCTCGCGCCAGTAGCGCATATAGGAACGCATGGAGTCGCGCACCAGCTCGCGGGTCACGTTCTCGTCGCCGACAACCCGGCCGAGGTTCGCCCGCAACTGCTCCGGCCCCCGACCGTTGCCGGACACGCGGTCGGCGATGACGTTGAACAACCGGTCCGCCACCCCCTGCGGGAGCCGGCGCGTGAGCGCCCACCCTGCCTGGTAACCGACAGCGCTGAGCCGGTCGGTGAAGGATGCGTCCTCACTCATGTGACCTGCTCTCCTCTGTTTCTTCATAGCTCTTGGCCCCCGTCGGCGGGGCGATACGCTCGGACGCCGCGGCGGAGCGCGACACGATCACGAGACGCTCGAAGACGGTGTACACCGACCCCAGGGCCAGCAGGATCAATCCGCCGCCCAGGATGTAGGGCACCCCGAGACCGGACAGGCCCAAGGACACCAGACCGATGATGAGGCGCTCCGGGCGCTCGATGAGCCCCCCGTCCACCTTGATCTGCGAGGCCTCCGCACGCGCCTTGACGTAGGACGTCACCTGGCTGGCAATCATGATCACCAATGCCGCGGCGAACAGGCCCTTGTAGGGCTCGTGGTCGTGCTGGAAAGCCATCCACCAGGCGATCGCACCGAACAGGACGCCGTCAGTAATACGGTCGCAGGTCGCGTCCAGTGTGGCGCCGAACCTGGTGCCACCACCGAGCATCCGGGCCATCGTGCCGTCGATCATGTCGGTGGCCACCGTGATACCCAGCAGGATACCGGCGAGGAAATGGTGCCCGGTGGGGATCAACGCCACCGACAGCACGACAGCGACCGTGGTCGAGGTGATCGTCACGGTGTTGGGGGTCACGCCCCAGTTCACCAGCCGTCGGGCGATCGGTTCAATGACCACCGCCGCCGGCCGGCGTCCACGAACGCTCAACATGTCTCAGGTCTCCTTGCCGTGCTTGCTGACTTCATCTCCGCCGATATTCTCTCAGTTCCAGGTCAGTCGAGCTGTTGCCACGCCGAAGCCAACAGCTCCCTGGTCTCCCCCAGCACCTGGATCAGTACCTTCGAGCCGGACAACACGGTCATGAAACTCGTGTCGCCCTGCCAGCGGGGGACGATGTGTTGGTGCAGGTGACCAGGCACCGACCCGCCAGACGAGCGGCCCAGGTTCATGCCCACGTTCAGTGCGTCCGGCCCGGAGACCGCCCGCAACACCCGAATCGCCTTCTTCGTAAACATCGCGAACTCCACGGTCTCGGAGTCCGTGAGGTCCTCGTAGGAAGCGACCTTGCGGTACGGCAACACCATCATGTGCCCCGGATTGTACGGGTACAGGTTCAGGATGCAGAAGACCTCCGCACCGCGGGCGACGATCAGCCCATCCTCATCGGACTTATCGGGGATCGCCATGAACGGGTCATCCGGATCACCCGAGGTACCCGAGCCTCCCGAGTCACCCGAACCGTTCTTCTCGCCGATGTAGGCCGAGCGGTACGGCGCCCACAACCGCTGCAGGCCATCAGGCGACAGGTCGTCAGCTGAGCTCGCCAAGGTTGTCCCCGCTCGGCTGCTCGTTGCGCCGGCTGCGCACCCACTCGGTGATGATGCGCACCGCATCGTCCTTCGGCACACCGTTGACCTGTGTGCCGTCCAGGAAACGGAAGCTCACGGCGCCCGCCTCGACGTCGCGTCCGCCGGCCAGGAGCATGAACGGCACCTTGCCGGTGGTGTGGTTGCGGATCTTCTTCTGCATCCGGTCATCGGAGGTATCGACCGCGGCACGGATGCCCTGCGTGCGCAGCTCGGCGGTGATGTCCTCCAGGTAGTCGACGAACTCGTCGGCCACCGGGATGCCGGTCACCTGGTGCGGGGCCAGCCATGCCGGGAAGGCACCGGCATAGTGCTCCAGCAGCACGCCGAAGAACCGCTCGATCGAGCCGAAGAGCGCGCGGTGCACCATGATCGGCTGCTTCTTCGTGCCGTCGGACGCGGTGTACTCCAGGTTGAAGCGCTCCGGCATGTTGAAGTCGAGCTGCACGGTGGACATCTGCCAGGTTCGGCCGATGGCGTCGCGCGCCTGCACGGAGATCTTGGGGCCGTAGAACGCCGCACCCTCCGGATCCGGGACCAGTTCGAGGCCTGACTGCGTGGCTACGCGACGCAAGGTCTCGGTGGACCGCTCCCAGATCTCGTCGGAACCCACCGACTTCTTCGGGTCGCGGGTCGAGAGCTCGAGGTAGAAATCGTCCAGACCGTAGTCGCGCAGCAGCGAGATCACGAACTCGATGACACTGATCAACTCACCTTCGAGCTGGTCCTCGGTGCAGTAGATGTGTGCATCGTCCTGCGTGAAGCCGCGGGCGCGGGTCAGGCCGTGGATCACGCCGGACTTCTCGTAGCGGTACACCGTGCCGAACTCGAACAGACGCAGCGGAAGTTCGCGGTAAGACCGGCCGCGGGAGTCGAAAATCAGATTGTGCATCGGGCAGTTCATCGGCTTGAGGTAGTAGTCCTGCGGCTGCTTGGTGCAGTTGCCGTCCTCGTCCCACTCACCGTCGGCCTGCATCGGCGGGAACATGGCGTCCTTGTAGAACCCGAGGTGCCCGGAGCGCTCGTAGAGGTCGCCCTTGGTGATGTGCGGGGTGTTGACGAAGGAGTAGCCGGCCTCGATGTGGCGACGCCGCGAGTGCTCCTCCATCTCCAGGCGCACGATGCCGCCGTCCGGGTGGAAGACCGGCAGTCCGGAGCCCAAGTCGTCGGGGAAGCTGAACAGGTCAAGTTCCTGGCCGAGACGACGGTGGTCGCGCTTCTCCGCCTCCGCCAGCATGTGCTGGTGCTCCTCGAGGGCCTCCTTGGACTCCCACGCGGTGCCGTAGACGCGCTGCAGGCCCTCGCGGGACTGGTCGCCGCGCCAGTAGGCAGCCGAGGAACGGGTCAGCGCGAATGCCGGGATGTAGCGGGTGGTGGGAATGTGCGGTCCGCGGCACAGGTCCGACCACTCGACCTCGCTGGTACGCGGGTTGACGTTGTCGTAGGCGGTGAGTTCACCGGCGCCGACCTCGGTGGCCTCGTCGGAGTCCGGATCCACGTTGCCCTTGTCCTGGATCAGCTCGAGCTTGAACGGCTCCGCGGCGAGTTCCTCGGCAGCTGCCTCGGTGGACTCGTAGACACGGCGTTCGAAACGCTGACCGGACTTGATGATCTTCTTCATGCGCTTCTCTAGCGTCTTGAGATCCTCCGGGGTGAAGGGCTCGTCGACCTGGAAGTCGTAGTAGAAGCCGTTCTCGATGGCCGGGCCGATTCCCAGCTTGGTGCCGGGGAACTCGCGCTGGACGGCCTGAGCGAGCACGTGGGCACAGGAGTGGCGGATGACCGCGCGCCCGTCGTCGCTGTTAGCGGCGACGGCGGTGACCTCCGTGTCGGTCTCCGGCACGAAGGCGAGGTCGCGCAGGGCGCCCTCGGCGTCCTTCACGCAGACGATGGCGTCGGTGCCCTTGTTCGGCAGGTCCAGGGGTCGCATGGCCGCCCCTGCGGACTCGCCGGCGGGGACGGTGAAAGCCACGGGTGCCACGGTGGCGGCTCCTCGTTCGGCGTCCAGTGTTGATTCACTCACGGGTGCTGTGCTCCTTACACGGAAAAGATGGCGGCGGTCACATACCTGGTGACAGCCGGAAGTCGAGCACTACCTTACCTGCCGCGGGCGCCCGTGCGGGCACGAGGTCGAGCCCCGGACTCCAGTGGGGAGTCTCAGGCCTTATCCCCCGACTCATCCGAATCCTCGGAGGAGATGCTGCGGAAGCGGGCGATCACCACAACGAGCGCGCCGAGCACCACGATCACCCCGGCGATGCCGCCCAACGTGATGGCCCACGTCGGAAGGCCATCGTCCTCCGAGGAGGTCTCGGCATCGGCGGCGGAGACGTCGCCGAGAGTGAAGGTGTAGTCGCCGCGCGTGCCATGGCCGTCCGAGGAAGTGATCTGGTAGCCGACGGTGTAAACACCGTCCTCCAGCTCGACGTCATCGGGAATGTCGAGGGTGATCATGCGCTCGTCGATCGTGGGCTCTCCGGTGTAGACCACCTCTCCGTCCCTGGACAGCGCCACGGTGTTGAAGTTGTCCTGCGGGATCCCGGAGAACTCCAGCTCGATGCTCGTCGGAGGATCGGTGAGCGCGGAGTCCGGCTCAGGCGTGGCCCCGACCATCGCGTCGTGTGCCGAAGCCACCGGCAGTCCTCCTGTGACGCCAGCACCCAGGAACACGGGCGCGGAAATCATCGCGGCAGCCAGCACCGGCGCGGCGACGGCGCGGACGACGCGCGGCCGGACTCCACGGGCAGGACGGACAGACGACTGACGGGACATTGAGGTCCTTTCGCTCGGCACGGTCGCGGGAAGTGCCCCCGCGTGCGTTCGGTCCCCCACTCTATCTGGGCCGACGGGCTCCAAGTGTCACTGAATGATCAACCTCACCCCCGCCCCATCCCGCGACGACGAAACCCCCGGCAGTCGCAATGACTGCCGGGGGCTTCAGATGGTGGTCCCAGCTGGGATTGAACCAGCGACCTTTCCGGTGTGAACGGAACGCTCTCCCACTGAGCTATGGGACCTCTGTGGAACGAGACGTAATCTATCACCACCCCTCGGGTATCGCGCAAATCGCCAGGTCACGCCACCGCGCCACGAACAGCGGCGCCGCGCAGGACGGCGCAGGACGGCGCAGAACCGCGCAGGACGCTGCCAGCGTCGTCCGACGCATGCGGGTGCCCGCCCGTCGCGCGCGCGGGCACCCGCGTCGCGCGTAGGAGTTCGAGGGAGGCGAAAGGGACGAGGCAGAGACGCGGCCCTGACACCACTCCCCTGGGCGCGAATCACACCGTTGGAGTTCGATTCACAGCCAACTTCCCGTGGATATGCACCGTCACCTGCATGTTTGTGCGTGAAAGCCGGAACCTATAGAGTTCTGTGTCGCACCGGTACTACACGGTGCTTGCGGATGTAGCGCAGTTGGTAGCGCATAACCTTGCCAAGGTTAGGGTCGCGAGTTCGAGTCTCGTCATCCGCTCAGGTTCTCATTTCTCTTCCGGCTCCCGAGTCGGTAGGGTCGAGATCCGATACGAGGCGGTGACGCCACGGTGGAATGGCTGAGTGGCTTAGGCAACGGTCTGCAAAACCGTGTAGACGGGTTCGATTCCCGTTTCCACCTCGCATCACGCGCGTTTAGCTCAGCGGGAGAGCGCTTCCCTGACACGGAAGAGGTCACTGGTTCGATCCCAGTATCGCGCACGAACAGTCCCCCAGGGGTCTGGTCAACAGTAAGATTGCTAGAAAATGCGGATGTAGCGCAGTTGGTAGCGCATAACCTTGCCAAGGTTAGGGTCGCGAGTTCGAGTCTCGTCATCCGCTCCACTTCTTCCCCACCGTCTCCCCGGAGATGGGGGTCAGGGAGAAGCCCGCGCGTTTAGCTCAGCGGGAGAGCGCTTCCCTGACACGGAAGAGGTCACTGGTTCGATCCCAGTATCGCGCACGAACAGTCCCCCAGGGGTCTGGTCAACAGTAAGATTGCTAGAAAATGCGGATGTAGCGCAGTTGGTAGCGCATAACCTTGCCAAGGTTAGGGTCGCGAGTTCGAGTCTCGTCATCCGCTCCACTTGAGAGGGCCCGTCGACATGAGTCGACGGGCCCTCTCGTCGTCGTTCCGGCGGCCCTACGGCGACCTCCCGACGCATAGGGGGTTAAACGACAAAATGTGTGTCTGCTCCGGGCGTGTCCCTGCTCCTCGCTTGACCCAGGTTGACCTGCAGGGGGGGGCCAGGTCTCGCGGCGAGACGAGGAGGTAGTGACGCAGCCCGGTGACAACTCCATGGGGGTCTATGGTTGCGGAACGCTGCTCACGCAGGCGAATCCCACGCTGAGAGGCGTCCACTGAGGTTCGACCCCGAGATGGCAGACGCAGCCTCCTGGGGCCTGTATGGCGGTGGCTATGGCGTGACTTCAGCGCCGTGCAGGTGTCAAGCACCGCGGCTCAATAGCTCCCGGAGAGCTATTCAAGCCCGATTTCTTTACCTTGACCTGCAGCGAAGCGCCGACCCCGGACACACATTTTGTCGTTTAACCCGCAATAGGGCCAAGATCGAGCGTGGGATGTTTGAACCCGGCGATTCAAACATCCCACGCTCGATCTTGGCCCCTCTCTCCCCCGCCGCCGGCGACAACTCGCCCGCCCCGAGGCGCCCGAGCCGCCAGCGAGGGGTACCAAGTTGGACCTGGGAGCGTTGAGTTGGCGAACTCAACGCTCCCAGGTCCAACTTGGTACCCGACGGGATGCGGCCCACCAATACTCCTAGGGGTGACAGTCCCGGGCGCGACCGTGGCGGTCCCCGGCGTGGCGGCGTGGAGCCAGTAGAGTCAAGGACCGTGACTGCAAAGATGACCCCGGCCGGCTCCTCCTCCGGCAGCGCATGCCCCGGTGACTCCGGTAATCCAGGCGACACCGGCACCGCTGCCACGTCCGACGGGACGCCTTCTCGCATGGACAACCTCCGGGACTCCCTTCGTACCCCGGCCGGTGTGCTCACCATGGCCGCGTGGCCGCTGGCCATCTTCACCATGATCCACCGGGTGTTCCTCAGCCCGCACAATAGCCACCCCACCGACGACTTCACCACCGTGTGGAACGCGCTGCACCGGTTCATCGACGGTGTCCCGGTGTACGACGAGAACTACGCCTTCGTCGACCCGCACTACCTCTACTCCCCCGGAGGAACGCTGCTGCTCAGCCCGCTGGCGTATCTGCCGACGTGGGACTCCGGGCGGATCCTGTTCATCTTCGCCAACGGTGTCGCGGTCCTTGTGGCCCTGGCGATCCTCACGAAGTTGGCCCGGCGCTCACTGACCGGCCCCGTCCTGCCCGTGGCGGCCTTCCTGGTGTTTTCCACCGAGTCGATCACCAACACCCTGCTGTTCTCCAACATCAACGGTGTGCTGCTGTTCGTCGAGGTCATTTTCCTGTGGTGGATCCTCGTTGGCACCGGAGACGTCTCCTGGCGTTGCGGGCCCGGCTCGGGAACGCGCAGCACGTGGGCCACCGTCCTGGCGGGCATCGCCGTGGGCCTGGCGATCACCGTGAAGCCGCAGTTCGCCGTCCTGCTCTTCCTGCCGTTCGTGCGCAAGCAGTGGTGGGCCGTGGTCGCCGGACTCGCCGTGCCGGTGGCGTTCAACCTTGCCGCGTGGCCTCTCATGGCCCAGCCCGGGGACTACCTCGACAAGCTGATGCCCTACCTGAGCGAGGTCCGGGACTACGCCAATTCCTCGGTCTCCGGGGTGGGCGTGTACTTCGGCATGGCGGACTGGTTCGTCCTGCTGATGCGCGCCGTCTTCGCCCTCGGCGTCGCCATTGCAGTGCTGGGTCTGCTGCGCTGGCGTAACTCCGACCCTCTGATGTGGTCGGCGACGACCGCGGGCATCCTGATGACCGGGGTGTTCCTGGTCAGCTCGCTGGGCCAGATGTACTACTCGATGATGCTGATCCCGATGATCTTCACGGTGTTCTGCCGCTTCTCGGTGATGCACAATCCGGTCATCTGGGTCGGTATCTACTGGTGCATGTCGGGTGACTCCTGGAACTCCGACCGGTGGGAGTGGCCCGGGCGTATCGTCGAGTACACCCGCGGTACCGTCGGCTGGGGGCTGATCATCCTGGCCGCCGCGACGTCCGTGGTTGTTTGGCTCGTCACTGACTGGCGTCGCCAGAACCGCGGTGCACCAGAAAAGGCACCAGAACAGAACGAGCACGTAGAGCAGGAACAGAGGTAGCCACCATGACTGAGAACAATCCCGACGTCCGTCCCCTCGAGGACTTCTCCGCGCTGAGCGACGAGCAGTGGAAGCAGCGTCTCTCCCCGGACGAGTTCCAGGTGCTGCGCAATTCCGCCACGGAGCGGCCGTACACCAGCGAGTACACCGACTCAGAGACCCAGGGCGTTTACACCTGCCGTGGGTGTGGCACTGAACTCTTCCGTTCCACCGAGAAGTTCCACTCGCACTGCGGCTGGCCCTCGTTCTTCGATCCGGCCGACTCCGACGCGGTGGAGACCCGCGTGGACGATTCCCTCGGTACCCGACGCACCGAGGTCGTGTGCGCCACCTGCGGCGGCCACCTCGGCCACGTCTTCGCCGGCGAAGGGTACGACACCCCCACCGACCTGCGCTACTGCATCAACGGCATCGCGCTGCAGTTGCACGAGGCCTGACGGCGCGGCGCGCCGCGCGAAAGACAACGACCCCGTAGGACGCTCCGAGCGTCCTACGGGGTTGCTGTCTGCGGTGAGGCGTCAGGGCAGCTCGGCGATGAAGCCGGCGAGGTCCTCCGCGTCAGCGTTCACGCGGCGGCCGGTGAAGAACGGCACCTCCTCGCGGACGTGGCGACGGGCTTCGGTGTAGCGCATCTTGTACATCAGGTCCACGATGCGGTCCAGCGTGGGACTCTCGAAGGCGAGGATCCACTCGTAGTCGCCGAGGGCGAAGGCGGGCACGGTGTTCGCGCGGACCTCGTCGAACCCGCGGGCGGCCATGCCGTGCTCGGCGAGGATCGTGCGACGCTCCTGGTCGGGAAGCAGGTACCACTCGAAGGAGCGCACGAACGGGTACACGGCGATCCACTCGGCCGGGTCCTCGCCCATGATGAAGGACGGCAGGTGGGACTTGTTGAACTCCGCCGGACGGTGCAGCGCGGAGTTCGACCAGTAGCCGTCGCAGGCACGGCCCAGGGTCGTCTCCTTCAGGAAGCGACGGTAGGCGCGCTGCAGGTCCTCGAACTTCTCGGCGTGCCACCAGATCATGATGTCGGCCTCGGCGCGCTGGCCGGTGAGGTCGTACACGCCGCGGACGGTGAGCTCCGCGTCGTCGTAGGACGCCAGGAAGGACGCGAAGTCCTCGGCGACCGCGGCGCGGGCCTCCTCCCCCTCGGGCAGCTCACCGTTGCGGACCGTGAACACGGACCACATCGTGTACTGCAGCTTCTCGTTGAGCTCCCTGAAGTCGAGCTTGGCCATGCTGTCAACCACCTGTCCTGTGAAAGTTGTCGTTCGTCGTCCCTGATTCTAGCCGCCCGCGGGACCCGGGCCACCCCTTGACAGGGGAGCCGGGCGTCACAACTCCGCGGCGATCTTGCGTGCCGCGGCCCGACCGGTCTCGGCGCAGGCGGGCACGCCCACGCCGTGCAGGCTCGCACCGGCCACCGCGACCCGCGGGATCTCGGAGACGGCCGACTCGGCAATGCCCATGAGTTCGGTGTGGCCGACGCCGTAGACCGGCAGCCCGCCCCACCAGCGCTGGACGAAAGTCTCGGCGGGCCTGGCGGTGACTCCGGCGACCTTCTCCAGGTCGGCGATGGCGTACTCGACCAGGGTCTCGTCGTCCGCGTCGAGCAGGCTGGAGTCCTGGTAGGTGCCGAAGCTGGCACGCACGAAACCACCACGGCCGCCGTCGCGCTCGCCCAGGTGCGGCCACTTGCGTGAGGAGAAGGTGAAGGCCTTGGCGTTGGTCGGGCCGTCCGCACCGATGAGGATGCCGGAGCGCTGCGGGATGCCCGGATCGCCAGCAGCACCGTCGTAGCTCATGCCCACCACCGCGGAGCTGGCGAGCTTCACTCCGCCGAGGATGTCCGCGGCGTCCGGCGCGATGTCCTTGAGCAGGACGGACGCCGTGGGCGCGGGCGTCGCCACGACGACGGCGTCCACGGTGCCGACGGGTTCGAGGTAGATCCGCCCGTTGTAGCGCCCGATCTCCTCGACCTGCGTATTCACCCGGATGTCCGCGTCGGACGCCTCGGCCAGGCGGTTGATCAGCGTGCGGTAGCCGGAAGCCATGGTGTTGAACGCCGGCCCCGCGGAGCCGTCCTTCGAGGACGCGGCCGCGGCCGCGCGGTCCTCCAGGACCTGCGCCACCGCCGTGGACAGGTACACGTCGTCGCCGCGTCCTGCCAGATCGTCCATCGCCTCGGCGATCTGCGGCACGGTCGCGCGCAGGCCCAGGTCGTCGGCGGAGCAGGAGTAGACCCCGCCCAACATCGGGGAGACCAGCCGATCGACGGCCTCGTCGCAGAAACGCCGCCGCACCAGTTCGCCCACGTTGACGTCGTCGCCGACGATCCACGGCAACGCCGGGCCGTCCAGCTCCGCGTCCACCGCGGCTTGGCCCTGCGCGGTGAGTACCTCGGCCACGTCCGCGCCGCGGGCGGGAATGCCCATCACCGTGGCGGACGGGATGTTGACCAAGTCACCGTCAACGAGGAAGGCACTGCGCGCGCCCGAGGGTGTGCGCAGTTCGGACTCTAGCCCGAGGTCAGCGACCAGCTGGGCCATGCCGGTGTGCCGGGTCAGGAACGCCTCGGCGCCCATGTCCACCGGCCCGGAAGCGAAGTCAACGGTCTTCAGCTTCCCGCCGAGACGCCCATAGGCCTCCAGCACCAGGATCCGCGCGCCCGGGCCGAGCCGGCGGCGCAGCTCCCAGGCGGCGAACATGCCCGTCACTCCCCCGCCGATGACCGCCACGCTCGGACCTGCCCCGGCACTTGCAGCCTCTCCGATACCGTCGCTCACAGTTCATGCACCTCCGCGAAAGCCCGGGTGATCGCATCCGGGTCGGTCTCCGGCAGTACGCCGTGACCAAGATTGAAGACGTGTCCCAGGGCATTGCCCTCGGCGACCGCACGGTCACCCTCGGCGACCACGCGGGCGACCTGCTCGGCGATGACGTCCGGGCCGGCCAGCAGGATCGCCGGGTCCAGGTTGCCCTGCACCGCACGCACCGTCCGGTCCGCCGGCACTCGCGGATCACCCGCGTCGTGAGCGGCGGCGAGGTCGGCGGCCACGCGGCGCGCAGCTACGTCCATCGGCGTCTTCCAGTCCACGCCGATCATGTCCGGACCCACGGCCGCCATCTCGCCGAGGAGTTCGCCGGTGTTCACGCCGAAGTGGGTCACCGGCACACCGTAGGGACGCACCGCGGCGATGATGCGCTCGGTGTAGGGTGCGACGAACTCGCGGTAGTCGCGCAGGCTGAGGAAGCCCGCCCAGGAGTCGAATAGCTGCACCGCGTCCGCCCCGGCCTCGATCTGCACCTTCAGGAAACGCACCACCGTGGGGGTGAGCTTCTCCATCAGCGCGTGCCACAGCTTCGGCTGCGAGTACATCATCGCCTTGGTCACGCCGTGGTTCTTCGACGGACCACCCTCAATAAGATAGGACGCCAGGGTGAACGGGGCGCCGGCGAAACCGATGAGCACCTGGTCATCGCGCAGCTCCTCGAGGATCCCGCCGATGCCCTCGACGACCGCTTCGAGCTGTGCGGCTTCGACCACCGGCAGGTCCTGAATGGCCTCGGCGGAACGCACCGGCGACTCCAGCACCGGGCCGCGACCAGCGACGATGTCCACGGCCACCCCGGCAGCCTTCAGCGGCACCACGATGTCGGAGAACAGGATCGCCGCGTCCGCGTCGTGCCGACGCACCGGCTGCATCGTGATCTCGGCGAGCAGGTCCGGGCGGAAACACGAGTCGAGCATGCCGACCTCGCGGCGCAGCTCGCGGTACTCCGGCAGGGAGCGTCCTGCCTGACGCATCATCCACGCAGGACGCCGCGACGGCGTTTCCCCGCGCACCGCCGCCAGCAGCGGCGCGTCCTGCGAGGCACGGCGGGCGGCACGCGCCGTGGCGACCGCCTCTTCAGTCGGACGGAGATCGGCGA
The DNA here is from genome assembly GCF_052377405.1 of Corynebacterium sp. AOP40-9SA-29. Lineage (NCBI taxonomy): Bacteria > Bacillati > Actinomycetota > Actinomycetes > Mycobacteriales > Corynebacteriaceae > Corynebacterium > Corynebacterium sp. AOP40-9SA-29. Next base: position 187,957 of record NZ_JBQSWR010000002.1, on the reverse strand, counting down.
CGCCGACCGGGGACGAGTTCAGGTCAACCATGTCCACGATTATGCCAGTTCCCGCGCGAACTACGGCAACGACGGCGCGCCTGCGCCACACACCCCCGCCCGCCCGTTATGTTGGCCGGTGTGAGCGTTGATTCAGAGATGACAGGTACAGCGGGTCAGGCCTTGGGCGCCGACACCGCGGCGACCGTCCCCGCGCCGTTCCGGGACGCGGTCACCTCCATGCACGCCGCCACGGTGCGCACCGGGATCACGGTGACCGACATCCGCCCGCCGCGGAAACTCGCCCCCTACAGCCACGCCATCGGGCTGGAGGTCGACCGATTACAACTGGGGTCGCCCCCCGGAATCGGAGGGGACGACGGTGGGGAAGCCGCCGTCCCCACCGACTCCGACGGCGACGCCTTCGGCAGGTTGATCCTGCTCCACGACCCCAAGGGCTCCGAAGGCCCCGGCATGATGAAGCTGGTCGCCTATATTCAGGCCGACCTGGACGCCTCCGTCGCCGAGGACCCCCTGTTGCCCGAGGTCGCCTGGGATTGGCTGACCGAAGGGCTGCACGGCAGCACCTTCAGCGACCTCGGCGGCACCGTCACTGCCACCGCATCCAGCAGATTCGGTGACATCGGCGGACCGGCCCACGCCTTCCAGGTCGAGATGCGTGCCTCGTGGACGGCGTCCGGCACGGACCTGTCCGACCACGTCACCGCCTTCTCCAAGGTGCTCGCCAATGTCGCAGGCCTGCCGCCCGAAGGGGTGACCGCCCTGACGGGTAGGTAAGGTGGCCCCCGTGGCAGAACACCTCACCTCGCCCCGCGACGGCGTCCCCGCCCTGTCCGACACGCTCGAGACCGTGCGGGAAGCGACCGAATCGCTGGCCGCAGGGCACGGGCCCATCGCCGTGGACACCGAACGGGCCTCCGGCTTCCGCTTCGACGACCGCGCCTTCCTGGTGCAGCTGCGACGCGAAGGCTCCGGCACCCACCTCGTCGACCCGGCGACCGTTCCGCAGGCTGGTTCCGTGCTGGCCCCACTGATGGACTCCTCCCCCTGGATCCTGCACGCCGCGCACAGCGACCTGCCCGCCCTGACCTCCCTGGGCTGGCACACCCCGGAACTGCACGACACCCAAATCGCCGGACGCCTCCTCGGCTACGGGCAGATCGGCCTGGCCGGCATGCTCGAGGAGTTCCTCGGGGTCACCGTGGCCAAGGACAAGGGCCGGGAAGACTGGTCCGCCCGGCCGATCTCCGGGCCCATGCTCACCTACGCCGCGCTGGACGTGGAGATGCTCATCGAGTTGCGCGACGTTGCCCTCTCCCGGCTCGACGACCTGGACCGCACCGACTGGTACCGCCAGGAATGCGCCCACGTACGTTCCGCGTGGACGCACCCGGTGCCCGAACCCGACTGGCGCAAGTTGCGCGGCATCGGCCACGTCCGCGACCCCCGCGAACTCGAGACTGCCCGACGCCTCGTCGGTGCCCGCACAGTCGTGGCCCGCGAACACGACATACCCCCGGAGCACGTGCTCCGCGGAACCTCGATCCTGGAACTGGCACAGCATCCCGGCCGCGGTGGACGCCAACTCGACCGCGAAATCGCCGGCGGGTCGCGCCTGGTGCGCTCCTCGCGCGGTTCAGTCGGCCGCGAGGTGAAGTCCACACTGACCAGGGCACTGTCTGAGGCGCTGCGCGAGGCTGCCTCGACCGATGCTTCCTCGCTGCCCGGACGGCTGAGTACCTCCGGCGGGTTCCCCGACCACCGCACATGGGAGCGCGACCACCCGGTCGCCTTCCACCTGCTGGGCGGATTCCGCGAGGCCCTGTCAGACGTCTCGAAGACCACCGGTATCAAGACGGAGGATCTGCTGACCATGCGTTCACTGCGGTCCGTGGCGTGGGAGACCTCGCGCGCGGTCGCCGACGGGGCGCTGGCCGATGCGACGTCGAAACGCCTCGACGAGCCCGGTGACGAACAGGTTATTGGCCTGGATACCGTTCTGGATGTCGTTCTGGATACCGACCCGGTCGGAACAACGGTGGACGTTGCGGTCGCCGACCCGGTGGGTGCACTGGAGGACGTGCTGGGCCGCGCCCTCGAGTCCCGCGAATGCCGTGCCTGGCAGCGTGACCTCCTAGTCGCCGCCTTCCTGCCCGTGCTCGCCGGGCAGCTCGCCTGATCCTGCTCCCCCGCGCCCAACCTTCCACCTACATCCCGCACCAGGGGAAATAGTCGCCCCTCCAGGAAGCATTTCGGGCCGAATGCCTACCTGGAGGGGTGATCGCTGGACCAGGGCAGACCGCAGCGCCACAACGCCGGCCCCCTCGGCATCAGCGTGTAGACACTTCACCCCTCCAGGAAGCATTTCGAGCCGAAAGCCTACCTGGAGGGGTGATCGCTCAGCTAGAGAAGCGAGGGAAGAGCGCGGAGTCGATGAGCTAGCGCAAGACGCTAACTCAGGTCGCTGGCCTCGGCGCGGCGATGGGACTCCTGGGATGCCCAGTCGCGGACCTGCTCCACCACCGAGTCGACGTCCAGGCCGACCTCGGCGAGCACCTCACCACGCGAACCGTGGGCGAGGTAGCGCTGGTCGACGCCGAGGTAACGCACCGGGGTCGAGACCGAAGCCTCCGACGCCGCGCGGGCGAGCATCTGGCCGGCTCCGCCGTGCACTCCGTTGTCCTCGAGGGTGATCACGAGGTCGCTGGCGCGGGCCAGTTCGACAACGGAGTCCGCCACCGGGGTGACCCACAGCGGGTCGATGACCGTCGCCGCATGTCCATCGGACTGAAGAGCCTCTGCCGCGGCGAACGCCTGCGCGGTCAAGGGACCGTAGTTGACGATCAGGACGCGCAACTCCTCGCCCGTACCCGCACCCTCGGTCGCGGAATCACCGGCAGACCCGGCGAGCACGTCGTAGTCGGCCGTGGACTCCACCGCGTCGACATCCTTCGGAACAGCGCCCTTGGAGAACCTGACCACGGACGGACCGTCGGAGATCCCGACGCAGCGGTCGAGTGCCTCAACCAGTCGTGCACCATCGCGAGGAGCGGCAACGTGGATACCCGGGACGATGCCGGTGATCGAAAGATCCCACATCCCGTTGTGGCTCGCACCGTCCGACCCGGTGATCCCGGCCCGGTCGAGCACGAAGGTCACGGGCATGTGCAGCAACCCGACGTCCATGAGCATCTGGTCGAAGGCACGGTTGAGGAAGGTGGAGTAGACCGCGACGACCGGGTGCAGTCCGCCGAGGGCCAACCCGGCGGCGGACGTCACCGCGTGCTGCTCGGCGATGCCCACGTCAAAGGTGCGCTCGGGGAAGACCTCACCGAAGCGTGCCAGACCGGTGGGGCCGGCCATCGCGGCGGTGATGGCAACAACGTCCTCGCGACGCTTGCCGATCTCGATGAGCTTGTCGGCGAAGACGTCCGTCCAGCCGCGGGCGCTGACCTGCACGGCACGTCCGGTGAGCGGGTCGATGACTCCGGTGGAGTGCATCTGATCGGCCTCGTCGTTCTCCGCGGGGCCGTAGCCATTGCCCTTCTTCGTGACGATGTGCACGATGATCGGTCCGCCGTAGTCGCGGGCGTAGGTCAGGGCGGCCTCGACCGAGCGCACATCGTGGCCGTCGACCGGGCCGACGTATTTCAGCCCGAGGTTGCTGAACAGTTCCTGCGGGATGACCGCGTGCTTCACGCCCTCCTTGAAGCTGTGCAGCAGCTTGAAGGCGTGGTCACCGACGGCGCCGAGGCGGCCCAGGGAGTTCTTTCCCTGCTCCATCACCTTGTCGTAGGCCGGCTGCATGCGCATACCGGCGAGGCTGTGCGCGAGCCCGCCGATCGTCGGCGAGTAGGAACGACCATTGTCGTTCACGATGACAGTCAAGGGCCTGTCCTTGCCCTCGGCAATGTTGTTCAAGGCCTCCCAGGCCATACCGCCGGTGAGTGCACCGTCGCCGATGACCGCGGCAACCCGGCGGTCTGACTGGCCGGTCAGCTCGAAGGCCTTCGCCAGCCCGTCCGCATAGGACAGCGACGCCGAGGCGTGCGAGGACTCCGTCCAGTCGTGCGGGCTCTCGGCCCGGTCGGGATAGCCGGACAGCCCGTCACGCTGCCGGAGGGTGTCGAAGAGATTGCGCCGTCCGGTGAGGATCTTGTGCACGTAGGACTGATGTCCGGTGTCGAAGATGATCGGGTCCGACGGCGAGTCGAAGACCCGGTGCAGGGCGATCGTGAGTTCCACGACGCCCAGATTGGGCCCCAGGTGCCCGCCGGTGGCGGAGACCTTGGCGATGAGGAACTCCCGGATCTCCCCGGCGAGGGTCTCCAGCTGCCCAGGTGTCAGCGTCCGGAGGTCCGCCGGTGACGATATCTTTTCAAGAATCGACATACCCGTTCTCACTTCTCCGTCCCAGTCGTCGGACGAACGACTACCTACGCTTCACACTTGCTGCCTGAGTCACAGGCACTGCGACCATCTTACGGCCCGTGCCCTGGTTCACATCATCGGACCTCAATTATTCTGTTGACCGGGGGTTCTGACGTACCGGACGAGGACCTCCACATGGTGGGTGAGCCCGAACGCGTCCACCACTTCCACCGCCTCCGGCTCATAGCCGTGGGAGATGAAGGACGCCGCGTCGCGCGCGGCGGTCGCCGGGTCGCAGCCAATATGCAGCACCACGGCGGGTTCCCGCGCGGCGATTGCCTCGACAACCTCGCGGCCGGCACCGGTGCGCGGCGGGTCGAGGACCACAACCGACGGGGCGCGCAGCGTCCCGATGGCGGAGCCCACGTCGGAGGTGACGAAGGAGACGTCCCGCCCGGCGAGGCCGGTGCGTCCTGCGCTGGTCGCCGGTGAGGCGATATCCACGCAGTCCACGGCCATTTCGGGCGCTGCCGACAGCATCGCCGCGGCCAGGACGCCGGCACCGCCGTAGAGGTCCCAGCCGACCGTGGCGTCCTGCGGGGTATTGCTCGCGACCCACGCGGCGTAGTGGTCGGACGCAGCGACGTGTGCCTGCCAGAAGGACTCCACCGGCACCGACCAGGTGACGTCACCGACGGTGCGCGTCACCTCCCCGTCACCGACCAGGACGCGACGGCGCGCCTTCGCAGGACGCTTCGCGCTGTGACGCCGACGCCGGGCCTGCGAACGCGGCGGCCGCGGCGGGATCTCCACGATCCCGCGTGCACCGTCGTCGCCGAGGGCAACACACACCTCGGCCCCCGGGGTCAGCTCCTGGGCGGCGAGTTCCTCAGCCAGACCGTCGGCCAGACCGGGAGCCCACTGGGCGCAGACGCCGGAACCGTCCGCCGCTAGGGCGACGACCCCGTTGCTGCCTCGGCGACGCAACCCGACCTGGCCGGATGCGTCGACGCCCAGGCGCACGCGGGTGCGGTAGCCGGCGAACGGGGCAAGGGATACCGGGCGAACCGTATTGTCGTCCACCGCAATCTTGCCGATGCGTTGGAACTGCTCGACCACGACGCGCGTCTTGAACTCCACCGAGCCCTGCGCGTCGACGTAGTCCAGGTCGCAACAACCGGCACCGGCGGCCGCGGCGGCGCATGCCGGAGACACTCGGTGCTCCGAGGGCTCGGCGATGGCGGCATCTGTGACCTCACCGGTGAGGAAGCGGGCCTTCTCCTTCGCCGGATCCAGGGCCACCGTGACACCCTTCTCCCCCGGCAGAGCGCCTCGCACGAACACTGCGCGACCGTCGAGCCGCGCCACCGATGCCCCGCCGTGAGCCGGGCCCTCCATGTCGAGGGTTACTACCTGCCCGCTCATTCGGCACGCTCCGAGGCATCGGCCTTCTTCACGGCCCACACCGTGACCAGCACGACCACGGCGGTCAACGGCAGGCCCATGATGATGCGTGCCACGCCGAGGGCGCCGACGGCGTCGTCCTGCACGTAGAGCCACTGCTGGATGACAAAACGTCCGAAGAACACCACCGACCACGCCAACGTGGCGATGCTGTAGACCCGCATCGCCGTGCGGTTGCTGCGCCAGCGGTGCCCGGAACCGTTGACACCGTTCCAGATCACTGCGACCAGCGGCCAGCGCACCACGATCGACACCACGAACACGATCCCGGCCACCAGCGAATACCAAATGCCATAGGCGAAATAGCCCTTAGCGTCGCCAAGTAGCCAGGCGATCAGGGCACAGATGCCCACGCCCATCAGACCGGAGACTGCCGGCATCAGCGTCTCCTTGCGCGCCAATCGCCAGAGGAACACCACCACCGACACAGCGACGGCGGCGATCAACGCGGCGGTCAGCCCCCACCGGGAGTTCACCGGTACGAGCACCAGCACCGGTAGCACCGAGGCGATGAGCCCCGACAGGCCGCCGAGCTGCTCGAGGACGGTCGGCGCGGCGTCCTCGGTCTCTACCGAGTCTTCGTCGGCCGGAGCGCGGCCGTCCTCATGCGTCACTGCGTGGCTCCGCTGGTGCCTGCGTTCCCACTATTGCCACTGTTGCCACTGTTGCCGTCGGCGGCGTCCTTCTGACGCTGTTCGACGACCTTGCGCAGTTCCGCGGCCATCGCCGCAGGGATCGTCACCGGCAGCGCCTGGCCGACCGGGTGCGGATCGGTGCCGCGGTAGACGAACGTGCGGGAGATGACCTCATAGGCCAACTCCGCGAGCTGGTCGGCCTTGTCCGCCGGGCCGGCCAACGTCATTCGCAGCATCCACCGCGGACCGTCGACGCCGATCACGCGCATCGTACCGGCCTTCATGGTGCCGATGATTTCGGTACCCCACAGGTTCTTACCCCACTTGACCTGCAGGCCATCGCCGTTCATCCCCTCGGTGACCTCAGAGATGTTCTCCTCCCACTGCCGGCCAGTACGCGGGGCGGCGAGTGCGACGGGGGTGAGACGGCCGTAGGGGGTGAGGATGTGGATCATCTGCGGGCCCTTGGCCCCCATCTCCACCTGCACCTCACCGTCGTGCGGCACCGGCACGCGCACGGAACCAAGGTCGAGCCCACTCTTGGCGAAATCGGAGTAGTCGAAGGTGGTGTAATCCACGCTATCGCCGTCGAACGGGCCAAAGTCGCCGTTGATCGGATCGTAGGACGCACTGGGCTCGGCGACGGCCTGGTCGCCGCCCGCCGGCGCGGCGTCCTGCGCGTCCGGTGCGTCCTGCGCGTCCGGAGCATCCGTCACAGAGCTCGCTGCGCTCGCTGCGCTCGCAGCGTCCGGGGCGTCCTGCGTGGTCGACGCGTCTGACGCAGCGGTTCCGGTGGATTCTTCGTCACTCTTCTTGTTGAACGGCCACATGGCTCGGGTTCTCCTCAGATCTCGACGTATCGGGCGTGCATTTCAGGATGTGGGGCGACGGTCAGGCGCCGGTGGAGCCGTACCCTCCGGCGCCGCGGACGGTGTCGCCAAGCGCATCGACATCGGCGACCTCCTCAACGTCGCACAGCGACACCGCCTGGACGAGCAATTGCGCGATGCGGTCACCACGGTGGATGACGACCGGGGTATCCCGATCCAAGTTGATCAGGCAGACCTTCACCTCGCCACGGTAGTCCGCGTCGATGGTCCCGGGGGCGTTGACGATGGAAATGCCCTGCTTCCAGGCCAGTCCACTTCGCGGGTGCACCAGGCCCACGGTGCCCACAGGAAGGGCGATGGCCACGCCGGTACCCACCAGCGCCCGCTCACCGGGGGCCAACGTGAGCTCCTCGGCGCTGTACATGTCCAGGCCCGCGTCAGTGGCGTGAGCGCGCTTCGGGAGGGGAAGGTCGGGGTCGAGTCGCGCGATGCGCAACGGTGCGTCGTGACTGTCGGTCATGCCCGTGAAGTCTACCGGCGCGGTCCGGTTACTGACCTAACGGCCCGCAGGATAGACTAAGGGATCGTGAGCGAGCCCGAGGCGACAGGAGATGACGTGCCACAGGAACCCGGAGAGAACCGTGCCGGTCAGGCCGGTCAGGCCGGCGAAGCAGGCACGGTCCGTGCGGACGTCCTCTACCGCGAACGTCAACGCGTCCCGATGTCCTGGTGGTTGATCGGACTTGGGGTCACGACCCTGGTCGGGTTCCAGGGACAGATGGGCCGCGAGTGGTACTGGGGCGTCGTGGTCGGCGCGGTTGTTCTCGCGGCGGTCGTGTGGGCGCTATTGCACCTGTCGAGCAATGAACTCGTTGTGGAGCGCGATGAGAGCGGCGAGACCTGGCTGCACGCCGGGGAGGCATCCCTGCCGATGTCGGTGGTCAGCCGCAGTCTCCCGGTGCCACCCAGCGCGCGCAGTGCGGCGATGGGCCGTCAGCTCGACCCCGCCGCCTTCCTCTACCACCGCCCCTGGATCCCCTCCATGGCGATGCTGGTCCTCGACGATCCGGACGACCCCACCCCCTACTGGCTGGTCTCCACCAACGAGCCCGAGCAGCTACTCGACGCGCTCGGCACCCCCCGCGCCTGAGCGACCGGCCCCCGCCGGTCGCTCTGGTTGGATCACTCGCAGTCGATGCAGACGAGGTTGCCCTTGCCATCGTCCTCGGCGATCCGGGTGCGGTGCTGCACCAGGAAGCACACCGAGCAAGTGAACTCGTCGTCCTGACGGGGCACCACCGATCCGCTGAGTTCCTCACCTGACAGGTCCGCCATGGGCACATCGATCGGCTCGACGATGTCGCCATCATCGTTGTCGTCAACGGCGGGTTCCGCCTTCTCTGCGGCCTTCAGCCCTTCGAGGGAGTCGGTCTCGATCTCGTCCTCCGAGCGGGTGCGGGGGGAATCGTAGTCAGTCGCCATGATGATGCTCCTAGGTTCGTCCATTACCCGACCGTTCCGGTTCCGGCGGTGGATAAGGCTGTGCTGTTTCTGGCTGGTTCTTGGCTGGTTATTGGCTGTTGCTGGTGTGCAGTCGTGCAGGTGTGGTCACTTGTCGGCGAGGACGCGGTGGCCGTCAAGTCACCGACTCACCCTCAACCCAACGACCGGGGTTTACCCTGCCGGCAACGAAGCATCGGCGGCGGATATTCCCGACGTTTGACGCGCATACTAAAGCAGCGGGCAAGCATTGTCACGTTGCCCCTCGCGACGCCCGCCACAGCACCATGCAATGAGGCCTGAGGCGCCCCCGGAAACAGGGGCCGGAGAGCCCGCCGTGCCCCCGTTAGGACGCGTCCACGGGTGCCGGGAAGGTGCTCGCCAGCACGCGTTCGGCCAGGTCATCGACGATTCCGGGGACTGCGGCGAGTACGCCTACCCCCTCGTCATACCCCCGACTCAGCGGGGGCATGTGCACCACCGCCCCCGCCCTCGCGGCGATGAGGCTCCCGGCGGAATGGTCCCAGGGGCCCAGGCCGTGCTCGTAGTAAGCGTCCAACGCGCCATCTGCCACGGCGCACAGATCCAGGGCGGCCGATCCGATGCGCCGAATGTCACGAATCTCCGGCAGAAGATCAGCGAGCAATTCGGCCTGGGCACGACGCCGCGAGGCAAGGTAGGAGAACCCCGTGCCGACCAGCGCCGACGAGAGCGCCGTTAGGTCAGAGAGTTCCGACAGCTCCGAGCCAGCCGCACCTTCCGCCCCCTCTTTGTCGATGACCAGTTCACCGCCGGTGCACGCCGAGTACACCCGCCGGCGGGCGATGTCCGCGACGGCTCCTGCGACCGGGATCCCGTCGACGCACGCCGCCACACTGACTGCGCTGGCGGGGATCCCGTAGACGAGGTTGACTGTGCCGTCGACAGGATCGACGACCCACGTGACGCGATCCTGCGCCAGGACGCCACCGTCCTCCTCCCCCAATACGGCGTCGTGCGTCGCGAGTTCGCCGAGGCGTTGGCGGATCAGCCGCTCACTCGACCGGTCGATGGCAGTGACCGGATCGACGTCGGACGACTTGGTCGCCTCGACCCGGATGCGTCCGTCGCCTCCGGCGCTGCGGGCCCGCGTCTCGGCCACGTGCCGCGCCGCCTCGGACGCGACCGTCACCGCCACGGTGCGCAGATCGTCCGGCGTGCGTCCGGCAAGTGCGCGTCCTGCCGTCGGCGGCAGGACGTCCGTGGTCGTCCGGTCCAGTCTGATTTGTTCACTCATGGGTTCCATCCTGCCAGCCTGTCCGCCACCGACGGCTGCGGTAGCATTCGGAGTCATGACTGACACACCCAAGAACGGGCAGGAGACGACCGCGTTCGGGGTCGACATCGGGGGCAGCGGCATCAAAGGCGCACTCGTCGACCTGCGCACCGGAGAGTTCATCGGCGATCGCATCCGACTCGACACCCCCCAGCCGGCAACTCCGCAGGCCGTGGCCGATACCGTCGCCAAGCTCCTCGACAAGGCCGATTGGACCGGCCCCGTCGGCATCACCGTGCCCGCCGTGGTGCGAAACCAGATCGCCCGGACCGCGGCGAATATCGACCCCGCATGGATCGGCACCGACTGCCAGTCCCTCTTCGGTGACCGGCTGACCGTCGACGGCGCGGCGCGCCCGGTCAGCGTCCTCAATGACGCCGACGCGGCGGGCATCGCTGAGACCGCGTACGGCGACTCAGCGGACGGCGAGAACGGCACCGTCCTGTTCCTGACCTTCGGCACCGGCATCGGTTCCGCGCTGATCTACAACGGCACCCTGTTCCCCAATTCCGAGCTCGGCCACCTGAACTTTCCGGCGATGGACGCCGAAAAGTGGGCGTCGTCGGCGGTGCGCGACCAGGAGAAACTCAGTTTCAAGGAGTGGTCCCGCCGAGTCGACCGGGTACTCCACGAGTACGTGCGTATCCTCAACCCCTCGCGGATCATCGTCGGCGGAGGGATATCCAAGAAGCACCACAAATGGGTTCCCGAACTCACCGTGGACGTGGACGTCGTGCCCGCCACCCTGCTCAACCGGGCGGGTATCGTCGGGGCTGCGATGGCCGCAACCCACGGAATGCGGCCCTAAACGCTGAAATTCAGCGTGACTGGGTTATAATGGGGGGTCGATTGTGCTCCTGACAAAGGACCACACACTGCAAGTCCCCTGACCCCGCAAGAAAGGTCTTTCGTGGCGGCCCACACCAGTTCCACCTCCGGTAGCGACACCGAGGGCACCGACGCTCCCGGAACCCCGGCATCGTCGGCCGGTCGAAGGGTGGCCAAGAAGACCACCGCGAAGAAGGCCGTCCGTACGGCCACCCGCAAAGCTGCGACCCCGGTGACTCCGGCGGCCCAGCAGGCACCGGCCGCGTCCCCCTCACCGACCGCAGCGTCCTCCGCGGCGTCCAGCGAGCCGGCTGCGTCTCCCGCGCCGGCAGCGTCCGGGGAGGACGCGCCGAAGAAGGCTGCAGCAAAGAAGGCGGCCACCAAGACCGCTAAGAAGACTGCGGCGAAGAAGACGGCCGCGAAGAAGACCACCCGCAAGTCCACTCGCAAGGCCGCGACCAAGACGGCTGCCCCTGCGTCCGGCACCAAGGACGCCGACCCGGCGGTTGAGGACACGAACCTCGACAAGACCGCGACCGACGGCTTCACCGAGGAATCCGACGACGAGGACATCGACGGTCTCCCCGGCGACATCGAGATCGACGAAGATGACGTTGACGATGTTGATGATGTCGACGACGTTGACGAGGTCGAGGAGGCCGCGGACGACGACGAGGACTCCGCCTCCCCCGCGGTCGTCACCCCCGCCGGTGCGGTCAGCGACGGCGACGAGGAAGACGACAAGCCCGAAGCCGGTAGCTTCGTCTGGGACGAGGACGAGTCCGCCGCACTGCGCCAGGCCCGTAAGGACGCCGAGCTCACCGCCTCCGCCGACTCCGTGCGCGCCTACCTCAAGCAGATCGGTAAGGTCGCGCTGCTTAACGCCGAGCAGGAGGTCTCCCTGGCCAAGCGCATCGAGGCCGGCCTGTACGCCCACCACAAGATGGACGAGCTCAAGGCCAGCGGCGAGAAGGTGTCGCCGATGCAGCGCCGCGATTTCCGCGAGATTGAGCGCGACGGCCGCAAGGCCAAGAACCACCTGCTCGAGGCCAACCTGCGACTCGTGGTCTCCCTGGCCAAGCGCTACACCGGACGTGGCATGGCGTTCCTGGACCTCATCCAGGAGGGCAACCTCGGCCTGATCCGCGCGGTGGAGAAGTTCGACTACACCAAGGGCTACAAGTTCTCCACGTACGCCACCTGGTGGATCCGTCAGGCCATCACCCGTGCGATGGCCGACCAGGCCCGCACCATCCGCATCCCGGTGCACATGGTGGAGGTCATCAACAAGCTCGGCCGCATCCAGCGCGAACTGCTGCAGGACCTCGGCCGCGAGCCCACCCCGGACGAGCTCGCCCGCGAGATGGACATCACCGTGGACAAGGTGCTGGAGATCCAGCAGTACGCCCGTGAGCCGATCTCCCTGGACCAGACCATCGGTGACGAGGGTGACAGCCAGCTCGGTGACTTCATCGAGGACTCCGAGGCCGTCATCGCCGTCGACGCGGTCAGCTTCACCCTGCTCCAGGACCAGCTGCAGGACGTGCTGCACACGCTCTCCGAGCGCGAGGCCGGCGTGGTCAAGCTGCGCTTCGGACTCACCGACGGCATGCCGCGCACCCTCGACGAGATCGGGCAGGTCTACGGGGTCACCCGTGAGCGCATCCGTCAGATCGAGTCGAAGACGATGTCGAAGCTGCGCCACCCGTCGCGCTCCCAGGTGCTGCGCGACTACCTCGACTAGTCCGGCCGCAACACCACGGAACCCCTCCCGCCGTTCACACGGCCGGAGGGGTTCTCGGTGTCTGTCCCGTCGGGGCCTCTAGTCCTCTCCCCTGTTCTCCATGCAGGCACGCACCTCGTCGGCATCGTTCGAAGAGCAGTCCTGCAAGGTCTGCGCCGTGCTACTCGTCACCACGCCAGACAGTGCGACGGCTACAATCGCCACCGCCACCGCAGCCATCGGGTAACCGCGGCTCAGGCGCGGGGAACGTACCGCCACGATCAGTGCGACCAAAGCGACGGCCAAAACCACCACACTGATGATCAGCCCGAGCCACGGGAACAGTGCAGCTGGCAGCGCAAGCACCGCCAAGACGACCGCCACCAGGCCGAGACGCCCCTGTACTCGGGGCTGCTCCCCCGCACCATCTCGTCCGGTCGGTCGTTGTGCTGCCGTATTCTTCGCCATGCGGACCAGCCTATCGGACGCCCCCGCGCGTCCTCACGCTCACCAGTCCCGGAGGTAGGCGATCCGGTCGCGCAACTGCTCGGCGGTGCACAGCGCCGTCGGCGGGCCGCCACAGTTGCGTCGCACCTCATTGTGAATCGCGCCGTGCGGACGCCCGGTACGCTGCGACTTTGCGCCGACCAGGGCATTGAGTTTCTTGCGCAGGCCAGGAAGTTCCTCGCTGGCGACCTTCTTGGACTCCGCCTCGCCGTCACCTGCGGCCCCCGCAGTGCCGGACGCTGCGGCGGTAGGCATCTCAGCGGCCTTTTTGGCCGCCTTATCCCGGTTGTCGAGCTGGGAGGACTGCCGGGCGCGCAGCAGCGTCCTCATCTGCTCGGCATCCAGCAGACCGGGCAGTCCGAGGTACTCCTGTTCCTCGGCAGAGCCGGTCATCGTGGCGGTGCCGTAGGTGGAGCCGTCGAAGATGAGGCTCTCCAGTTCCGCCTCGGCACCAAGAGTCTCGTAGCCGCCGAGTTCGTCCGGCTCGGATTCCTCCTTGTTCGCCTGGGCGAGCAACTCATCGTCCCAGCCCTCGTTCGGCCGGTCGGGTTTGCCGAGCACGTGATTGCGCTGGCGTTCCATATTGGACGCCAGGTCGAGGAGTACCGGCACGCTCGGCAGGAACACGCTGGCGGACTCGCCAGGGCGCCGCGAACGCACGAAACGTCCGATCGCCTGGGCGAAGAACAGCGGCGTGGACGCCGAGGTGGCGTACACGCCGACCGCCAGGCGTGGCACGTCCACGCCCTCAGAGACCATGCGCACCGCGACCATCCAGAGACTGGTGGAGTCGGAGAACTCCTTGATCCGGTCACTGGAGCCCTGCTCGTCGGAGAGCACCACGGTGACCTTCGTCCCGGTGAGCTTCTCCAGCATCGCGGCATAGGCACGCGCGGTGGTGGTGTCGGTGGCGATGACCAGGCCACCGGCGTCCGGAATGGACTCGCGCAACTGCATCAGGCGGGTATGCGCGGAGCTCAGCACCGCGGGGATCCACTCGCCCTTCGGGTCCAGGGCCGTCTTCCAGGCGCGCGCGGTCTGCTCCGCGTTCAACGGGGTGCCCAGGCGAGCCTCGTACTCCTCGCCGGCGCTGTCGCGCCACCGGGCCTGCCCGGAGTAGGCCAGGAAGACCACGGGACGCACCACGCCATCGGCCAGGGCGTCGGAGTAGCCGTAGGTGTAGTCGGACTGGGAGACCAACGAGCCGTCGACGTCCTTGTACTCCACGAACGGAATCACCGAGTCATCGGAACGGAAGGGTGTACCGGTCAGCGCCAGGCGGCGTTCGGCCTGTTCATAGGCGAAGCGCACGCCGTCGCCCCAGCTCTTCGCGTCACCAGCGTGGTGGATCTCGTCGAGGATGACCAGGGTCTTGCGCGCGGTGGCGACCTGATAGTGCTTGGTCGGCTTCATGCCGACCTGGGCGTAGGTCACCGCCACCCCGTCGTGGGCGTTGTTGACCGCCGAGGAGTTGGTGAACTCCGCGTCGATGGAGATGCCCTGACGTGCCGCGGCCTGGGACCACTGCGTCTTGAGGTGCTCGGTGGGTACCACAATCACCACGCGGTGCACGGTGCGGGCGTCGAGCAGCATGCGCGCAACGGTCAGCGCGAACGTGGTCTTGCCCGCACCGGGGGTCGCGACGGCAAGGAAGTCCTGCGGGGCGGTGTCGATGTAGCGTCGGAGTGCGGCCTGCTGCCAGGCACGGAGCGTGCCGTATGCGGTGGCCCCACTCACTTCTTGCGGAGTCCCTGGTAGATGCTCTCGCAGTCGGGGCACACCGGCGAACCGGGCTTTGCCTGCTTGGTCACGGGAAAGGTCTCGCCGCAGAGGGCCACGACCATGCGGCCGTTGATTGCGGAGTCGACGATCTTGTCCTTCTTCACGTAGTGGAAGAACTTCGGGGTGTCGTCCGAGGTCTGGTCATCGGTCCGGACGTCGGGCCGCTCAATCGTTGTCGTTCCAGGAGTAGTCACGCCCCCATAATGCCCCGCCCTTGCCGTGTTTTCCAGCCGCGCCGGTCGCATGGCAGGTCGGGTGGCCGTACCGCTGGTTGTGGTTCCCGCCGACAGGACTACGGTTGTGCCCATGTCCAAGCACCCGTCCAGTCGCCGTCGCGGCGACGACGTCTCGGTGATCACCGATGCCCGACGCTCCCCGTTGGACGACTGGCGGCATCGGCGTCGGCTCTACGCCGGCCTGCAACTGTCGCGCATCCCCTTGTTGGGCGCGGCGGTCGGTGCCTACGGATGGTTGCACAGCCCCGTTCTTGCCGCGGTGTTCGCGGTGATCTCGCTCCCGCTGCCGTGGGTGGCGGTGCTGCTGGCCAATGAGAAGAGCGATGACCGGGAGAAGGGCGAGCCGAAGGTGTACAAGCCGGCGCTGGTTCGTCAGTATCGTGCCGCGGCCGCCGGACCGCAGCTGGACGGCCAGGCTCACGAGGAAATCGAGGGCCCGCCGGCACCGGGGTACACGGTGATCGACGCCGAACCTGAAGACACAACAGACACAGTAGATAAGGAACCGACAGAGGATCATGACCGCTGACGCCCACTCCCCGGCCCTCGGGGATCTCGTCTTGGCCCTGACCACCCTGGACTACGGCACACCGCTGTTGTTGTCCGCATTGGGACGCGAGGGCTACGCCGAGGCGCTCGCCAGCAACCCCGGCGGCGCGGTCTGGCACCTCAACGAGCGCGACCAGCGTGAGGTCTGCGGCGCCCGCGGCGTCCTGCTCACGCGCGCCTTCTTCCTGCGCGAGCCGGTGTCGCGCACTGCGCTGCAGGACGTCCTGGGCGCTGCTCTCGTCGACGCCCTGCTCGACGCCGGGGCGCTAGCGTCGCAGGACGCTCAGGACGCCGTGCGCGCGCACGTCGACGTGCGGCCCGTCGCCCACGACGTCCACAGTCCTCACGGCGCCGAAGTGCTCGTGGTCTCCGACCCGGACGCCTCCCTGGAGGATCTCACTCCTGGCGACGACCACGTCCCCGGCGTCGGGCAGGCTCCGTTGACCCTGCTCAATCAGGTCCCGTCCGGAACGGCGGACAGGCTGCTCGACCTGGGCACTGGTTCCGGTGTGCTGGCGCTGATGCTCAACGCGCGGCAGATCGTGGCCACCGACGTGCATGACCGCGCGCTCGGTTTCGCCCGGGCGTCGCTGCGCTCAAGCACCGGCCGGGACGTCGACTGGCGTTGCGGCAGCTGGTTCGAGCCGGTCGAGGGCGAGGAATTCGACCGGATCGTATCGAACCCCCCGTTCGTCGTCGGGCCGGCACAGGACGGCCAGATCTACCGCGACTCCGGCCTCGGGCTCGACGACGCCACCCGCACCGTGGTGCAGGGGGCCGCTGACCACCTCTCCCCTGGCGGCACCGCGCACCTGCTCGGCGCATGGGCCACCTCCCTGTCGGAGTCCGCCGCCAGCCGCGTCGCCGGCTGGATCCCCGCCGAGGGCATCCGCGCCTGGATCGTCCAGCGCGACGAGGTCTCCCCGTCCGTCTACGTGCGCACCTGGACCGCCGACGCTTCGCTCGACCTGCGCTCCCCGCAGGGGCGCAAGCGGGTGGCCGACTGGTTGACCTACCTCAAGGAACACGACATCGCCCGCATCGGCATGGGCTACGTGCACCTGCAGCGCATCGACGGGCCCTCCGAGGTCACCTTCGAGGCGCTGGACGCCCCCGACCTCGGATTCTTCGGCGACGAGGTCGCCGAATACTTCCTGCGCGCGGCGTGGCTGGCCGAACAGGACGGCGACGACCTCCTGGACGCCCGCTACCAGGTGCGTCCGGGCCTGGCCCGCGAGACCGTGGAACTCTCCCGCAGCGGCACACAGGCCGAGGACGGGTTTACCGAACCGGGTTTCGCCCCCGAGGTCGTCCGGGTCACCCGCACAGACGGTCCCGGGTTCAGCCATGACATCGACGCCCCGCTGTCGGCCGTACTCGCCGGGCTCACCCCGGACGGGCTGACCCTGCGCGATACCGCCGAACTGTACTGCGCGGTCAATGACCTGGATGAGGACGATTTCACCGCGGCGTTGGCCCCGCTGGTCGTGGATCTCGTCCGTCACGGCATCGTCCTGCCCGCCGACATCGTCGAGGTGCGGTCATGAAGGCAGTCATCAGTACGGTGAAGGACGCCAGCGTCACCGTCGACGGGGAGGTCGTCGGCGCCGTCGACGCCAACCGTGATGGCACCGGACGTGGCGCGTTGCTCGCGCTGATCGGCGCAGGACGCGATGACAGCCCGGACGCCTGGCGCACGGTGGCGCGCAAGATCGCCGAGCTGCGACTGCTCGTCCCGGCCAGGGATGCCGGAGACGCCGGCGCGGCCGGTACAGGTCGGCGCGACGCCGGCGCGCAAGACAATGGCGCCGAGATCCTGGTCGTCAGCCAGTTCACGCTGATGGGTGCGACCGTTAAGGGACGCCGTCCGTCCTGGTCGGCGGCGGCACCCGGCCCTGAGGCGGAAGAGGCGATCAACCTGATCGTCGACGATCTGCGCGGGCGTGGACTGCGCGTGGAGACCGGGCGGTTCGGCGCGATGATGGACGTGGCGTCGACGAACGACGGACCGTACACGGTGATCGTCGAAGCGTCCTGAGCTCAGGTGACCTCCCACACCCGACCACCCCCGAATGGGGGATGCCGGAAGTACTTTTATCCGTGCACTCACCTGCAGCTTCCTGCGATCACACGACGATCGTAATCTTACCGTGACCTAAGGCACGTAGCCCCGGAACATTTCGGCACAATCACCCGTTGGACTGTGCAGAGCTTCCGACACCTAACCCAGGAGGTCAACCAGATGGGCACCCGCACGACGAAGAACTCCGGCACACCGGAGAAGAACGACATCCTGGAGACCACCCGTGACACCGGGGACGCCCCGGCGGAGATCGACGAAATCGGGGATAACACCACGTCAAAGACAGATTCTACGCCCGGGGAGACCTCCGATGAGGCAGAGGAGGTGACCGAAGAGGTCACCGAGGACAAGGGCCGTCGACGGGGCAACAATGAGAACCCCTCAGCTGACCTGGTCCGCGTCTACCTCAACGGTATCGGCAAGACCGCACTGCTCACCGCGGACGACGAGGTGGAGCTGTCCAAGCGCATCGAGGTCGGCCTCTACGCGGAGCACTTGCTGGAGAACGGCGACAAGCTGACCCGTGCCGCCAAGCGCGACATGAAGGTCCTGGCCCGCGAGGGGCGCGCGGCGCGCACCCACCTGCTGGAGGCCAACCTGCGTCTGGTGGTGTCCCTGGCCAAGCGCTACACCGGTCGTGGCATGCCCCTGCTGGACCTGATTCAGGAGGGAAACCTCGGCCTGATCAGGGCGATGGAGAAGTTCGACTACGCCAAGGGCTTCAAGTTCTCCACCTACGCCACCTGGTGGATCCGCCAGGCGATCACCCGCGGCATGGCGGACCAGTCACGGACCATCCGGCTGCCCGTGCACCTCGTTGAACAGGTCAACAAGCTCTCGCGGATCAAGCGCGAGATGTACCAGCACCTGGGCCGTGAGGCCACCAACGAGGAGCTGGCCGACGAGTCCGGCATCGATGAGTCGAAGATCGAGATGCTGCTGAAGCAGTCCCGTGACCCGGTGAGCCTGGACATGCCCGTCGGTTCGGACGAAGAGGCACCGCTGGGTGACTTCATCGAGGATTCCGAGGCGACCGACGCTGAGGCTGCCGTGGTCGCTTCCTTGCGCCACTCCGATGTGCGTGCCGTGCTCGACACCCTCGAGGAGCGCGAGCAGGACGTCATCAAGCTCCGTTACGGTCTGGACGACGGCATGCCCCGCACCCTCGACCAGATCGGCCGCAGCTTCGGGCTGTCGCGCGAGCGTGTGCGTCAGATCGAACGCGAGGTCATGACCAAGCTACGCGAGGGTGACCGGGCCGCCCGGCTGCGCGAATACGCGGTCTAGACATGACCTGGCGGACACCCGCCAGACCGTCCTCCCACCTGTGCGGTGAACCGTGTAGGTTGTAGGGCACCACTGTGTGAACAAACCCCTGAACGCGACGGTCAAACTGCACGGTCGTGTTAGTCAGAGAAAGGCCATGGTCGAGTGAAGGACCTCGTCGATACCACTGAGATGTACCTCCGGACGATCTACGAACTGGAGGAGGAGGGCATCCCACCGCTCCGCGCACGCATCGCCGAGCGTCTTGAGCAGTCCGGTCCGACCGTGAGCCAGACCGTGGCCCGCATGGAGCGCGACAACCTGCTGTGGATCGCAGATGACCGCTCCCTGAAGCTCACGGAGGAAGGCCGCGATCACGCAACGGCAGTGATGCGCAAGCACCGTCTCGCCGAGCGTCTGCTGGTCGATGTCATCGGCCTGCCCTGGGAATCCGTCCATGACGAAGCCTGCCGGTGGGAGCATGTGATGGGTGACGAGGTCGAGAAGCGGCTCCTCGCCGTGCTCGACGATCACAACACCTCCCCGTTCGGTAACCCCGTCCCCGGCCTGGAGAAATTGGGTGAGGCGTCGATCTCCGACCCCGCCAACTCTCACCGCGCCTCGGACATTGACCTCAGTTCGCCGCGCAAGGCGACGATCGTCAGCTTCAACGAGATCGTCCAGGTTGAGCACAAGGTCATCGGAAAACTGGGCCAGTACGACATCCGCCCGGGCACCACGGTCACTATCCAGGACACTCCGGACGGTCTCACCCTGGAGAACCAGGACGGTGCCAGCGTGGTAGTGCCCGAGGAGCTTGGGCACGCCATCCGTATCGTGGTCGAAGGGAACTAGTCGCTGATGGGGCTCATTGACGGCGGGCACGTGCTCGTCACCGGCGGTGCCGGCTACGTCGGAAGCGTCTGTGCCACCGTGCTGGTCGAGCAGGGCTTCCGGGTGACCGTGATCGACGACCTGTCGACCGGCAACCGGGAGGCTGTGCCCGCCGGGGCGACCTTCCTCGAAGGTGATGTCCTCGACCGCGCACCCGAGGTGCTGGCGGATGACTGCGCGGCAGTCTTCCACTTCGCGGCGAAGTCGCTGGTGGGAGAGTCTGTTCAGGCTCCCGATATCTACTGGCATGGCAACGTGGTCACCTCGTTGAACCTGCTGGACCTGATGCGCGACAACGGTGTCGACAACCTGGTCTTCTCCTCGACGGCCGCCTGCTACGGCGAGCCCGCGTCAGTGCCGATCACCGAGGATATGCCTACCGCGCCGACCAACCCGTACGGCGCATCGAAGCTGTCGATCGACCAGATCATCACCTCTTACGCCAACGCCTACGGACTCGGTGCCACGAGCCTGCGTTACTTCAACGTGGCCGGAGCATACGGCTCCACCGGCGAGAACCGTGCCGTGGAAACCCACCTGATTCCGCTGGTCTTGCAGGTCGCGCTGGATGCCCGCGAGCAGATCATGATCTTCGGGGATGACTGGCCCACCCCGGACGGCACCTGTGTCCGCGACTACATCCACATCCGTGACCTTGCCGATGCTCACCTGCTGGCCGCCCGGTCGAACACCTCCGGCGAGCACCGGATCTTCAACCTGGGTTCCGGCGACGGCTACAGCGTGCAACAGGTCATCGATGCCTGCCGTGAGGTCACCGGCCACCCCATCCCCGCGGTGACCGCGCCGCGTCGTGCCGGGGATCCGGCGACCCTGATCGCCTCCTCCGCCCGCGCGGTGGACTCTTTGGGATGGACCCCGACGCGTAGCGACTTGACGACCATCGTCCAGGACGCCTGGGACTTCACTTCCCAGCTCGGCGACCGAGCGCACTTCGCACGGCGCTGACCGCCTGCCGGTCGACCACAGCGGCAATCCGTCCGGCGCGGGCGATGTCCTGTCCCCGGACCCTGGCGATTGCCGCGTCGATTCGGTCCATGCCCTGACCGACCACGCCGTTCACGAGCCTGGCGGCCGTGCCGTCACCCACCCCGTCCCACAGGATCCCAGCAAGCGACAGGGTAAGAAGGTCATTGCGCAGCGAATCCGCGCCGATCGTCAGTTCTGGGGCCGGTGACACCCCACCCTCGGACCACATCTCCTGGGTACATCGCTTCGCCGCCCGGTGCCCCAGTGCACCGTGGTTGCCGCACCAACCGAGGAACGCGATCAGCAGCAACGCCCGGCCACGCAGCGAGCCCCTCCCCAGCGTGGCCGCCTCCAACAGGATCCCGAGCACCACTCCGGACTGGCCGGCTGCACCGAGAGCAACCAACGTGGGGAACAACGACCCGCGGGTGCAGAACTCAAACAAGCTCTCCGCCGTTCCGGGCTGCTCCCGCAACATCCGACGAACCTCCTGGCGGCTCAAGGTGACCCGCTGGCGGCCCACCGGCATCCACCGGTCCACTCTCCCGGCGATCTGCGCAATCATCTCGCACACGTCCGCAGACGTCCACGGCCCACCATCCGATGTCGCGGGGACACCACTCGTCCAGCTGTTCGGAAGGAGTGCGGCAAGGTCCTCGTCCTCGTCGGGATCAAGTTCGCGGTCCATCGACTCTGAGGTGCCCCGAGGGTCGCGCACCGTGGAGCACCCCGACGCCACGACGGGCCCGGCTGCCGGGTCGTCCACCGTGCCCTCGCGGACCACGTGCCAGCCGACGGTGGAGTCGGTCGGCTCAACCTGTCGCCACCTGGCACCGGCAGTGATGCCATCGGTGACGAACATGGCGTTGATCTCCACCGCAGCGTCGGCCAGAGTGAGCACCGCGCCTGACAACACGTCCACGACAGCGCTAGTGAGTGGCCACGAATACGGTGTGGTCACGATGACCATTGCCGAGGCCCCAGGCATGTCGTAGAGCGACCGTGCCAACGCCTGCGCTCCGGCCTGTGCCGCCCCTTCGACAAGGTCGGTGCGCACCACCGGTCCGAGCGACTCCAGCTGGTCGCCGTGACTGCTGAGTCCAACGATCACGATGCTCTCTGTGGGCGTGAAGCCCAACAGGGCTGGGACGGCGCCGATGAGGCCGCCCGGTCCCCCGTCGATCACGACGGGAGCGTTCTTCGTGCCCGAACGTGCGGGAATGTCGCGGGTTCGTGGGGTGTTGTGGTGTGTGGAAGTCATGTGCACATCCTCCACCGGGGAATGTGCCACGACCCCTCCCTGCGACTGGTCCGACCAGGAGCATGTGGATAAACCCGACCCTGTGGAGATCCCCCGGGGCGACAGGCGCGACTGGTAGAGTAGGTCCACTGCGTCGCACGTCAGTGAAGGGAGTACGCGCACATGTCCGACAGCAACCGTATGTACGAACTCGAGTACCCGGGCCCCTCGGCCCACTCCGTCGACGGTGAGGACGGACTCTCGATGGTCGTCGCGCTCCAGGGCTACGCCGATGCCGGTCGGGGCGTGCAACAGGCCAGCCAGCATCTGCTACAGGCACTCGACCATGCCACCGTAGCCACCTTCAACGTCGACGAGCTCATCGACTATCGCTCCCGTCGCCCCGGGGTCACCCTCGACAACGGGCGTGTCGTGGGCCGCGAGAGTCTCGCGCTGACCCTGCACCGCATGGAGGACTCCGACGGCCGGCCATTCATGCTGCTCTCCGGCCCTGAACCGGATCTTCGCTGGGAGGCCTTCAGCCGGGCGGTGGCCGAACTCGCCGCGCGCTCCGGCGTGGACCGGGTGGTGTCGATGTACGCCGCGCCGATGACCGTGCCGCACACCCGACCGCTGATCGTCTCGGCGCACTCCTCCGATCCTGCGCTGACCGAGGGGCTGCACACCTGGGACTCCCGGATGATGGTGCCTGGAGCTGCGATGCTCGACGTGGAGCTGCTCCTGTCGCGCAAGGGGCTGACCACTGTGGGGCTCACCGCACACGTGCCTCACTACATCGCTGCCTCCGACTATCCGGAGGCAGCGTACGGGCTGCTGCACGCGCTGGAGTCCGTCAGCGACCTCAACCTCCCGCTACGTGCCCTGGAAGCCGACATGGACAAGGTCCGCCAGCAGCTCGCCGACCAGGTTGACGACTCCACGGAGATCGCCTCTGTGGTCGGGGCCCTAGAGCGCCAGTACGACGAGGAACAGTCGCGGCTGAGGCAGCGCGATGACCGACGCCGTGGTCTCGAGAACGCCAGCGGCGACGGGGACTCCGCCCAGAATGCTCTGCTGGCCCCCGGTCAGGAAGTGCCCTCCGGCGAAGAGATCAGCGCCGAGGTCGAACGCTTCCTCGCTGGTACCACCGAGGATTTCGACGGCGACGACACCGGCGACGGCGAAGACCCCGACGACTCCGATGACCCCGACTCCAACTCCGACTCCGACTCCGACAGGTAACTACCCAGGTGACGACCCCCGTATCCGACCCCACGCTCTCCGGACTCCTCCCCGATCTCGCCGAGGTTCCGGAGAGTCTCGTCGATGACGCCGTTCTCGAGTCCTTCCTTGCCTGGGCACGCGACCGGGGGTTGAGCCCCTACCCCGCCCAGGAAGAGGCGGCGATGGCGCTGGCCTCCGGCGACAACGTCATCCTGGCGACACCGACCGGCTCGGGCAAGTCCCTGGTCGCCACCGCGGCGCACTTCATCGCCTTGGCTCATGGGCAGCGCACTTTCTACACTGCCCCGATCAAGGCCCTGGTCAGTGAGAAGTTCTTCTCCCTGTGCGAGATCTTCGGCCCCGCCAACGTCGGCATGATGACCGGCGACGCCACCGTCAACGGCAAGGCACCGGTCATCTGCGCCACCGCCGAGGTCGTGGCCAACATTGCCCTACGTGACGGCGCGGCCGCTGAGATCGACCAGGTGGTGATGGACGAGTTCCACTACTACTCCGAACCGGACCGCGGCTGGGCCTGGCAGGTCCCCCTGCTGAGCCTGCCCAAGGCACAGTTCCTGCTGATGAGCGCCACCCTGGGCGATACGGCCTGGCTGGAGAAGGACCTCACGCGCCGTACGGGACGGCCCACCACCCCGGTGACCGGAACCGTGCGTCCGGTGCCGCTGGACTTCGACTTCGTCTACACGCCGGTCCACGAGACCCTCGAGGAGCTCATCGACAAGGGACGGGCACCCGTCTACATCGTGCACTTCTCACAGCGTGAGGCCGTGGAACGGGCCCAGGCGCTGACCAGCATGAACTTCGTGGACAAGGAGCGCAAGGCCGCGATCGCCGAGGCGATCGGCGGCTTCCGTTTCACGTCCGCTTTCGGCAAGACCTTGTCCGGTCTGCTGCGCAAGGGCATCGGCATCCACCACGCCGGCATGCTGCCGAAGTACCGACGGCTCGTCGAGAAACTCGCCCAGCAGGGGCTTCTCACCGTGATCTCCGGGACCGACACCCTGGGTGTGGGCATCAACGTGCCGATCCGCACGGTCCTGATGACCGGGCTGGCGAAGTACGACGGCATCAAGCACCGCATCCTGAAATCGCGGGAGTTCCACCAGATCGCCGGACGTGCCGGGCGTGCCGGCTACGACACCGAGGGCACGGTGGTCGTCGAGGCCCCGGAGCACGAGATCGAGAACTTCCGCCTCCGCGAGCGGGCCGGCTCAGACCCGAAGAAACTGAAGAAGCTCCGGAAGAAGTCCGCCCCCGAGGGTCGGGCCACGTGGTCGAAGTCGACGTTCGAGCGTCTGACCACCGCCGAGCCTGAGGAGCTCGTCAGTCAGTTCCAGATGTCGCACTCCATGCTGATCAACGTGATCGCCCGCGACCAGTGGACATACGACGCGCTGAAGGGCCTGCTGCGCGACAACCATGACACGCGTGCGAAGCAGAACCGCGACATCCTGACCACCATCGACCTGTACCGCGGCCTGCTGCGTACCGACATCGTCGAGGAGTACGACGCCGACACCCCGTCCGGCAAGGACGCCAGGCTCACCCGCGAGCTGCAGCGCGACTTCGCGCTGAACCAGCCGCTGTCCCCCTTCGCCCTGGCGGCATTCGACCTGCTGGACCCGGAGTCGGACACCTACACCCTCGACGTGATCAGCACGGTCGAGGCGATCCTGGACAACCCGAACCAGATCCTGTCCGCCCAGCAGCGAGAAGCACGCGGCCAGGAGATCGCGGCGCTGAAGGCCGAGGGTGTCGACTACACCGAGCGCATGGCTCTCGTCGAGGACATCACCTGGCCGAAGCCGCTGGAGGAAGAACTCGAGCAGGCCTACGACATCTTCTGCGAGTCCAACCCGTGGGCGTCCGAGTTCGACCTCTCCCCGAAGTCGGTGGTCCGCGAGATGATCGAGAAGGCGATGACCTTCTCCGATCTCGTGGCGACCTACAACCTGGCACGCTCCGAAGGCGTCGTGCTCCGGTATCTCACGGACGCCTGGCGCACGCTGTCACACACTGTGCCCCCGGAGCACCGCAGCGAGGAGCTCGAGGACATCGTGGTGTGGTTGGGTGAGCTCATCCGCCAGGTGGATTCCTCCCTGGTCGACGAGTGGTCGGCGATGGCCGATCCGGACGCCCCGGCGACCGAGGAACAGGTCGCCGAGCACGCCTTCGGCGTCGACGACCCCTCGCTGCTCAGCTCCAACCCCCGCGCGCTGCGGCGCATGGTGCGCAACCACTTCTTCCGGCACGTGGAGCTCTTCGCCTTCGAGAAGGAGAGCCAGCTGGCGGAAATGGACGACTACCTCACCGCCGCCCCCGACTGGCCGGCGGAGCTGGACGCGTACTTCGACGAGTACTCCGACATCGGAGTCGACGCTGCTGCCCGTTCACCCGAACTCATCCTGATCAAGGAAGAGGGACGGCACTGGACGGTACGGCAGATCCTGGACGACCCGGAGGGCGACCACGGGTGGGCCTTCGAGGGCGTGGTGGACCTCGATACCTCCGATGAGGCCGGTGATGTGCTGCTCAGCGAGTTGCGCGTGGTCCGCGGCTAGCTCCGCGGCTAGGATCTGGGCCCCATGTTCGACTCCAGCACCTCACGGTTGCGCGCCAGGGCAGACTCATAAGCCGATGCCACCTCCGCCCCGACGGCGTGGAAGGCCTCGGCCCGGTTCGAGCTGGTGCGGTGACTTAACGTCACCGTGCGTCCGGCGGTGGCAGCACCTCCCTCGAAGGTGGCCAAGGAAAGTCCGGGACGGTCGCACTCGGCAGACACCGCGCTCAAGGGCACCAGGGTCGAGCCCAGTCCACCGATTACGCACTGCACCACCGTCGACAGGCTTGCTGCCCTCGTCACCGAGTGCGCCGGGTCCACCGTCAACGACACCGAGCGACACAGGTCCAGGACCTGGTCGCGCAGGCAGTGGCCGTCGTCCAGCAGCAGGAAGTCAAGGACCTGGAGGTCGTCGAGCGAGAGATCCCGGCGTCCGGCGAGCGGATGTCCCTCGGGCAGGACGACCACGAACTCCTCGCGGTACAGCTCGATCTGCTCGACTCCCGCACCGGAGACCGGCGACGCCACGACGACGGCATCCAGTCCCCCGCTTTTCAACGAGTCGATCAGGTTCGCCGTCTTATCCTCAACGATTTTCGGTTCGAGCTCTGGCGCCGTCGTCGGCAACGACCGGAGGAACGCTGGCAGAACGAACGGGGCGATCGTCGGGATGATGCCCAGCGACATCGACCCGGACAGCCCTCCCTGGGCTCCGCGGGCGTGGCCGATGAAACTGTCCATACTGTCCAGCGTGGCCTGGGCGAACGGCAATAGCTCGCGTCCGATCTCCGTGACGATGACCCGCCTCGTTGAGCGCTCGATGAGTTGGACACCCAGGCCGCTCTCGAGGGCTGCGAGGCCCTGCGACAGTGACGGCTGGGAGATCCCCAATTGTTGGGCGGCGACACCGAAGTGCCCGTGCTCGGCAACAGTGGCGAAGGTCCTGAGTTGAGCGATCGTCGGCCGGTAATCCTTATTGACCATGCCTATGACTCTACATCACGATCCTGGCAAAACCCTATCTACGAGTGTCGATAGGGAACCGCTATCAAGCACTCGAAATAAATCACTTATACCTTTGCATCAGTTCTGATTTCATGGCATAATCGTTGTTGCTCAAGACGAAGCACGAGCATCACATTTTCACGCAACAGGAGGCATTCACCGTGTCCATTCTCACCGTCGGCGACCAGTTCCCCGAGTTCAACCTCACTGCCCTCAAGGGCGGGGACCTGCACGAGGCCAACGCCCAGCAGCCGGAGGACTACTTCGAGGACGTGAACCTCGGCAAGTTCCAGGGCAAGTGGAAGGTCGTCTTCTTCTACCCGAAGGACTTCACCTTCGTCTGCCCCACCGAGATCGCCGCTTTCGGCAAGCTCGACGAGGAGTTCCAGGACCGCGACACCCAGATCCTCGGTGGCTCCACGGACAACGAGTTCGCCCACTTCAACTGGCGCGCAACCCACCCCGAGCTCAAGGGTGTCCCCTTCCCGATGTTCGCTGACGTCCGCCACGACCTGATCCGCGCCCTGGGCGTGGAGAACGCCGACGGTGTCGCCGACCGCGCGACCTACATCGTCGACCCGGACAACGTCATCCAGTTCGTCTCGGTCACGCCGGACGCCGTGGGCCGCAACGTCGACGAGGTCCTGCGTGTCCTCGACGCCCTGCAGTCCGAAGAGGTGTGCGCTTGCAACTGGCAGGCCAACGACCCGACCAAGAACATCAACAAGATGGACGTCGTCCAGGAGGCGCTGAACTAATATGTCGATCGACAACCTGAAGTCGGGTCTCCCCGACTACGCCAAGGATCTGAAGCTCAACCTCGGCACCCTCGCTCGCTCGACCGAGCTCACCGAGCAGCAGCTCTGGGGCACCTTCGTGGCCGCAGCTGCCGCGTCGCGCAACGACCAGGTTCTCTCCGAGATCTCCGACGAGGCCAAGTCGCACCTCTCCGACGAGGCATACGACGCCGCCCTGGCCGCCGCCTCGATCATGGCAATGAACAACGTCGCCTACCGCGCCCGCGGCTGGCTCGGTGACGATTACGCTCAGGTCCGCATGGGCCTGCGTATGAACGTCATCAGCAAGCCCGGCATCGAGAAGGTCGACTTCGAGCTGTTCTCCCTCGCTGTGTCCACCATCAATGGTTGCGAGCACTGCACCATCGCCCACGAGAAGACCGTGCGCGACGAGGGACTGACCAAGGAGCAGGTCTTCGAGGCCGTCAAGGTCGCCGCCGTCGTCCAGGGCATCGCCCAGACGATCGAAATCGAGGACGCCCGCTAGAGGCATCCTGCCCAGCAATTCCTCGGTGGAATTCCGGCCCCGCCCCCTACTGACAGGGGTCGGGGCCGTTGTGGTGTCAGTGGTAGAATCACCGGGTGGTTTCCGAGGACAAGAACGTAAGTGGTACCCGACGGTCCGGCAGGAAGCGCGGGCGCGGCAAGGGACGAGGACGCGGTGCGGGACGCCCGCCGCGTCAGGCTCCCCGGGCGAACCTCACCCAGAACCTTGCCTTCCCCGAGTCCCTGCCGGTCTCCGCGCGCCGCGAGGAGATCATGGAGGCGATCCGCGACAACCAGGTCGTCATCGTCGCCGGTGAAACCGGTTCCGGAAAGACTACCCAGCTACCGAAGATGTGCCTGGAACTCGGCCGCGGTGAGACCAGGCGGATCGGTCACACCCAGCCCCGAAGGATCGCCGCACGCAGTGTCGCCGACCGCATCGCCGACGAACTTGGTGAGAAGGCCGGCGAACCGGGCAGCCGCGTAGGCTACAAGATCCGGTTCGACGACCACGTCAACGACTCCACCGCGGTCAAACTGATGACCGACGGAATCCTGCTTGCCGAGATCCAACGCGACCGGCTGCTGCGCGCCTACGACACGATCATCGTGGACGAGGCGCACGAGCGTAGCCTCAACATCGACTTCCTCCTCGGCTACCTGCGCGAGATCCTCCCGAAGCGCCCCGACCTGAAGATCATCATCACCTCGGCGACGATCGACCCCGACTCCTTCGCCCGCCACTTCGCCGATGCCGACGGAAAGCCCGCACCGGTCATCGAGGTATCCGGACGCACCTATCCTGTCGAGGTTCGCTACCGACCGCTCACCCGTATTGAGGACCGCTCCGAGTCCGGCGGTGGGGTGCGTGAGATCGAGACAGACCCGCTGGACGGGCTGCTCGACGCCGCCCGCGAACTCATCGCCGAGGGCCCCGGCGACATCCTCTGCTTCTTCTCCGGTGAGCGGGAGATCCGCGACGCCGCGGACGCGCTGTCGGACCAGCAGTGGCGCGGGGTCGACGTCCTCCCCCTGTACGGACGGCTCTCGTCGGCCGAACAGCACCGGGTCTTCAGTACCGGCTCGCGGCGTCGGATCGTCCTGGCCACGAATATCGCCGAGACCTCGCTGACGGTGCCGGGGATCAAGTACGTGATCGACACCGGCTACGCCCGGATCTCGCGCTACTCGCACCGCACGAAGGTGCAGCGGCTGCCCGTCGAGGAAATCAGCCAAGCGTCGGCGAAACAGCGTTCGGGCCGTTGCGGACGTACCTCCGACGGTATCGCCGTGCGTCTGTACTCCGAGGAGAACTTCGAGGCCCGCCCCGAGTTCACCGACCCGGAGATCCTGCGTACCCACCTCGCCAGCGTGATCCTGTCGATGACTGCCCTGGACCTCGGCGACATCCGCGAGTTCCCGTTCCTGCAGCCGCCAGAATCCAAGTCCGTACGCGACGGCGTCCAGCTGCTGCGCGAACTCGGCGCTCTGGCCAACGAGTCAAAGGACAAGGCCCAGGACGAGACTAAGAACGGCGGACCGACTCTCACCGACATCGGGCGCGACATGGCGCGCATACCCACCGACCCGCGCCTGGCGCGCATGTTGTCGGCCGCCCATGCCAATGGCGTGTTGGAGCAGGTCGCCGTCATCGTGGCCGCGTTGAGCATCCAGGACGTCCGGGAACGTCCTGCCGAGCACCAGGCCCGTGCCGATCAGCTCCACGCCCGGTTCGCCGCAAACTCCGACTTCATCTCGGTGCTGAAGCTCTGGAACTACCTCCAGGCTCAGCGCCGGGAACTCTCCGGCAATAAGTTCCGCCGGCTGTGTCGCGATGAGTTCATCCACTACGTCCGTGTCCTGGAATGGATGGACCTGGTCCGTCAGCTGCTCACGGTGATCCAGGAGCTGCGGTGGAAGATCCCCAACGTCCGCCACTTCCGTGAGCTGACCTTCGACCTCGGCGACCAGGACGCCGAGACGGCCACGAGTGGTCTCGGGAAGCGCGAGGCGACGTCCGTCGACGAGACCGAGGTACACAAGTCGCTACTGACGGGCCTGCTGACCAATGTCGGTATGCGCCAGGGCAACTCCCGCCAATTCACCGGCACCCGCAACACCACGTTCGTGGTGCACCCGTCTTCCCACCTGTCGAAGAAGCCTCCGCAGTGGGTCATGGCCGCTGAACTGGTCGAGACCTCCCAGGTGTTCGCCCGCACGGTCGCCCCGGTCGTCCCCGAGTGGCTCGAAGAAGTCGCCCCTCACCTGATGCGCTACTCCTACGCCGAACCGTTCTGGTCCAGCAAGCAGGGGGCGGCCCTGGCCATCGAGAAAGCGTCGATGCTCGGCCTCCCGGTCATCGCCGACCGACGGGTCAACCTGTCGAAGACCGATCCGGAGGCCGCGCGTGACATGTTCATCCGCCACGCGTTGGTGGAAGGCGACTGGCGCAGCAACCACCGCTTCTTCCGCCACAACAGCGAGCTGCTCGACGAGGTCGGACATCTCGAGGACAAGGCACGACGCCGCGACATCGTCGTCGACGACGACACCCTCTACGGCTTCTACGACGCCCGGCTGCCGTCCTCGGTGGTGTCGGCCGCCCACTTCGACTCCTGGTGGAAGAAGGCCCGCCACACCGACCCGCACCTGCTCGACATGACCCCGGAGGCGCTCATCGGCTCCGACGGTGCCGCGGCAGAGGCCCGGGAGTTCCCTGACTCCTGGACCCAGGGCGCGATGCAGTTCGATCTCACGTACGTCTTCAGCCCCGGCGACCCTGCCGACGGCATCACGATGCGTATCCCGTTGCCGCTGCTCGCCGGTGTCACCGACACCGACACCCGGTGGCTAGTGTCGGGCATGCGCGAGGAACTGTGCATCGCGCTGATCCGCACGCTCCCCAAGCCCTTGCGCACCTCGGTCGTACCGGCCGGGCAGTTCGCCCGGGCCGCCCTGGAGCGTATGACCCCCTACGACGGCCCCGTCGACCAGGCGTTGGCTGATGCGTTGCGCTCGCTCGGCGGTACGGGAATCAGCCCCTCCGACTTCGACTGGGACCGGGTCCCGGGCCACCTCCGGATGACCTATGCCGCGGTGGACCGACGGGGCAAGGTCATCGCGACCTCAAAGGATCTCGCCGAACTGCAGGACGACCTGGCCGGCGAGATCACCCAGTCCATCGCGTCGGCCACCGCACGCTCCTCCCGCAGGTCGAACGGCAAGTCCGGTGGCGCTGCCCCCACACCGCAAGACTCCGCGTCCCACAGCCCGTCGAAGAAGAAGGGCCGGGGAGGACGCAGCGGAGGCAGTGCCGGGGGCACCGGTGGTGTGCTCGCCCGCTCCGCGAGCTGGAGCAGCGACGGCATCGGCGTCCTCCCGGAGTCCGTGGAGACCGTGGTGGACGGCCAAACGACCTCGGCCTACCCTGCCCTGGTCTCGGAGGGTAAGAACGGGGTCGTGCTGAAGGCCTTCCCCACCCCGCAGGCGGCGGCCGGTCAACAGTTCTCCACCGTCCTGGAGATGATGGTGGCGGCCTGCCAGGTCTCCTCGAAGCAGATGGTCAAGGGACTGCAGTTGCGCCAGCGTGTGGCGGTGGACACCTACCCGCACGGCGGCGCAGACGCACTGGTCGATGACTGCCGGGTGCTGGCGTGCCGCAACCTGCTCGAGCAGTACGGCCCAGTGATCCGAGATCCTGAACGTTGTGCCGAGGCGGTAGCTGCAGCCAAGGACCGTGGTCCTGGGTTGGTCCGGCAGATCTTCGTGGCGATCACCCCGGCCGTGCTTGCTGTGGCGGATATGTCGCAGGAACTCTCTGCGTGGGACGGGGCGGCCATCGAAGATATGAAGGCACAGCTCGAATTTTTCCTTGGGCCTCACCAGGTTGCCAAGAACGGGGTGGAGCATCTGCGTCATGTACCGCGGTACGTTGCGGCGATGCAGGCTCGCCTGGAGATGATGGAATCTGACCCGGACCGGGAAGAGGACCTCGACGACCAGGTCAGGGAGTGCGTCGAGGCCGTCGAGGAGGCCAAGCGCCGTTTGCCGGCGATTCGGGCGGCCTCGTCCCAGTTCAAGGACGTGCTCTGGCTGGTCGAGGAGTTCCGGGTGTCGCTGTACGCCCAGAACCTGGGAACGTCGCGTCCGGCGAGTGTCGCCCGGGTGCGCAAGGCACTGGCGAAGATCAGGTAGCCCCCGGACAGGGCTACCCGGTTGCGTCGCTTCGGCGCTCCTGGAGCGCACGGATCTCCTTCTCGAAGTCTTCAGTCGAGCGGAAGGACTTGTAGACCGAGGCGAACCGGAGGTAGGCGACCTCGTTGAGGTTGCGAAGGGGTTCGAGGATCGCCAGGCCGATGTCGTCGGCGGCGACCTGGGAGCCGTGGGAGGCACGCAGTGACTGCTCTACGTCGTGGGCGAGGATCTTCAGGTCGTCTCCGGAGACCTCGAGGCCCTGACAGGCCCTTCCGACACCCCGGATCACCTTGTCGCGGCGAAACTCCTCGGTGACACCACTTCGCTTGGTGACCAGCAGCACGGATCGTTCCAAGGTGGTGAACCGGGTCTTGCACGAGAGACATTCTCGGCGACGGCGGATGGCGGAGCCGGATTCTACCGTGCGGGAGTCCACGACCCGGGAGTCCTCGGAACGGCAGGCGGGACAAAGCACGGTGTTCTCCCTCATGGAAGTCGTCAGGACAGTTGGTGTCCCCACATGCTACCTCCGACTCCGAGCCGCACCGCAGGCGGACGAGGGGTCGGTCAGTAGACGGGGACGACCACGTCCCGGGTGCTCCCCTGGGAGCCTTCATCCGTCCAGTGTCCACCCATGTCGCTAACATCGTTGAGCGAAGCGATCCTCGCCACCGCGTCGCCAACGCTGGCCCCGTGCACGTGCTGCTCAGCGATCTCCGCCAGACTCTGGCCGTCGCTCACCGTGACCGTGGTCGTCCCGGTCGGTGTCACGGTGTCCTCCTGCTGCCCAGTGACCGCCGGAGATATGGCGAGGAACGTCACCAGCGCGGCCAGAGAAAGTACGGTCATGCCGGGGGAACCGACGACCATGGACGCGCGACGCCGAATTCTGGCGTACCTGGAGGTCGGCTCGAACGGACGTTCAGCAATTCTGCCCTGACGGAGGTACCGCTGCCGTTGCACGACCGAAGGGGTTCGGACCGAACCCTCCCCCCAGGTGTTCGAGAAACCATCCAGCGCGGACCCGGACCACTCCGGACGCCGATAGACGGGACGGCGGAGGCCGGACCGACGACTTTCAACCGACATCGTGCTCATGACAACCCTCTTTCCGTGGAAGCAGACCGGATTCCCGGCTTCAGACAAGGACCATGACAGCACCGCTGGCGGACATCGCTTGATTCCGACGGCACGTTCTTCGTCCGTGTGTTCGAAGTTCTGTATCTGCACCCGAAGGTAGCACGGGTGTTCGATGATGTCCACAACTTTCCAGAGATTTTCGAACACCCTGACCAACGATGTCCGTTCGGTCATGTAAGGTCGGGGACACGACCGGTACAACGAGTCCAGGAGTGGGTCAGATGTCAGAGAAGCAGAAGTCCTCCGTGGGAACCACGGCAGGCAAGCGAAAGCGGGCGAAGGTCACCGAGGCAGGTGCCGCGCTCGACGCAAAGGGGAGGGAGAAGCTTTCCGACCGTCAACGGCGCATCATGGACGTGATCAAGGACGCGACCCGGTTCCGCGGATACCCGCCGAGCATCCGCGAGATCTGCGACGCAGTGGGGTTGAACTCGACCTCGTCGGTGTCGTACCACCTGCGCGAGCTCGAGCGGAAGGGGTACCTGCGCCGCGAGGACAACAAGCCGCGCGCGGTCGATATCAGGGACTTCGACGACGAGGTCGACAACCGTCCGGGGCCGAAGCCGGCTAACACCAGCGGTCCCTCCGGTATGCCGGAGCCGTCCTTCGTGCCCGTCGTCGGTCAGATCGCCGCCGGTTCGCCCATCCTGGCCGAAGAGCACGTCGAGGCCCACTTCCCTCTTCCCCAGGAACTCGTCGGTGGCGGGGAACTGTTCCTGCTCCAGGTCATTGGCGAGTCCATGCGCGATGCTGGCATCTTCAACGGTGACTGGGTCGCCGTACGCTCCCAGAAGGTCGCCGAACTCGGGGACTTCGTGGCCGCGATGATCGACGGGGAGGCGACGGTCAAGGAGTTCCAGAAGGACGAAGCGGGCGTCTGGCTCCTCCCCCACAACGACCTGTTCGAACCCATCCCGGGGGACAACGCCGACATCCTCGGCCGCGTGGTCGCGGTGCTTCGCAAGATCTAGGCCCCCGCAATCCCCACGTTGATACGCGAAACCCCCGGACAGCCTCCGTCAGAGGCGTCCGGGGGGTTTGCGTGGATACAGGGTGCGCTAGAGCGCTAGAGCCCCAGCACGGCCGCGGCGGCTGCCTTGGCCTCCTCCGCGCCATCGGCGTCCAGTGCGGCAGCGGCCATCTCACGGCACACCGCGAAATCCACCTCGCCCAACTGGGCGCCCACCGCAGCGAGTGCAGGCGGTGCCGCGGACAGAGAGGTCACACCGAGACCGGCGAGCACGCAGCCCAGCACCGGGTCCGCCGCGGCCTCACCGCACACGCCCACTGCCGTCTTGGTCTCCGCGCCAGAACGACACGTGGTGTGCACGAGTCGCAGCACCGCGGGCTGCCACGGGTCGGTCAGGTGCGCCAGCGAGGCCGACATGCGGTCTGCTGCCATGGTGTACTGGGTCAGGTCATTCGTACCGATGGACACGAAGTCCAGGTAGGGCATCATCTTATCGGCCATGAGGGCCGCCGCCGGGACCTCGATCATCGCGCCAGCCACGAGGCCTCGCTCGTGGCACAGCTCGGTGAACCACTTCGCCTCGTAGACCGTTGCCACCATCGGTGCCATCACCCAGGTCTGCGCCGCAGAGTCCTCGCGACCGGACAGCTTCAGCGCCAGGGCGATGCCGTCCAGCTGGCGTTCCAGCAACTTCTGGTTTGTCCGGGCGATGCGCAGACCGCGCACACCGAGAGCAGGGTTCTCCTCGGTCTCCGCCATCACATAGGGCACCGGCTTGTCCGAGCCGGCGTCCAGCGTACGGATCACGACCTTGCCCTCCGGGAACGCGGACAGGACCTCGGCATAACGCCTCGCCTGCTCCTCTACGGACGGCTCGGTGGTCTCACTGAGGAAGCCGAGTTCGGTACGGAACAGGCCGATCCCCTCGGCCACGGACTCCGCGGCCTGGCGGGCGGCTGCACCGTCCTGCACATTGGCCAACAGCTGCACCCGGTGACCGTCGGCGGTCTGCGCCGGGCCGTGCCAGCCACGGACCTTCGAGGCCAGTTCGGCGGCAGCGGTGACACGCTTCTCCACCTCTGCCGGGTCCACGCCGGTCTCCACGGTTCCCGCCGCACCGTCCACCAGGACCTCGGTGCCAGCGCTCACGCCGCGCAGGTTG
This sequence comes from Corynebacterium sp. AOP40-9SA-29, assembly GCF_052377405.1. Classification (NCBI taxonomy): domain Bacteria; kingdom Bacillati; phylum Actinomycetota; class Actinomycetes; order Mycobacteriales; family Corynebacteriaceae; genus Corynebacterium; species Corynebacterium sp. AOP40-9SA-29. The sequence continues at coordinate 152,188 of NZ_JBQSWR010000002.1, read as the reverse complement.
CTTCCCACGGCGACGATGCAAGGCAGGTCGAGCTGGCGGGCGATGATCGCGGTGTGGCTCGTCGCACCACCCTTTTCGGTGACCACGGCGATGATCAGCTCGGGGTCCAGGGTCGCGGTATCGGCGGGGGCGAGATCATCGGCGAACAGGACATGAGGCGTGTCGACGTCCGGAATGCCCGGCTCGGGCTCCCCGCGCAGTTCGGCGATGACACGGTCACGCACGTCCATCAGGTCGGTGACACGTTCAGCCATCACCCCGCCGGCCTTCAGGAACATCTCCACGAAGTCGTCGGTGGCCTGACGCACCGCGTACAGGTTCGTCTGACCTCCGTTGACGGACTTCTTGACCTTCTTCGCCCACGCGCGATCCTTGGCGATCGCGACGGTCGCCTCGAGGACCTGGCGGGCGTTGCCCTCCACGGTCTGCGCCCGGGAGCTGAGACGTTCCGAGACGGTGTCCACCGCGGTGACGAAGGCCTGGTACTCGGCCTCACGGTCGGCGTCCCCGACCGTCTTGTCCGGGCCCGGCAACTCCGGGCGGTCGGTAACCCAGGTAACCGGTGCGAAGACGGTTCCGGGAACAACGGACTTTCCCTTCAGAACGACGGGTTCGCCGTCCGCGGGGACTGCCGGGGGATTCGTGTCTGCCATAGTGTCTGGTCTCCCACAAATTTTCTGATCGCACGACCTGGTGGACGTCGATTCAACTACCAAGGTCACTTACCGAGGGTTCGACCACGAGGTGTCGAGGTACGAACGTGATGGACAAGTTCCTCGCCCACGTTACCCTCTTTCGGTCACCCCCTGGGGTCACCCGCCGGGCCATACCCACCCCCGAATCGGCGTTCATCCCCGCCACACCCCATACAATGCAGATCATGAACTCTGAGGAACGTCGCCGCCAGATCGCGTCACTGACCGCGGTCAACGGGCGTGTCACCGTCGTGGAGCTCGCAGAGCGGTTCGCGGTCACCCCGGAAACCATCCGCCGGGACCTCACGGTGCTCGACAATGACGGCGCGTTGCACCGGGTCCACGGCGGTGCCGTGCCCACCAATACCTTCCAGACTCGTGAAACCCCCATCGAGCTGCGCAGTACCACCTCCACGGAGGCCAAGATCAGGATCGGACGCGCCGCCGCCGACCTTCTGCCGCGCACCGGCACGGTGTTCCTCGACGCCGGCACGACCACCGCGATGCTGGCGCACGCCATCGCCGAGGCAGGACGCCCCGACGACAACCCCTATCGGGGGTTGACGGTGCTCACCAACTTCCTGCCCCTCGCCGTCCGCCTGTCGGCGGCGGGCCTGTCGGACGTCCAGCTCATTGGTGGCCATATCCGTCCCATCACTCAGGCAGTCGTCGGCGATATCGCCTTGCGCACCATCGGAGTGCATCACGCCGATCTCGCGTTCATCGGTACCAACGCCCTGTCCATGGACCACGGACTGTCAACGGCGGACGCCGAGGAGGCCGCCGTGAAGCGCGCCATGATCGCCAACTCCGACCGGGTGGTCGCGATGTGCGACTCTACGAAATTTGGCCGCGACTACCTCGTCAGTTTCGCCAACGTGCCTGAGATCGACGTGCTGGTGACCGACGACGCCGCGCCGCGCCAGTATCTGGAGGCCTTCTCTTCGGAGGATGTCAACGTCGTCACGGCATAAGTGGCGCGATAGTCGTGACGGCGCGATCGGGCACAGTTCGGCTACGCTGTCAGGGAGGGCACCACACGCCAGGCACTGCTGGCGGTCAGCGCCCGACCACCATGAACGACGACCTGATAAGGACATTCACAACCATGGCCTCCACTACCGTCACCGTCGGCTCCACCGTGGGCCTGCACGCACGTCCCGCCACCATCATTGCGGAGGCGGCTGCCAACTACGACGACGAGATCCTGCTCTCCCTGCCCGGGGAGGACGACGAGGAACCGTCGGACGCATCTTCCTCGCTGATGATCATGGCCCTGGGTGCCGAGCACGGTGACGAGGTGACCGTCACGTCCGACAACGCCGAGGCCGTGGAGGCGATCGCCGCGCTGATCACCAAGAACCTCGACGAAGAGTAGGAACAGCGACGACGGGGGCACCCGTCACCGCAGTCGAGTCCGGCCCCGACACCTGCTCTGCAGGTGTCGGGGCCGGTTTTCTACGCGACGAGACGTCCGGCGCACGCCCTAGTTATGGGAGAGGTAGTCCCGCACGGCGGGTTCGCGCCCCTCCCCGACGTTCTCGAACAGCCACCGCAGCAGCGGGTAGCCCACGATGATGCCCACCGAGCCCCAGGCGATGCCCTCGAGCTCCAGCGAACCGATCTGCAGGGTGAGGTTACCGATGCCGGCGATCATCGCCACGGCCGCCGCCGACAGGTTCACCGGGTTGGTCAGGTTCACGTTGTTGTCCTGCCAGATGCGGATACCCAGCAGGCCGATCATGCCGTAGAGCACCATCGTCGCCCCGCCGAGGACACCGGAGGGGATGGTATTGATCACGGCCCCGAACTTCGGGACGAAGGCCAGCACCATGGCGGTGACCGCAGCCACCCAGTACGCGGCGGTGGAATACACCTTCGTCGCCGCCATCACGCCGATGTTCTCGGCGTAGGTGGTGGTACCCGAGCCGCCGAAACCACCGGCCAGGGTCGTTGCCAGACCATCGCCGATCAGTGCGGGTCCGGCCTGGTCGTCCAGGTTGCGCTTGGTCATCCCGGCCACGGCCTTGACGTGCCCGACGTTCTCGGCAATGAGCACCACCACGACCGGCAGGGTCAGCAGGACCGCACTGACGTGGAACTCAGGGGTGTGGAAGTCCGGCAGGCCGAACCACGCGGCGTCGGCAATGACCTCGCCGGCGTCGTCGGCGATATTGCCGGTGACCACGGCGAAGACCCAGCCGATGACGACACCGATGAGGATCGCCAGGCGGCCGATCATGCCGCGTCCGGCGACGGTGATCACCAGGACGGCGAACAGGGTCACCGCGGCGACCAGGGGCTGCTCCTGGAAGTTGGCCGTCGCCGCCGGGGCCAGGTTCAGTCCGATCAGCGCGACGATCGCACCGGTGACCGCCGGGGGCATCACCGCGTCCAGCACGCGACGTCCGGCGGCCTTGACCAGCACACCGACCAGGATGAGCACGAGACCGGCGACCATCACGCCACCCAGCTGGGCGGCGAAGCCCTCGGCCTGGGTGGCGGTCAGCGGGGCGATGAAGGCGAAGGAGCTGCCCAGGTAGGACGGCACGCGGTTACGGGTGATCAGCAGGAACAGGATCGTGCCGATACCGGAGAACAGCAGTGTGGTGTTCACCGGGAATCCGGTCAGCGCAGGCACCAGCAGCGTGGCACCGAACATGGCGATCACGTGCTGCATGCCGATGCCCACGGTGCGCGGCCACGTCAGCCGCTCCTCGGGGGCGACGACCGCCCCGGGCCGGATCCTCCGTCCGTCCCCGTGCAGCGACCACCCGAACAGCTTTCCTCGCTCGGAGGCCCCTTCGGAGGCCCCGGCGGGCGCTGACTTCTTCTCTTGCATTTCGTCCATTCGGACGAGTTTATTCTGTCGCCTGGTCGTCCGCGATACGTAGGTCCGACAGTTCCGCGGCGATCACTCCAGGCAGGCGTACTTCCACGCGGGTGCCGTGCTCGGTGTACTCCTGATTGAGCACTGTCCCGTATTCGTGCAGCCGGGAGATGACCTCCCCGCGTTCGAAGGGCACTTGCAGGATCACGTGGTCATCACGGGAGTTCAGGAACAGTTCCAGGCGGCTCTCCAGGGCGGCGATCCCCTCCCCGGTGTGCGCGGAGACGAAGAGTACGTCGTCCAACCGGCTGCGCAGCTCGGCGAGCACCAGCGGGTCGGCCTGATCAACCTTGTTGATCACCAGGATCTCCGGGGGCGCGGACTGCCCGGTGTCCTCGGCGATCTCGCCGATGACCTTGTTCACCGCGGCGATCTGCTCCATCGGGAAGGGGTCGGAGCCGTCGACGACGTGCAGCACCACGTCGGCGGCCATGACCTCCTCCAGCGTGGAGCGGAACGCCTCGACGAGCTGGGTGGGCAGGAAGCGGATGAACCCGACGGTGTCGGAGAACATCACCGCCCGTCCGTCGGCGAGTTCGGCGCGGCGGGTCGTGGGGTCCAGGGTGGCGAACAGGGCGTCCTCCACGAGCACCCCTGCACCGGTCAGCGCATTGAGCAGCGAGGACTTGCCGGCATTGGTGTAGCCGGCGATGGCGACCTGGGCGAGCGCGGAGGCGTCGCGGCGGTCGCGCTGCACGTCGCGCGACTTCTTCATGCCCTGGATCTCGCGGCGCAGGCGCGCCATCTCGCTGCGCAGGCGACGGCGGTCCGCCTCGATCTTCGTCTCACCAGGGCCACGCAGGCCCACACCACCATTGGATCCGGCGCGGCCGCCTGCCTGGCGTGACAGCGCGCCGCCCCAGCCACGGACGCGTGTGATCAGGTACTCCAGCTGTGCCAGGGCGACCTGGGCCTTGCCCTCCTTGGACTTGGCGTGCTGGGCGAAGATGTCGAGGATGAGCATCGTCCGGTCGATGACCTTTACGTCGAGCGCCTTCTCCAGGGCGATCATCTGCCCGGGGCTGAGCTCGCCGTCGGCGACGACGGTGTCGGCGTTGGTCTCCACCACGATCTGGCGCAGCTCCTCGACCTTGCCGGAGCCGACGTAGGTGCCGGCGTCCGGCTTGTCGCGGCGCTGGTAGAGCATGTCGGTGATCTCCGAGCCCGCGGTCTCCGCCAGGGCGGCGAGCTCGGCGAGACGGGCCTCGATCTGGGCGGTGTTGCCCTCGGTCCACACCCCGACGAGCACCACGCGCTCCAGGCGCAGTTTGCGGTACTCCACGTCGTAGCCGTCGTCCTGCTCGGTGGAGTGGACGTTGGTGCCGCGGGTCAGGCGCCGCAGGCTGGAGCGCTGCTCGAGATCGAGTTCGCCGACGGACGTCGCCGGTGTCTCAGGGCTCTCGGGCGTCTCAGGATTCTGTTGGTTGCTTGTCATTGCCCTCCATCTTTCCACGATTCGGGACCACGGAGTAGAGTCGCACCCATGATTCCGGAACTGAGAAGCGTGGGGTTGGAGTTCAGCCGCTGGCAGGACGCCCTGGAGGCGGCATACGGGACCGGGGCACTGCGGGTCACCGGGGAGGTCCGCGACGGCCAAGTCCTGCAGTACGACGACCCCAGCGGGGCCCGTCTGGTGATCCTCGCTGTGCCCCCCTATGGTTCCTTCGCCAGCTTCAGCGGCGGTGCGGAGACCTCCGCGCACCTGAGCATGGTCGATGACATTGTCGGGGTGCTCGACATCGTCGCCGACTCCCCTATGCTCCAGGTCCGCGCCGAGGGCGCCCCGGTGACCGCCTCGCTCACCGCAACTGTGGCCCAGGGCCCGCTGCTGTCTGACGAGGGGACGCTGACCTACCAGCCGGTGCAGATCACCGCCCTGGCGGCCGACCTTGCGGTGTACCACACGCAGGACGAGGCGGCGCGCGCCGGCGTCCTGCGCGTCGGCTCGGTGGAGTCGACGGGGCTGTCCGACCTGAACTCCGGGGCGGTCGCGCCCCACGCCGGTGCGTCCGTCGCCGTGGAGGTCGCCGCCGCGGAGCGTCGTACCGCCGCGTTGACCGGCCAGTCTTTCTGGGTCTGCACGGTGAACGCCCCCTTCGCCTTCACCGTGGTGGTGCCTGCCGGCGAGGAAAACGAGATGCCCGTGGGCACGATCCTGGCCGGGAACGTCCAGTTCACTGCCACCGCGGTGGACCCGGCGTCCTGCTCCTCCGGCGGCTGCGGCTGCGGGTCAGGAGGCTGCGGAGGATCCTGTGGGTAGAAATATCCCCATGGCACTCGCCGGGGTGGTGGTCGTCGGCGCACTGTCATGGCTTCTGATCAGCACCCTCGGCAGGTTGGGCGTACTCATCGCCGTAATCTTGGTGATTGTCGCCGCCGTCGCCGTGGTCCGGCAGGACTCTGAGCGCGAAATCGCCGCTCTGAAACGTTCCATCGACCTGTCCGCCACCGATATCGCCTCGATCCTGGACGACTGGGACGAGTTCCGGTTCTCCAACGACCCCGCACGAGTCCGCGACCGGCAGCTGCACCGCCCCGAACTGTGTGCTGCCCGTTCCGAGGTCTCCAGCGTGGCACGGTTCCACGCCGCCGCGGCGTCCTGCGAACGTTTCCTGCGCCACTTACCGGAGCAGACGACCTCGCTGACCACCGTCGCCACCCTCACCGAACTCCTGCACGAAACTGATCAGCGCGCGCTGAGCCTGCAGCGGTTGTGGGAGCGCGCCCGGCAGGATTCAGTGAACTCTCGACACTGACCGCCGGGCCTGCTGTATACCTCGGATATGTCTAGCCGCTATATCTAACCGCGCTCCACGGTGACCGAGGTGGTGAACACCAGCCGGGACGGCCCGCGCAGCACCGCGGGCACCTGGTTGCCCTCGGCGTCCTGCCCCACCGTCACCGCGACCTCGCCGCCGGGGATGACCACGCGTACCACCTGCGACCATGCGCCGTCCTGCGTGTCGTCCTCACCCGACTGCTCCGCCGCAACCACAGCAGCCACAGCAGCAGCCACCGTCCCGGTGCCGCAGGACAACGTCTCCCCCACGCCCCGCTCGTGCACGCGCATGTGTACCGTGCCGTCCTGCAACGCGGTGACCAGCTCCAGGTTCACCCCGTCGGGGAAGAAATCCTCGTCGTAGCCGGGCGCCTGGTCCACCGGCAGCGCGGCCAGTGCGTCCGGCGTCAGCCCGGGCACCACGCACGCCAGATGCGGGTTGCCCATGTCCACGCCAATTCCCTCGTAGGACGCTCCGGCGAGCGTGGCGCTGGAGCGCCCCGTCACCCGCGGGGCCCCCATGTCCACGCTGACCTCGGCGTCGGTGTCGTCGACCGAATGGATGCGCACGTCACGGCGTCCGGCCCGCGTGCCGACCGGCAGGGTGCCATCGGCCGAGCGGTCGTCCTCGCCGACCAGGGACAGCGCGCTCAGGGCGTGGGCGAACACCCGCACACCATTGCCGCACATCTCCGCCACCGAGCCGTCGGCGTTGCGGTAGTCCATGAACCAGTCTGCGTCGCGCACCCCTTCGGGACGCTGCGACAATACGCCGGCGGCGAGCAGCGCACCGGTGGTGGCAATGCGGATCACCCCGTCCGCCCCGATGCCGCGATGACGGTCGGCGAGCGACTGCACGAGCTCCTCGCTGAGGTCCACCGTCGCCTCCGGGTCCGGGATCAGGATGAAGTCGTTTCCGGTGCCGTGGCCCTTGATTATCTGGATCTGCGCGCTGTCAACCATGCCGCAGAGTCTAGTCGCCGGTGCACTCGCCCACGACCTACTGCGCTACCTCCCGTACAACCTCCTGCACAACCTGGCTGGCGACGTCCGGCGCGGCGGCGTCGAACCAGCGGATACGCGGGTCCCGCTTGAACCAGGCGCGTTGCCGCCGGGCGTAGCGGCGGGTCCCGCTCACCGTGCGCTCCACCGCCTCGTCCAACGTGAGGTCCCCGGCAAGGTAGTCAAGCACCTGCGCGTAGCCGATCGCCTTGCCCGCGGTGGAGTCACGCACCAGGCCCTGCGCCACCAGGCCGCGGACCTCGTCGACGAGCCCGAGGTCGAACATCTGGTGGACGCGCGTCTCCAGGCGGGGGTTCAGCCAGTCCGCCTGCGCGGCCAGGCCGATGATCACCGTGCCCCAACGTGTCGGCCGGTCGCTCGGCGGCAGGGACGCGGCGAAGGGGCGTCCGGTGAGTTCGATGACCTCCAGCGCGCGCACGGTACGCCGAGAGTCCCGCACCTCGATCGTGCCCGCGGCCTGCGGATCCTTCTCCGCAAGCTGCTCGTGCAAGGCCTCGACACCCACCCGGTCGAGTTCACGCTCCCACCGGGCACGCACCGCCGCGTCGGTGGGCGGGAGCTCCCACTCGTCCAGGAGAGCCTGCAGATACATCATCGACCCGCCGACGATCACCGGGACCCGTCCCCTGCCTGCCACGTCCTCGACGTCGGCGATGGCGGCATCGCGGTAGCGCGCGACCGAGGCGGTCTCCGTGACATCCAGGACGTCGAACTGGTGGTGCGGGATCCCCCGTCGCTGATCCGGTGGCAGCTTCGCCGTGCCGATGTCCATGCCGCGGTAGAGCTGCATGGAGTCGATGTTGACGACCTCACCGTCGAGAGCCTCGGCAAGCGCTAACGCCGTCTCCGACTTCCCCGACCCGGTCGGTCCCACGATCGCCACCGGGCGGGGGCGCGGTTGTGCTGCACTCATGTCGGAGCAGTCTACGGTGGGTCTGCCATAATGTCAGGTAGCCCACTCCACCAACCGAAGGACCCTCGATGAACGTCCCCAAGCCCGGACCGAAGCCCGGTGCCAGGCCAGGCCCCCGGCCCGGAAGCACGCCCGGAAGCACGCCCGGTGCCGCCGCTACTGGCACCACCGTCGCCCCGTCCGCGAAGGACGCCGCGGCGCACGGACGCATCGACGACGACGGGGTCGTGTGGCTGACGGTGGACGGCGCAGAGCGCCGTATCGGCGAGTGGAAGGCCGGCAGCATCGAGGAGGGCCTGGCCCACTACGCCCGCCGCTTCGCCGACCTCGCCACCGAGGTGGAGGTCCTCGCCGCGCGCCTGGGCAGCCACCCGGAGGAGTTCGCCCGGGTGCGTGCCGACGCGACCCGCCTGCAGGACGGTCTGGCGGATGCCGGTGTCCTGGGGGACGTTGCGCGCCTGGATCGTCGTCTCACCGAGATCGTCGCCATTGCCGGCCAGGTGGAGGAACGCCTGGCCGAGCGGCGTGGGGAACTCGTCGTCGAGGCCGAGCGCATCGCCGCCGAGGGCGAGGATTGGAAGGCCGATGGCGACCGACTGCGCGCCATCGGTGAGCAGTGGAATGCCGCCGGCGGCGACCGGGCTGCCGACAAGGCCCTGGCGAACCGGCTGCGCGCGGCCCGCGGGACGTTCAAGGAACGCCGCGACGGCCACTTCGCCGACCTCGACCGCCAGCGCGACAGCGTCCGGCGTCGCAAGGAGGACCTGGTCAAACGCGCCGAGGCGCTGCAGAACTCCACGGACTGGAACGAGACCGCCCGGGCCTACCGCGACCTGATGGCCGAGTGGAAGGCCGCCGGACGTGCCCGCCGCGCCGACGACGACCGACTGTGGAGTCGGTTCCGCGGCGCGCAGGACGTCTTCTTCGGCGCCCGCGACGAGGACAACCGCCGCAAGGACGAGCAGTTCGCCGGCAACGCCGAGACCAAGCAGGCCCTCCTCGACGAGTACGACAGCCGCATCGACCCGCAGGCCGACCTCGACCGGGCCCGCGAGGTGCTACGCGAGCTGCAGGAGAAGTGGGACGAGATCGGCTACGTGCCGCGCGACCGGGTCAAGGAGTTCGACGAGAAGCTCGGCGTGCTGGAGTCCCGCGTCAGTGACTTCGCCGAACGCCAGTGGCGTAAGACCGACCCCGAGGCTGAGGCACGCGTGGCCCAGTTCCAGGCCCGGGTCGACCAACTCACCGCCGACGCCGAAGCCGCCGAGAAGGCCGGACGCAGTAAGAAGGCAGAAGATCTGCGCGAACAGGCCGAGCAATGGCGTACCTGGGCGGAGACCGCGGCCGAATCTGCGGCCGAGGCCGCCGACTCACGGAGCTAGATGACGATCGCTGAATGACGAAGCAACCCCACAGGTCGGTGTCGCCGACCTGTGGGGTTGCTCTGTGCGCTGGGGTTAGTCTTCGGTGTCCCCGGTGTCCCCGGTGTCCTTGGCTTCCTTGGCCTTGCTAGCCTCGTCGTGGCGCTGGCGCCGTGCCCGGACCTTCTCGCGTCGGTCATCAATGACCTCGGCATCGTGCTGCGGCTCCAGCCCGGTACGCAGCACAAGCTGGGCCGCCCGCGACTCCTCGTCCTGTCCGGCGACCTCTCGGCGACGCGCGGCGATGGCCTTCTGCACCGCACCGCGGCGCAACAGTCGGCTCGACAGGGTGATGAAGATGATCACCATCGCGACCAGCCCCACGATCAGCCCGATCCCGGGCCCATCGCCCGGCTCTGTCGGCGGGCGCGACTGACGCATCCCGATCGCCAGGACGCCGTAGACCCAGCCGATACCGGTTAGCGTCCAGTTCACCCACGTGACCAACGCGGAGCGGGAGATCACCGTGCCCAGGGTCAGCAGCACTCCGCCGATGAGCGCGAGCCAGACGTACACCCGCTCCGGCAGCGTGGTGACGAACGTCTGCGCCAGGTCAGAGAACAGCAGCACATCGTAACCGTGGACCTCGCCGGAGTGCGGGAGGAAGAGCGCGAAGAGCACCACGACCGCACCGACGACCAGGACCGGCAGCGACGATCCCAGCACAATGGTGCCGGACGCACGGCGCTCCGCCACAGCAAGATCGCCGCCGGAGCTGCGTTCAAGTTCCTCGACATGCTTGTTGAGGGCCTCCACGCGGCGCTTGTTCAGAGCCTCACGGCTCTCCGGCTCCTGGGCCTTCTTCTGGGCCTTCTTCACCGCGTCAGTCTTCCTACTCACAACCACAGCCTCCGTCCTGAACTCCCGATGTCGCCGGAGCGGCTTGTGCCGACGGCCTTCCGATCCCCGGCAGCCCGAGACCAACGCCGGCTCCCGCCTGCCCCACCGGGCCCGTGGTGGGCACGGAACCGGCCTCCGCCATGTCTCCCGCCTTCGTCCGGCGGTGCGAGTGCACCCCGGAATCGGCGATGAGGAAGTGCGGTGCCGAGGACGTCACGGTGACCTCCACGACATCCCCGGGACGCACGGCGTCCTCGCCCGGGGCGAAGTGGACGAGCCGTCCGTCGCGGGAGCGTCCGGACATGCGCTGCGTCCGGGCGTTCTTGCGTCCCCCGCCGTCCTGCACGAGCAGTTCGACGCGCCGACCGATCTGGGCGGCATTGTCCTCGCCGCTGATACGCTCCTGGAGCCGTTCGAGACGCTCGTAGCGGTCCTGCACCACCGACTTGGGGATCTGGTCGGACAGCGACGCCGCCGGAGTTCCGGGACGCGGGGAGTACTGGAAGGTGTAGGCGCTGGTGAAGCGCGACTCTTCCACCACGCGCAGGGTCTCCTGGAAGTCCTCCTCGGTCTCACCGGGGAAACCGACGATGAGGTCAGTGGTGATCGCGGCGTCCGGCATGCGCTCACGCACCTTGTCGAGGATGCCGAGGAACTTCTTCGACCGGTAGGACCGACGCATCGCCTTGAGGATCCGGTCGGAGCCCGACTGCAGCGGCATGTGCAGCTGCGGGCAGACCACCGGGGTCTCGACCATGGCGTCGATGACATCGTCGGTGAACTCCGCCGGGTGCGGGCTGGTGAAGCGCAGACGCTCCAGCCCCTCGATCTCGCCGCAGGCGCGCAGCAACTTCGAAAAGGCGCTGCGGTCACGTTCGACGGAGGGGTCGGAGAAGTTCACTCCATAGGCGTTGACGTTCTGGCCCAGCAGCGTGACCTCGGTGACGCCTTGGGCGACCAGCGCCTCGACCTCCGCCAGGATGTCGCCCGGGCGACGGTCCTGCTCCGCACCGCGCAACGAGGGCACGATGCAGAACGTGCAGGTGTTGTTGCAGCCCACCGACACACTCACCCAGCCGGCGTAAGTCGACTCACGCTTGGCCGGCAGCACGGAGGGAAACTGTTCGAGCGAATCGACGATCTCGACCTCGGCGCGCCGGTTGTGCTCGCTACGCGACAACAGGGTGGGCAGCGAGCCCATGTTGTGCGTGCCAAAGACCACGTCCACCCACGGGGCCTTGTCGACGACGGTCTGCTTGTCCTTCTGCGCCATGCACCCGCCCACCGCGATCTGCATGCCCGGATGGCCGTCCTTGACCTCCTTGAGCTGGCCAAGGGTGCCATAAAGACGGTTGTCGGCGTTCTCCCGGACCGCGCACGTATTGAACACCACCACGTCCGGCGTCGAGCCGCCAGAAACTGGGACGTAGCCGGAGTCCTCGAGCAGGCCGGAGAGTCGCTCCGAGTCGTGGACATTCATCTGGCAACCGAAGGTACGCACCTCGTACGTCCGGTTGTTCCGGTTGTCAGGCCGGGTCATTTCTGCAGTACTACGGGATTCAACCACGGTCCCCGAGTGTAGTGCAGCACCCCCGCCAGACCCTAAGAACACCCGCGCCAAGCGCCCGGGAACTGCACATTCGCCGGTATTAACAGAATCGTAACGTGATACAACCCTCAGCGGGTTCCCTATGATGGCGCACCTAACACTAGACTTCTCCCATGACAGTTCACGAGAATGCATCAAGCATGATCACCCTCACCGGGGTGAACAAGTATTTCGGTGATTTCCAGGCGCTGAAGGACATCAACCTGGACATCCCCTCGGGCCAGGTCGTGGTGGTGCTGGGGCCGTCCGGCTCCGGCAAGTCGACCCTGTGCCGGACGATCAATCGGCTGGAAACCATCGACACCGGAGACATCCGGATCGACGGCGAACTTCTCCCCGAGGAGGGCAAGGACTTGGCCCGGCTGCGCTCCGAGGTCGGCATGGTCTTCCAGTCCTTCAACCTGTTCAGCCACATGACGATCCGCGACAACGTCACCCTGGCACCAATGAAGGTGCGCAAGACCTCCAAGTCGGACGCGTCCAAGGCCGCCGACCGTCTCCTGGACCGCGTCGGCATCGCCGTGCAGGCCGACAAGTACCCCGCCCAGCTCTCCGGTGGCCAGCAGCAGCGCGTCGCCATCGCCCGCGCCCTGGCGATGGAGCCGAAGGTCATGCTCTTCGACGAGCCGACCTCCGCCCTGGACCCCGAGATGATCAACGAGGTCCTTGACGTGATGGCCGGCCTCGCCAGCGAGGGTATGACGATGGTCGTCGTCACCCACGAGATGGGCTTCGCCCGCCGCGCCGCCGACCGCATCCTCTTCATGGCCGACGGTGCCATCGTCGAGGACACCGATCCGGAGACCTTCTTCACCAATCCCGAGTCCGACCGGGCCAAGGACTTCCTGGCGAAGATCGTCGGGCACTAGTGAGGGGGCAGAAGATGACGATCAAGAACACAATGCGACGTGTCACCGCCGCGGTCCTCGTTGTCGCCGGTGCCGCCACTATGGCCTCGTGCGGAAACTCGGAGCCGCGCTCCCTGCTTGCTGACATCGAGAACGGCAGTGTGACCCTGGGCACCAAGTTCGACCAGCCCGGACTCGGCGAGCGCACGCCGGACAAGGAGTTCGTTGGCATGGACGTCGACGTCTCCCGCTACGTCGTCGAGTACATCGCCGACAAGAACGGGTGGAACGTCCCCGACATGGAATGGCGCGAGACGCCCTCCTCCCAGCGCGAGACCCTGATCAACAACGGCGAGGTCAACATGATCGCCGCCACCTACTCGATCAACGCCGGACGCCTGGCGGCCGTCGACTTCGCCGGGCCCTACATGGTCACCCACCAGGGCCTACTGATCGAAGCAGAGACCGGCATCACCGGGCTGGAGGACGTCAAGGACGGCATGCGACTGTGCTCGGTCTCCGGCTCCACCCCCGCACAGAAGGTCAAGGAAGCCCTGCCCGGCGTGCAGCTCCAGGAGTTCGACACCTACGCCGCCTGCGCCGAGGGCGTGAAGCAGGGCGTGGTGGACGCACTGACGACCGACGCGACGATCCTCGCCGGATTCGCCCAGCGCTACAAGGAGCGCTACGACGACGACTTCCGCGTGATCCAGCTACAGAACCCGGACGGCTCCTTCTGGACCGACGAGCACTACGGCATCGGCCTGCCCAAGGGTGACGGTGCCGATCGTGACGCGGTCAACGAGGCCCTGGAGGAGATGTACGACTCCGGAGCCTTCGAGCAGATCGTCAAGGACAACCTGGGCGACGACTTCGAGATCGGGCCGAAGCCCGACATCGGCGACCTCTCGTTCACCGAAGACTAGAACCACATCTGAAAGGAAGGGAGGTACCGACATGAATCCCGATCTCTGGGCCGAAATGGGCCCACAACTGTTGTCCGTCTTCTGGATGACGATCAAACTCGCGTTCTGGTCTGCTATCGGTGCGCTGATCCTGGGGACGATCCTCACCGCCATGAGGGTCTGCCCGGTCGGCATCCTGCGGACTGTCTCCACGGTCTACATCAACACCGTGCGTAATACCCCGCTTACTCTGATCGCCCTGATCATGTCGCTGGGTCTCTACTACCAGCTGAATCTGCTGCTGGCCTCGAACTCCAGCGCCAACTTCATTGAACAGCAGAACTTCCGCCTCGCGGTCCTGGCGTTCATCCTCTACACCTCGACCTTCGTGGCCGAGTCGCTGCGCTCCGGCATCAACACCGTGCCCTTCGGCCAGGCCGAAGCCGCCCGCTCGCTGGGCCTGAACTTTACCCAGAACTTCCGGCACATCGTGCTGCCCCAGGCCTTCCGCGGGGCCATCGTCCCGCTGGGCAACACATTGATCGCTCTGATCAAGAACACGACCATTGCGTCGGTCATCGGCGTCGGCGAAGCCTCGCTGCTGATGAAGACCATGACGGAGAACTACGCCAGTGACCTGTTTATCATCGCCGGCATCATTGCCGTCGGCTTCATCATCCTCACCCTCCCGACCGGCCTGTTCTTCGGCTGGGCCGGCAAGCGTTGGGCGGTGAAGCGCTGATGTCTACACGTGCAACAGTCCTCTACGACGCCCCGGGCCCCAAGGCGGTCCGGTTCAACCGGGTACTCACGGTCGTCACCGTGGTTCTCCTGCTGCTGATCCTGGCCTTCGTTCTGGTGAAACTGAATGACGGCGGACAGCTCGACAAGGCCAAGTGGGAGATCTTCTTCTACGGGAACACCTGGACGACCTATATCTTGCCGGGTCTGTTCTGGACCTTCGCCTCGGCGATTGTCTCGATCGTGCTGTCGCTGGTCTTCGGCGCGGTGTTCGGCATCGCCCGACTGTCGACGATCGCCCCGGTGCGCTGGTTCGCCGGTGTGGTGGTCGAGTTCTTCCGCTCGATCCCGGTGCTCGTGCTGATGATCTTCACCTACGCCCTTTTCGGCCACTACGCCGTCTTCCCGTCGACCTACCTGGGTTTCGCGGCCGTCGTGACTTCACTGACCCTGTACAACGGGTCGGTGATCGCCGAGATCCTACGTTCCGGCATCGAGTCGCTGCCCAAGGGCCAGTCCGAGGCGGCCTCGGCGCTGGGCCTGTCCTGGGGTCAGATGATGCGCAAAATCCTGCTCCCCCAGGCGGTGGCGGCCATGCTGCCTGCCATCGTTTCGCAGATGGTCATCGCGCTGAAGGACTCCGCGCTTGGTTACGGCGTGAACTTCGTCGAGGTCGTGCGTTCCGGCCGTCAGCTCGGTGAGTTCTACGGTGCGATGCTCCCGGCCTTGCTTGTGGTCGCGGCGATCATGATCCTGATCAACTTCGGACTCTCCAAGCTGGCGGAGCGCATGGAGCAGCAGCTGCGTGCCGGTCGTGCCCGTCGCAACATCACGGCCAAGGTCCCCCACCAGAAGGATCAGGGTCTTGAGACGAAGGACTCCGTGAATGTCGACTGGCATGCCGAAGGTCACAAGGACCTAAGGTCGACGACCGACTAGCTACTGGCTAGCTTCTGACTAGCTGGCGTCTCCCCCGAGCTCCTCGATCCTCAGATCGAGGGCACGGCGGGCCCGGGTGAGGCTCCTGCCCTCGGGGAACCCCCGCCTAGCGGCGACGCCGACGATGCGGCGCAGATGGCGCTCATAGTCCCGGCGATCGGCGGGCACCGTGGACACGGTGCCCGCCTTCTTCGTCAGCAGGTCATCGAGAATGGCCTCCTGGTCGGCTTCGTCGACCTGGGACAGCGCTTCCTCAATGATGTGGGAGGCCACGCCTTTCGTCACCAACTCGCGCCGCAGCACGCTGACGGACTTGCGCTGGTTGTGCTGACGCTGGCGGACCCACTCATTGGCGAATCGTTCATCGTCCACCATGCCGTTGGCGATACACCGTTCGACGACAAGGTCCACCAGGTCGGGCTCGGCGGTCTCCCCGTCGGCCCCCTTGCTCTCCGCGAGGCGTGTCCTGAGTTCGGCGGCCGAGCGGTCTCGGTGGCTGATTAGCCGGGTGGCTTTCGACTTCAGGGGCGCGAGGCGCTCTTCGAGGCTCTCATCGATGATCTCCTCACCGGTCTCACCACGCTGCACGGCGGCGATGGCCGCCTGCAGCTGCTCGATCCGGTCAGAGGAGCTGGAGTCAGGCGTGCTGGGATCAGACGCAGACACCGGACCTCCCCTGTCTAGTCGTCTTCCTCGTCATCGAACGTGGGGACCACGCTGATCGGCACGTTGTCCGGGTCCTCGATACCCGGGACGTCCATCGTGGACTCCGCCTCCGCCTCCGCCTCGGGGGCCTCGGCACCCTTCGATGCGGCGTAGGGGCCGACCTGCAGGGTTCGCATGATGCCGTCCTCGATCTCGGAGGACAGGTCCGGGTTGGCCTTGAGGAAATCGCGGGCCTTCTCCTTGCCCTGGCCCAGCTGGTCGCCCTTGTAGGTGTACCAGGAGCCCGACTTCTTCACGAGCCCATTGTCCACGCCCAGGTCGATGATCGAGCCCTCGCGCGAGACACCCTCACCGTAGAGGATGTCGAACTCGGCGATCTTGAACGGCGGGGAGACCTTGTTCTTCACGATCTTCATCTTGGTGCGGTTACCCACCGCGTCCTGCCCGTCCTTCAACGTCTGGATTCGGCGCACATCACAGCGCACGGAGGCGTAGAACTTCAGGGCCTTACCGCCGGTGGTGGTCTCCGGGGAACCGAACATCACGCCGATCTTCTCGCGCAGCTGGTTGATGAAGATCGCCGTCGTCCCGGTCTGGTGCAGCGCACCGGTCATCTTTCGCAGCGCCTGGCTCATCAGTCGAGCCTGCAGACCAACATGGCTGTCGCCCATGTCGCCGTCGATCTCGGCCTTCGGGGTCAGCGCGGCCACGGAGTCGACGACGATGATGTCGATGGCACCGGAACGCACGAGCATGTCGGCGATCTCGAGGGCCTGCTCACCGGTATCCGGCTGCGACACCAGGAGGTTGTCCGTGTCCACACCCAGCTTCTTCGCGTAATCCGGGTCCAGGGCGTGCTCGGCGTCGACGAAGGCGGCGATGCCGCCAGCCTTCTGCGCCTCGGCGATGGCGTGTAGCGCCACCGTCGTCTTACCTGAGGACTCCGGGCCGTAGATCTCGACGACACGTCCACGCGGGAAACCGCCGAGCCCCAGCGCCACGTTGATTGCGATGTTGCCGGAGGAGATGACCTGGATCGGAGGACGATTGTCGTCGCCGAGTCGCATCACCGCACCCTTGCCGAAGTCCTTCTCGATCTGCGACATCGCAAGGTCGAGCGCCTTCTGGCGGTCAGCACCTGCGTTGCCGTTCCCGCTCTTCTTCTTGGTGGCCATGTGCCCTCATTTCCGTTCGTATTCTCGGCACTGCCGGTGTGCAGCGCCCCGTGGACCTCACCCTGAGACCTCCACTTGTACAGAAGTCTCCGTACAGGAGAGACTCGCCAGGCACCTCCCGGGGTTCCCTGGGGAGGCCGTCGGCGTCACTGACTATTTCTACCGCACCGAGTGGACACCACAGACAATACACGAACCTGTGTTCGAGAGAAGTCGACACGCCCCGAAATTGCGCCGTCCACCACCCCTGCACACGCAGGTACAGTCACAGGTCTTCACCGAGCCGACGTTCCGAGGGGACCTCGAAGTCATCGCACAGTGACAACCAAACCTCCCGCAGATCGTGCCCCTGTTCGATCAGTTCGGCGGGCGTCTCCCCGAGCCCCGCGAGGACGTGACTCCCGGCGATCCAGCTGCCGAACGAGTCGCCGAACTCTCCGTGGACCAACCGGTCGAACTCCGTACGTCGCATGGCCCATACGCTAACAGACGCACCCTTTTCACCCCGGTCTTGAACGGCGTACAAGCCACGGGCTAGAGTTCTTCACATGGTGAACTCATCAACCCGCCCGGCCGACGCTGCAGGCACGGCCGATACTGCCGCCCCGAAGCCTCAGGCCGGCCGTCGGTCCACGGCCACCGACATCGCCCTGATGGCGACCTTCGCCGCCCTGATCATCGTGCTCGGCGCGGTGACGATTCCGGTCGGCTCTCTCGGCGTCCCGATCGTACTGCAGAACATGGGCGTCGCCCTGACGGCGATGATCCTCGGGTGGAAGCGCGGTGGCCTCGCCGTGCTGCTCTTCATCTCGGTCGGGTTCCTCGGCGTGCCCAATATGGCCGGCTGGAAGCCCGCACTCGCCGCCGTCGCCGGCCCCACGGTGGGCTATATCGTTGGCTACGTCGTCTCCGCCATCGTCATCGGGGCCATCGCCCAGCTCGCTCCGCGTCGCCACGTTGCACGCGTGGGTGTCTTTATTTTCGCCGGACTCGTCGGCGTCTGCGTTCAGTACCTCTGCGGCAGCGTCGGCCTGGTACTTCGCACGGGCATGGACTTCACCGGTGCGCTGGTCTCCAACGCCCCGTTCATCCCCGGTGACATCATCAAGATGGTGGTCGCCGCACTCATCGCCGCCGCCGTGCTGCGCGCGATTCCAGACCTGGCCCGGTTCTCACGCCGGAACAAGGCCGGGGTCACTGCATGACCGTCACCTACCGCGAGGCCGGCGTCATCATCGACGGCTCCACGATCCTCCACCCGGTGACCCTCGATCTCACCGAGCAGCGCATCAGCATCGTCGGCGCCAATGGCTCTGGCAAGTCCACTCTGATTCGGATGATCAACGGACTGACCCCCGCCACCTCCGGAACGGTGGAGGTCGACGGTGTCCCCGTCGGACGCCGCGGGCGCAAAGTGCGTGGTGCCGTGGGTTTCCTCTTCTCCGACCCCGACAATCAGATCATCATGCCCAGCGTGGCGGAGGACGTGGCCTTCTCTCTGCGCGGCTCCGGGTTGTCCCGCCCGCAGATCGCCGAACGCGTCGCCCACGCCCTGCGGGCGGTCGGACTGGAAGGCAAGGACGAACAGTCGCCGCACCTGCTGTCCGGCGGCGAGAAGCAGATGCTCGCGCTCGCCTCGATCACCGCACTGTCGCCACAGGTCGTCGTCGCCGATGAACCGTCCTGCCTGCTCGACCTGGTCAACCGCAATCGGCTGCGCCGGACGCTGGACTCCCTGGAGCAGCAGGTCATCACCGTCACCCACGACCTGGATCTCGCCGCGGACGCCGACCGGACGATCTGCGTCGACGACGGCAGGATCGTCGGCGACGGTGCCCCGCAGGACGTCATCGCCGACTACGTCCGGCGCATGGAGGAGGTGGGCTGCCGGTGATCAGCCCGTCGCGCGTTCCACTCGGTGTCTACTCCCCCGGAACATCCCTCGTCCATCGCGCCGCACCTGGAGCAAAGCTGATAGTACTCAGCGTCTTCCTCATTGCCTCCGCCGTGCTGGTCAACTCCTGGGTCGGCGGAGTCATCTGCATTGCCATGGTGGCGCTCGTGGCGGCGATCGCCCGCATCCCCCCACGACTGCTGGTACGTCAGATCAGCGGCGCACTGCCGCTGCTGATATTCCTCGGACTGATGCTGTGGTGGCGCACCGACGGCCAACAGGCGGCGACCATGGTCACCGTCCTGTTCTCCGCAATCGCCGGAGCGATCGTACTCACCCTCACCACGCGCGTTTCGGAGATGATGGCCACCTTCGAGAGGATGCTCGCCCCCTTCGCTCGTTTCGGCATCCCCGTGGACCAGATCAGCCTTGCACTGACGCTCACGTTGCGCCTGATCCCCCTACAAGTCCAAGCCGTCAACGACGTGTTGGACGCCCGGCGTGCCCGCGGATCACGATCCGTCTCGGTCTCGCTGACCGCCTTCGGCGTCCCCGTCGTCGTCAGGACGATCCTGCGTGCCCGTTCCATCGCCGACGCGCTGCGTGCGCGCGGCGCGGCGGAGTGACAACTCCCACCACTTATGGCGCCGAGATCTCCCCGGTGGCCCGCCGCGGCACCGTTTTGACCTCGACGCCGCCCATCACAGCGATGCCACGCACCCGCACTACGGGGGCATCGGGCGGCAGATCACGTTCGCGTAGTCGGACTGACTTGGCCCGGGCGCTGCCGAAGCCGCCCATCAACCCGAATCCGTGCTCGACCACCCGGACGTCTTCCGGGACCAGGATCTGCACGCCGCCCATCACCGCGGTGACGGTGATGACGGTCTCCGGGGCCTCGAAAACAGCATTCCTCAGGTCAAGCAGCGCGCCTCCCATCACGGCAACCACCCGGTGGGCCCGAGCGCAGGCCCACTCCCCCTTCTTGTCCACCCCGGACATCACCGCGACCGACCACGCCGAGCCCGGTGCGCCGGTGACCCTGGCATCGCCGGACGTGGCGAGTGCCGACCCCGGTGGACGGACGGGCGAGGCACCCGCGTTGCGACGAGACGTGCCCAGGACGACGGCCATCGGATCGACGACGAGGTCATCGAGCAGCGCGGCGAGATCCGCGCGCGAGCCAACACTCCACGCGGCCGCGCAACGTTCGTCGAACTCCCCCAGGTCGATCTGCCCGCGGGCGGTTGCCTCGGACAATTCGGCGAGGACGCGCTCCCTGTCCGCGGTCGAGGCCCGCAGCGCATGTCCCCCGTCGCTACGGGCCTCCCCGCGCGCCTCCCTACGGGAGCTGTCGTCGGGCGGGGTCACCATGTGACGAAGCCTACTCCCCCCGGAGTTCGCGCATCTTCTGCGCGACGGCGTCGTTATTCACCGACTGGGCCTGGGGCTGACCCTGGTTGATCGCCTGCTGCGAGCCGGAGCCGGACACGGCGTTCTGACCGGAGTTGCCGCCACCCATCTCGGCACGCAGCTGCTCCAGGCGGGAGTGACCGGCCATGTGCACGCCGGCCTGCTCGACCTCTGCCATCCGGCCCTGCACGGAGTTCTCCGCCAGCTCGGCCTGGCCGAGGGCGTTGGAGTAACGGCGTTCGATCTTTTCGCGGACCTGGTCCAGGTTCGGCGAGTCCGCGCTGGCCGCCCGGTCCATGGACTGCAGGGAGTCGGCAACCTTCTCCTGCATCTTCGCCTGCTCGAGCTGGCTGAGCAGCTTGGTGCGCTCGGACACCTTCTGCTGCAGCTGCATCGAGTTGCGCTCCACGGCCTTCTTGGCCTGGTCCGCCTGCTGCAGCGACTGGTCGTGCAACTGCTTCATGTCCTCGACGGACTGCTCGGAGGTCACCAACTGTGCGGCGAAAGCCTCGGCGGCGTTCTCGTACTCCACGGCCTTCTGGTTATCACCCTCGGAGCGAGCCTTGTCGGACAAGGTCAGCGCCTGCTTGGTGTTGGCCTGGAGCTTTTCGATCTCGGCGAGCTGACGGTTCAGCTTCATCTCGAGCTGACGCTGGTTGCCAATGACGGCAGCCGCCTGCTGGGACAACTGGCGGTGCTGGTTCTGCGCCTCACGGATGGCCTGCTCGATCTGCACCTTCGGGTCGGCGTTCTCCTCGATCTTCGAGTCGAACAGCGCCATGAGGTACTTCCAGGCCTTAGAGAACGGGTTTGCCATGGGTCTGAACGTCTCCTTCGGACGGGGCGGTGAAGTCGCAGGGTCGGTGCGTAACAGCTAGATGTGAACCACGAAAGTATATCAGCGCGAGGATGCGGGCATGGGCTCGACCGGGGTGGCGGCG
The DNA here is from genome assembly GCF_052377405.1 of Corynebacterium sp. AOP40-9SA-29. NCBI lineage: Bacteria > Bacillati > Actinomycetota > Actinomycetes > Mycobacteriales > Corynebacteriaceae > Corynebacterium > Corynebacterium sp. AOP40-9SA-29. The sequence continues at coordinate 130,496 of NZ_JBQSWR010000002.1, read as the reverse complement.
GTGAGTTCGGCTGCGGCCGCATCGAACGCCATCATCGCCGCCGCCTCGATGATCACCTGGGACACCCTGATTCCCAAGGCCACGCACACACTCGCCAGCAGTTCCGAGGAGACTTCCTTGCGGCCACGCTCCAGCTCAGAGAGGTAGCCCGGGCTCACGTTCGCGGCCACAGCGAGCTCACGCAACGTGCGGTGGGAGTCCTCACGGAAGCCTCGCAATGTCGCGCCGAGGGCTTCACGCAGGAGCGGTTCGGCGAGCGTCGTGGAGACCGCGTCCACCCCCGCCAGGTCGACGTCGGGCCGTTCTTTCTCGAGTACCGAAGTGTGCTTTGCCATCACCGTCTCCAACGGTTGGGGGTGCGATTTTGTTCCCGCCAAGTCTAGACTACCCAGACTATGTCGTCTTGATATCCCCCACGACAATCCCCAACACCAGGTATGTCAGACGTCGTCAGCGACGACGCCAAGGGCATCGAGGGCGTCCACGGCGTCGATCGCGAGCGACAGGGCGCGGGACGTGGCGGCGGTGCGCACGTCGCGCCGCGTGGGCCCCGTGGGTTCCGAGGAGCCGAAGTCGGCCTCAGACAGTGACACCACGTGGTCGATGGCCTCCTCCCCGGCACGAGGGGCGGACCACACGGCTACGTAAACCTCACCGACCGGGTGGCCGTCCTGGCTGTCCGGGCCGGCCACGCCCGTCACGCCGAGGCCAATGTCCGCACCACAGCGCGTCGCCGCGCCACGGGCGAGCTCCCGAGCGACGTCGGGATCGATCGGCCCCTTAGCGTCCAACAGCGTTTCGTCCACGCCGGCCAGACTGGCCTTAAGGTCTGTGGCGTAGACAACGAGACCTCCACGCAGCACCGCCGAGGCGCCGGGGATGTCCGCCACCGTCGAAGCGATCGCCCCTGCCGTCAGGGACTCCGCGGTGGCCACCGTGAACCCGGCGGACGTCGCAGCTGTCACCAGTCGACGCGCCAGGATCCCCGGCAGCGCCGCCCCCCTAGCCTCAGGCATCCGAGGCCTCCGGGGCACCGGCGCGGTTACGCGAATCCAGCAGGTACTGCACGCCCGTCACGACAGTCACCAGCACGGCCAGGCCCACCAGCGGGTAGGTCAACCAGTTCGTCCACTCCGGCAGCGGGGCGATCACCATAGCGACCGCGAGGGTTTGCAGGACCGTCTTCAACTTGCCGCCCTTAGAGGCCGGGACAACCTTGCCCCGACGGGCCAGGACCATGCGCCACACCGTGATGCCGAGTTCGCGGACAACGATCACCACCGTGACCCACCACCACAGGTCGCCGAGGATGTTCAGCGACACCATCGCCGAGATCATCAACGCCTTGTCGGCGATGGGATCGGCGAGTTTGCCGTAGTCGGTGATCACCTCATAGCGCCGCGCCAGGAACCCGTCGAGCTGGTCGGTGGCCATCAGCACGCAGAAGGCCACAAGGGCCCACCAGCGCAGGGCGTAGTCAAGGTCCCGCGTGCCCTCCAATGGCCCGGCCGCGATGAGCAGCCACACGAACACCGGGATCAGGATGATCCGCACGGTGGTCAGGACATTGGGCAGGTTGAACCGGTGGACGGCGCGACCGAACTGCGACCGACGCGCACCGGTCATGGTGCCGTGGGAGCCGCGATCGTCACTGTTCTGCATCTCGTGCTGAGTCTCTTGCACCCTTCACATCCTACCCAGTAGGCCCCATCGGTGGTAACACCGACGGGGCCCGACATCAGTGGTTGCCAGCAGACTCTACGGAGGCCGCGTCGTCCTCGGCCCCGTCTTCCCCGCCGTCGTCCTCAGCCGCCTCTTCCTTGCCCGCGTCGTGCCGCGACTTCAGCAAGCTGGCGATCACCGTGACCGCCAGCACGCCGATGATCACGATCAGCGAGGTCACCGTCTCCACCTCGGGGGCGCCCAGCACCGGCTCGCCACCGTTGATGAACGGCAGGCCGTTCTCGTGCAGCGCGTGCAGCACCAGCTTGACGCCGATGAAGGCCAGGATCACACCCAGGCCGTACGGCAGGTACACCAGGCGGTCCAGCAGTCCGTCCAGCAGGAAGTACATCTGGCGCAGACCCAGCAACGCGAAGGCGTTGGTGGTGAACACGATGTAGGGCTCCTGGGTGATGCCGTAGATCGCCGGGATGGAGTCCAGGGCGAACATCAGGTCCGTCATGCCGATTGCCACCAGGCAGACCAGCAGCGGGGTGACGGCGATCTTGCCCAGACGACGCACGAACAACTTGTCACTGTGGTACTCGTCGGCCACGGGAACGGCCTTGTTCAGCGTCTTGATCAGCTTCATGTCGCTGGGGTCCTTCTCCGGCTTATCGGAGACTTCGTCGCGGACCACGCTGAATGCGGTCCACAGCAACCAGATGCCGAAGATGTAGAAGACGTCGGACCAGGCGTCGATGGCGGCGGCACCGAAAGCAATGAAGATTCCGCGGAACACCAGGGCCAGGGCGATGCCGATCAGCAGCACCTTCTGCTGGTACTCCCGCGGCACCTTGAATGTGCCCATGATCAGCGCGAAGATGAAGAGGTTGTCCACGCTCAACGCCTTTTCGGTGACGTAGCCGGTGAAGAACTCCACCCCGTGGACGTGGGGGTCGCCGGGCTCACCCCAGGTGAACCACAAGAACACGCCGAAACAGCAGGCCAAAGCGACGTAGAACAGGCTCCACCAGGCGGATTCCTTGATGGTGGGAGCGTGGGGGGTACGCACGTGGGCGTAGAAGTCGAAGACGAAGAATCCTGCGATCACCACGATGGTGATGATCCAGGTGAGGGCGTTAACTTCCATGGCGGGTCGAAACCTCCGGTCGGCTAGGTGGACCGGAGGTCTCCCCCACCACCGGAAAACAAACTCCTGGTGGCCGGCACGACCGGGGACCGATGACGGTCGCCGTGTTGACGATCAGTGCCGCGGGCGGGGTACTCCCCTCCTGACGCTTCAGGACTATACCAGAACCGCCGGCAGGGCGGCCCCTCCCCGACGGCGCAGCCCGGTCGAGACTAGAACACGCCGGTGGTGCCGGACGGGTCGGCGCGCACCACGCGCGGCTCGTCCTGCGCCTGAACCACGGGGATCTCCCCGGTGGGGTCGCTGTCCTGACTCGGGTACCCGCTGGGCGCATCACCTGCCGGAGCCGGCTCGGCTGCGTAGTCGGCCTGCGCGTAGCCGCCCTGGTCGTAGTCGGCCTCGCCGTACCCGTCGTCCCAGGCATCGGCCTCGCCCTGGGCGTCCTTCGGCGCCTCGGCCGGGTCGGCGCCCTTGAGCATCCAGACGATAGTGTCCAGCTCCTCGGGCTTGACCAGCACATCGCGGGCCTTCGATCCCTCGGACGGGCCCACGACGCCGTGGGTCTCCATGAGGTCCATCAGGCGTCCGGCCTTGGCGAAGCCGATGCGCAACTTGCGCTGCAGCATCGAGGTCGAGCCGAACTGGCTGGTGACCACGAGCTCCACGGCCTGCAGCAGGTCCTCGAGGTCGTTGCCGATGTCCGGGTCGATGTCCTTCTTCGCCTCGGCGGCCTTATCCTCGGTGACGCCGTCGGTGTAGTCGGGCTCGGCCTGGTCCTTGGCCGCGTCGACCACAGCCTGGACCTCCTCGTCGGTGACGAAGGCACCCTGCATACGCAGCGGCTTGCCCGCGCCCTGCGGGATGAACAGCCCATCGCCCATGCCGATGAGCTTCTCCGCACCACCCTGGTCCAGGATCACGCGGGAGTCGGTGAGCGACGACGTGGCGAAGGCCAGGCGGGAGGGCACGTTGGTCTTGATCAGACCGGTGACCACGTCCACCGAAGGACGCTGCGTGGCGAGCACCAGGTGGATGCCGGCGGCGCGGGCCTTCTGGGTGATGCGCACGATCGCGTCCTCGATCTCCTTGGGCGCGGTCATCATCAGGTCGGCGAGCTCGTCGACGACGCAGACGATGTACGGGTACGGGCGGTACTCGCGCTCGGAGCCGGCGGGCGTGGTGATCTCACCGGACTTCACCTTGCGGTTGAAGTCCTTGATGTGGCGCACGCGCGTGGACTTCATGTCCATGTAGCGCTGCTCCATCTCCTCGACCAGCCAGGTCAGGGCGGCGGCGGCCTTCTTCGGCTGCGTGATGATCGGGGTCACCAGGTGCGGGATGCCCTCGTAGGGGGTCAGCTCCACCATCTTCGGGTCGATGAGGATCAGGCGCACGTCCTCCGGCGTCGCGCGGGTGAGCACGGACACCAGCAGGGAGTTGACGAAGGCGGACTTACCGGAACCGGTAGAGCCGGCGACGAGCAGGTGCGGCATCTTCTGGATCGAGTGCGCCACGAAGGTGCCCTCGATGTCCTTACCCAGACCGATGAGCATCGGGTCGGGGTCGTTGTGGACGTTGGGGGCGTTGAGCACGTCGCCGAGACGCACCATCTCGCGGTCGCTGTTGGGCACCTCGATGCCCACGGCGGACTTGCCGGGGATCGGGGTCAGCAGCCGCACGTTGTCCGTGGCGGCGGCGTAGGCCAAGTTGGACTGCAGGTTGGTGATCTTGGAGACCTTCACGCCGGGCCCGAGCTCGATTTCGTAGCGGGTCACGGTGGGCCCGCGGGAGAAACCGGTGACCTGGGCGTCGATCTTGAACTCGGCGAAGACCTCGGTGATCGCCTCGATCATGCGATCATTGGCCTCACTGTGGGTCTTGGCGGCCTCGCCGGGGACCAGCAGTTCGGTGGACGGCAGGAGGTACTCGGCCGAGGTCACGTCGGCCACGGTCGGGTTCTCCTCGACCCCGGACGTGCCGGACGCACCGGACGCTGCCGCCGCGCTCGCGGCGTCCGGGTCGGCGCTGGAGCGCGCGAGAATACGCCGACGCGTCTCCTCGCGATCATCGGCGGCAGAGCGCTCAGCCGGGGCGGCGGCTGCTGCGGGTGCCACCGAAGGCGCAGGGGTCGGGGTCGGCACAGGGGCCGGGGTAACGACCGGGGTCACCGGGCTCTTCGGCGCAGACTTCTTCTGTGCCGCAGGCGCAGTGGGTGCTGCGTCGTCCGAGAAGAGATCGTCGTCAATGCTGCTGGTGCTGCTGCTGCTGGTGCTGGCCGTCGCGGCAGGACGCGAACCGCGGGGAGCGGGAACCGCCTCGTCGACGGTAGGGGCCTGCAGGTCATCATCCTCGACCGGGGCGCCCGGATCCGCGAGCTGCTGCGGATTCTTCCCACGGAACACCAGGGTCGCCTGGTCGTCGGTGTTGTTGTCGACCGGGTAGTTGTCCATCGGCGACGGACGGCGCGGCGCCGGGGATTCGGAGGCTCGTCGCGTCCTACTCAACGCCGAGGTGGCGCGCGGCGCGCGGTCCTGGCGCACGGCGTCGTCGAGCTCTCGATCGACGGAGGCATACTCGTCGTAGCCCTCGTCGCCGTAGTCGTCATAGTCTCCGTAGTCACCGTCATCCCGGAATCCGGCCCGACTTCGGGCGCGGTATCCGAGCCACCCGGCAAGCGCAGAGACGAGCTGACGCACAGTCATGCCCGTGAGCTGCAGCCCGCCGTAGACGATCACCATCAGCAGCAACGGAACAGCAACATACTCACTGAAGCCCACGGCCATGGGCGTACCCACGAACTGTCCCACGATCCCGCCGGCAGACGCCCTTCCCTCCACGGTGCCGGGCTGACCGGCGAGAATGTGGATGATGCCCAGGACGGACAGAACAATGATGCCGATACCGGCACCGAGACGCAGCCGGGAGCGCTGGGTGGTCTCGACGCCGACCATGAGGATCCAGGCCGTCGAGACCAGCAGGACGGGAACCAGCAGTGCCGCAGCACCAATGAGATAAGTCAGCACGAAATCAATGCCGCCACCGACGGTGCCGCCGACGCCGAACCAGGACGTTCCGGCAACGATCAGGGCGAGGGCGAGCGCGCCGAGGGCCGGGCCGTCGGCCCCGCCGCCCACGCGCTCACGCGCGGCGTCGCCGTTCAGGTCCCCGTCTTCGCCGTCGAGCCCCTCGGCACCTGCGCCGGACGCCGTCCTGTCGTCCTCCACGTCCCTGTCCACTCCCTTCGATGCGGTCTTCTTCCCCGGCTTCTTCGTGGTCTTACTCTCGGCTTTCTCGACCTTCTCGGTCTTCTTGCCGGACGACTTGCCGGCTTTCTTGCCCGCACTGGCCCTGTCGATCACGGTCGTGGGCAGTTCGGCAGCCTCGTAGCCGCCGTCGCCGCGCTGGTCGTCCGGAACATCCGGTGTCTTCACCGACAGCTTGCGCGCGAGCCCGCCGATCCCGCGGGACGCGCCACTGAACATGGACCCCATCGAGGAGCCGACGGCGCTGAAAGCGCCACCGGTGCGCTCGAAGTCGGTCGTATCGTAGGACGGCATCCGCCTGGTCTGCGTCGTAGCGCGCTTCGGTGAGCCGCCGGACGGACGAGTGGAACGCCCAGTGGAGCGCCGGGAGGAGTTCCCGGGAGAGGTACGCGTGCGACTGGTCGTTGACATGCGCGCCAGTTTAGCCCGGCGACCCCACCTTTAACAGTCGCAACACGCGTCACATCAGTGACATGTGCCAACCTCCTGCCGATACCCTGCTCACAGGCTGACCCGGCGCACGTCCTCCTCATTGCCCTCCACGGTCACGTCACAGGCCTTGATTCTCCCGTAAATCCACAGGAGAAGTTCGCCTGCCTCACCGGTCACGGTCACTCCAGGGGACGTATTGCCCACGGTCACCGACTCCCCTGCCCCGTCGGTACGCACCAAGGTCACCGAGACCCCGGAACTGCGGATCAGCCCGCGCGCCATCTGCGACACCGCACGCCACAGCGTGTCCCTCGTGGCCATGGGCAGGTCACGCGGGGTGCACTCCCCTCCCCCACGGCGCGCGTCCTCGTGGTGGACGAAGTTCTCGCCCAAATTGATGAACTTGTCGCCCAGGCGCATCGGGTTCCACACCGGCGGGCCCATGCGGTAGAGCTCTACGAGATCCTCGAAGGACTTCTCCTCGTACCGCCGGGTCATCGAGTCCAGGTGCCCTGCCAGCGGTGGCAGGAACATCCCGGCCATCGCGTCCGGACGGTACTCGCGCAGCACCAGATGTACGGCGAGGTCGCGGGTAGCCCACCCCTCGCACAGCGTGGGCTCATCGGGGCCCAGGGACAGCAAAAGGTCCGCCAGGGCCAGGCGTTCATCGTGGGAGACTGTCATGTCTCACGATGCTACGCCGGGTCCGGGCGGACCGTGTGCGGAGTGCCGAGTGTGCCGGCACTACCTAACTACAGGGAGGGGACGTGGTCCTCCGGGTCGAGCTCTTCGACGATCTCGCTCGTCATCGGCACCACGGTGGGCACGATGAACGGCTCGCGCTTCCACTTGTCCTTGACGAACTTCGCGACCTTGCGGCGCAGGGTCTGCGCCATGCGGTACGGGTCGGTCTCGCCGGAGCCGGACTGGTCGAGCATCACGTTGTCGACGAGCTCGGCGACCTGACGCATCATGTCCTTCGATGCATCGGAGAAGCCGCGGGCCTGGACCTGCGGATCCTCCAGCGGACGACCGGTGCGGTTGTCCACGACGACGGTCACGGAGATCAGGCCGCCCTCGGACATCGCGGTGCGGTCCTCGAGCTCCTCGGCTCCCACGTCACCCATGGTGACGCCGTCAACGTAGAGGTTGCCGACCTGGATCTGGCCGACCACGGAGGCCTGTCCGTTGACCAGGTCGACGACCACGCCGTTCTGCGCGAGCACGGTGTGGTCACGGGCGACACCCGTGGAGATGGCCAGCTCGCGGTTGGCGCGCAGGTGGCGCCACTCGCCGTGCACCGGCATCGCGTTGCGCGGGCGCGCGGCGTTGTACAGGAACAGCAGCTCGCCGGAGTAACCGTGGCCGGAGGTGTGCACCATGGCGTCCTTGCCGGTGATGACCTCAGCGCCGATCTGCGAGAGCATGTTGATGACGCCGAAGACGGCCTCCTCGTTGCCGGGGACCAGCGACGAGGACAGGACGATCAGGTCGCCCGGACGCACGGTGATCTGCCGGTGCTCGCGACGCGCCATGCGCGACAGCGCGGCCATCGGCTCACCCTGGGTACCGGTGGTGATCAGCACGACCTTGTGCGGTGCCATGCGGGCGGCCTCGTCCATCTGGACGATGGTGCCGCGCGGGGCGGTCAGCAGGCCGAGACGCTCGGCGATCTCCATGTTGCGGATCATCGAACGGCCGTTGAAGGCGACCTTGCGGCCGGCGGCGACGGCGGCGTCGACCGCCATCTGCACGCGGGCGACGTTGGACGCGAAGGACGCGATGATCACGCGCTGCTTGGCCTCGGTGACGATGCGGCGCAGGTTCGGGCCGATCGCCGCCTCCGAGGGCGACACACCGGGGGTGGTCGCGTTGGTGGAGTCGCACAGGAACAGGTCGATGCCCTCGTCGCCGAAGCGCGACAGCGCCGGCAGGTCGGTGGGACGGCCGTCGGCCGGGGTCTGGTCCAGCTTCACGTCACCGGTGTGCACGATCATGCCGGCGCCGGTCTTCAGGGCAACACCGAGGCACTCCGGGATGGAGTGGCCGACGTTGAAGAAGCGGATGTCGAAGGGGCCACGGTTCTCGTGGGAGGTGTCGTCGACCTCGATCAGCTTCGGACGCAGACGGTGCTCCTGGCACTTCGCCGCGATCAGGGCGCAGGTGAACCGCGAGCCGAGGATCGGCAGGTCGGCCTTCTGCTTGAGCAGCCACGGGATCGCACCGATGTGGTCCTCGTGACCGTGGGTGACCACCAGGGCCTCGACGCGGTCCCACTTGTCGTCCAGGTAGGAGAAGTCCGGCAGGATCAGGTCCACGCCCGGCTCACCGGAGGACGGGAAGAGCACGCCGCAGTCGATGATGATGATGCGGTTGTGGTACTCGAAGACGGTCATGTTGCGGCCGATCTCGGAGATACCGCCGAGCGCGATGATGCGCATGCCGTCCTTCGGCGCTGCCGGCGGCTTGGGCAGACGCTGCGTGAGGTCTGCACCCTGCATCGTCTGCACGGTGCCACGGCGACCGCCGCCCTGGTTTCCACCCTGGTTGCCGCCGTTGTTGCCGCCCCGGTTGCCCCGGTTGCGGTTGTTGCCGCCACCGTTGTTGTTGCCGCCGTTATTGCCGCCACCGTTGTTACCACCACGGTTGCCACGGTTGCGGTTGTTGCCGCCACCCTGGTTGTTGCCGGAGTTGTTGGAGCCGCCTTGGTTGTTACCGCCGTTGCCGCCGTTACCACCGTTGCCGCGGCCACGGGAACGACGCGAGCGGGTGCGGTTGTTGCCACCCTGGTTGCTGTTGCCGTCGGCCTGCTCGGAGCCCTGGTTGCTGTTGTCAACCTGGTTGCCCTGCTCGGCCGCGCTGGCCTGCTCGGCGGCGGCGGCCTTGGCCTGCCCACCGTCGTTGAAGGTGGTGCTCACGTCCGCTGCGCTGGTGTCAGCGCTCGGCGGAGCGGCCTTCCGGGTCACCTTGCGTGCCCGGGAACGATTCTCAGTCATGTTGTCCTTAAATTCCTGCGTCACGCAGGTCCTCTGCCAGCCGGTCGTACTCTTCCGGCGTGGGGTCGATGATCGGGAGGCGCGGTGCGCCCACCTCGATTCCTTGAAGTTTGAGTGCCGCCTTGGCGAAAGACACCCCTCCGAGCCGGGCCTGGGCGCGGGTCAGTGAGGTCAGGCGGTTGGCGATCGTCCGGGCGCCGGTGATGTCACCGGCGTCGACGGCGTCGCGGAGTGCGCGCAGCTGCGGGGCCGCGACATGTCCGATAACGGAAATCATGCCGGTCGCCCCAACGGCGAGCCACGGCACATTCAACGGGTCATCCCCTGAGTACCACGCCAGATCCGTCTCCTCCAGCAGCTGCATCGCCGTGGGAAGGTCGCCCTTGGCGTCCTTCACCGCCTGGATGTTCGGGTGATCGGCGAGGCGACGAATGGTGTCGGCCTCGATCGGGACCACCGAGCGGGACGGAATGTCGTAGAGGCAGATCGGGGTGTCCACCGCATCAGCAACTGTGCTGAAGTGCTGGTAGAGCCCTTCCTGACTCGGTCGGGAGTAGTACGGGGTGACCACGAGCAGGCCGTCCGCGCCAGCGTCCGCAGACGCCTTCGACAGCTCCACGGATTCCGCGGTGCTGTAGGTTCCGCTGCCGGCGACGAGCTTCACGCGGTCGCCGAGTTCGGCACGGACTGCCTTGAGCAGGTCGATCTTCTCCGAGGGACGGACCGTGGGTGACTCACCCGTGGTGCCGCTCAGAACAAGAGCGTCGCAACCCTGGTCCACCAGGTGTCCCGCTAGGGATACACCGGCATCCAGGTCGATGCTGCCGTCCTTCGTGAAGGGCGTCACCATCGCCACAGAGACCGTGCCGAAGATCTCGGCTCCTCTTGTCGCTGTCATACCTGTGCTCATGTCAGCATAGGTTACCGTCCAGGGGCCTGGTTGTGTACCAAGACCCCCATCGGCGCGCCGCGACACTCAGATATCCGCCACATAAGGGCTGGTCGCCATGGTCGTGCCATCGCGCAGCTCGGTCACCGTGAAATCGTCGAAGATCTCCGGGCTCACCGTCCTGAGCAGGCCCAGGCAAGCCACCGCCACCCGGCGAATCTCCGGGTCGGCGTGCTCGGCGGCACGCATACCGATGAAATGGCGCCAGGAGCGCATATTGCCCGTCATTACGAAGCGGGTTTCCGTGGCGTTGGGGAGCACTGCACGCGCCGCCTGACGCGCCTGCTTGGCCCGCAGCACCGAGTTGGTCTCACCGGCGGAGCGCTCCTCGAGAGCCTCGAGGAGTTCGTCGTAGGCATCGCGCGCCACGTCGGTAGCGTGCAGCAGTAGTTCAGCGACCTCAGGGTCTTCGGCGATGACGTCGGGCACCACCACCGCGGACTGCTCCTGCGGCACATAACGCTGCGAGAGCTGGCTGAACGAGAAGTGCCGGTGGCGCATGACCTCATGCGCGCACGAACGCGACACCCCACGCAGGTACACACCCGCTGAGGCGTGCTCCAGCAGGCTCGTGTGGCCTACGTCGAGAATGTGCCGGACGTAGGCGTCGTTGGCCGCAGTATGCGGGTTCGGACGGTCCCACGTCTCGTAGCAGGCGCGTCCGGCGAACTCCACGAGGTTCGACGCGTCACCACCGGTCGGCGACGGCTCCCAGGGGACGTCCTGCGGCGGGGTGAACGTGGTCTGAGAGATCAGACGTGCGGAGAATTCCGCGTTGGTGGACATCGCTGCTCGACTCCCGGTCGCTACTCGGCCGGGACGCCGAGGGTGTCGAGCCCGAGGAACTTCTCCAGCCCGATCGTCAACCCCGGAGTGGACGGAACCTTGTCCAGCCCCAGCAGCACGCCGGGTACGAAGGACTCACGGTCGTAGGAGTCCTGCTTGATGGTCAGGGTCTGACCTGCAGCACCCAGGATGACCTGCTCGTGGGCGACCATGCCGGTCATACGCACCGCGTGCACCGGCACACCGTCGACGTCGGCGCCGCGGGCGCCGTCGAGCTCCTGGTCCGTAGCGTCCGGCTGTGCGCCGAGGCCGGCGGCCTGCCGGGCGCGGGCGATACCCTCGGCGGTGTGCACCGCCGTGCCGGACGGAGCGTCCTTCTTATTCGGGTGGTGCAGTTCGATGACCTCGGCGGAGTCGAAGTAGGGTGCGGCGATCTCCGCGAGCTTCATCGTCAGCACTGCCGAGATGGCGAAGTTCGGTGCCACGAGCACACCGGTGGACGGGTTGTCCGCCAGCCAGCCGCGCAGCGTGTCATAGCGCTCCGGGGTCCAGCCGGTGGTGCCGACCACGGCGTGGATGCCGTGGGCCACACAGAACTCCAGGTTGCCCATGACGGCGTCGGGGACCGTGAAGTCGACGACGATTTCGGTGCCGCTGGTGACCAGCGCCTCGAGATCGTCACCGTGGTCCAGGGCTGCGGAAAGTTCCAGCCCCTCGGTCTTCTCCACGGCGGCGACGACGGCGGTGCCGACCCGTCCGTGCGCTCCGAGAACTCCGACCTTCGTCATGTGCATATCCTCCTGGGTTATTCGGTGTGTGGCTGGCAGTGGTGTGCCGGCAGTGGTGTGCCGGGGTGTGCCGGGGTACCTATTCGGCGTCGACGAGGACCAGGGAGATCTTGCCCCGGTTGTCGATGTCGGCAATCTCGACCTCGAGGGACTGGCCCACGGAGACCTCGTCCTCGACCTTCTCCACCCGGCGGTCGCCGCCGAGGTTGGAGATGTGGACCAGACCGTCGCGGCCCGGCAAAAGAGAGACGAACGCGCCGAAGGCGGTGGTCTTCACCACGGTGCCCAGGTAGCGGTCGCCGACCTTCGGCAGCTGCGGGTTGGCGATGGAGTTGACCTTGTCCAGCGCTGCCTCGGCGGCCTTGCCGTCGGCGGCGGAGATGAACACGGTGCCGTCGTCCTCGATGGAGATGTTGGCGCCGGTCTCCTCGGTGATCTGGTTGATCGTCTTGCCCTTCGGCCCGATCAGCTCACCGATCTTGTTCTGCGGGATGCTCACGGTGGTGATGCGCGGGGCGAACTCGCTCATCTCCTCCGGGCCGGCGATGGCCTCGCCCATGGTGGACAGGATCTCCAGGCGGGCACCACGTGCCTGCGACAGCGCGGCGACGAGGACGTCGGTGGGGATGCCGTCGACCTTGGTGTCGAGCTGCAGGGCGGTGACGTAGTCGGCGGTACCGGCGACCTTGAAGTCCATGTCGCCGAAGGCATCCTCGGCTCCGAGGATGTCGGTCAAGGTCACGTGGGTGTCCTTGCCGTCGACCTCACCGGTGACCAGGCCCATGGCGATACCCGCCACCGGGGCCTTCAGCGGCACGCCGGCGTTGTACAGCGACAGCGTCGAGGCGCAGACAGAGCCCATCGAGGTGGAGCCGTTGGAGCTCAGTGCCTCGGAGACCTGGCGGATGGCGTAGGGGAACTCCTCGCGGGACGGGATCACCGGCAGCAGGGCACGCTCGGCGAGCGCGCCGTGGCCGATCTCGCGGCGCTTCGGCGAACCGACGCGTCCGGTCTCACCGGTGGAGTACGGCGGGAAGTTGTAGTGGTGGATGTAGCGCTTGGAGTCCACCGGGCCCAGGCTGTCGATGGTCTGCTCCATCTTCAGCATGTCCAGGGTGGTGACACCCAGGATCTGGGTCTCGCCGCGCTCGAACAGGGCGGAGCCGTGTGCGCGCGGAACGAGGTCGATCATCACGCCGAGGTCGCGGATGGCGGTCGCGTCGCGGCCGTCGATGCGGAAACCGTCGGTGAGGATGCGGCTGCGCACCAGCTGACGGGTGACCTCGTTGTGGGCATTGCGGATCTCGGAAGCGCGGCCCTCGAACTGCGGCTCGAGAGCCTCGACGACCTCTGCCATATCGTCGGAGAGCTGCTCGTCGCGCTCGGCCTTGTCGGCGATGGCCATGATGCCGGCCAGCTTGGCTGCGGACTCGGACTCCACGGCGGCGAAGACGTCCTCACCGAAGGGCGGGAAGAGCTCGAAGTTGCGGGCCTGGGTCTCGACGGCGTCGGCCAGTGCGGCCTGTGCACCGCACAGTTCCGCGATGAACGGACGCGCGGCATCGATACCCTGGGCGACGATGGCCTCGGTCGGTGCCGGGGCGCCCTCGGCGACGCGCTCGACAACGTTGTCGGTCGCGCCGGCCTCAACCATCATGATGGCGACGTTCTCGCCCGGGGCGGGCTTGCGGCGGCTGCGGCCCGTACGGACCGGCTCGACGACGCGTCCGGCGACGACGAGCTCGAAGACGGCCTTCTCCTGCTGCTGACGGTTCGGGAAGGCGACCCACTGGCCCTCGGCGTGGTCCTCGTCGACGACGAGCGCCATGCGCACGCCACCGACCGGGCCGGAGACCGGCAGGCCGGAGAGCTGCGTGGAGGCGGAAGCGGCGTTGATGGCCACGACGTCGTACATGTCGTCGGGGTCCAGCGACATGACGGTCACCACGACCTGGACCTCGTTACGGATGCCCTTGGCGAAGGTCGGACGCAGCGGGCGGTCGATCAGGCGGCAGGCCAGCACGGCCTCGGAGCCGGGGCGTCCCTCGCGGCGGAAGAAACTGCCGGGGATGCGTCCGGCGGCGTACATGCGCTCCTCGACGTCCACCGTCAGCGGGAAGAAGTCGAGGTTTTCCTTCGGCTTCTTCGAGGCGGTGGTGGTCGACAGCATCATGGTGTCGTCGTCGAGGTAGGCGGTGACGGCGCCGTCGGCCTGACGGGCCAGCAGCCCGGTCTCGAAGGAGACCGTGCGGGTACCGAAGTCACCGTTGTCGATGGTGGCGGTGGACTCCCAGACGCCGGAGTCCGGGTCGATGAGTTCCGCGGTGTGCGTCGGGGCGGGCTTGGTGGCCTGCTTCACCGGCGTCTTCGAGGCCGGAGCCTTCTTGGCGGGGGCCTTCTTCGCCGGCGCCTTCGTGGTGGAGGTGGTATCCGCGGTGGACTTCGCGGGGGTCTTCTTGGCGGGGGCCTTCTTGGCCGGTGCCTTCTTCGCGGCCGTCTTCTTGGCCGGTGCCTTCTTCGCCGGGGCCTTCTTGGCCTGGGGATCGTTCTCGTTCTGGGAAGTCACGTTGTTGTGTCTACCTTCTACGTCTTTGATGTTCCCGGTGTCGATCATCGGTGCCGACGGTGGGAGCGGTCTTTCGTGATTCGGAAATCCTGGACAATTGCCGCAGATCACCTTACACCACGTCAGGCATGATTCGCTGCTCCGGCGCGTTCGCCGGGCCGCTCACCAACCCAGTCACCACGGCGCGGTGAGCCAGGGATGCCACTGCCACACCTCCTGATCGGTATGCCGACTCTCGTCTTCCGTGCGCAGACGACGGTCACGGGTATGCAGCATCCGGTAGCCCACGGTGTCCACGACCTCGTCCACAACATGCGCCAGCGCACCGCCGATACAGCGGTCGGTATAGCGCAACAGCGCCCACCCCCACCTCGTCGCCATGTTCCCCTTCCCCCGGTCCACGACGAAGGTGCGTTCACTCGCCTTCGCCCCACCGGCTCCGTGGAAGGCGAAACTGTCGATCTCAATCAGCACACGGGCCTCCCGGATCGCGGTGACTGCCCGCGCCTCCAGGTTGCTGGCGGTGCCGGTGACGACCCCATCGAGCAGACCGGCAGCCACGGCCCGCCGGCTGCCCGGCAGCGCCGCCATGTCGGACGCCAGGACGTCGTTTCCTTTCGCACCCGGGTACGCCCGCGCCAGCATCTCCCCGAGACGCTGCGCCGGGACGTCCCCCACCAGTTCGACCGCGGTCTGCACCGGCGTGATCACGTCGAGCCCCTCGACGCGCCGCGTCCGGGGACGCGCGCGCATCCGGACATCCAGCATCGCTCCGCCGCTGCGGGACCCGCCGCGCGGAAGGTAGCCCTGTGCCGGCCAGGTCATCTTCTCGCACGCCCCGTAGATCACGCCCGCCGTGGTCCCGCGGAACACCAGGCCGTCGTTCCCGGCGGCCAGGGCCTGCAGCATCTGCATCTCAGAGACGTCGCCGGCCACGTAGTAGCCGCGGACGAGTCGGCGCAGCTCCCCGTTCGCCACCTTCGTCGCGATGCCGTGGCGCGTGACTCCCCGCGCCGATAGTTGCGCAGTGCTCCACACCGCATGATTTTTCCCCGTCCCGCCCATGGTGACCCTCCCCGGTACCGTGTCGTTCTGCACTCGAACACTACGGCACTCCCCTGCCTCCGGAGCCGGACCGGCGGAAAGTCTGCAAACCTACGCCGATCGTGGCAGCGAATGGCCCAAAATGCAGAGATTGCGCCGGTCGTCCCGTCCCCACCGACCCGAGCAGCCCCCCGCACGCGAAAAACCCCGCGGAAAGAATCCGCGGGGTCACTGGGAGAGGTCGACTAGCGACGCAGGCCCAGGCGCTCGATCAGGGAACGGTAACGCTCGACGTTGTTCTCCTGCAGGTACTTCAGCAGACGCTTGCGACGACCGACCAGCAGCAGCAGGCCGCGGCGGGAGTGGTGGTCGTGCTTGTGGAACTTGAGGTGCTCAGTGAGCTGACGGATACGCACGGTCATCAGTGCGACCTGTGCCTCGGGGGAGCCGGTGTCGGTCTCGTGGAGACCGAACTCCTTGAGGGTGTCAGCCTTCTGGTCCTTGGTCAGAGCCATGGTGATTCTCCTGATTGTTGTTTCAGTCCGCGCAAAAAGTAGACGTTCGACACGCCGTTGTGACTACCGCGAACCACAGTCACAGACCGACCGACACTATCATCCGCGCTCGGTCGGGACCAATCGTCGGGTGGCGGCGACGTCGTTGCCGATGGCGGTGACCAGTTCGTCCAGCCCGTCGTAGGTCTCCTGGCCACGGATGTGCTCGATGAAGCTCACGGTGACCTTGCGTCCGTACAGGTCGGCGTCCCGGTCCAGGACGAAGGCCTCCACGCTGCGGGTCTCGTCGCCGAAGGTGGGGTTGGTGCCCACGGAAATCGCCGCGGGCAAATGCACGTCGACGGGCATATCGCCGACGAGCGCGCCGGCGGGGTCCTTCTGCGTCGGCAGGATGCGCAGGTCGCCGGCGTAGACGCCGTCGGACGGCAACGCCTGGCTGTCCGGGAAGTAGAGGTTGGCGGTCGGGAACCCCAACGCGGCACCGCCGCGTCCTGCGCCGCGGGTGACCACCCCGCGCACGGTGAAGTTGCGGCCGATCGCGCCGGCGGCGGAGGCGACGTCGCCGACGGAGAGGCGTTCGCGGATCCAGGACGAGCACACGGTGTGCCCGTCCGCTCCCCCGTCCTCGTCACCGTCCTCGTCACCGTCGCGCAGCAGCCCGTGCACGACGACTTCCACGCCGTAGCGTTCCCCGAGCTCCTTCATCGTCTCGGCGGTGCCGGAGGCCTGGCTGCCGAAGGTGAAGTTCTCCCCCACCACCACGGCGCGCGCCTTGAAGCGGTCCACGATGACATTGCGGAAGTACTCCTCGGGGCTCCAGGAGATGATCTCGTCGTCGAAGGCGACCACGACCATGCCGTCGATGCCGTAGCGCGCCGCACTGACGGCGCGCTGTTCCACGGTGGCCAGCAGCGGCGGCACGTTCTTCGGCAGGAAGATCACCGTGGGGTGCGGGTCGAAGGTCATCATCAGCGCGGGGACGTCGAGCTCGCGAGCCTTGTCCACGGCGGTGCCGATGAGTTTCTGGTGCCCGCGGTGCACCCCGTCGAAGACACCGATCGTCACGACGCTTCCCTGGAGGTCCGAGGGAACCTCGTCCAGTCCATTCCAGATATCCACGGGCACAACACTACGACATCGTGGCCCACCGCATAGACTGTGCTCCATGCCTGGAAGTGAATCGGCCGTGGGGCTCATCGCCCGCTCCGGCCTCGTCGTCGTGGACAAACCCGCCGGAATGACCAGCCATGACGTGGTCGCCCGCTGTCGCCGTGTATTCGGCACCCGGCGGGTGGGCCACTCCGGGACACTGGACCCGATGGCCACCGGTGTGCTGGTCATCGGGGTGGAGCGCGGTACGAAGTTCCTCGCCCACGTGGTCACCCACGACAAGCGTTACGAGGCCACGGTGCGCCTCGGCGCCTCGACGGTCACCGACGACGTGGAGGGTGACGTGCTGACCACCGCCGCGCCGGACGCCCTGGCGTCGCTGACCGAGCAGCGTGTGCGCGAGGCCTTCGCCGCGCAGTCCGGTGAGATCATGCAGCGCCCCAGCAGTGTCAGTTCGATCAAGGTCAACGGGCGTCGCGCCCACGAGCTGGTGCGCGAGGGCGTGGACGTGGTGCTGCCGGAGCGTCCGGTCACCGTGCACTCCCTCGACGTCACCGATGTGCGCCTCGGCGCACCCGACGGCGCTTGCGAGGTGGACATCTCCGTGCACTGCTCCTCAGGCACGTACATCCGCTCCATCGCCCGCGACGTGGGCGAGGCGCTGGGTGTGGGCGGGCACCTCAGTGCGCTGCGCCGCACCAGCGTGGGACCGTTCGATATTCAGGACGCCCGGACGTTGGACGCCCTGCTGCAGGTGCGCGACACCACCGACGCCGCCCCCGAGCTCTCCCTGGGGCTCGACGCGGCGATGTCGACCTGCTTCCCCGTGCGCGAGGTCAGCGCCGAGGAGGGCGTGGCGTTGTCGCTGGGCAAGTGGCTGGAGCCAGAGGGCACCAAGGGTGTCTACGCCGCGGTCACGCCGGACGGCCGGGCAATCGCGTTGTTGGAGGAGAAGGGACGGCGCGCGGCCAGCGTGTTCGTGGCGCGTCCGGCGGGCATGGACTGAGCGGGATACCTTTCGGCCCCCGATTCAGCGCGTCTCACGCCGGTACTCTACAATGCCAGAGTGTGAGACTGACTCTCCCGACCAGTGAGACGGGCGGGGGTGCGGTGAAGATACAGCCAAACAGTTGGACGTCAGAGAGGAAGCCATGGCAGAGAACGAGAACTCCCGCCAGATCCAGTGGAACGGCGGACTGCAGCAGGAAGCCGTCGACCTGCTCCGCACGCCGGGCCACATCGTGGTCACCCCGACCAAGGTCGGCTACATCATTGCCACCAGCGATCGCGAAGGCCTGGAGCGCAAGTTCGCTGTCAAGCACCGTAAGCGCAACAAGCCCGGCGTGGTGCTGTGCGGTTCGCTGGAGCAGCTCAAGGAGCTCGCCCAGCTGACCCCGGAGATCGAGAACTTCTACCGGACCTGCGCCGAGCGCGACATCCTCATGGGCTGCATCCTGCCGTGGAAGGACGGTGCGCAGGACAAGTACATGCCCGAGGGCGCCGGCGAGCTGGCCTCGGATACCCGCAACACCAGCTGCTTCGTCCTGAAGTTCGGCACCCCCGGCGAGAACATCGCCCGTGAGCTGTGGGAGAAGGACCGCCGCCTGGTCTTCGCCTCCTCCGCTAACCCGTCCGGCCAGGGCAACCGTGGCCTGATCGAGGGCATCGGCGACGAGATCGCCGGCGAGGCCGACCTGATCATCGAGGGCAACGACTACGTGGCCTCGATCCAGCCGGACAAGAGCATCGACACCCGCTACGAGCAGGGCGTGATGGTCTCCATGGTCGACGACGACGGCACCCTGGTCCCCGAGCAGAACGGTGAGCGCGGCATCACCCCCTGCCCCACCCTGATCCGCAAGGGCATCTACAACGACGAGATCGTGCTGATCCTCGCCGACCAGTTCAACTCCTGGGACTTCCGCCAGGGCGGCTACTACTGATCGGTACCGGTCAGTTGGGGATCGCGCAGACGGTGACCACGTAGCCGTCGCGGATCACCCAGTGACCGCTCAGGGTGGGCAGCGGGGTGGGCTGCGAGAGCACCCGGGCGTGCCAGCGGCCGCCGACCTCAGGGGACGAGGCGGCGGACGAGGCGGCGGTAGCGGCGGGGGCATCCGCTACGTCGAGCTGCAGCTCGACCTCATCGAAGTCCAGGAAGCGCCCCACCACGGGGAACCAGGCCTTGTACACCGCCTCCTTGGCGCTGAACAGCACCGTACCCAATGAGCGTCCCGGGGCGCGCTGGGCGGCACGCTGCAGTGAGCGACGTTCGCGCGCGGAACTCACCGCGGACAGGACGCCGTCCGGCAGACGTTGGGCGACCTCGACGTCCAGCCCGAGGCTGCGCCACCGGTCAGTGCGCGCCACGAGTGCCACGCGCAGTCCGCGGGTGTGCGAGATCGTTCCGGTGACCTCGTCCGGGAACAGCGGCATCCCCTTGTCGCCGCGCAGGATCGGGCCGTCCACGCCGAGTCCGCGCAGTGCGCGGTGGGCGCACCAGCGACCGTCACCGAACTCGGACCTGCGAGAGTCCACCGCCGCGCCGACGATGCGGCGCTCGTCGTCGTCCAGTTCCTCGTAGTGGGCCAGGTCGATGAGGTCGCCGGGGTGGTACTCCACCAGGCCGGCGTCCGGCGGGACGATGTCCCGGGGCACCACCGGTGCGCGGTCGGAGTCGCCGAGGCCCACGGCGACGTAGGGGGCTGCGATGATCATCCCGCTTCCTCTCCGGTGTTGTCGGTCAGCACCGGGTACGGCCAGAGGTCCCGTTCGCGGCGCGGTTCGAGGGTTCGCTCGCGCTCCCGGGGGTAGCCCAGCGACACCTCGACATGGCGGACACCGTCCACCTCGGTCACGACCGGGATGTGCAGGTGCCCGTAGATAACGGTCTCGGCGCCGAAACGTACCGGCCAGTCCTGCGTGTGCCGACTTCCCGACCACAACGCCACCTCCGGCAGCCGCAGACGCGAGGTCACCTCACGCACCAGCGGCCAGTGGTTGACCAGCACCGTCGGCCCCGAGACCTTCGACAGTCGCCGCACAGTGTAACCCAGCCGGCGCTGGCACCAGAGCGGAACGTCCACATAGGGTGCGATGGCGACCTGGTCGGTGAACACCACCCCGTTGCCCTCGGCGGCCGACAACGCGGACTCCACGCTGACCAGCGGGTCACGCCAGGAGTGATCGTAGAGGGTGAACATGGGCACCACCGTGCGCCCGGCGAAGCGCGGATACGGGTCCTCCGGGGTGAGCACGCCCATCGCCTGGCAGCCCCTCACGAGCTCCTCGTACTTCTCCTCGGCGTGCACCTCATCGGCGGCGCGGGAGAACAGTTCGTGGTTGCCGGGCACCCAGATGACCTGGGCGAAGCGTTCGGAGAGTTCGCGCAGCACATCCAGGATGGTGGAGGTGCGTTCGGCGACATCGCCGGCGACGATCAGCCAGTCGCCGGGATGGCGGGGACGGACGGTCTCGTCGACCAGTTCACGGTTGCCGCGGGCGGCCACGTGCAGGTCCGAGACGGCCCAGAGCGTGCGCGTGTGCTCGCCGGGGTTACCGTCGGTCTCGTCCTCCACGTCAATCACCCTGACCACTCTAGTCACTTCAGTCTCTTACGTCACTCCCGGTGCCCGGGTCCACCGCCCGCTGCGGTAGCGCCACACCACCGCAGCCAACCGGATCACGATGAAGGCCAGCAGCCCGCACCACACACCGGTCAGCCCGAGGTCGAAGGCGAAAGACAACCACACACCGGGCAGGAAACCCACCAGTACCGAAACTATCGACGCGGTCCGTAGGAACGCTACGTCGCCGGCCCCCAACAGCACACCGTCGATGGCGAAGACCACCCCGCCAAGAGCGACCATCGCCACCAGGATCCACCACGGCCCCCACATCGTGGACAGCACCGTGTCATCCGTGGTGAACAGCCGCGGGACAACGTGCGCCCCGGCCGCCAGCAACCCGGCGAGCACCACCCCGGCGCCCACGGAGAACCGCAGCACCTGGTTGCCCACCCGCCAGGCGGTGCGCACCGAAGCCGAGCCCAATGCGGCGCCGACGAGGGCCTGCGCGGCCACCGCCACGGAGTCCAGCACCAGGGTCAGGAAGTTCCACAGCTGCAGCATCACCTGGTGGGCCGCCAGCGACGACTCCCCCATCCGTCCGGCCACCGCCGCGGCGGACAGGAACGCCACCTGGAAACTCATCGAGCGCAGGATCAGGTCGCGACCCATCGACAGCTGCGGACGGATCACCGTCCAGCTCGGGGTCACCGATCGCCCGTCGCCCTCGCGCCGCCAGGTACGCACCAGACAGACCACGAAGCAGGACGCCGTGATCACCTCACCGAGCACATTGGCGTACGCCGAGCCGACCAGACCGAAACGGTCAACCGCCCACGGCACCGTGACGACCATCGGCAGCACCCCGGCCAGGGTGAAGTACAGCGGGGCGCGAGTATTTGCCACCCCGCGCAACCAGCCGTTGCCGGCCATGGTCAGCAGCGCCGGGATCACCGACAGCGAGGTCACGCGCAGCCAGCGCGCGGCCTCTGCGGCCACGGGAGAGCCCTCCCCACCTCCGGTCAACGCCGCGGTCACCGGGGTGGCAAACACCGCCACCAGCACCGCCAGCACCGCGCCGACGGCCACCGCCACCCAGGACGCCTGGATGCCCTCAGACACGGCACCGGGAGTATCCCCGGCGCCGTGCCGGCGTGCCGCGCGCGCCGTCGTCCCATAGGACAGGAACGTCAGCTGGACGGTGACCTGCGCGAGCACCGTCGCGCCCGCCGCCAGGGCGGCGAGTTCGGACGCGCCGAGGCGTCCGACGACGGCGGTGTCCCACAACAGGTACAGCGGGGTGGCCGCCAACACCGCGAGGGCGGGCCACGCCAGACCGAGGATGGTCCGGGTGTCCGCCCTCACGTCATGGGACGAGCCGGGTGGGGTGGTGCTCACTCCTCCGGCTCGTCGGCCGACTTGTAGGGGTCCGCCTCGCCGGCCGGGGCCGCGCCCTCGGCCTGCGCACGCACGCGCGAATCGATGTCGCGCGCCTTGGCGAGCAGCTCCTCCAGGTGCGCCGAGGCCTCCGGCACGGTGTCGAGCTCGAAGCGCAGCGTGGGGGTGAAGCGCACCGACAGCTGGTCGCCGACGATCTTGCGCAGCTGGCCGCGGGCACGGTGCAGCGCCTCGGCAGCCGCGGCGGTGTCCGGCTCCTCCTCGACGGTGCGTCCGCGCACGGTGTAGAACACGGTGGCGTCGTGCAGGTCGCCGGTGACCCGGCAGTCCGTCACGGTGACGAACTCCAGCCGCGGGTCCTTCACGTCGCGCTCGATCGCCGAGGCGACGATGGTCATGATGCGCTTCGCCATACGGGCGGCGCGGGCGTGGTCAGCCATGTGTGGCTCCCCTTCTTCCTGGACGCTGTGGGTCCGGTGGACTTCGTACGGGTTGATTCTAGTCGGTGGCGCAGCAGACACGACTCGACCCCGCCCCGCGGGGGACTCTGTGTGAGTCACCTCGACGGGACGGGGCCGGTGGTGCGCCGGGGATCAGGGCTCCCGGCAGGCCCGAAGGCGGCGGCTAGCTCTACTTGCTGTCCTTCTTGTCCTTCTTGACATCCTCGCGCGGGACCTCGACCAGCTCGTAGGCCTGGATCGTGTCGCCGATCTGGATGTCCGGGTAGGACAGGACCATACCGCACTCGTAACCGTGGCTGACCTCGGTGACGTCGTCCTTCTCGCGGCGCAGCGACTCGATCGTCGCCTTCTCGGTCACCACGTTGTTGTCGCGGATCAGGCGGATCTGCGCGTTGCGGCGCATCTTGCCCGTCTGAACCATCGAACCGGCGATGAGGCCGACAGCGGAAGCCTTGAACAGCTGGCGAATCTCGGCGGTACCGACCTCGCGCTCCTCGTAGACCGGCTTGAGCATGCCCTTGAGAGCCTGCTCCACCTCGTCGATGGCGTCGTAGATGACCGAGTAGTACCGGATCTCCACGCCCTCGGAGTTGGCGACCTCGGTGGCCTTGCCCTCCGCACGGACGTTGAAGCCGATGATGATCGCGTCCGAGGCGGCAGCCAGGTCGACGTTGGTCTGGGTGACAGCACCCACACCGCGGTCGATGATGTTCAGGCTGACCTCGTCGTCGACCTCGATCTGCAGCAGGGAGTCCTCCAGCGCCTCGACCGTACCGGCGTTGTCGCCCTTGAGGATGAGGTTGAGCTGGCTGGTCTCCTTGAGCACCTTGTCCAGGTCCTCCAGGCTGATCCGCTTGCGGGACCGGGCCTGCATCGCGTTGCGGCGACGGGCGTTGCGCTGGTCAGCGATCTGACGAGCGGTACGGTCGTCGTCCACGGCGAGCAGGTTATCGCCGGCACCGGAGACGCTGGTGAGGCCCAGGACCTGCACCGGCATCGACGGGCCTGCGGCCTTGACGTCGTCGCCGTGCTCGTCGACCATGCGGCGCACACGACCGTGCGCGTCGCCCACGACGATGGAGTCACCGACGCGCAGCGTACCGCGCTGGATGATGACGTTGGCGACCGGGCCACGACCGCGGTCCAGGTGCGCCTCGATGGCGACACCCTGGGCGGGCATGTCCGGGTTGGCGACGAGCTCGAGCGACGCATCGGCGGTCAGGACGACGGCCTCGAGGAGATCCTCGATGTTCGTGCCCTGCTTGGCCGAGATGTCGACGAACATGGTGTCGCCGCCGTACTCCTCGGGGACCAGACCGTACTCGGTGAGCTGGCCACGGATCTTCTCCGGGGACGCGCCCTCCTTGTCGATCTTGTTCACCGCGACCACGACCGGGACGTCGGCGGCCTTGGCGTGGTTGATCGCCTCGACCGTCTGCGGCATCACGCCGTCGTCCGCGGCGACCACGAGGATCGCGATATCCGTCGCCTTGGCACCACGGGCACGCATGGCGGTGAACGCCTCGTGACCGGGGGTATCCAGCAGCGTGAGCAGACGCTCGTCACCGTTGACCTCGACCGGCACCTGGTAGGCACCGATGTGCTGGGTGATGCCGCCGGCCTCGCCGCCACCGACGTTGGTCTTACGGACCGTGTCGAGCAGGCGGGTCTTACCGTGGTCGACGTGACCCATGACGGTGACCACCGGGGGACGGTGCTGGAGGTCTTCACGACCGCCGGCATCCTCACCGAACTGCAGGTCGAAGGACTTCAGCAGCTCGCGGTCCTCGTCCTCCGGGGAGACAACCTCCACGGAGTACGCCATCTCGTCGCCGAGCAGCTTCAGCGTGTCGTCCGGGACAGAGGCGGTCGCGGTGACCATCTCGCCGAGGTTGAACATCGCCTGGACCAGTGCGGCCGGATCGGCGTTGATCTTCTCAGCGAAGTCAGACAGCGAGGCGCCACGGCGCAGGCGAATCTTGGCACCCTTGCCGTTCGGCAGCTTGACGCCACCGACCACGCTCGGAGCCTGCATTGCCTCGTACTCGTTACGCTTCTGCCGCTTCGACTTACGTCCACGACGCGGTGCGCCACCGGGACGACCGAAGGCACCTGCGGTACCGCCACGACGACCGCCGCGTGCACCACGGGGACCACCGGGTCCACCGGTTCCGGTGCCGCCCTGGCCACCACGGCCACGACCGCCGCCGCCACCGGTGCTGGCCTTCGCCGGCATCTGTCCGGGGCTCGGGTGGCTGGGCATCGACGCGGGGCTGGGACGACGCCCACCCGGCTTCGCTGCACCGCTGCCGCCCGGACGCGGTGCCGGTCGACCGGCGGAACCGCCGGGACGCGGCATGTCGGACTTGGAGCCCTGACCGCCCTGACCGCCCTGACCTGCCTGCGGACGCGGGGCAGGACGCTCCGTGCCGGAGGAGAAGGGGTTGTTGGCCACGCGCGGAGCGCGGCCACCGGGCTTCGGGCCGGGCTTGGTGCCCGGACGAGCGCCGCCCGGCTTCGGGCCCGGCTTCGTGCCCGGACGCGGTCCCGGCTTGGAGGCCGATGCGTCCTGCGCGGCGGTGTCCGCCGGCTTCGCAGCGGGCTTGGGTGCGGGCTTGGCCGCACCCGGCTTCGGACGATCCGCCTGCGGCTTCGCGTCGGCGGGCTTCGCGTCCGCCTTAGCGGCAGGCTTGGCGTCGGCCGGCGTTGCAGCCGGCTTGGCTGCGGGGGTTGCCGCAGAGGTGTCCTGTGCAGGAGCGTCGTCGGCCGGGGTGGCCGGACGTGCCTGGGCAGGGGTGGGCTTCGCAGCCGGCTTAGCGCCAGGCTTTGCGCCGGGCTTGGCTGCGCCGGGCTTGGCCGAGGTGGCGGGGCCGGGCTTAGCGGCACCGGGCTTGGGGCCCGGCTTAGCAGCTGCGGCGTCGCCGGTGGCCTGGGTAGTTGCCTGGGCGGTCGGCTGACCGCTCAGGTCGGGCAGGGAGGCACCGTCCTTCTTGGACTCGGTACCTGCCCCGTAGTGGTTCTTCATCTTCTTGACGACCGGCGGTTCCACCGTCGAGGACGCCGACTTCACGAACTCACCCTGCTCCTTGAGCGTGGCGAGAAGTTCCTTGCTTGTCGTTCCGAGCTGCTTAGCCAGCTCATGGACACGTAGCTTTCCGGGCACTGCTCTCCTTCGTTATGTCGGAGTCGCAGGCCGGTGGCCCGTGGATCTTCATTCCACGAGGCCGACTACGTACGACTCCAGGTCAATTGGACACTCATCGCTGATGCTGCTTCATCGTGCGCTCATCAGTAATCGGTTTCCTTTTCCTTCTCGGCCACCGGGCTGGTGGTCAGATGCGGTGACTGCCGACTCGTCGACGACCCCGGCACGTTCCCACGCCCACCACGAGGGTGGGTGTTCAGGAACTCCAGTACAGGGGACGTATCCGCGTCGGCGGACACTTTCAGCGCCCGGACAAAAGCCCGGCGCTGTACGGCGGTCTCGTACGCCTTCACGTCCGCGGTGATCCACGCACCACGGCCCGGCAGGCGCCGTCCGGGATCGGGCACGACACGAGTCGTGACCTCTCCCCCACCCGCAACGTCCTTCACCGCGACGCAGCGCAGAAGCGCAGAAGCGGGACGAACGGCACGGGTGGCGATGCAGGTCCGCTGGGGACCGGCATCCGTCGAGGCGGTGGTGACACGATCAGACACGTGCAACCTCCATTCTCCTCGACGTCAGACCGATACACAGTCTAACGTGCGATAGCCCCGCGGGGCCAACCGCCACGACGGCGGGGTGTTCCGCACCTCCCCCACCTGTGCGGACGCTGAATTACAGGCCTGTCAGACCTGCGCGACCGGGTCGCCGGACTGGTTCCCGCTCTGCTCATCTGCGTCACGATCTGCACTGTCTGCACGGTCTGCACTGTCCTGCCGCACGCCACGGTCGCCCTCCTCGCCGCCATCGGGGTCGGATTCGGGACGGATGTCGATCTTCCAGCCGGTCAGACGGGCAGCCAGGCGGGCGTTCTGGCCCTCCTTGCCGATCGCCAGCGACAGCTGGTGGTCCGGCACGATCGCGCGGGCGATCTGCATGTCGTGGTCGGTGACGTCCACACGCACCACCTTCGACGGTGCCAGGGCGTTACCCACGTACACGTCCGGCTTGTCGGAGTGGTCGACGATGTCGATCTTCTCCCCGGAGAGCGCCTCCATGATCGCGGTGACGCGCTGGCCTCGCGGGCCGATGCAGGCACCCTTGGCGTTGAGCCCGTTGACTGTGGAGGTCACGGCGATCTTCGAGCGGTGACCGGCCTCACGGGCAATCGCGGTGATGTCCACCGACCCGTCGGCGACCTCCGGGACCTCGAGGGCGAACAGGCCACGCACCAGCTCCGGGTGCGTACGCGACAGCAGGATCTGCACCCCGCGCTGCCCCTTGTTCACCCCGGTGACGAAGCACTTCACCCGGTCGCCGTGCTCCAGCTTCTCGCCGGGCATGTGCTCGGCGGCCAGGATCAGCCCGTCCTGCCCATCGGCCTCGGTACCCAGGTGGACCACGGTGATGCCGCGGTCATTGGCCCGGGCGTCACGATTGACGACGCCGGAGACCACGGTGCCCTCCAGGTCGGCGTAGCGGGTGTAGGTGGAGTCCGCCCGGGCGATATTGATCTGCCCGCGGATCGCATCGCGCACGGCCTTGGCGGCCGCCCGGCCGAAGTCCTCCGGGGTGTCGTCGAACTGCCCGGTGACATTGCCGTCCTCGTCACGCTCCACACGCAGCACCGTGACGGTACCGTCGGTCCGGTCGATCTCGACACGGGCCGGCCCATCCACCTTGGTCAGCTCCCGGTAGGAGTCCAGCAGGGCCGCGGAGATCGCCCCCAGCAACGCGCTGCGGCGCACGTGCTCAATGTTCTCCAGGGCGGTCAGGGCACTCAGATCAATTTTCACTTGTCGTCCTTCTGCGCGTGCAGCGCACGGTACTTCTCGGGATCAAGGCCCACCAGCTCACGTTGTTCCGCCGGGGGCTCGGAAAACTCCACTTCTACCAAAGCACCGGCCACCGAAGCCAATCCGCGGGGCTCGACGCGGGGGGCGGCCTTCTTGCCCTCGCCGTCGAGGACCAGCCACACGGTGACTTCTGCGCCCTCTGCGTCCTGCTCCACCGCGGCGACGCGCGCGGCCTCGCCACCCACCGACACCAGGCGTCCGACATTGCGACGGAAGTGCCGCAGCTGCGTCAGCGGCGTGTCCAGCCCCGGGGTGGTCACCTCGAAGGTGTACCCGGGACCGAAGCGCAGCGCGCCGGACGTCTCACGCGCGTCGAACTCCGCCGACACCTCCCGGCTGAGCTCCTCGAGCTGGTCGAGATCCGGACGGTCGTCGGCATCGACGGCGACACGCACCGCCGACTTCGCCCCCGCCCTGGTCACGGTGATCGATTCGAGGTCGAGGCCGAGCTGCGCGGCCAATGGGGAGATGACCTCGGCGAGGTCCTGTTCAGAAGGGAAAGCCATGCCGTGAAGACTATCACCGGTGCGGGATGGCACTATGGGACCGTGCACGCCAGCGATCCCACCCCGTCCCCCGCCCCTTTCCGCAGGCGCCTCGGCAGGCCGATCGTCGCCGTCGCCGCGACATTGGCCATCGGGGCCACCGGTGGCGCGCTGACCGCCTGCTCCAGCGAACCGCCCCGCCCAGACCAGGGCCTGGAGTCACTCGTCGCCCAGTTGGGCGCGCTGGAGGGCACCGACGCCGCGGGTGGGACGGCGATCTTCACCGAACAGGTCGACGCCCTCAACGAGGAAATCGTCCGGCTGTGCGGCACCGACCGCGACGGGGTCGCGCCCGAAGGGTGCGAGCCGACCGGGGGAACCACCGAAGCAGCAGAATCGGAAGATGCGGCGGACGTTGCGGACGCGGCGGACGTTAATGCGATCCGCGAGGCGATGCTGGCGCTCATCGAGCGGGAGGACGCCGACAGCGACACCGCCCCCGACGACGACGCCGAACGCGGCCGGGCCGTCCTACTCACCGGGCTCTTCGCCGCACTAGCCACCCTCGACGACTCCACCGCCGGCGGCAGCGCCATCGACCAGGAACTCCTCGACCTCGGCTTCGGCGGCTCCGGTGAGGTCTCCGAACAGACCGCGCAGGCGCTGGCCCCGGCCACCGAACTGGTCAACCAGGCCGTATACCTTTCCGGCGTGGTGCTGCCGGTCGCCGGAACCAACAACTCCACGGTCACCACCGTGGCCAGCCGGATGCGCACCGTGCGCGACGAACTCACCGATGCCTCCGGGCTCGCCGCCGAGGTCGGCTACAGCACTCCGGAGGACTTCACCCAGCCCACGGACTCCTCCTCGGCCGCTGCCACCCTGCTCGACGCCGTCCACGCCGTTACCGTGGCCCTGCGCGATGCCGTGGATGAGGTCGCCGACTCCGACCGCGCCTTGGTCGCCACCTTGTGCGCGATGTCCGCACGCTCGGAGGCCGCTCTGGAGGACGCACTCGGCGAGGACCCGCTGGACGTCAGCGTGCGCGGCGAGTAGGCAGCCCGGATAGGCAGGCAAGTAGTCACAGACGCGGGAAGGGCCCGCCGGGTGTTCCGGCAGGCCCTTTTGTCATGCTGTTTCTTCTTGTCGGGGATCCGTCGTGCCCTGGTGCGTAGCTTCAGGTGCTCCTCAAGCTGCTCCGGGGCCATCTTCCGGCTCCCCGCGAGGCGGGAAACGTGTGGCTTATTCCTGTCCGAGACTCTCACCTCCTCGCGACTCGTAGCGTGCTGTGTGCACCTTGAGCGTACAGGTCGCCCAGGAGTCCCGCGAGCGACCTAAGGGCTCAAGGTGAGCATGGGCGACCGGACGGGCAAGGGCGTCTAGCCGCGGCGCTCCAGGAAGAGGTCCACCGCGGTGGTGTAGGCGATGTTGTCCACGTCGCCGGTGAGACGGTTGCGCAGCTCCACGGTGCCCTCGGCGAAACCACGGCCGACCACGAACACCAGCGGCACGCCCAGCAGCTCGGCGTCCTTGAACTTCACGCCGGGGCTGACCTTCGGGCGGTCGTCGAACAGTACCTCCAGGCCGGCCTCGGCCAGCTTGGCGGTCAGGTTCTCGGCGGCCTCGCCGGCGGCGGCGTCCTTGTTAGCAATGACCACGTGCACGTCATAGGGGGCGACCTCGCTGGGCCAGCGCAGACCCTTGTCGTCGTGCATCTGCTCGGCGAGTACGGCGATCAGCCGGGAGACACCCAGGCCGTAGGAGCCCATCGTGGGCACCGAACGCTTGCCGTTGACGTCCAGGATCTGCACGTCAAAGGCCTCGGTGTACTTGCGGCCCAGCTGGAAGATGTGGCCGATCTCGATGCCGCGTTCCAGGGTGAGCGTGCCCATGCCCTCCGGTGCCTCGTCGCCCTCGCGCACATTGGCGGCCTCGACGTAGCCGTCCGGGGTGAAGTCGCGTCCGGCGACCATGTTGACCACATGGTGGTTCGCCTTGTCCGCCCCGGTGATCCACGAGGTGCCGGTCACGATGCGCGGGTCGGCGAGCACGCGCACGTCGTTGTCCGCCAGGCCGCGCGGGCCAACGTAGCCCTTGGCCAGGAAGGGGTTGGCGGCAAAGTCCTTGTCGTCGGCGAGTTCCACCGTCGCCGGCTCGAGTGAGGCTTCCAGACGCTTCATGTCGGCCTCGCGGTCACCGGGCAGCAGCACACCGGTGAGCTCCGGCTCGCCGCCGGGCTCGGTGACCTTGACCAGCAGGCACTTGAGCGTATCGGTGAGCTGCACCTCCCGGCCGTCGACCGTGATGCCCTCGGTACGCGCCCACTGCACGAGCGAATCCATCGTCGGGGCGTCCGGCGTCTCGTACACGGTGGCCTCGGGCAGACCGTCCACCTCGCGCTCCTGCGGGTGCGGGGTCACGACGGCCTCGACGTTGGCGGCGTAGTCGCCGCCGGTGGCGCGCACGAAGGTGTCCTCACCATTCGGGGAGATCGCCAGGAACTCCTCGGAGGCCGAGCCACCCATCGCGCCGGACGTGGCCGCGCAGATCGCGTACTCCACGCCCAGCCGGTCGAAGACCGCCTGGTAGGCGCGACGGTGCGCCTGGTAGGCCGCCTCGAGGCCCTCGTCATCCATGGTGAAGGAGTAGGAGTCCTTCATGATGAACTCACGGCCGCGCAGGATGCCGGCACGCGGACGCTCCTCGTCGCGGTACTTGTTCTGGATCTGGTACAGGGTGACCGGGAAGTCCTTGTAGGAGTTGTACTCCCCCTTCACCAACGAGGTGAACAGCTCCTCGTGGGTGGGCCCCAGCAGGTAGTCCTGCCCCTTGCGGTCCTTGAGGCGGAACAGCGAGTTGCCGAACTCCTCCCAACGTCCCGATGCCTCATAAGCCTCGCGCGGCAGCAATGCCGGCAGACTGATCTCCTGGGCACCGATGGCGGCCATCTCCTCGCGGACGACCTTCTCCACGTTGCGCAGCACCCGAAGGCCCAGCGGCAGCCACGAATACACGCCAGGAGCCGCCCGGCGAATATACCCGGCACGCACCAGAAGTTTGTGGCTGGGGACCTCTGCGTCCGCAGGGTCGTCGCGCAGGGTGCGCAGGAAAAGGGACGACATCCGGGTGATCATGACCGGTACTCTAGTTCAAAGCAGTATGTGTGTATCGCTAGGGTGTACCGCATGTTTATCCTGCTCCCCCCGTCCGAAACCAAGGCCTCCGGCGGCGACGGTCCGGCCCTGGATCTCGACACCCTCTCATTTCCCTCACTGAACGAGATTCGGCGCCGCAATATCGCCGACCTCTCCGCCCTGGAACCGGACGCTGCGCTGGGCGTTCTCGGCATCTCCGAGACCCTGCGCGGCGAGGCGGAGGCCAACACCCGCCTGCTGTCCGCCCCCACCGTCCCTGCGATCCGACGCTACACCGGGGTGCTCTACGACGCCCTCGACGTGGCCACCCTTTCGGTGCCCGCCAGGGCCCGCCTGGGGGTGGGTTCGGCGCTCTTCGGTGTGCTCTCCGCCGACGACCCGGTGCCGCACTACCGGCTCTCGTCCGGCACGAAGTTGCCGACCCGCGACGAGCAGGACGCTTCGGCCACCCCTCCCACGATGAAGGCACGCTGGGGTTCGGCGGTGACCGAGGCGCTGCGGCAGGTGCCCGGCACGGTGGTTGACCTGCGCTCCGGGGGCTACCGCCAGCTCGGACGCCTACCCGGTGCGGTGACGGTGCGGGTGGAATCCGTGCGGGAGGACGGCTCGCGCAAGGTCGTCAGCCACTTCAACAAACACTACAAGGGCCTGCTGGCCCGCGAGCTGGCGTCGGCGGACGTGGATCTGACCACCCCGGGCGATGTGGAGGGAGTCGCCGAGATCGCCCGCAACGCCGGGCTGACCGTCGAGGTCAACGAGGCCAACAGCGCGGGGAAGGCCCCGGCGGACTCGCTGACGCTGGTGGTCTGAGCGGCCGCGGCCGGTGATGGCTGTTGTCGGCTGGTGTCGGCCGGAGATGCCTGAGGCCGCAAAAAGTGTTACCACTTTTCCAGCACCTCCGAGCGCAAAACCCCAGGTCACAGAAAATCCCGCCGCCGAAAAGTGGTAACACTTCTGTGCGGCGGGTCAGCGGCTGGGAGCGGCCGGGGACGAAATTCTCAAATTCTCAATCCGGCGCAAATCCTCAAATTCTCAAATTCTCAAAGCGCTGCCAGCGTCGCAAGAAGTGTTACCACTTTTCCAGCACCTCCGAGCACAAAACCCCAGGTCACAGAAAATCCCGCCGTCGAAATGTGGTAACACTTCCGTGCGGCGGGTCGGCGCCTCTCCGGCAGCGGGACCGTAAAGCGGATCAGCGGAACTGCGCCGCTTCGTCGATGCGCCGGGCCGCGGCCTCGCCGATGACGATGATCGCCGGTGAGCCGAGTCCCTGTTCCTCGATGGTCGAGCCCAGGGTGTCCAGAGTCGCGGTGGTGACGCGCTGCTGCGGGGTCGAAGCATTCTCCACCACGACCGCCGGCGTTGACGCGTCGCGTCCGCGGGCCACTAGTTCGGAAGCGATCGCCCCGGCGTTGCGCACGGCCATGATCAGCACCAGCGTGCCGGTCAGCCCCGCGACCGCCGGCCAGTTCACCAGCGACTTCGGGTGCCCCGGCGGCACATGGCCGGACACGACCGTGACGTCGTGGTTCAGGCCGCGGTGGGTCAGGGAGAGTCCGGCCGCCGCCGGCGCGGAGGTCACCGAGGTCACGCCGGGGATCACCCGCACGGGCACTCCGGCGTCCACGCAGGCCTGCACCTCCTCGTGGCCACGCCCGAAGATATAGGGGTCCCCGCCCTTGAGCCGTACCACCCGATGACCGGCCAATGCGCGCTCGACCATGAGCTCGTTGATGCGGTCCTGAGAGACCTGGCGGGAGTACGGGATCTTGGCCACATCGATGACCTCCGCACCCCGCTCGGCGGCCTCCTCGGCCAGCGTCACCGCGCCGAGGTGGTCGGCCAGGATGACATCGGCCTCCTGCACCGCGCGCACACCGGCGACGGTGACCAGGTCGGCGTCCCCCGGGCCACCGCCGACGAGTGTGACGGTGCCTTCAGCGCCGGCACTCGCACCGGTGGTCTCCCCCGCCCGGCGGTCGTCCACCGGGACGCCGTGTGCGGCGGCCCAGGCGACGGCGTCGGACGCTGCGTCCTGCGCGGTGGCCGCGGGTACGCGCACCAGCGCGAAATGCGCGCTCCCGGCGTCCCCCGGCACGTCCGCCCGAGCGTCCCCAGCACGTCCTACCGTCGGGACGGCCCCCTGGTCACGAAGCAGCTCGGCGGTGACGGCCGCGTCCGGGCCGTCCACCACGAGCACCGGCACACCGGTCAACACAAGACTCATGGTCGTGCAGTCTAGTCCCCTGCTAGTCGGCGAGCTTCAGGGTCTTCTGGCTGCGCTCCCACTGCTCGTTGAACAGCGCGGTGTCCTTGGAGATGCGTCCGCCGTAGGAGGGGATCATCTCCTTGAGCTTCGGGGCCCAGTCGGCCATGCGGTTGCCGAAGCAGCGCTCCAGCACCTCGATCATCGCTGAGGGGGCGATGGAGGCGCCCGGGGAGGCACCCATCAGGCCGGCGATCGAACCGTCACCGGAGTTGATCAGCGCGGTGCCGAACTCCAGGGAACCGAACTTCGGCGCACCGATCGGCTTGATGACCTGGACGCGCTGACCGGCGGTGACCAGCTCCCAGTCCTTGCCGTCAACGTTGGGCATGTACTCGCGCAGCGACTCCACGCGAGCAGCCTGGTCCTTGAGCAGCTCCTCGACGAGGTACTTCGTGAGCCCCATCTCCTGGGCTGCGACACCCAGGTAGGACGGGATGTTGCCCGGGCGCAGGGACTTGAACAGGTCCAGCAGCGAACCGTTCTTCAGGAACTTCGGCGTCCAGCCGGCGTACGGGCCGAACAGCAGGCCCTTCTTGCCGTCGATGATGCGGGTGTCCAGGTGCGGCACCGACATCGGCGGAGCACCCTTGGCAGCCTTGCCGTAGACCTTCGCCGAGTGCTGCTCGATGAGCTCCTCGTTGGTGCAGCGCAGCCACTCGCCGGAGATCGGGAAACCGGCGTAGCCGCGGATCTCCGGGATGCCGGCCTTCTGCAGCAGCGGCAGGGCCATTCCGCCGGCGCCGACGAACACGAAGTTCGCGTGCACGGTGGACTTGTCGCCGTTGTGCAGGTTCTTCACGGCGATCTTCCAGCCGGAACCCTCGCGGGTGATGTTGGTGACCTCGTTGCCGTAGCGCACCTCCACGCCCTCGGCCGTGACGGCGTCGAGGTACTGGCGGGTCAGGGCACCGTAGTTGATGTCCGTGCCGGCATCCGTCCAGGAGATCGCGACCGGCTCGTGGAAGTCACGGCCGTCGGCCATCAGCGGAAGCTTCTCGGAGAAGACCTCTTCCGAGTCGGTGTAGTGCATGTTCGGGAACAGCGTGTGGTCCTTCAGGGCCTCGTAGCGGGCCTTGATGTAGTCCACCTGTGCCGCGCCATGGCCGAAGGAGGTGTGCGGGGTCTGGTTGATCCACTCGCTGGGCTCGCCCAGGGTGCCGTTCTCCACGAGGTAGGACCAGAACTGGCGGGAGGCCTGGAACTTCTCGTTGATGCCCACGGCCTTGGAGATGTCGATCTTGCCGTTGACCTCGGGCGTGTAGTTGAGCTCGCACAGGGCCGAGTGGCCGGTGCCGGCGTTGTTCCACGGCGAGGAAGACTCGGCCCCGGGGACGTCCATGCGCTCGATAATCAGCTGGCTCCAGTCGGGCTGGAGCTGACGCAGCATCACGGACAGGGTGGTGGAGATGACACCGGCGCCGATGAGGGCGACGTCGACGTGATCATTCTGGGAAGGTGACACGTTAAGCTCAATCCTTTTCATCGCTGCTTGTTCGCCGCAACCCGGTGACCGTCCGGACCGCCTTCGGGGCAGTCCCATAAATCACACGCGGCGTCCACAATGGTGTGATGATACGTCCCGAGTCGCGCGCCGGTACAACCCGCCCCCACCGCCGGCGCCGTGACCGGCCCTGCCCCCGCACACCACGACGGGCCGCACCCACCGGGCACTAGACTTGCCTTCCGTGAACGCCCTCAGCCACCAGAACCTCGCCAGCGTCCTCTCCCATCCCCTCGGACAAAGCGTCCATGAGCTGGACTTCGACCCCGATCTCCTGGGTGTCGGGTACACCTGTCACACCGTAGATTTCGGGATCGACCCCGACGAGGAGACCTCCACCGGACGTGGGGGTGAACCAGGCACCGTCTGCGCCACCCTCGTCCGCTACCGCCCGCAGGACACACCGGAATGGGGGGAGCGTCCGGCGGTGCTGTTCGTGCACGGCATGACCGACTTCTTCTTCCAGACCCACGTCGCCGAACACTTCCACGGACTCGGCTACGCCGTCTACGGCATCGACCTGCGCAAGTGCGGACGCTCCCACCGCGAAGGCCAGACCTGGCACCACGTGAGCTCGCAGTCCCTGTACGACGAGGACCTCGCCGTGGCGCTCTCACTGCTCAGCGCCGGCCACGGCAGCACCACCCTGGTGGGCCACTCCACCGGCGGGTTGGACCTCACGATGTTCGTCGCCCGGCTGCACGCCGCCGCCCGTCTCGGCGACGAGGCCCGCGGCGTCCTGCACGACAGCGTGGACGCCGTCGTCCTGAACAGCCCGTGGCTGGACCTGCAGTTCGACGCCGCGACGAACTTCATCATCCGACGGCTCTTCCCACTGGTCGCCGGCATCTGGCCGAAATGGCACGTGCCCGGTGGCATCAACCCCAGCTACGGCTACAGCCTGCACGTCTCGCGCAACGGCGAGTGGGATTACGACCTGGAGTTGAAGCCGACCTCGCCGCGTCCCAAGCAAGTCAGCTGGCTGGTCGGGGTGAGCAAGGAGATCAACAAACTGCACACCGGCGGGTTCTCCACCGGAGTGCCCACCCTGCTGTTGTGCTCCGACGAGCACGGGGAAGGGCGCATGGTGGCGGATACGTCGGATGGCGCCGGCGACTCGGGTGCGAAGGTGCCGGAGCCGAGCTCGTATGTGACGGACACGGTGCTGCGTCCGTCGCAGATGGTGGCCGCTGCCCCGCTGGTCGATCCGTCCTGTGAGGTGCGCGTGGTGCCAGGAGCGATGCACGACATCTTCTTGTCCTCCCCCGCGGTGCGCGCCGAGGCCTTCGCCGCCGTCGACGCCTGGCTCCCCGGCACCGCGGAGTAACTAGCTGGTGAAATAGTCGCCCCTCCAGGAAGGGTTTTGGGCCGATCGGCTACCTGGAAGGGTGATCGCGCTGCATCCGCGCGACAAGCAGGCGACAAGCAGGCGTCCCCGGGAGCCGGCACGCGCCGCTGCGTACCATCGGGGGAATGACTGAGACTCCAGAACACTTCGACCTGATCATCGTGGGCACCGGCTCGGGCAACTCCATCCCCGAGGAACTCAACGACCGCCGGATCGCCATCGTGGAGAAGGGCATCTTCGGCGGGACCTGCATCAACGTCGGCTGCATCCCGACGAAGATGTACGTCTACGCCGCCGACGTCGCCCGCGAACTGTCGGACGCCGGACGCTACAACCTCTACCCCATCGGCGGTGCCGCGGCCGCGCCGATGCCCGTCGCCGGCTGGCGGGTCGACTGGGAGGCGCTGAAGGAGCGCGTCTTCGGCAAGAGAATCGACCCGATCTCCCGCGGCGGCGAGCAGTACCGACGCGGCGAGGAGACGCCGAACATCACCCTGTTCAGCGACATTGCGTCCTTCACCGGCGAGCGCACCCTGCGCATCGGCGAGGGGCAGGACGCCCGGACGATCACCGGTGACCAGGTGATCCTCGCAACCGGCACGCGCACGTGGGTGCCGCCGGTGATCGAGGCGTCCGGCGTGCCTTATCGCACGAACATCGACGTGATGCGCATGGAGAACCTGCCGCGCACGATGGTCATCCTCGGCGGCGGCATCATCGCCGTGGAGTTCGCCCACGTCTTCTCCGCGCTGGGGGTGGACGTGACGGTCATCAACCGCTCTGAGCGCCTACTGCGCCGCTTCGACGAGACGGTGTCCTCGCGTTTCACCGAGGCGTCCGGCTCGCAGTGGACGAACGTGCTGGGACGCACCGTCACCGATGCGCGCGCCGATGGCGGTCTGGTCACGCTCACGCTGGACGACGGACGCGAGATCGCCGCCGACGAGTTGCTCCTCGCCCAGGGCCGTGTGCCCAATGGTGACCTGCTCAATGCGTCGGCCGGCGGCGTGGACTTGGCCGAGGACGGACGCATCCTCGTCGACGATTACGGCCGCACATCCGCCGCCGGGGTGTGGGCGCTCGGCGACGCCGCCAATGAACTGCAGCTCAAGCACGTGGCGAACCAGGAGGCCCGCGCGGTATTCCACAACGTCGCTGCAGAGCCGGCTGAGCTCGAGAAGTTCAAGCACGACAACGTGCCCGGCGGCATCTTCTCCCACCCGCAGATCGGGTACGTGGGCATGAGCGAGGACGAGGCGCGCGCCTGGGCGTCCGACAACGGCCGCACCGTCACGGTGAAGGTGCAGGAGTACTCCGACGTGGCCTACGGCTGGGCGATGGAGGACACCACCGGCTTCTGCAAGCTCATCGCCGACGCCGACTCGCACCGCCTGCTCGGCGCCCACATCATGGGCCCGCAGGCCGCCACGTTGATCCAGTTGCTGGTCACCGCCATCGAGTTCGACCTGGACCTGCAGGACTTCGCCACGAAGCAGTACTGGCCGCACCCCTCGCTCAGCGAGCTGGTGGAGAACGCGGTGCTGGGCCTGGAGCTGCGGTAGGTTCGACAGTAGGTTTGTAGCCGAAACCCCCTACTTCTCAGGAGGCCCGACGATGCGATGCGTGGTGACCGGAGCAGCGTCCGGGATAGGACGTGAGGTCGCGTTGCGCCTGGCGCGCGAGGGCCACGAGGTGGCGCTGGTCGACCGGGATGAGGAGGGTTTGGACGCCACGGCGCGCGATGTCACCGGCATCCGCCCCGGTGCCCTACTGGACGACCAGGTGCTCGACCTCACCGATATCGATGAGGTGCGCGCGTGGGCGTCGCGGGTCACCGGGGAGTTCGGCGCACCGGACGAGGTGTTCCACGTCGCCGGCATCGCGATCTGGGGCGATCCGCGCACGCTGCCGCACGACAAGTGGGTCAAGGTCATCGACGTGAACCTGATGGGTACGGTGCACGTGGTCGAGGCGCTGGCCCCGGCGATGGCCGAGGCGGGGAAGATCGGTACCGGACGCCATGCGCGTCCACGCCGGCTGTGCTGCGTGTCCTCGGCGGCCGGCTTCATCGGCTTGCCGTGGCATGCCGCCTACGCCGCATCCAAGGGCGGGGTGTTGGGCATGTGCGAGGTGCTGCGCTTCGACCTGGCACCGCACGGGGTGAGCGTGCACGTCGCCGTGCCGGGTGCGGTGGATACCCCGCTGGTGCGCACCATCGACATCGACGGGGTGGACAAGTCCGCCAAGCGGGTGGCGAAGGTGACGAAGCTCTTCCAGGGGCATGCCGCCAGCCCCGCCGAGGCCGCGGACAGAATCGTGGATGGCACGCGAAAGGGCCGATACATGGTCTACACCAGCGCCGACATCCGGGTGGGCCGGTGGGCGCAGGTCAATATGCCGTGGGCATACCGGGCGGTCATGAGGCTGCTGAACCGGGGTTTCCGCTGGGCAGCGAAGGGGCAGTAGGGGCCACCTCTCCCCTAGACAGCAAGCAACCCCACAGGGTGGCGTGACCATCCTGCGGGGTTGCTCGCTGCGGTGGCGGCGCGAACCTAGTTCGAGGAGCCGCCGGCGCTGCCGATGACATCGGCGATGGAGCCGGAGATGTCCTGGTTGTGCTCGCCGCTGCCGATGGTGCCCTCGATGCCCGCGGCGGACCCGCCGACGGAGTCGATGACCTGCTTGACGCCCTGCCAGAGGCCGTGCAGGAGGGTGGAGATGCCGTCGCCGAGGGAGCTGACAATGCTGAGATCCATGTGAATCTACCTTTCGTGAGGTGTGTAGTAAATACCGTTTACGGTGTCTCTGCTTGTAGATGGTAGCCGATCGTTACCGTACCGTGACATAAATGGGGGAAATAGTACCCCCGAAACGGAAATCGGGTGTGCCTGAGCACAGGTCAGAACAGGGCCTGCACCAGCAACACCACACCGGAGACGATCGAGAACACGATCACCGGCATCCGCAGTTCCAGGCGCGGGAATCGTCGCACCACCACGGTGCTGCAGAGCGTACCCAGCACGACCGCGGGCAGCAGGGCTGCAGAGTCGCCGAGCCAGCTCGCCGACGTCGATCCGCTGAGTACCAGCCCCGCCAAGGAGACCACCTCGCCGATGAGGAAACAGCTCGCCACCGTGGAGCGAATCACCGCAGGTCGCGCATGTTGATACACCAGACCCATCGGGGGGCCGCCCACACCGGTGGCCGTCTCGCTGATCCCGGTCACCGCCCCAGCGGCAAGGAACGCCCACCGCGACGGGTTGAACGGCGGAGCGAACAGACTGACCAGGGCCGCACCGATCGTGACACCTGCGACCAGCAGGGTCAGCCCAGTGGTCGACAGGGCAGCAACCAACAGCAGTCCCACGGCGGTGAACACGATGCGCGAGGCACTGATCCAGCCGAGGCCCCGCAGGTCGATGCTGCGCCATTCACGGGCGGCGACGAAAGCGTTGAGCGGCAGCATGAGCACCAGCAGCGTCGTCGGCAGCAGTTCCGGGGCCAGCAGACCTGCGACCGGAGCCACGATCAGGGCAAAACCAATGCCGCTGACACCCTGCACTGTTGCGGCGACGAAGACGGTGAGCGACAGCACCACCAGGGCCACTACACTCACAGGCCGGCCCGCCGGCAGGCCGAGCGGGACGCCTGTGCGGCGTCCTCCAGAAGGCCCCTGAGGCCGCCGCCGTCACCACCGCCAAGGAACAGCGGTTCGCCATCAACAACCCGGGGAGTTCCGTCGGTCACCACGGCGCGGATCTGGTCGCGGTTGCCGAGGCGTACCAGTTCCCACACCAGGTCCACCGGGGCGATGAAGTCGGGGGTGGCGAGGTCGAGAACGAGGAAGTCAGCCCGGCGTCCTGCGGTGATCGCACCGGTGACCTCTCCGAGGCCGACGGCGTCGGCACCACCGGAGGTGGCGGCGCGCATCCAGGCGTCTCCTCCCCCGGCGACGGGGTCGCCGACCTCGATGGCGGAGGCGAAGCGTTGTGCGGTCTCCGCGGCGTCCATCAGGCGGAAGGCGTCGGCGCGGGTGCCGTCGGTGCCGAGTCCGGTGCGGGTGCCGAGGGCGAGCAAACTCAAGGCGTCGGCGATGACGTTGCCCTTCCACGCGCTGGCCACGGGGTTGTAGGACCATGCGGCCCCGGAGTCGGCGAGCAGGATCTTTTCCTGCGGGGTGAGCAGCGTGGCGTGCGCCGCGAGCAGCCAAGGACCCACGGCACCGGCCTCGTGCAGGACGCCGAGAGGACGCTTGCCGGTGGCCAGCAGGGAGCGTTCCACCCCGGCGAGGTGCTCATTGACGTGGGTCTGCAGCACCGCGCCGGCCTCTTCGCACAGGCGCGCCAGGCGCGTGAGCGTCTCCGGTTCGGCCATTTCCGGGGTGGCCACGGCGACGGAGCCGCGCACCTGCGCGTCGTCGAAGCGGGCCAGGTGCGCCTCGGCGGCGCGCACCGCGTCCTGCGAACTTCCTGCCCCGGGGCCGCGGTCGTGGCAGATTCCTCCGAGCACGAGCCGGACGCCAGCCTGGCGGGCTTCATCGGCGATGATGCCCAGGTCATGCGGTGCGCGCGCACCGGCATCGGCGACGGTGGTGAAGCCGCCGAGCAGGGCGTCAACCACGCCCAGGCGTGCGCTCACGGCGAGTTCGTCTTCGGTAAGCGCGCCTTCCAAGGGCACCCAGACGCGCTTGAAGATCTCGGAGGGTTCACCAAAAGCGTAAGGACGGCCCAGCGTCTGCGCGAGGTGCTGGTGGCAGTCGACCATGCCCGGCACCACGGCGTGGCCCGGCAGATCGACCACCGGCAGGTGACCGTAGGTCTCCGGCAGCGCGGCGCGCTCGCCAACCCAGGCGAAGGCGCCGTCCTGCACGACGACGGCCTGGTCGGACGCCATCGTCGCAGCGTCCTGCGCAGCGTCCGGCGCAGCGTCCTGCCCAGCGTCCTGCCCAGTAACGTAGGTGTGCTCGGCGGTGAGGACGTAGGCGTCCGGGAGGTTGTTCAGTGCGGTCATGGGAGGGCCTCCTCGGGGGTCGGGGTGGAGCGGTCGGACGGTGCGGGTTCGTCGGTTCGGCGCCTGAGCAGCAGGAGTCCGGCGACGAGCATGCCGACGAGGGCGGACATCGTGACCCCATTGCCGAGCAGCAGGCGCAGGTCGGCCGGCAGCCCGGCGTAGAGGCCAGGGGTGAGGATCGGCAGCAGGCCGGCGGCGAATCCGGCGGTGGCGACGAGGAAGTTGCGGTCGTCGTTCATGTCGATCGTGCGGAACATGCGCAGCCCGGAGACGATGATCATGGTGAAGGCGTAGACGGCGGTGCCGCCGATGACCGGTTCCGGGATCGACTGGATCACGTCGGCGACCGGGCCGAGCACGGCGATCAGTACCAGCAGCACGCCGGCCAGAGCAGTCACGTACCGGCTGGTGACACCGGTGGCGCGCACGATGCCGATGTTCTCTCCACTGGTGAGCATCGTCTGGCCGCCGAAGGGGGCGGCGAAGAGGGAGGTCAGGGCGTCGCCACGCACGGTGCCGGCGATGGTGCGCGAGCGGTCGATCTTCTTGCCCACGATATCGGCGTTGAGCATCGTCTGGCCGGTGGCCTCGGCCATGGAGCCGATGCTGAACACCAGCAGCGGGACCGCGGCGACCAGGTTGAACTCGATACCGCCGAAGGGCATCCAGACCGGGTGGCGCAGGGCGTCGGTCGGCGCGGTGAGTTCGAAGTGGCCGGTCACCGCGGCGAGCACGCTGCCGATGACCATGCCGAGCAGGATCGCGACCGGGCGCAAGGCCTTCGGCAGCACGACCTGCAGCACGATGATCACGGCCACGGTCGCTGCGGCTAGTCCGAGGGCCCACAGGGGTGCCTCGTCCTCGCTGGAGATCAGTCCGCCGGAGATCCGGACCACGTTGACCCCGATCACGGTGATCATCACGGCGAGCACCACCGGGGGAACGACCTTCACGATCACCCCGGCGACCGGGGACAGCACCAGGCACACCGCGGCGGACACCAGGACGGCGCCGCTGGCCACGGGGGCGGAATGCTCGGTGGCGATCTGGATGAAGATGGCCACCGCGGCACCGCCGGGCAGCATGACGAAGGGCAGTTTCGCGCCGAAGCGCAACCGGCCAAGTGTTCCGATGGACTGCAGGACGGCACCGACGCCGCAGGCGATCAGCGTGACGCACAGAACGTTGCGGGTGGCACTGGCGTCCAGTTGCAGTGCGGCGCTGATGAGGAAGACCGAGGCAATGGGCCCGGAGATCATCACCACCACGTGCTGCAGCGCCAGGACGAGGGCCTTCGGCCAGGGTGGCATGGTGTCGACGGGGTGGGTGTGCTGGGCGGGTGCGGTCATGGTGATCCTCTCGCGACCGTGGGGACGTGGCACGGCCATGCGGGTGACGACAGTGGCTTAAATCGATTTAATGCCAACCCGGGACATGATGCCAGACCCTCTCGCAGGGTTTTACAGAGGCTTAACCTTTTTCGCCAGCTTCTGCCCCCGCTTCGCGATGTGTGGACGCCCGGGCCACCAGCCCGGGTGCGGCAACCGTGCGCCGCAGCGCATCCGGCACGTCCCCGTGCGAACTGCGCGCCGCATGCTCGACCAGCAGATCCACGCAGGCCTGAGCCAAGGCGGCCATGTCCAGATCCAGGCAGGTCACGGGCGGATCGGCCTCGCGCGCCCGCGGCCCATCAAAGTTCGTGACGACCATCAGGTCGCCCGGCACGGTGCGCCCCAGCTCCCCCGCCGCCTGCAGGACGCCCAAGGCCAGGACGTCCGTCGGCGCGTACACCGCGTCCACGTCCGGAGCGTCCTGCAGCATGCGCCGGGCCGCGAGGCGTCCGGCCTGCTGTCCCCCTGCCGCCGGGGCGTACCCCACCGTGACCGGCACAGATCCAGCGTCCGCCGACTGCAGGTAGTCCGCGACCGTGCACGACACCGAGTTGCGCTCCTGCGACAGCAGGACGCCCACCTGGTGCGCGCCGCGTTCCACGAGGTGCGCGAGCGCGACGTCCGCGCCGGAATGACCGCGGTCAACCACCGCATCCACGGCGAGCCCCGGCACGTCCCCCACGCTGACGGTACGCACGCCACGGGCGCGCAAGGACGCGCACAGCGGCTCGTCCTCCCGCGGTTCGATGATCACCGCGGCATCGACATCGATGCTGTCGAGCACCGCCTCATCGTCGTCGGCATCCCCGCCGAGCGGCGGGAGCAGCAGCATCGAGTATCCACGCGCCATGAGCAGTCGCGACAACGGCAAAGCCAGGGCCAGTTGGAAGCTGAAACCCGAGTCCTCACCAGCGACCGCAGTGGGCACCGTGGTGATCAGTGCGACGCACTTCGACGGTGCCCCGCGCAGCCGCCGTGCCCGCACATCGGGACGGTAACCGAGGCGGTCGGCGGCATCGCGCACCCGCTGCCGGGTGGCATCACTCGGGCCGGGGCGATCGTTGAGCACCAACGACACCGTGGCGCGGGACACCTGGGCCTCGGCGGCAACGTCGGCGATCGTGGCGGGAGTCTTCACCCCGGACAGTGTAGTTAAGACAACGGGTAGCCCTCGGCGTCGCGGCCGTAGCGGCCGCTACCGACAAGGATCAGGACGAACTCGACCAAGGCCCAGATACACAGCGCGAGCATCATGACCGCCGCCAGCAGCAACAGCACAGCACCGGAGCCGACCATGGCGTCGTTCGATTCGTAGTACACCGTGCCGGCCATGGAGGTGTAGGCCTCGGCCTCGAGACCGACAAAGACCAAGGTGTACGCACCGATCATGAGCACCCACGAGACGACCATGATGATCAGCTGCGCGATCGCCCGGCCCTTGTTGCCGATGTAGAAGTTGTGGGCACCGAAGCCGCCGAGGAAGAACGCGAACAGCGCCGCGGCAACCTTCGACTTGCGCGACAGCGGCGGCGCACCGTAGCCCTGCGGCCCCGGGTAGCCTGCCGAGTATCCGCCCTGGTAAGTGCCCTGGTAGCCGCCCTGCTGGGCGCCGGGGTAGGCGCCCGGGTAGGACGCACCGGCAGCGTTCGCGCCAGCCTGGGAGGAACCGCCGGGGTACGGCGGGAGGCCCTGCGTGGCGCTAGCGCCGTCCGCACTGCCGGCGCTCTCCGAGTAACCCGGGTAGCCCGGCATCGGCTGCTCCTGGTTGTAACCCTGGCTGTAGCTCTGGCTATAGCTCTGGCCGTACCCGTGTCCGTAGGCCTGGGTCTGCTGGTCGGCGGGTGCCTCCGCGGTGTCCATTCCGGACCAACGGCCCTTGGGCGCCTCGGTGCCCGCCGGGGTCTCGGGGGCGTCAGGTGCCTCAGGGGTCTCAGGCACCTGCGGCGCGTCAGAGTTGTCGGACGAGTCCGGGAAGGGGCTGTCCGAGGGCTTGGAGGAGTCGGTCACGGTGCTCTCCATCATAAGTGTTGACGACATAACGGTTTGAAGACTGTGGGAAGCATACCTTGTGTTCCCTCAC
This sequence comes from Corynebacterium sp. AOP40-9SA-29, assembly GCF_052377405.1. Taxonomy (NCBI): domain Bacteria; kingdom Bacillati; phylum Actinomycetota; class Actinomycetes; order Mycobacteriales; family Corynebacteriaceae; genus Corynebacterium; species Corynebacterium sp. AOP40-9SA-29. The sequence continues at coordinate 85,567 of NZ_JBQSWR010000002.1, read as the reverse complement.
CGCGGTTGACCGGCATTAATAATCTCGTGAAGCAGCCCGGACGACGCCGCATAAGCTCCCGCCCACTCGCTCTCCCGCGGCCCGGCGACGTTGATCTCCAGGGCCCTCCCCGCGGCCGCCCGCAACCCGCGCAGCCAGGTGACTGCGTCCTGCGCTCCCCCTGCGCCGACCACCAGACAGGGCCGGTCGTAGCCGGCGGCGAGCCGCTCGGTGAGTTCGGTCCCCGGGGAGGACGCACCGGTGCCGGTGAGGATCAGCGTCGCGTCGCTGTCACGGACGTTCCATTCCGTGCGCTGGGCGGGATCCGCCGACGGGGTTTCCGACAGTTCCGGGTAGTCGACCAGCAGGCCTGGGGCGCTGGGACGGTCCTCCGCCCAACCGCCGGCCGGACACCAGCCGGTGATCGCGACCCCGGCGGCCCTCGCCGCGTCGAGCGCTCCCCTGTCGACCCCGGACTGTCCGCCGGAACGGATGACGGAGACGAACTCGTGGGGGCCTGCATGATGATGTGGTGTCACGTCCCGCGACTGTAGCGTGGAACCAGTCCACCTTCGTCGCCACACCCCAGACGCCGGCAACTCGGCCGGCCCACGACATCGGAGGCAAAAACGATGTCCTCTTCACCGTCCTCGTCACCATCGACTGACCCGCTTGCCCACGCGTCCTCGATCCGTGCGCTGAGCGGCGACCGGATCGAGGCCGCCCGGGCCCGTCGCGGCCTGAGCAAGGCCGAGGCCGCACGTCGTAGTGGGATCACCGCCAGGACGTGGACCAGGTACGCCTCCGAAGGTGCGCCCGCGACCGCTGCCCCGGCGCTGACCGAAGCGCTGGGTTTCAGCGCGTCCTTCTTCACCGGCGGTCCCCTGCCCCCACTGGCCGCCGAGGGCGTCAACTTCCGCGCCGGACGTCGTGCCAGCGCCGCACACCGGCACGCCGCGATCGCCGCCGGCACGTTCGGCGTCCTGGTCGACCAGTGGATCGACGCCCGGTTCACCCGACCGTCCTGGGACTCCTCGGAGGCCCCCGGTGCCGACGCACTGCCGCCCGATAACCCGGAACTCGCCGCGCGCAGCCTGCGGTACATGTGGGGCCTGGGCACCAGCCCGCTGCCCAACCTCGTACAGATGTGCGAGTCGCGCGGCATCCGGGTATACGGCCTGCCGCCCCTCGCAGAGTCGGTCGAAGCCTTCTCTGGATGGTGCGACACCACCCCCTACATCTTCATCGCCCGTCGCAAGACCCCTGAACGCTCCCGATTCGACGTCGCCCACGAACTCGGCCACCTGTTGCTGCACGACGCCGCGTCCGCCGGGATCGGTACGCCTTGCGCGGCGGGCGCCAGCCAGGAACAGGAAGCCGACCGCTTCGCCGCAGAGTTCCTCATGCCGTCCACCGCGACCCGGGCGAACCTCCCCCACAATCCGTCCGTGGACCAGGTCCTGGGCTTCCGTCGGCGTTTCGCCGTGTCCGCCATGGCCACGGCCCGGTCGCTTCTTCGCGCGGGACGCATCGACGATGCTGGCTACCAGCGCCTCTGCTCCGCGCTCGCGCGCCGCGGCTTCCGCAACGCGGAGCCCGGCGGCATGGCCCACCATGAGCGCTCACGGGTGTTCACCCACGTCTTCAGCCCCTCGGCCGGTGAGAAACGAACCTCGGCCGCGACGATAGCCGCGGACCTGAGTCTGCCTGTCGAGGACGTCCACGCGCTGACCTTCAATACCGAGGTTCGTCCCCTCCCCTCCGTCGACGAGGCAGCCGGCCATCCCACCGCCACTCTCCCCTCCCGTGCGCACCGCCCCTCGATGACGGTGCTCCCCGGTGGTGCGGGGTAGTCGACTAACGATTCCTCCGGTGCCGTCACACGTCGAGAAGAGCGCCGGATGCTTCCAGCAGGTCCGTGTTCAGCCGATATTTGGGCGCACGGACCGCACTATTGGCTTGTCGAGGCTGCTTCCACTCCTTGAGCGATCCATTTCCTCGCATCGCCGCGAGATGTTCATCGCTCTCGATCCAGACGAATTTCAGATCCTTCGGGACGAATTCCTTCTTGCGACGACGACTGTTGCTCGAGTTCTTCGACTTTCTAATATTCTTTCCCGTCGACGCCTTGAGTTCATTATGCCAGTCCTTGAACGATCCATCAGTGTCGAAGACGGGTTCGCCTTCGAGAACAATGAATCCGACACCGCCGAACGTCTCCACGCAGACGTCGATGGAATACAGATCATTCAAGATGACCCACTTGTCAGATGAGGTACCGACTGAATGGGTCTTCAGATCCCAGATATTCGACGCGCCAAGGTCGAACTCCGTATTACCGATCTTCATGGGACCTTCACTCAGGCCCACCTCAATCGCAGCTGGCACAGAAATGTGCTCAAAATAGAAGCCCTGCCATTCGGACTGAGCCCATTTGGTGGAGCCTTCACGCTTCATCTTCGCGATACATTCCTGACCCAGCCACGGATCCTTGATATCTGCTTCCAGAAGGCGGGCAATCTGGTTGGCTTCGCCAAGCGGGGTACCATCGCTGAAAATCGTTTTGCTCGAGATGGCGTAGGCCTGAGCGAAGAGGAGACGATTCAATCCCTCCAGCGTGATCGAACTTCCCGTGCTCCAGCAGTTCCGGTCCCAGGGCACACCCAGTTGCTGCGCCATCGCCTCGGCATACTTCGGCTTCGATAGCTTGTAATCAACGTCCAGGGACAAGCTGTCTGAAAGGTCGCGCAGACTCTGCTTTCGTTCCTTGGAACCAGGACCAAGGCCCCAGTCGGGACCTCCGGATATCAGCGACATTCGCCGGACCGCTTCTGTTTTGTTTTTTGCGTCACGGAAGGACGTATCCTGGCGGAGACGACCCAGGTCTGTGTATGAAGATCGGCTTTTGAGCAGTTCAGCATCGTGAATCGACGCAAGAATTTCGTTCAGCGTATCCAGGCCAAACTTTCCATCAGCGCTCAGTTCTTGCTGAATTATGGACGGCGAGACTCCGGAGCGATCAGCGATGCCGGAAATGATGTCATCACGCGTTTCCGCAATATCATCGCCCCCCTCGTCGATGACCATGTATGACAGAACTTCTTTCAAGCGTGATGTCGTCATGGTAGTTGACCTATCCGACTCTCCGGGCGGGAGCTGTAGGTATAGGTCAAGCTTCGAATTCGCGATCCTGATGGAATCGGCGGGCACAAAGTCTTTTCGCACCGTCATATTCCTGCGCTTCATTGACACACCTCAGACTTTCTTCTATAAGATACTATTGACGGTCCCGCATCGCAGTCGACACCCTCGCCCATTGTCTTTGCCGTCAAAATACCATATCTGACCCGCGACGTTCAGCGGTTCCCGCGGGATGTTCTCGATCGCCAACAGGCCAATCGGGAGTGTCATCTGCCCGCCCTGCCCGCCTATGACGGAGCGCCTCCGCGTCGTGGGGCGATCAGGCCCGAGACAGCATCGACTCCTTCTCGATCAGCGCTCCGGTTCGAACAAGTTCAATGATCGCATCACCGATCGACCGGCTAACGATGCCGCCAGTGCGGCTCCAGCCGAAGGTTCGTGCCACATTCTGGACAACCTCATCTCGGCTCGCAGCTCCTGCATCACCGATCGTCCCTGCCACTGCCACTGCAACCTCGTCGAGATGGATGTGCTCAGCCTTACGTTGGACACCGTCGGCCGGCATCCGGGCGAAGCTCACAGGGTCACCGTTGACCAAGAAGCCACCGTCCAGGGAAACCTCTGCGATGCGGATTGCCCGCTCGATGTTGGCCTTTATTTTCGCGCCGATTCGTCCGATCGACCACCAGTCGCGCAGGCGTTCGTAAACGACCTCGATGTGAATCGGTCCCTCTTCCCGGACCAGCGCTTCAATAGAGTCAACCATCTGAATGTGGCTACCTTCATCGCCGGGGCCTACCCAAACCGGAAAACCATGGGACTCCGCCATCTTGTAGTCCGTGGTCCAATCCCTCTCCATGGACACTGGGGCAGCCTGCAGCTCGACGGTCGGGAATGTGATCTCCGGTCGCGCGCGCTCGATGGTCTCCGTTCCTTGTGCCACCGCGTGCTCGATGGCCTTCCTGAGCCGGGCCTCTTCGGCTTTCTGGTCGCGGTACCAGGCGGTCCCCCAGATTCGATGGAGGCTCCACCCGAGGTTAACCAGTACATTCTCTCGGAGCCGGTCTCGGTCTCGAGCCGCGGGCGCGGAGTGATACTGGTATCCATCGCACTCAACGCCGAGCACGAACATCCCCTCGTGCTTGGGATGCCTCACACCGATATCGATCCGGTATCCAGCTGCTCCGACCTGGGGTTCTACTATGTAGCCCCACCGCTGGATCGCTTCAATCACAGATTCTTCAAACACCGAATCCGGTTCCAGGCCGGTGGACGAGTATGGTACCGCCAGGGTCTGGGGCCCCTTCACCGCGTAGTCAAGGTAGGCCCGGAAGTACTCGACGTTTTCGTTCTTCGAGGGAGGAATTTCCTCGGCACGCATCGACGCAATGACTTCGATCCTGCTCTTCGCTCTCGTAATTCCGACGTTGAGCCTGCGCCAGCCCTTCTCCTTATTGAGGGCACCGAAGTTCGCCGAAATCTTTCCCGCCTCGTCCGGTCCATACCCGACCGAGAAGATGATCACATCGCGCTCATCTCCCTGGACCTGCTCCAGCGGGCGGATGAAGAAGCCGCCCAGTCGGTCATTCGTATCGAAGTAAGAGTCAAGGTCAGGGCGGTCCCGACGCTTCTCCTCGATCGCCAAGCGCACGGCCTCCGCCTGCGGTGCGGAGAAGGTCACCACTCCCAACGTAGACTCCGGCCTGGTCGAGTAATGGTGGAAGACGCGCTCGGCGACCTTCTCCGCCTCGATACGGTTGTCCCGTCCAGCACCTCGACGATAGGTTCCACCAGCGTGAATGAACTCGACTCCAACGTCCTCCCCATCGGTCTGCGAAGACGGGAATGTGACAAGGCTCCCTTCGTAGAACTTGTAGTTGGAGAAAGCAATGAGGTCCTCATGCCGCGAACGGTAGTGCCACTTCAGGCCAAGATTTTTGAAAGCACCAGCCGACTTAGCCAACTCGAGTATCGAGGGGAAGTCGGAGACGTCGGTGTCAGGATCTTCTTCGTCACTATCGACATTGCGCGCGAAGAAGGACATCGGAGGCAGCTGCTTGTCGTCGCCAGCGAGAATCAGCGAATTCCCCCGGTAGACGCTGTTGATTGCATCTGCTGGAGTAACCTGCGACGCCTCGTCGAAGATCACGACATCGAAATGCAAGTCATGTGGGAGATACTGGGAGACCGCCATCGGCGACATCATAAAGATTGGCTTGATGGAAGGAGTCACCGTCCTTGTCTTGGCCAGGAGGTCCTGCACTGACATGTGCCGGCGTTGCTTCCCACCTTCGCGCCGGATTATTCCGGGCTCACCGATTTCAGTGTTCACCGGACGGCGCGCGTTGGCTGCGGTGATGATATCGGAGACAGCAGCCTCTGATAGCCGGCGATCCACCCCTTGGAACTCAATCACTTGATTGTCGTGGTCGGCGGAGCCGAGCGGCCGTAGTCGTCCGTCCGTGTCCAACACCTCGTCGACCCATCCCCTGAGAAGGGACCGCATCACCGTGTCGCTGACCACACCAGCGTCGAGCTTTCGATCGATGCAGAAATCGATGGCATCCTTGAGACCGAGGAATCCGAGATTCGTACGCGCACGTGAATAGGAGAACCACTCCCTCTGTCCTGAGTTATCTTCCTGGAGTGCGGCGAGGTAGTCCGGTGCTACGTCAAAATCGTCGAGCTCCTCGGCGAGTTCGACGCGTCGTTCTTGGCTGAAAGCACGAAGCACCCTGTCCAAGTCAGTGGTCCAACGGTCGTAGAGCGTATGGACCGCGGTTTCTTCTATGGCGCCACGCAAAGCCGAGTTCTGGGCTTCACTCAGTGCCCCACCGTTTATTCTCCGCAGCCTGACGACCCAATCGATATTGTGGTCTAGTTCTTTCAGATCCGTGGATAATCCGTTCGCAAATTCTCCGATGACCTCTCGATATCCAGCGTTCGATGTCTCGAGTACAGCTTCCGCCATCTCGACAAGTTCCAGCGCAGTGACAACGACCTCGACATCTTGAACGCTAAGATCAGTGGACGTCACGCTGGTTACTGATTCAACCCGTTCTGCGGCATCTCCAAAAGGCCGGACGTGGGCATCCAGCCAGGAGGCTGCCTCGATGACTTTACCGAGCACCAATTCTGAAGGGATGTCGCCGCTGGTATCGGCAAATGTGGCTTCCTTCCATGACCTGATTTCACCGGCAGCGGAATCTGCGAGGCCACGGAAGGTGGAGTCTTTGGCAGGTGATGTCAGATAGTTGGCCATTTTCGTAGACACGATGCCGTCGCTAAGCAGGATTGCTTCGTCTGCGACCCGCAGAGCGGCATCGATCGCTGCGAAGTCGGTATCCCTGCCTTGCCAGTACTCGCCGAGTATCTCCGTCGAGCGTTCGGTGGCCTCAAGGTAAGCCCCATGGGCGCTGCTCCATGTCACCGCCTTGTCCAAGGAAGCAATACCATCCTTGACTTGGGCAGCGTCCACCATGACCCTTGCCAGGGTCCTCTTGTCTGCCCGGTACTGTCCGGAGAGTTTCCGCAGGCCACGGTGTAGGTTGGTGAACCGGTCATTCAGTTCCTCCAGCGGCTCTGCCAGGGCTTCCGCGGTGTAAATCGGGGCCGCGGACGTCTCTGCGTGGACGAGTGCACCCACAGCGGATTTCACCGCGGTGACGTGTTCCCTCACGATCCGAAGGTTCGGCGAGGACAGCCATTGACGCAGCGGCCGTCGCTCCTCATCTGCCAGGTGGATCAGCCTGATGAAGGACTCCACCTGGTCGAAGTTCTCCGCCGTCGGACCATCGAGCTTGCTGGAGATCTCCTGGATCACCTGCGCATTCTCCACGAGCGACGAGGACTGTTCTTCGAACTTCTTAGCCAAGTTCCGCAGGTCCGAGCAGGTACGGGTCTCGAAGGCGATCGGACGTGGCCGAACGTTGATGGGGGGCGGTCCATCTGGGAACGAGCCGGATGCGGGGAAGGCCGACCTGCCTACTCCACTGAGTTCCTCGAGTTCGCCCACTGCGTGGCTGACGGCGGCAATCTCCCGTCCGAGCTGATCGCGCGCTTCTTGGAGCCCGACCAGGCTTTCCTGGGTGATCCACGAGTCAGGGATCTCCGCAGAGTGCGGTTTTTGAATGTGTCGGAGGTAAGAGAGCAGAACCGGGGTGTCGCTGGGTTTGGTCAAGGAGAATGCCCTGGCAAGATCGCCATGGACTCCAAGCGCCTGACGAAGCTGGGTTATGGCTTCCTTTGCCCGAACGAGTTCGGATTTCATCGACTTGTTTTCAATCACGTCCCGCCAGATGTAGGACGTTCCCTGCAGTGCGGGTCGCCACGCAGCCACCACCTGTGACAGGGCCTGCTGCGCATCGTCTAGATCTTTCTCCTTCAGCCCCTTCAGAGAACCCGCCGGGGCAGGTACCCCCTCGTCTCCATTGAGCTGAGCGTGCCGGCCGACGACCTCATGCAGTGACATGTTGAGCGGCGCACGCTTTTCATTCATGGCGCGTGCGTAGTCGTTAAGCCCCACGCGATGCTCGAGGGCCCGTTGACGTGTGGCCTGGGAAATCGGCTCCGGCGGACGGGCGACTTTGTCCAGTGCCGACAGCAGCTCTGTAGCGACGTCCTTGCGCTTGGTCTTGTGGGAATGCAGCTCTAGGACATAGGAACCCAGCCCCGCATCGCTTAGGCGGTTTTTGACCACGTCGAGGGCCGCGATCTTCTCGGAGACGAAGAGGACTGTCTGGCCGGCATGCAGCAGCGTGCCGATCATATTGGTGATCGTCTGGGATTTTCCGGTTCCCGGAGGACCGTCCATGACGAAGGATTTTCCGGCGACTGCGGCCGCAATAGCCGCGCGTTGTGATGAGTCCGCATCCAAGAGCAGGGGCACGTCCTCTGGACTTGCCTGTTCATCGATGTCTGCGGGGTCGATGGCGTCGAAAGCGAAGTCCCGTGTCTGTTTCAGGGGGTCAGAGGTCCCGAGAGCACGGACAATTGGGTGCTCGAGGTTTTCCTCTTCGTGCTCAAGCAGATCCTTGTACATCGCCTCCTTTTCGAAAGTGAAGACTCCCAGGTGGACGATGTCGTCGACCCTCCAAGTCTCGATGACCCCACTCCCGCCAAGTGCGTTCCGCACCTGGGAAAGGACCTCGCTGACGGACGGGTCCTCGATCTCCTCCAACTCCGAGCCGTTTCCACGGATCTGGACACCGAGTCGACTCAGTTGCAGAACGAGGGCGGGATTCAGGACCGTGTCCCCTTCCCCAACTGCGAGTTTCGGAGTCTTCCTCGCTCCAGCAGACGTCAGCTTTACCGGGACGAAAAGCAATGGTGAGGTGAGTTCGGTGCCATCAACGTCCTCCCACACCAGGGCGCCGAAGGCCATGTACACCACGTCAACACCACGATTGAGGTATTCGTCGTTCGCCTTGCGCATGAGATTGCGCAAGGTTGCCCCGACTTGGGTCTCGGTGCCGACAGCACGAATTGAGTCGCCCTCGGTCACCCGAGGTTCATCAACATCTCCCGCTCCCTCAACTTGGAAGGACTTTCCCGAACGCATCCGTGCGAGCAGTTCGTCCGAGCCTCCTGGGCCACCCGCGTCGATTCTCAGGGAAGATGACTTCGGAGCCTTGAACTGCATCATGGGGCTTCCTTTTGTCAGCCCCACCAGGCCGTCACGCCAGGTGCTCAGCGCCGCACTGACCTCGTCCCTCTGTCCCACCGTCATGTTTCATCCCGTCGGTTCTCTATCCAATGATGCTGTCATCGGTATTGTTCCAGATCGGAACGAATTCATTATTATCAAGGTCTTGACTGCCCCCTGTAAGAACCTTGATTTTAGCCTCCAGCCAGCCTCGTCACCCAGCCTTCGGTTGCTTCGATCATGCCCGCGATGACCGGACTCGCATACTGCGCAATGTTCGGTACCTCGGCAGCCGCGCGCATACTCTCCACGACCACGTCCGACTGGCGGTCGATCTCGTCCGCCATCCACCCCGCGGGAACATGCAGCCGCGCAGCCTCCGCAATCCATCTCCCTCTACTGACCAGGGAGGCGCGAAAAATCCCGTCCACGCTCATGGAGAGGTCACTGGACGAGCCCGGCATATAGGCAAGGTGGGAGTTGATGTCGTACAGCGGGGCGAGCCGGACGCTCCCCTCTCGCAGGATGATCGAGTAGTTGCGGGCATGTGCGTCCGTGCCGCAGACGAGCCAATTGAAGATGAGTGCCTGAGCAAAACGACGATTGTCGACCTGAGGATCGTTACTGACCGATGAGATCAGGTCTGCCACCTGCCGAGCCCCTGGTCCGAGCTGGGACTCGTACTTGCGGAACGGTGGCGTTCCGGTGGCTTGGCACATGTCCTCCTGGTGCACACGGCTCCAGTTTCCGTCCTCATTCCGGAATCGGTCGTAGCGTTCAACAACAAGGCAACGCAGCCCGTCGAACTCGGAAACCTCGGCCGCCGCGGTCCGCAGGCCGAGCCGCTGTGCCGTCCCCAGGGTTACTGCCTCGACAAGGTCCTGGTCCTGCATGCCGGGTATCGCAGGTTTTAGGATGTGCGTGGACGGTGTCGCCCCATGGGGATTGGACCATCGACCATGGTCCCGGTGGAGTGCGATCTTCGCTTGAGCTCCGGCGAGAGAAAACTTCCCGTCGGGACCGAGCTCCGCTGTGACCGGCAGGTCTGCCATCGCTCGCCTTGCCATGTCCGCGATTCCTGCTTCGTCCAAGGACTCCAGCTCCCCGGTGCGGGCGAGCACCTCGTCCAGCCGTTTCGGACGGATGAACTGCGCGGCGCCGGCGACATCCTCACCAACGTGGCGCAAGAGGCCAAACGTGCTGGTGTCGCCCTCCATCCCGAACCGCCTACGCCACTGGCGCAGGGCCTCCGGACGGTCTGGCAGCAGACCATCGAGCCACGGCCCCAGCAGAGCTTCTCTGTAGCGCCCGCGCGGGCCTGGCATGGTCACCGACAACGGAGTGAACGACGGATCCCCTTCCGAGGTATACCGCAATCTCATCTTCTTCGAACCGGTCCGTTGTATGTCGCCAATGACCTGTCCGTTGGTAACCACGATCAATGTGTCGTCCGAGGATGCACTGTTCATGGTTTCGCCGGCCCGTCGACGATGAGGTTGATGTCGATGAAGTCATGGCCTGAGCGGGGTGCCGCCCGCGGTTCGGGGTCCATAACAACGGTCACCTCGAGTGCACTGAGCACCCGGTAGACCATGTCCAAGGGGGCTGTCCACTTGTCCCCCAGCTCGAAAGCGTTCAACCACTGCCGTCCCACACTCGCCTTCTCGGCGAGAGTGGACTGGGTGATCTTTTTTTCCAGGCGGACTTCCCGGAGCTCAGGGCCGAGGTCATCGGGGCGATGGACGTTGACTGTCGTCATGCAGCGACAATAGCATATGTCGTCGAACGGCGACACAATGAGTTGTCGCCAATCAGCGACTTTTACTGGTGTCGTCGTACGGCGACAGGACCACCGGATGCAGACCTTCCCTCCCCGAAGCCCCACCCAACCCCCACACCCGGCGCGACTCCCCCACACCCACCCCGCTCCCCGTGAGACAATGTGCCCCATGAGCATCGAAGCCCGGGCCCTGTCGGTGTCCCGCCTGCAGGAGGCGTCGCCGGCGGTCGCATTGTTGCGCAGTCCCCTGGCCCCGGTGGTGTTGGCGATGGTCACGGAGTACTTCCCGCAGGGCACCCGTCAGCGTCCGGCCTCGGAGTTGTACGAGTTACTCGCGGTGGATCTGCGCACGTTGTCTTCGCGCTACCCGGACAGGTTCTCTCTTCCCCGTTCCGCGCAGCAGTACTGTGCGGACTGGGTGAAGGCGGGGTGGTTGATCCGGCGTCCGGGCACGAGTGCCACGGGTGAGACGTTGGAGCCGTCGGAGGAGACCTTGGCGGCGTTGGACGCGACCACGCGGTGGGAGCAGCCGCGCTCTGCGGTGACGGCCACGCGGGTGGAGTCTCTGACGGAGTCCTTGCGGGGTCTGGCCCGTGACATTGACCCGGATATCGCCACACGGTTGTCGTCCTTGCAGGCGCAGCGTGATGAGCTGGACCAGCGGATCGAGAAGGTGGAGCACGGGGACTACGAGGTCCTGGGTGCGGCGGCGGTCGCCGAGCGGGTGTCGGACATCCTGGACCAGGCGTCGGCGATCCCCTCGGACTTCGCGCGTGTATCGCGTGACCTGGAGGACTTGAACCGGTCGTTGCGTCGTCAATTGCTGGATCCGGAGGGCTCGCGTGGGGACGTGCTGGACGAGATTTTCGACGGTGTGGACCTCATCGGCGAATCCGATGCGGGGCGCAGTTTCAACGGTTTCTACCAGGTGCTTCTGGACCAGGAGCGTGCGGCGTGGATCGACCGGTGGATCGGCGAGGTGCTGTCGCGTCCGCAGGGGGCGCAGTTGCCGCAGGACACTCGGGTGCGCTTGCGCGGGTTATTCCGGTCGATGGAGGATTCCGGCGCGGAGGTGAACCAGGTGATGACGGGGTTGGCCCGCTCATTGCGCAATTACGTGACCTCGGAGGAGTTCGCCGAGGACCGGCGGATGGTGGAGTTGCTGCGCGAGGCGCGGACGGCGGCGTCGGACGCGGTGAGCGGCGGCGGCGAGGACGTGCGTGCCTACCGGCGCATGGAGACTCCCCTGGTGCGTATCGGCATGTCGGTGTCCTCGGTCAGCGCCCTGTCCTTGCGCAACCCGGGTGCCGAGCGGGTGGAGAGCGCGCCGTCGGTGGTGGCGGAGGCACAGATGGACACCGCCGAGCTCTTGGCTGCGGTGCGTACCAGCGAGATCGACCTCGAGGAGCTGGAGGCCAATGTGCGCGCGGCGCTCGCGCTTGCAGCCCAGACAAACGCGCAGGACGCTGCCAGCGCCGTCTCCATCGCGACGGTGCTGCGGCACCGTCCGGCGAGTCAGGGGTTGGCGTCGGTGGTGGGGCTGCTGCACCTGGCGATCCGGCACGGTTCGCCGACGGACCAGAGCGAGCAGGTCACCTGGACAGAGACGACAGAACAGGCAGACGGAACCGACGTCCCCCGCAGTGCCACGATCCCCCGCTGGATCTTCACACCTGAAACACCCGAAACACCTGAAACACCCAAGGAGCAAGCATGACCGACGAGAACCCGGACGCCCTGTGGCCCCGCGACACCGGCACCTTGTCGGTGACCTCCCGGCGCGCGTTGGTGCAGCTGCTCAAGGGGCCGTTGATCACCTCGGCGAAGCATCCGGCGATCTGGGCGGCGATACTGTCTGACGAGACGGCGTTGCGATCCCGGTTGTCAGACGTCTTCCTGGACCTGGTGCTTGACGAGAACGCCGGCATCGCCTTCACCCGCATGGTGCAACCTGGCGGTGAGGAGACCACCCTAGAGATCCCGCAGGTGCTGCGAACCGAACCCTTGACGCACATCGACACCCTGGTGCTATTGCACCTGCGCTCCCAGGTGGCCCATGCGTTGCTCGGCGAGCGGCTGATCGTGGATGCCGAGGAGCTCTTCGCCGAGATCCTGGTGTACCGCGGGGTGACGGACACCGACGAGGCGGCATTCCGGAAACGCTTCTCCGCCTCTATGACGCGTCTGGGCAAGTTCAACCTCATCAGCGCCACGGAGACCCCGGGGCGCTACGAGGTCTCACCCGCCCTGAAGCACATCCTGGACCCGGACACGGTGCAGGCGATCACCGCGGAGTACCGCCGCTTCACGAGCACCGACAGCGCCGACACAACCACAGGAGACGAGCAGTCATGATCCACCCGGAGCAGTTCCGTCTCTCCCGTGTGCAGTTGGTCAACTGGGGCACGGTGGATGGCTACCTCGACATCGACGTGCCGCGTCAGGGGTTCCTGGTCACCGGCGCGTCCGGCTCGGGCAAGTCCACGATCATCGACGCGGTATCGGCAGTGCTCGTACCCCCGGAACGCCTGAACTTCAATGCCGCAGGACAGGCAGGACGCTCCGGCGCCGGTGCGGGGCGCTCCCTGGTGTCCTATATCCGGGGCGCGTGGCGCCGCGGTGAGGACCCGGAGTCCGGTGGGATTACCTCCACCTTCCTGCGTCCCGGGGCGACGTGGTCGGCGGTGGCGCTGACTTACGAGAGCGCCGAGGAGACGATCACGCTCACCGCGTTCTACTACCTCAAGGCCGGGGACACCTCGCGGGCGTCGGTGCGTCGGCTCTACGGCATGCATTTGCAGGATGTGGACCTGGATCCGGAGGTGCTGCACCCGTTGATGTCGACGGGCATCAACATCCGACAGGTGAAGTCCACGTGGCCGTCACCAGCGCGGTTCACCGAGACCCACCGGGTATTCGCCGACCGTTTCCGCCCGCGCCTGGGCATCACCTCCCCGGAGGCGTTGCTGTTGCTGCACCGGACGCAGTCGGCGAAGCAGTTGGACAACCTGGACCTGCTGTTCCGCGAGTACATGCTCACCGAGCCGGATACTTTCGCCCTGGCCGATGATGCGGTCGCCCAGTTCACGGAGTTGCGCACGGCTTATGAGCGGGTGCAGGACGTCAAGGCGCGCATCGCGGTGCTCGACTCGCTCCCCAGCCTCGTCGAGCGCCGGGATGCCGCGCAGACGCAGGCCGCCCGGGCGCAGGCGATGCTGGAGGCCTTGCCGCTGGTGCGTGACCGGTTGAACCAGGAGTCCCTGGTCGATCGGGTCCGCGAGCTGGACGCCGAACTGGCGTCCGCCCGAGACGTCCTATCGCGGGCACAGGAGGACGAGTCGCGCGCGGAGACGGACCTACGTTCGGCGGACGCCGCCCTGCAGGGTGCCGGCGGAGGACAATTGCGGGTGCTGGAGCTGGAACTGGACGCGGCACGCCAGAGTCTGGCCACCGTGCAGGATCGCGCGAACTCCCTGGCCACCGCGGTGCGCGCCCTCGGTGGTGAGGCACCGTCGGACGCGGAGTCCTTCACCGTGCTCACCGGTCAGGCTCTGGAGGTACTGGAGTCCTATGACGCCGAGCGCGAGCGCGCCGAGACCAGGCGCAATGAGGCGGTGACCCGCGCGTCCCAGGTGGCGTCCGACCTGAATGCGGTGCGCGAGGAACTGGCCTCGCTGGCGAAGAGCACCTCGAATATCGCCCACCGCCACATCCGGGTGCGCGAGGACCTCTGTGCGGCATTGGGCCTGCGTACCCGTGAACTGCCCTTCGCCGGCGAGCTGATCGACGTGCGCGATGAGCACAAGGACTGGGAGCCGGTGGCCCAGCGTCTGCTCGGCGGCTTCGCCACCACGCTGCTGGTGCCGCAGGAGAGGGTGGACGAGGTGTCGGCGTGGGTGCACGCCCACCACACCGGGGTGCGTCTGGTGTATCGCTCGGTACCGCAGCAGGTGGGTGTGCCGCAGCGCGCCGGGCATCCGGATGCTTTGAGTCTGAAGTTGTCGGTGGTGGACTCGCCGTTCCGCAACTGGGTGCTCGGCCAGTTGCGTGGCCGTCACGAGTACCGCTGCGTGGACTCCCCCGTCGGGTTCGCCGAGTTGGGCGATCAGCGTGGGGTGACCCGCAGTGGCCTGGTACACGGGCGGGCGGACCGGGACGGTTCGGTGCTCTTCGAGAAGGACGACCGCCACCGCCTCGACGACCGCTCGCGCTGGAGCCTGGGCTCCACCAACCACGACAAACAGGAACTCCTGGCCACCCGCAGGACGCACCTCTCGGCTCAGGTCGACGCCGCCGAGCGCGAACGCCGCGATGGTGAAGCCGCGCTGCGCGTCCTGGAGGACTCCCGCACCGCCGCCCATCAGGTGCGGTCCACCAGTTGGCATGCGGTCGACACCTCTCGGGCCGCGGAGTTGGTGAGTACCGCGCAGGACGCTGTGACGGCGTGGTCGGACTCCCCTGAGCGCACCGCGCTCACCGCCGCACGGCAGGACGCTGCGAGCCGCCACGGCGCGGCGCAGCAGGCGCGCAGCAGCGCCGACCAGCGCGTCGGCGTGTTGGATGACCGGCGGACGCTGGCCGCCGGGGAACTCGCCCGGCTCGAAGCGTCCTACGCGAAAAGCGGGGAGGACGGCGAAGACGGGTTCGATGCGGAGATCCTGGCCGCGGTGGACGCCGAGTACGCCCGGCGGACCCGGCGGGTGACGGTGGAGACGGTGATGTCGCTGACCCAGCAGATCAGCGATGCGCTGCACCGCGACGACACCACTGCGCGCGAGGAGACGAACCTGGCGAACCGTCGGATTCAGGCAGTGCTGTCGACATATTTGGAGCGTTGGCCGGAGGAGCGCTCGGATCTGGGCAGTGATCCGTCGTTCGCCGGGGAGGCGGTGGCGAGGTTGTCGGCGTTGCGCAGCGACCGGCTGGCGGAGTTCACCGACCGGTTTTTGGCGCTGATGAACGGGACGTCGGTGACGAATCTGTCGCAGCTTTCGCGCTCGCTGCGTCGGGCGCGCGAGGAGATCACGCAGCGTATCGGGGCGGTGAATGAGTCGCTGGCGCGCTCCCCGTTCGCCGCGGGACGGTGGCTGCGCATCGACGTGCGCGACAATCGTGGTGGCGAGGTGACCGACTTCCAGCGTGACCTGCAGGCCGCCGTGGAGAATCGTCTGGGTTCGGCGGATTCCCCGGAGGAGGCCGAGGAGCGCTATCGGCGCATGTCGGTGCTGCTGGACCGGTTGGGTTCGCAGGAGACCGCGGACAGGCGGTGGCGCTCCACGGTGCTGGACACCAGGCGGCACGTGCGTTTCATCGGCGTGGAGACCGATGCCGAGGGGGCGACGGTGAATGCTTATGTGGATTCGGCGTCTCTGTCCGGCGGGCAGGCGCAGAAACTGGTCTTCTTCTGCCTGGCCGCGGCGTTGCGCTTCCAGCTGGCCGACGTGGACGAGGAGTTCCCCCGGTTCGCCACGGTGATCCTGGACGAGGCCTTCGACCGGGCGGACCCGGAGTTCACGCGCACGGCGATGGACGTCTTCACCAGTTTCGGCTTCCACATGGTGCTGGCCACCCCGTTGAAGTTGATCCAGACGTTGTCCGGCTACGTCGGCGGCGTGGTCGTCGTGGGCTACACCGAGCGGGCGGACGCCGCCGGGCGCGTGCGCGCGGCGACGAGCGTGGCACCGGTGGAGATGGGGACTGATGAGGGCTAAAGCACCGCTATCGCCGCAGGACGCCGTGGCGTCGCTGCGCGCCACCGTGCAGCGCCGGTGGAAAGTGTGGCTGGTGGCGGCGGAGGGGCAGGACGCGCAGGACGGTGTGGACCTCCCGCTGCACCCGCCGGCGGGCGCGGCCGTGGCTGCCGATGAGGCGGCGGCGATGGCGTGGGTGCGCTCCTGGCAGCAGTGGGAGAAGGCGCATCCGGAGGCAACCGTGGTGTGGGGCCGGCGTGCGTGGAATGCCGCGGGCCTGGGACGTCAGGACGTCCCGGAGCGCCTACAGGTCACCGGGGTGGACGCCCTGGTGGCCCTGTCCGGTCAGCGCGCCCGCTGGCGTGGGCTGTGCCGGAGCTTCACCCTGTTGGTTGGCGAGAATCCCGAGGAGGATGTGCGCCGTGGGGCTGCGGCGGTGCTCACGCGTTGGAGTGAGCTGGACGAGGCGGACCTGGCTCGGGTGCGCCGGGTGGTGGACTGGTTGCTGGCGAATCCGGGGTCCGGCTTGAGCGCGAGGGCGCTGCCGGTGGAGGGGGTGCACGGCAAGTGGTTGGAGAGCCACCGGGCACTGGTGTGCCGGCTCGTCGCGGCGCATCGTGGGGACCCGACGGGTGCGTCCGTGTCTTCGCTGCAGGACCTGGGTCTGGTGGGACGCCCCATGCAGGTGCGGTTCCGGGCGCCGGGTGGGGTGCTCGGGCTGGCTGGGGTGGCGGGTGCGCCGGACGTGACGCTGACGTGGGACGGGGCGGCCGCGCTGTTCGGTGGCGAGACGGTGCGTGCTGCGGATCAGGTGTCGGGTGTGCTGATGGTGGAGAACCTGGAGACCTTCCTTGCCCTGCCGGTTCAGCCCGGGCGGGTGCTGGTCTGGGGTGCGGGGTACGCCGCGAGGCAGGCGGCGCAGTTGCCGTGGCTGGCGGACCTGCCCGTCTGGTACTGGGGTGACCTGGATGCCGATGGTTTCGCAATCCTGTCGGCGGTGCGCTCCCACCTACCGCAGGTGCGCTCGGTACTGATGGACACAGAGGCAGTGCGGCGCTGGCAGCACCTGGGTACCGCTGACACCCACCCGGACCGCAAGAACCTGGAAGCGTTGACCGCGGCCGAGGAATCCGCCCGTGACCTGCTGGCCACCCTGGACTCCTTGCGCATCGAGCAGGAGCGCATCCTGCTCTCTGAGGCGGTGGAGGCGCTGACGACGGCGGGGTTTTACGAGTGAGTTCGACCGTCCGTTCCAGTTCCTACTGGAGGGGGCGGTCGGCTTTCATGTATGCGCTAGCCAGGGCGGGTGCTTGAGAGGCAAACGACAAAAAGTGTGTCTACTGCGGGACGTGTCCCGGCCCCTGGCACCTCTGGTAGCCCTAGCGCCTCTGCTGCCCGGCGCAATCTCTGCATTTCGGCCCGATCGCTGGCAGTGATCGGGCCGAAATGCAGAGATTGCGCCGGTGGTGGGGACGAGCTGCTTCGGGCCGGTCGGAGTCAGCGAACCGGCCTTCGACGTTTCAAGTGTTGTCTATACGACTTGCCTAGAGCGGTCAATCTATATGGACTATCCTGATGGCACGGCACCGGCACGCCGAGATCAACGAGCTCGGCGCCCGGGGCATTCGCCACCAGTTAGGAATGGGCCAATGACCACTCACTTCACTGCCTACGCCACCCGCTCGCAGGGTTGGTGGGCGATCTCGGTCCCCGAGGTCGACGGACTTTTCACCCAGACCCGCAGGCTAGACCAAGTTCCCGACATGGTCCGCGACGCGCTGGACCTCTTCCCCGAACTTGGCGTTGATCCTTTCGATACGGAGATCTCCGTTGCCCCGACCGGGGATCTGAGACACGTCGCCGACGAAGTTCGGGAACTGCGCGTCAAAGCTGAAAACGCACAATGCAGGGCAACTGAGGCCATGCGAAGCGGCGCGAAGTCGCTCAAACGCGAGGGCCTGTCGTACCGGGACATCGGCACAATCCTCGGCGTCAGCCATCAACGCGCCCAGCAACTGGCTTCCACGGTATAGCCCGGGCATTGTCCCGCCGCTACATCCACAGTCGCTCTAGCAGCTCCACCGCCTCATGGTCGGAGCGATGACGGAACCGGGCGAGGATCTTGCGCCGGGGCGCATTTGCCTTCAACCCCAGTGCCACGGCGACTGCGGAGGTGTTCTCTGCCTCATCGGTGGATGCCTCGGCGCCAACGTGCTGGGCGAGCCAGGCCATGCCCGCACCGATCCCAAGCGTGGCGGGTAGGGCTGGCGCGACAGAAAAGTACTCGCCGTCGTGCAGATCGATCCATACTCGATCCCCCGCACTTCGGTTCTGCTCCTCCAGGATCTCCCGAACGGAGCTGACGTAACTTGTACCGGTATTTCCCCACAACACCCGGTGCCTACCGCGATCACTGGGAAACTCTCGCGGTTCGTTCCAGGTCAGACCAAGACCAGAAGTCATTCCGTTCGGGATGTTGATACCCACCCCTCGCAGGTGATCGTTGCTCACGGTAACGAGGAAGCACCAGCGGCCTGCGCGAACATATAGACCATTGGAGTCCTCCGGCTCCGCGGTGTTGACCATCGGCTCGGTACGGCGACGGACGATGCCGTCAGACAATTCGAACTCGCCTGTGGAGGCGTAGGTGCGCACCGACTGGGCGGACACCCCGAACTTGCGGGGCAGCTCCTCCAGAAGATCGTCGATGGGAACGCTGGCTTCCGGGGACTCCGGAGACTCCGGGGATTCCATCGACTCAGCGGCGTCCAGTCGCCGCCCGATGAGGTCGGCGATGCCGGTGTACTCCTCCAGTCCCCACCTCGTGAGCGCCCATCGGTCGATGCTCACCCGTGAGATGGCGTCGCTGGCACCGAGTCGATTGCGGAAGGATCGCTCGGACTTGGTCTCGTTGGCCGCGGAGTAGATCTCCATGGCAGCCATCGGTTCGCCCACCACGGACAGCACGGCCGCGGCCCTCGCCGGGATCGAGCCAGCACGGGTGAAGACGTGCTCCCCCGCGATATGGAAGCCGCAAGTGCGCAGCCATTCCCGCAGCACCTTCTCGTCGTCCAGGCTGGAGCGCTCCAGGATGTCCGCCACCCGGGCCACGCCTTCCTCGTTCGCCATCGGGGTCACCAAGTTGCCGGTGCGTTGGGCGGCAGTCGGAAGGTCCGGGAAACACACCCACCCGTCGTCGACTCTGAAGTCGTCGTCGAAGGCATCGAGGATCTGCCATAGCGGTGCCTCCCAGCCTCGTTGGGTCACGGCGAGTTCGGGGAAGATGTCGGTGACTGCCTCGAGGGTATTCACCGGGTGCGCGTGGACACGGATGCCGGCGAGAAGATCCGCGACCGGACCACTGGTGACCATGGGCCGCAGGCGGGTCATGAGCTTCTTCTCGAGCTGCCGGACGCGTTCGCGTGTCACCCCAATCTCAGCACCCAGTTCGTCGAGGGTCGCGCCGTCCAGCGCCACGAAGCGGTTGCGCAGGATCAATTGTTCGCGCTCGTCGCACGCACCCCAGGCACGTGCGAGGACGTCCTGGACGGTGCCTCTGCGCATCGTCGTTGCGATGTTCAACGCGCCGTCTTCGTCGCCGGCGCGTGCCAGGAGGTCCTCGACGTAGGACGGCAGTTCACCGTCGACCGCGGAGATGCCGGCATGCTCCACCGCGGCGCGCAGGCTGCCGTGGGTGCGGGCGAGGTAGCTCAGCAGTCCGGTGGCGACGTCGACCGCCTCCCCCAGGATCTCACTGAAGGCCTGGTCGTCCTCGTCGTAGAACTGCCCGGACAGCCCCACCTCTGCGTCATCATCGTCGAAGGTCTCTGGAGCATCCGGTTCATCGTCTTCGTGGTGCTCATGGTGCGAGGCCTCCAGCACGGTGCGCGGATTGATCTCCCCGCTGCCGGAGTTCTCCAGTTCCCCGAGCAGGCGGGCGAACCCGGACTCGGAGACCACCGGTATGCCGAGGTCACGCGCTTTGGCTGCCTTGCGGCTGAAGGAGTCCGGGTCGGCGGCGACGACCAGCGCCGAGGCCTTCTTCACCCCTCCCACGTCCAGGCCGGCCTCGGTGGCGCGCGCTTCCCACACCTCGCGGGGAATCTCGGTGGCACCGGTGAAGGTCACTCGGTCGCCAGGCGCCAGGCGCAGTCCCAGACGGGCCTGCGCTCCTCTACCCGCGTCCACTGCATCCACCGTGCCTGCGGCGTCCGGCGATTCCAGGAACCGGGAAACCTCTTCCTCCGAGACTCCGAGTGCGCGTGCCGCGGCCAGCAGATCGTCGCGTTCCTCCTCGGTGACGGTGCCGTCGGCCCAGGCGAGCACAGCGAGCTGGCGGATGAACCCAGTGTGCAGGTCCACCGCAATCTCGCGGCTGATCCCCAGGTCTGCAGCACAGTCGGTGAGTTGCTGGACCTCGTGGGCGGACAGCACCCGGTCGAGCATCGCCGTGGACAGCAGGTCGAGGTACTCGTCTACGTTCGCGTCGCCGGCCAGCGGAATGCCGGAGGAAAGCTGGTTCAGCCACACCCCGTCTTGCACGCCGGACGCTGCGCCGGTGCGTGGGCACAGCGCGACTACGGCACCGCTGCTGAGTTCGGCGACGGGCAACTCCACGGTCCGAACGCCACCGAGGAAGCGCTCCACGGTGCTGCGGTGGGTCCCCAGGTAGTGCTGGAGCAGCTCGGCGGTGGCTTCGGCATCCCCGAGAGCGGCGTGGGCGTGGGCGTTGCTGATGCCTGCTGCGGCCAACGCGGTGGACAGGCTACGACCGGAGGCCGGCAGCACCGCACCGGTGAGCTTCTGGGTGCATAGATACGCCTCGGCGAACGGCACAGCGGTGATGCCGAGACGGGCGAACTCCGCGCCGAGCAGCCGGGTGTCGAAGGGTGCGTTGTGCGCGACGAAGATGCGCCCGCTCAGCTGTTCGGCGAGATCGCCGGCGATGTCGGCGAAGCTCGGGGCACCGATGAGGTCGGCGCCGGAAATGCCGTGGATCCTGGTGTTCGGGATGTCGCGTTGGGGGTTGATCAGCGTGGACCAACGGCCAGTGACGGTACCGTCCGCGTCCGCGTGGACCACCGCAACCTCAAGAACGCGATCACGGTTGCTGAAACCGGTGGTCTCGACATCGACCACGGCGAAGGGGCTGAGCTGAGTCTGTGAAGTCATCAAGGGGAAAGTATATCCTGCACCCCGGACACGAACGAGCGGTCTCGGTCCACGGCACCTGCACTGAAGGTCGGTGGACCATCGGAGTTGCGAACCCTCACGGGCAGGGCGGACTCCTCCATAGTCGCTGAAAACGACATGAGTAGAATTCCCGCCATGGGCTCCGTGCACGACGTGATCAATGCTTTCCGTGACTCCCGTTCCACCTCGGAACAGGGCACTCAGTTCGAACAGCTCATGGTGCGCTGGTTCGAGCTCGACCCCACGCTTCATGAGGAGTACGACCAGGTGTGGCGTTGGCCGGACTGGCCAGGACGGCATAACCATGGAGACAACGGCATTGACCTTGTCGCCCATGTCACGGAAACCGGTCCCGACTACGGCACGCCCGATGAGTTTGCCGCGGTGCAGTGCAAGTTTTACGACCCCGAGCACTACCTGGCGAAGTCAGACATCGACTCTTTTTTCACCGAGTCCGGCAAGGCCCCCTTCACTCGACGGGTGATCATCTCCACCACGGACAAGTGGGGAAAGAACGCTGAAGCCGCGCTGGAGGGTCAGCAGATCCCGGTGACCCGGATCAGCATGAAGGACCTGGAGGATTCCCCGGTCAGCTGGGACATCGCGTGGCCGCACAATATCCTGCAGGTCGATCTGTCTCCGCAGTCTCCGCATGAACTTCGCCCGCACCAAAGCGAGGCCATCGACGCTGTGTTCCAAGGCTGGGCTGAGGGAGACGGCACCACCACGGACCGCGGCAAGCTCATCATGGCTTGCGGCACGGGCAAGACCTTCACCTCGTTGAAGATCGCCGAACGCCTGGCACAGGATCTCAACGGGAAGGCGCGGATCCTGTTCGCGGTCCCATCCATCTCCCTGTTGTCCCAGACCTTGCGTGAGTGGAATGCACAGTCGGGGTTGGAGATGCGCAGTTTCGCGGTCTGCTCTGACAACAAGGTCTCCAAGGCCACGGAAGACATGGCTGCCGAAGACGTCGTCATCCCGGTCACCACCGACGGCAAGAAGCTGGCGGAGAAGCTCGGCGGACACCGGCGCCGGGCCGCAGGGCTGACGGTGGTGTTCACCACCTACCAGTCCCTCCCGACGATCCACGAGGCGCAGCAGCACGGCGCGGACGACTTCGACGCCATCATCTGCGATGAAGCTCACCGCACGACCGGTGTCACTCTCGACGGCGAGGATGCCTCGAACTTCGTCAAAGTCCACGACCCTGACTTCATCCGGTCGTCGAAGCGTCTGTACATGACGGCGACACCCCGACTGTTCGACGACACCACGAGGGCGAAAGCGGAGGAGCATTCCGCAGAGATCGTCTCGATGGATGATGCCTCCACCTTCGGCCCGGAGTTCCACCGGCTGTCGTTCGGCGAGGCAGTGGACCGCGGTCTGCTCTCCGACTACAAGGTGCTGGTGCTCACGGTCGATGAGTCTGTGATGGCCGGCAAGCTGCAGGGGTCGATGGCGACTGATGGTGAGCTATCCCTCGACGATGCCTCGAAGATCGTGGGCTGCTGGAACGGTCTGGCGAAGCGCGCCGGCACTGCGCCGGACGGTTCGACCTTCTCCCCCGGTGAGATCCCGATGCGCCGAGCGGTAGCCTTCGCCAAGGACATCAAGGCATCCAAGCAAGTCGCGGAGATGTTCCCACAGGTAGTGGATTCGTACCAGGAGATCCTTGATGACCAACAGGTTGAGGGTCACCGGATCGACGAGACGAACCGGAGCCTGCACTGCGAGGTGCACCATGTCGACGGTACCTTCAACGCCCTGCAGCGCAATGAAGAACTGACCTGGCTGAAGGCTCCGGTGGCTGATGACGAATGTCGCATCCTCACCAATGCCCGGTGCTTGTCGGAGGGCGTGGATGTTCCAGCCCTGGATTCGGTCCTTTTCCTCCACCCACGCAATTCCGTGGTGGACGTTGTGCAGTCCGTCGGTCGGGTGATGCGTAAGTCGGAGGGAAAGGAGTACGGCTACATCATCCTGCCGGTCGCCGTTCCCGCCGGAGTCTCCCCCTCTACTGCCTTGAGCAACAACCGCCGGTTCAAGACGGTGTGGCAGGTCCTCAATGCTCTGCGTGCCCATGATGAGCGCTTCAACGCAATGGTGAACTCCATCGCGCTGAACGCGAAGACCCCGCAGAAAAACGGCGAGAAGTCTGACCGCCTGCTCGGTGGGCATGTCGGTCCCGCTGCCGGCGACGACGACAGCACGGAGGCGGACTCCTCCAAGAATGACGCCAAGGGCGAGGACGCCGGTACCGCGAACCAGATGGCCCTGTTCGCCCTGTCTGAGTGGACGCAGGCGATCTACACCCGCATCGTGGACAAGGTCGGTACTCGGACGTACTGGGAGGACTGGGCAGCGGATGTCGCCGACATCGTTGACCGCCTTGTCACACGGATCACGGCCGTCTACGAGGACACAGGCAGTCGCTCTGTAATGCGCCGCCAGTTCGACGACTTTGTCCAGGGGTTGAAGGACAATCTCAACGACTCGGTCGACATCGCTGCGGCTGTGTCGATGCTCGCCCAGCACCTCATCACCAAACCGGTCTTCGATGCGCTGTTCGAGGGGCAGAGTTTCGCCGAGCACAATCCGGTGTCCAAGGTCATGCAGACGATGGTGGACGCCCTCAATGACTACGGGCTCGAATCTGAGACCGCCGGGCTGGAGAAGTTCTACGCCTCCGTCCGTATCCGTGCCTCGGAGGTGCAGAGTGCCGAGGGCAAGCAGCAGGTGATCGCGGAGCTGTACGAAAAGTTCTTTCGTATCGCCTTCAAAGCCCAGTCGGATGCTTTGGGTATCGTCTACACTCCGGTGGAAATCGTGGACTTCATCCTCCGTGCGACGGACACCGCCTCCCGCAATGCTTTCGGCAAGGGGTTGACGGACGAGGGCGTTCATATACTCGACGGGTTCACCGGTACCGGTACCTTCATCGTCCGACTGCTCGAGTCAGGGTTGATCAGCAAGGACGACCTGGCGCGCAAGTACGCCTCCGAGCTGCATGCCAATGAGCTCATGCTGCTCGCCTACTACATTGCCGCTGTCAACATCGAGTCCACGTACCATGCCTTGACCCGCGCTCCCGGCCAGGACGCCGCTGAGCAGGAGTACAAACCGTTCCCCGGCATCGTCATGGCGGACACGTTCCAAATCTCGGAGACAGGTGACGAACTAGACCTGAAAATCTTCCCCACCAACAATAAACGAATCGAGGCGCAGCTCGCCGCACCAATCAACGTGATTGTCGGCAATCCGCCGTACTCAGCACGCCAAAGTTCCGCAAACGATCTGAACGAAAACCTGAAATACCCAACTCTTGACGGACGAATAGCAGAGACATACGCAAAGAGATCAACCACAACGAATAAAAACAATCTATACGATTCATACCTCCGCGCTTTCCGTTGGGCGACGGATCACATCGGAGATCAGGGCATCGTCGCTTTCGTCTCAAACGGCGGTTGGATCTACGGCAACACCGCCGACGGCATCCGGCTGTCCCTGACGGAGGACTACTCGCGAATCTACGTCTACAACCTGCGAGGTAACCAACGCACTGCCGGTGAACAGTCCCGCAAGGAAGGCGGCAAAGTCTTCGGCTCAGGGTCAAGAAACACCATCGCGATCTGGATCGGGGTTAAGGACCCCACCCACACTGGCAGCTGCGAGGTTTTCTACAAGGATATTGGGGACTATATACCCAAGGAAGCAAAACTATCTCGGGTATCCCAGGCAACGCTCGAGAACATCGACTGGACTCACCTCACACCAAACTCTCAAGGCGACTGGGTAAATCAACGGACTGATGAGTTCTCCACTTGGCCAACCCTCGGAAATAAGAAAGGAAAAACTCACGTTCCCACCTTCTTCAAGAATTACTCTCAGGGACTAAATACCGCTCGAGATGGCTGGTGCTACTCATTCTCCAGAGGAAAACTCGAGGTGCAGGTTGCTTCGATGATTGATCAATATCGGCGCGCGCGATCATCGTTCACAAAATGGACATCAGACCACGATATACAGAAACCAAAAGAAGCGGATGTCACAAGATTTCTAAAGGATGCCCTAGAGTTTACAAAATTCGGGAATATGAACTGGAACGCGGGAATCAAGCAGATCCTCGCCAGAAATCAGGAAGTAAACGACGATAAAGACAGCCACAGAATTGGAATTTACCGGCCATTCCAGAATCAGCACACATACTTCAATCGACAACTCAATGAACGTGTCTACCAGCTCCCTTCAATTTTCCCTACACATCGCCATAGCAACATAGGCATCTATGTAGTTGGTTCGGGGTCGGATGTACCTTTCAGTGCCCTATCGACGACCTCTCTCCCAAATCTCAACGTGACGGGTGCCGGGAGTTCCGGACAGTTCTTCCCCCGCTGGAGCTACGAGAAGACGGAGCCCGAGGAAGGCACTCTCGACTTCAGCGCAATGTCCTCCGGCAACGACATAGATGCCGACGGCTACCGTCGCGTCGACAACATCACCGACGAGATCCTCGACATCTACCGGCAGGCCCTCGACACAGACATCACCAAGGACGACATCTTCCACTTCGTCTACGGCCAGCTCCACGACCCCGCTTACCGGAAGACCTACGCCGCGGACCTGAAGAAGATGCTCCCCCACATCGAGACCCCGACAGACCGCGCCCGCTTCGATGCGGTCACCGAGGCGGGCCGTCAGCTCATGGACCTCCACATCAATTTCGAGACCGTCGAGCCCTACCCCCTGGACGTGGAGGTGAAGAAGACCGCCGACCCTGACGACCGGGAGACCTGGCGGGTGACGAAGATGAAGTGGAAGACGACTAAGCGTGTCACCGACTACACCACCATCGTCTACAACCCGAAGGTCACCATCACCGGCATCCCGGAAGAGGTTGAGGAGTACCTGCTCGGTTCACGCTCCGCACTCGGCTGGGTCATCGACCGCTGGCAGGTGAAGACGGACAAGGCCTCAGGCATCACCAACGACCCCAACGACTGGTGCGACGAGCTGGACAACCCCCGCTACGTCGTCGATCTCATCGGCCGCGTCACCACCGTCGCTGTGAAGACACAGAAGATCCTCGCCCGTATGTCCATCGGCGATGACGAAACCTCCGCATGACCCCGTCCGGATAGACTCTGACGTCGGCACCCCGGTGCCAGATGTTGGGAGGAGGCATTTGGTAGCGGTGATGCGACGAACCTGCAGCGGCCTGTCTAGCGGTTCATCGAATCATGGGGTCGGGGCAAGTCTGGCGGATGATGGCCCTAGTGATCCTTTCGGAGGTCAAGGAATGCCCACAGCAAGTGCTGTGGGCACCTGAGACCTTCCGGGTTCAGTACTACCGGATCCTCGCCAGTGCCGCGGATATGGAGGGTTGAGAATCCCGGTGTAGCGAGCCGCCGTCGCCGCGTCTTTGTCACGATCGTCGTCCTTGTCCCCGCTTGATGGAACCCCCGTGGGCCCCAGTTCCCAGGCCTGCACGTAGAGGCCGGGGGCCGGGCATGCTTACAGTTGGATCAACTGCCTGTCCGGGACGAGGGGCCTGCTGAACGGGGTTCATCGCTACCCCATGAATTATGCAGGTTGAAGGCCATCGACAAGGTCACGAAAGGATAGCCATCATGGAGCTCGCCAACCCCCTCACCGTTCACGCCCGGAAATGGTCGGACGGCTGGGACCTCATCATCGATGACGACAACGCGACCTCCGTCCGGCACCTGACCGACGCTGTCGGCCAGGTCTGCGACTACCTGGACACCGTCGATCCGGATACCAACCACTCCGCAATGCAGATCGAGGTTATCCCCGATATCGGCGCTCTTACCGGACACATCCGCGAAAGCAGGAAGGCCAACGCTGAGGCCGCGACCGCTCAGGAGCAGGCGGCGGCCCAGACCCGCAATGTGGCCCGACGGCTCCGAGAAGAGGGTTACAGTATCAGCGACTCTGCGGCCCTCCTCGGAGGCGGCCGGGGGCGGGTCTCCCAGCTGCTGTCTCCTCGGTCGTCCGCCCATTGACCCCGCCCTGGTTGAGCTTTCCCACCAGGTAGCACCCCGCCACCAGCGATGGGGGTCACACCGCCGCCAACTCACATAACTCTGCCTTAGGCCTGCAGCGACCCATCCGTCCGGGACGGCACCGGTCGTCAGTACCGCTTGTGGTGATTCGGCCACAGAACGAAGCGCTCGAACATCCCAATCGAACACCCCACGATTGTGTCCTGCCCTGCTGATAGCTTCTCCGATACCTGCACCCGCACCCTACGGAGACCCTCATGTTCAACTCCCCCGACCATTTCGATTCTGCCGCTGGCGAACCACCGACCGCACCACTGTCCACGGATCCCGAGGCCGCCGATGAAGATCCTGACTACATTGCCGCATCCTTGCACGCCATGTACTACGAGGTCAGCCTCGCCAAGCAGCACACATTAGCGATGACCTTCCTCGGCAAGCTCGGCATGCTCCCCCGGATCGCCCCATTCAATGCGGCCATCGCGCTGATGACTGATCCGCACGCCACTTTCCTCTCCGACCTGGGCACGTGGTGGATGCGGAACAGACGACCTGCCCCGGGAACTACCCCGGTCCCTATCCCAGAAGGCGCTGGGACCGGTGTCCTTCGTCTGGGATATTCGCCACACAATGCCCATGACCGGGACTGACCGCCCCAAACCGACGTTCGAGGCTCCGGAAGAGCACCATCTCATCGTCACCGAGCACCCGGCGAACCGGTACCACTGCGCCGAGGCCATCGCCAGGCACGTGAGGTCACAATGCGCGCCGAGACTCCCGAGCATCGAGGAATCTACCCTCGAACGATGGAGCAAAGAGGAGCAGGACATCCTTGCCCTCCTCCAGGAACGCCATCGCACGGCAGAGGAGATTTTCGACGCTGTAGTACGCAGCAGCGCAGGGTTCGTCCTCGGCCACCGGGGTACCACCCCCTCGCACCCGAGCTCTCGACAGAACTTCTCCCCGGAGGCCCACGCATTCGAGACCGCCGCCGTCACCTGGATCCTCCACCAAGTTCTCACCGATGACGATGCTCACCCGGCTGAGCTGACCCCCTACATCTCCGGTCGTACTAAGATCCCCGCCGGTGTCCACGTCACTCGGGTTATCTCCACTGCCAGCAAGTTTTATGGGGCGTTACGGTCCGACCTGCCAAAGCAATGGGATCCAGCCAAGCGCCGCTGACTCCCACATGCCCCACCCGCCGCCGGTCTCCGTCCAAGACGGAAACCACAGTCTGCGTCGTGAGGACGACGGGACCGTCCTGACTTCGCTCAATTCAGCTTCTCTGGCCGTCTCTGCTGGACCTTGACGGCCCTGGGCAAGTCACATACGGTCAATCACCGTAAAGGTGATGGCGAGCATGTAGGACGGGCAACCACCGAGCGAGAATTCCGCCCCACGAAGTGGGGACCGGAACTACTCAAGGCATACCGCAAGAGAATCTACTTCCTCGCCCAGGCCACAGATGACCGCGACCTCTACAATTACCGAGCCCTGCACTTCGAAAAGCTCTCGGGTGATCGCAAAGGAACCTCATCGATTCGGCTGAACAGCCAGTACAGACTCATCCTTCGCTTCAGAACCGACCCTGATGGCAGAACGGTCATCTTCCTTGAACTGTCGGACCACTACAAGTAGCCGCACTCCACCCACCACAGCAATCAAGTACCCCGAAAAACCACTCAGAGCTGGTGAACATCATGACTGACACCCACCTCGCCGAAGTCTTCCCCGCCGGCGAGTACCTCGCCGACGAACTTGAGACCCTTGGCTGGAGCTACGCGGATTTCGCCGACATCATCGACCGGCCGACTCAGCTCGTCTCCGATATCGTCAATGGGAAGAAGGAGATCACGCGGGCCACAGCCGCACAGATCGCCACCGCCCTCGGTACGAGCCCCGAGCTCTGGCTCAACCTCCAGAATGTCTACCTCCTCCACGAGCAAAACGAAGACCCTGAGATGGCGGCGAGCTTGAGCGACGTCGAACGCCGTGCCCGCCTACGCACCATCGCCCCAATCAGACTCCTCGTCAACCGAGGGTATGTGAGGGACGGAAGCCCTGAGGAGCAGGAACAGGACATCCGAGCTCTTCTCGGATCCAGCGCACTCGACGGCGACGCAGACATCCAGTTCGCTGCGCGCCGGAGCAACGAGGATGAGAATGTCAGCACCAGGCAACGATCCTGGGCTGCGTGCGTCCGAATAAGGGCTCGAGACATCGAAGCTGCAACCTACGACCGTGCTGCACTCGGAAGGCTGGCCGAATCTCTGACCCACCGATTGCGTGAACTCGGTGCGCTGGCGGACTTCCAACGGGAGTTCGCCGAAGTCGGGGTCCGGCTCGTCTACGTGGAGTCGTTCCCCCACAGCAAACTGGACGGATGCGCCTTCATCGACGAGGGAACGCCGGTCATCGGGCTCTCTGGACGCGGAAAGCGTCTCGACAAGGTCTTCTTCACGCTGATGCACGAAGTCGCCCACCTCCTCCTTGAGCATGTAGGAGGACCTGACCAAGCCCTGATCGAGCAGCTGGGAAGTGACGATCCGCAGACTTCTCCGTCGACCACCGAGAGAGCAGCCGATTCGCTGGCGGCGGACCTCATTCTCCCCTCCGGCACGCCGGAGCGTACCGGTCGTATCAATCGTCGATGGATCGACGAACACGCCCAGGCCCTGAACGTCGCCCCCATCGTCCTGATCGGGAGGTTGCAGAACGAAGGGATCCTGCCGTGGACCAGCACGCTGTCGAGGACCCCGCCGAACGCGACCGAATACTTGGCGCAATGGACGTAACCGGCAGAGCAACTGGTTTGGCTGGTGACGTTGGCTTCGCAACTCTCATCTTGCGTCGGCCAAGGCCTCTATATTTTGTGACACACTGCAACGCCCCACTGTCACCTACGCACTCCGTATCACGAGGAGTCTCTTCAACGGCACATATACACCTTTCCGTAACCCGACGCCTGTGCGTAGTCTGGTTCCACTCCAAAATAGAATGGTATCCCGTAGGCTTGCCGGTAAAAAGCCCCAACTCTGAACGGTACCCATAGTGATGAGCTCACCCTGGCGGGTGATTTCATGGCATTCTGGTTTACCTATTTTGAGTTCGGGTACGCCACGCATACCACACAGGTGAGCGCAGAACTAAACCCACGACATCGATAGGAGAATATTATCAGCAAACGCGTAGGGGTTAACGAATCCGACGTCCACCACCTCATCACAGAGGCCTACCACGCCGGCGGAAAGTTCCAGTGGGCCCGCGAGGGCGCCGTAAACTCTATCCAGGCAGGTGCGACTTGGATCAATTTCGGAATCGAGCCCCAAGGCTTCGAAAAGCACGGCCTCCTGCGCCGCTATATCGCCGACAACGGATGTGGAATGGGAGAAGACGAGCTTCCAAGTTTTCTCTCCTCGTTTGGCGGCGGCGGTCGAGAAATCGGCATCGGGCAAAACTACGGTCAGGGCTTCAAAGCATCCTGCTACGAGTGGAACCCTTACGGTATAATCGTCGCCTCCTGGACCGCGGAGGATCCTGAGGGATGGATGATTTGGATCCATCGCCGCGAGGAAGGAGAAAACGTATACTGGGAGCTGAAGGACTTCGACTGTTACGACGAAAATGGAGAATTTCAGGATAGCCTTGGGGATTGCGTCCGACCGAACATAGTGATACCCGGTATCGACATCGATGCCGCGCAGTTGAAGACTGAGCAGATCGCGCAATCAGGGCATGGCACGGTCTTTCTCTTCCTTGGTAGTGAGGATCACCCTGAGACAATGGATGGCGACTACCTCAGGGACGAATGCCAGAACGATCGGCGGGGTATCGTGCGTTACCTCAATAGCCGGTTCCTCGACATTCCTGGAGATGTTGACTTGACGGTATCCACCGCTGAAGCAAAGAAGGACGCGACGGATACTGGAAGGCGGGACAGCAAGGACCGCTACATCGTCCACACCAAGGCCAATGGCACCGAAGACCGTCGTTCCATCCACTCCCGTCGAGTGCGGGGTATCCGCTCCCGTATCAACGGAGGCGAAGATAAGTCCATGCAGTCCGGTACCCTCCGGGCTCCGCGTGACACTACGATCCAGTGGTACCTGACCCCGGAGTCCGACATGCGGAAGGGAGTGAGTTCCTATAATCTTGTCAATCCCTCCATTGTGGTGAAATACGATGACGAGGCTTACGACGTCAAGCATGCCGCGCACGATTTCCGCCAATTCGGCATTCCTGACGAGATTAAGGACCGGGTCTGGATCGTCATCGATCCTCCCCACATGACCGAGGATGCGTCCGCCTGGGGGGTCACGCCCCAGGCCTCCCGCGGAATGTTGATTTCCAATGACGGCGGCTCCCTTCCATGGGCGGAATGGTGGGACTACTTCGTGGACAACACCCCAGAACCCATAGAAAAGGCAAAGATCGCAAGCCAGCAGACTGAGGCGTCTGGCGATACTGAAAGTCGACGCAAGCGGATGGAGCGTCTGGAAAGCCAGTTCGGCAGCCGGTGGCGTAGCTCCTCCCTTACCCAGTCACCGAATGGTCGGCATCGCGGAAATCCTGCCACCACTTCAGGTCGCAATAACAACCCGAACCCCACCCGGTCTGCACAGTCCACCAACGGAGCTCGCATGAACGGGAGCCCTTCTTCCGGCCCCGCGGTGAAGCTTTCGTCAGACAGTGCTGGCGGCGAGTTGGGAAGGCACCACAGGAGTAACAATGGCATTCCGGAAGTCACCTGGGACGACGATTTTTCCGCCGACAGCGAAAAAATCTATGCCGCCCGTTTCGATTCAAAAGATGTCCGAAATGGGTCCCACGGGACCATTCATTTCAATAAATCCTTCCCTGTTTTCCAGGAGGAGATTCGCTATTGGAACAGCAAGTTCCCTCGTGCCATACAGTCCGAGATCGTCGACCTCCTCCACCTAGTGTACGAGGATGAACTCGTTTCGAAGGTCATGCACGCGTACCGCCTACGCAACACTCAGGTGGGCATTACTGAGAGGGGCGAGGCAATCCGAATTCGTGACCAACAGGTAGACGAATTAGTATCGCCTTCCGCCCTCACGACCGCGGTCATCGGCCTCAACAACGTCGAGATGAGGTTGAATTCCCTTGGAGGTGCAAAATTCGGAAAGAAGAGAAATTAATCGTTGCATGTAGCTGAGTTGAAGATTCCCCTCATAAGATCCCATAATTCACAGGATTAGGTTTTCGGAACAGGAACCGAGGGGTCAGTCAGCCTATGTCTCCAGTTCCACCCCAGTCGCTGCCGCAACATCCTCCGCGGTGACTCCGGGCGCGGTCTCGCGCAGCACCAGGCGTCCACCGAACCCAGCCCCAGCACCGTCACCATCGCGCACAACGTCAATCACTGCCAGGTCCGTGATGATGCGGTCCACCACGCCCTGCCCGGTCAGCGGCAGCGTGCACTCCGACAGGATCTTCGGCGAACCGTCCTTCGCCACATGGTTCATCAGCACGATCACCTTGCGCGCACCGTGCACCAGGTCCATCGCCCCGCCCATGCCCTTGACCATCTTGCCCGGCACCATCCAGTTCGCCAGGTCACCGTGGCGCGAGACCTCCATCCCGCCGAGCACGGCCACGTCCACGTGCCCGCCACGGATCATGCCGAAGGACAACGAGGAGTCGAAGAACGCCGCGCCCGGGTTCACCGTCACCGTCTCCTTGCCTGCGTTGATCAGGTCGGCGTCCAGCTGATCCTCCGTGGGGTACGGCCCGGTGCCCAGGATGCCGTTCTCGCTGTGCAGCACCACGTGCACCCCCTCCGGCAGATGGTTCGGGATCAGCGTGGGCATGCCGATGCCCAGGTTCACGTACTGACCGTTCTCCAGCTCCTGGGCGGCACGCGCCGCCATCTGCTCCTTGGTCCAACTCATGCCGACACCGTCCTCTTCTCGATCCGCTTCTCCTGCTCCCCGGTCTCCACCACGCGCTGCACGAAGATGCCCGGCAGGTGCACCTGCGCCGGGTCGATCTCGCCGGGCTCCACCAGATGCTCTACCTGGGCAATCGTCACCTTCGCGGCCATCGCGCACAACGGGTTGAAGTTCATCGCCGACTTGGCGAACACCAGGTTGCCCTCCGTGTCCCCCACCTCCGCGTGCACCAGGGCGACGTCCGCGGGAAGCGCCTCCTCCAACACGAAGCGACGCTCACCGAACTCGCGGACCTCCTTCGGCGGGGACGCCACGGCGACCGAGCCGTCCTCCCGGTATTTCCACGGCAGACCGCCGTCGGCGATGGGCGTGCCCACGCCCGCCGGCGTGTAAAACGCCGGCACGCCCACACCGGCGGCGCGCAGCTTCTCCGCAAGCGTGCCCTGCGGGGTGAGTTCGACCTCCAGCTCCCCGGCGAGGTACTGGCGGGCGAACTCCTTGTTCTCCCCCACGTAGGACGCCACGACGCGGCGCACCTGCCGGTTGTTCAGCAGCAGCCCCAGGCCCCAGTCGTCGACGCCGCAGTTGTTCGAGTAGATCTCCAACTCCCCCACCCCGGTCGCCACGAGGGCGGAGATCAGGGTGTCGGGAATGCCGTTGAGGCCGAAGCCGCCGACGGCCAGGCGCGCGCCGTCGCTCACGTCGCGCACCGCGTCCTGCGCAGTGGCGACGACCTTCGAGGTCGGGCCGGTTGATGTGTGATTCATCGGGTCTCCACTTCTCCGATCGGGAGGGTAAGCATGTGGTAGCTCAGTGTCTTGCCGTGGCCGTCGAGGACCGGCGAGCCGGTGACCCCGCCGCCGAGCACGCCGCGCAGTTCACAGACGAAAGACTCCACGGCAGCGACGTCCCGGACGGTGACATCCTCCGTTTTACACCGGAAGTGCTCCGCCACCGCGGATGCGGTGAGCCGGTCGCGCAGGAACGCATGGTCGGCGCTACTGCGCGGCAGGACGGCGACGATGAGGGTGTCGCCCTTGTCGCCCGTGCGGGCGTCGGCGTAGGTGTCGAGGACGGTCATCAGAGGGTTCCTTCCGCTGTGTGCTCGGTACTTACTGTGCTGACTTCTGCGGTGATGTGTTCGCGCGGCAGCAGGGTCGATCGGATCGCCAGGACCTCGCTGAGGCCCTTGCGCGCTCCCCCGCCGGCGGCAGGTCCGGCGCAGTACAGGGCCTCAACCTCCCAGCCGATGGCGTGTGCCTGCTCCCTGGTGTCCACCCGCGCGGCCACGCGCACCCGCACCTCCGGGGGTTCGGAAGCAGCGGGGGTCATGTTCCGGAACGCCGCGCCGGTACCGATGAACTCCACGTTGACCTGCTCAGGGTGGATGCCGTGCACGGTGTGCAGACGCTGTCGCACGATGTCCCACGCCAGGTCCGCACGCTCGCGGGCGCGAGGCCCGGCGTAGCTGATCTGGCCCTCGCCCAACCATCCGCCGCGGAAGCCGAGGGTGACCTTCAGCGTCCCGGTCCGAGGACGCCCCGTCGCGCCGCTGACACGCACGGCGTCCTGCCCGATCTCCTCGATGCTCACGCCGGAGAAGTCGGCGGTCACATCCGGGGTGAGGTAGGCGCTCGGGTCGGCGACCTCGTAGAGCATCTGCTCGCGCACCGTCTGCCGGGTGAGCATGCCGCCGGTGTCGGCCAGTTTGCCGAGGACCGCGGTGGCATCCTCGGCGACGTCGGCGAAGGGGAATCCGAGGTCCGCCATGCCGGGCACCGGCTTGGTCACCGGGTCGGCGAAGTAGCCGCCGGTGACCTGCCCGGCGCACTCCAGCAGGTGGCCCACGAAGGTGCCGGCACCCAGGCGCGCCCAGTCGTCCAGGTCCCACCCGAACTCGTGCACCATCGGCGCCAGGAACAACGACGGGTCAGCCAGACGCCCGGTGATCACCACATCCGCCCCCGTGTCGAAGGCGGGCAGGACCTGCTCCACACCCAGGTAGGCGTGCGCGGAGACCAGTTCCGCCGATTCTGCCGAAAGCGCCTCGCCGGTCTCCCACACCTGCGGGTCCACCGACCGCACCTGCTGCAGGACGCTGTCGCCGGTGAGGTAAGCCACCGTCACGGCGCGTTCCGGGACGACCTCGGCAGCGACCTTGGCGATCAGCCGCGCGGCGGCCTCCGGGTTCGCCGCGCCGGAGTTCGTCACCACGGTGGTGCCGTGAGCGACGGTGTGCGGCAGGACGGCCCGCATCCGGGTTTCCAGCAGCGGGTCGTAGCCGGCATCCGGGTCGGAGAGCCGACGCAGCTGCCCGGCGGCGACGGTGCGCTCCCCGAGACACTCGAACACGAGGTAGTCGAGCTCGGCGTCCTTGGCGAGCTTCACGGCCGGGTCGAGGCGGTCGCCGGCAAACCCTGCGCCGGACCCGATTCTGATGGTTCTCATCGAAATAGTCTCCTAGAAAGTTAGTACTAGAACGTCAGCGCGCCAGTGAGGACCGCGGTCACAGTGATCACGATGGTGGTTCCCCACGCCCACAGGAAGGTGAACCGCTGGTGCTTGCCCAGCTCCACCTTCGCCATGCCGATGAGGATGAACGTGGACGCGGTCAGCGGGCTCAGCGGGAAGCCGGTGGTCATCTGCCCGGCGATCGCGCCGCGGGCGATCGTCGCTGGGTCGGTGCCCATGACCTCGGCGGTGTGCGCGAACACCGGCAGCACGCCGAAGTAGAAGGCGTCCGGGGTGAACACCAGGCTCAGCGGCATCGAGACGATCGAGACGAGCACGGGCAGCACACTGCCGAAGCTCTGGGGGATCACGTCGGCGAGGCTCTGCGCCATATTCTCGATCATGCCGGAGTTGCCGAGAATGCCCGTGAACACGCCCGCGGCGAAGACCATCGAGGTCACCAGCACCACGTTGGCACCGTGATCGCGGAAGAGCTTCTGCTGGTCCTTCCACTTCGGGATGTTCACGCAGGCAGCGAGGGTGAACGCCACGATGAAGCACACCTCCATCGGCACCGCGTGGGTGAACAGCACCGCCACGAGGGCGAGGGTGAGCACCAGGTTCACGGCCATGCGCCACCGCGGGACGTCCGCATCGCGGCGGGCGTGGTCGGCGTCGTCGACCGCGTCGGACGCTGCGGCGGCCGTTGCGTCCTGCGCGTCGCTGTCGGCGTCCTGCGGGACGTCCTGCGCGGTGTTTTCAGCGCCCAACCGGATGGTGCCGATGCGCTTCCGCTCCATGCGTCCGATGATGTAGGTCGCCACGAGTACCCACACGCCACCGGCGATCATGGGGATGATCATCGGGGTGAAGACTTCGGAGGCGTCCATGTCCAGGGCGGCCATCGCACGGATGGTCGGCCCGCCCCAGGGCAGCATATTCATCAGGCCCGCGCCGAGGGCAACGATCGCGGTGAGGGCGAGCGGGCGCATGCCGATCCGGCGGTAGATCGGCAGGAAGGCCGACAGGGTGATCAGGAACGTCGCGGCACCGTCGCCGTCCAAGTGCACGCACATGGTGACCAGTGCGGTGCCGATGGCGATCTTCACCGGGTCGCCCTTGGCCCAGGCGACCATCCGGCGGATCAACGGGTCGAACAGGCCCGCCTCCATCATCACGGAGAAGAAGAGGATGGCGAAGGTCATCATCACCGCGATGGGCGCGACCTGCAGCAGACCCGCGCCGATGAAGTCGCCCAGGTCACCGCCGTGGCCGGCGAGCACGGCGAAGACGATCGGCACGAGGACCAGGCCCACCAGCACGGAGGTGCGGGTGAACAGGGTGAGTGCCAGGAAGATCCCCACGGTGAGGAATCCGTACAGAGCAAGCACGAGGCTCTCCTTTGTCGGCGGATGAGGTGCGGCCCTTGGTCGGGAAGTTCTGGTTCGTTCTGCGAAGTAGAACTGTGACCTGGGTCGCGTGGATGAACTGATTATGAGCCGCCGCATTTAGTTGCGTCAAACAATAATCTCGCATAGATTCTTGCGGTATGCGGATAACTGACATCACCGTCGAGCAGATGCGCGCCACCGTCTGCGTGGCTGACCAGGGCGGATTCACTCTCGCCGCCGAGCGCCTCGGCCAGTCGCAGTCGTCGTTGAGCCGCACGGTCTCCCAGGTCGAGAAGGCCACCGGAGCCCGACTATTCGACCGCACCACCCGCAGTTTCGCCCTCACCGACGCCGGTGCCGAGTTCCTGCGCGCCGCCCGGATGATCCTGGAGACCTACGACCGGGAGATCAACAACCTCGCCAGCTACCTGCGCGGGCCCAGCGGGGAACTGCGCCTGGCCACGCTGCCGTCGCTCGCGGCCACCCTATTACCGCCGTTCATCGACCGTTTCCGACGCACCTTCCCCAACGTGGGCGTCAGCCTGCAGGACCTCATGGCCGCCAACATCATCGAGCAATGCCGCTATGGCTCGGTGGATCTGGCCATCACCGCCGAGGATCCCGAGCTGCTCGACAGCCTCCCCGACCACTTCCGCTTCTCCCCCATCGCCAAGGAACACTTCGCCTGCATCCTGCCGGCGGCCCACCGCCTGGCCGACCAGGACGCCATCGACTGGGACGATCTCGCCGGTGACTCCTTCGTGTCCTTCACCGAGGCCAGTTCCGTGCGACGCATCACCGACCGCGAACTCGCCGCCCGGGGCATCCGCCCGTCCCAAACCGTGACCGCCGGGACGATCTCGGCGGTGACGGGCCTGTGCGCGGCGAACCTCGGCATCTCCGCCGTCCCCGGCTTCGTGATCCCCATGACCCGCGTCGCCGGCGTGGTCCTGCGCCCCTTCCGCGGCGAGCCGGTCACCAGGACAATCGGCGTACTGCAGGACACCACCCGCACGCTCTCCCCGGCGGCGCGAGAATTCCTCACGTTGGTGGGTGCCTCCACGTCCGCCGACATGACGCTGCCCGAGTTCACCACGTGGACGGGGTTGGGTGGTTGACTGGGCGGCATGCCGCTTCCGTTCATCACCGCCGACGAGGTCCGTCAGCGCGTCCCCATGCTCGCCGCCGTCGACGCCATCGAGCAGGCCCTGCGCGACGGCCTGGATCCTTCGAAGTCGCCCGCGCGCAATAGCGTCCCGCTCGACCAGGGCAGCTTCTTGCTGATGCCTGCGGAAACTCCGACCGCCGCCGGGATGAAAGTCGCCAGCGTTGCGCCAGCCAACCCCGCGGCCGGTCTACCGAAGATTCAGGGCCTCTACCTGCTGTTCGACGCCAACACCCTGGAGCCGACCGCAGTGCTGGAAGGCAGCTCGCTGACCGAGATCCGCACCCCGGCGCTCTCCGCGGTGGGCGTGCGCCACCTTGCCCCTCAGCGCGGACATGCCTGTGATGGGTTGGATGTCATCCTCTTCGGCACGGGCCCGCAGGCCTTCAACCACGTCCACGCCACCGCGGCGGTACGTCCGATCAACTCCGTTACCGTCCTGGGCCGTCGCCAGGAGAAGGTCGACGACCTGGTCACCCGACTCACGCAGGACGGTTTCAGCGCCGTCGCCGGCACCGACCCCGCCGAGCACATCCCGAGCGCTGACCTGGTGCTGTGCTGCACCAGCGCTCGTGAGCCGCTCTTCGACGGTTCCCTCGTGCGCGATGATGCCCTGGTGGTCGCGATGGGATCCCACGAGCCGGACGCCCGGGAAACTGACGACGTCCTACTGTCACGGGCCACGGTGTACGTCGAGGACGTGGACACCGCGATGCGCGAAGCCGGTGACGTCCGCATCGCCGTCGACAACGGCACCCTCGGCACCGATGACCTGCACACGCTCAGCGAGCTGGTCAATGACGGACCCGTGGACGCTCCAGGCCCGGTGTTCCTCAAGACCGTGGGCATGGGCTGGCAGGATCTCGCCGTCACCGAGGTCGCCTACCGCGCCGAGGGGAACTGACGCGGCAGGGATCACGCCCCCTGAATCAACCGGAGACTCTCGCTCACACTTCGAAGCTGCCGAACAGCACCGTGGCCAGGCCGAACACCGCCACCGGGCGGCCCCCTTCTCCTTCTGGGAACGTGCCTCGAACTCCGCATCCGACCTTCGACCAGTCGCACGTTGCCAGACCTCGCGACCACGTATTGACTGCTCAAGAGCACCGTCTCGAAGTGTTGCACGAGGTCACCCTTGATCCCCCGTTCCCCTCTCCGTAAACTTCTCCTTGGAAGCCAGGGCTGAGACAATGCCTCGGGCACCAACTCGAGAAGCCCACGCCACGGCGTGGGTTTTTGCGTTGGCAGGTCCCTTCGAGGGGTCTAGTCCTGGGAGGTGGTGGCTCTAGCGGCTCTACTGCCCGGCGCAATCTCTGCATTTCGGCCCGATCGCTGGCATGGATCGGACCGGAATGCAGAGATTGCGCCGGCGGCGGGGACGAGCTACCTCGGGCTACCCTGAACTACTCGGCGTCAGCGGATGCAGCCTCCTGAGGGCCGGTAGGTCGGAGCAATGGCATCTAGAGAGCTAATCGGGCC
The DNA here is from genome assembly GCF_052377405.1 of Corynebacterium sp. AOP40-9SA-29. NCBI lineage: Bacteria > Bacillati > Actinomycetota > Actinomycetes > Mycobacteriales > Corynebacteriaceae > Corynebacterium > Corynebacterium sp. AOP40-9SA-29. The sequence continues at coordinate 45,710 of NZ_JBQSWR010000002.1, read as the reverse complement.
CCATTTCCCTGCCTTGACCTCCTATGGAGCGCTGATTTCGGACATACATTGTGTCGGTTAGCCCAGGGATCACTTCCCCTGAATCAACCGCGCCGCAGCGACGACCGGTTCCACGATCACCCCTGGGTAGGATGCCTCCAGCTCCGCGGCAGCGTCACTGAGCGGACCGCCGCCGATCACCACACGCTCGGCCCCCTTGGACACCGCGCGCTCCACCGCCGCAGCCAGCTCGAAGCGGCTGGCGTCCGGCGAGCCAGCCAGCACCAGTGGGTCGGTCTGCGTGAGCTCCAGGCCCGTATAGGAATCCGTTACCCCTACCCGTGCCACCAGATCAGCCAATGAGTCCGCCAGCGCCCCGGTCGTCGTCGCGATGGCGAAGCGTCCGCCGGATGCCGTGGCAGCGAGGAGGGCCGCCTCGCCGATGCCGGTGACCAGCACTCCGTCCAACATCGGCAGGGAGTGCAGCTCCCGCACACCCGGATCGCCGAAGGCACCGACGAGCACCGCGTCGAATGCCGTGCCGTCCTGCGGGCCGTCCTGCAGTGCGGCACGCACAGCATCCACCACATGCCCCGCGGCGTCCTGCAGCGCATCCGGCGTGGTGATCATCGCCGGGCCGCGCGCAGCGGTCACGGCGGTAACCACGCAGCCGGAGGATTGAGCGCGCGCAGCGTCCTCCCCGAGGGCGGCGCGCAGCCGCCGCGCCATCATTGCCGTGGTGGCCCGGTTGGTATTCGGGTTGACCAGCAAGATGTGCGAGGTCACGAGGCCTCCTCCCGCGCCGCAGCTAACTCGCGCACACCCGTGGCGATGCGCACCTCCGGGATCGAGGCCAGGCCCACGCGCATCTCGTCGTGACGCACCGTCCTGCCCGGCGCGTAGTACAGCTCGCCGGGACTGACCAGCACTCCCCTGCCGCGGGCACGCGTGGCCCACGGGGCCGTGTCCCCGCCGTCCGGATCATGCATCCAGAGGTTCATCTGCGGCACCACGAGTTGACCGGCCATATCCGGTAGGTAGGTGTCCACCGCCTCGCGGAATTGCTCGTACTTCGAGCGCACCCGCAGCCGGTAGCTGCGCAGCTGGCGGGCGTAGTCGCCGGAGCGTACGAACAACGCCAGGCTGCGCTGCAGCATCGGCGAGGGAGTCTTGGTGGTGAAATGTCGGAAGCGTCGCAACGCCGAGATCAGCTCCGGGGCGGCGACCACGTAACCCATGCGCAGTCCCGGCGCGAGATACTTCGAGAACGTCCCCAGGTACACGACCCGCCCGCTACGGTCGATGGATTTCATCGGTGCCAGGGGCGAGCCCTGCAGACGAATCTCGGCGTCGTAGTCGTCCTCGACGATCACTGCGTCGGATGACTCGGCGAGCGCCAGGAAACGACGGCGACGCTCCGGGCTCAGCGCCACGGACGTCGGATGGTGACTGCTGGGTGTGAGGTAAATCAGGTGCGCACCCGCGGCGTCCTGCGGTACGGCGCCCTCCCGGTCCACGCGCATGTACTGCATGCGCGCCCCGCTCGTGGCGAAGACCTGGTGGGCATCGACGTAGCCGGGGTTCTCGACGGCCACGCGCACGCCGGGGCCGAGCAGTGCCGAGCGCAGCAGCGACAGTCCTTGCTGAGTGCCGGCGGTGATCATGACCTCGTCCGGACTAGCGTGCACCCCGCGCGGGGCGAGCACCTCCTCGATCAGGGCCTTGACGAGCAGCGGATCGTCGCCGTCGCGGGGGTCGCCGAGTGCCACGCGCAGGTTGCGTCCCGACATCGCCACATTGACCGCCTTGAGCCAGGAGCGGGTGGGAAAAGTGTTCTCCTCCACCTGGCCGCTGAGGAAGGGAAACGGGTAGCGCCGGTGATCGGGCTCCACGATCTGCGGCACCGGCGGGGCGTCGCGGTAGAACATTTCATCCCAGTCCACGCAGGACGCCGCGGCGGCGGTCTCCGCCTCCGCCGGGGAGCCCGCCGGGTACATGCCACTACGCGGCTTCGCGGTGATCTGCTGATAGTCCACCAACTGCTGCAGGGCGGTCTGCACCGTGGTGCGTGAGACCCCGAGTTGCTCGGCGAGCTGGCGGGAGGACGGCAGGGCGCGGTTGTCCGGGTAGTCGCCGCGGTGCAGGCCCAGGCGCAGGAAGGCACTCACCCTCGCGTGCAGCGGGGTGACATCGGCCAAGGCCGCCCAGTCGTCGGTGAAATCGTGAACCACCGGATCAGCATAGCCCCGCGACAAGCAGCAGGCAGGCCGCGCCAAAGGCCACCGCCCGTCCCAGTGTTGTCACCAGGGCCAGTGGTGCGCGCCGGGCGAGCACCGTGCCGAGCACGGACCCGACGACGATGCCCGCGACGAACGTCCCCGTGCCGTCCCAGCCATCCGGGGCCAGGCCGGTGGTCGGGGCGAGCACCGCCAGCCCGCACACCGAGGCGACCAGGAATGACACGGCCAGGCCCGCGCGATATCGCCGGGCGTCCGGAGCCTGGTAGACCAACAGCAAGGGCGGGCCGGGCAGGGCGACCGTCACGGTCATCGTGCCGGCAAAGAGACCACCCACCCCCATGCGGACGGGGCTGGTCGTGATCACTTTCCCGCACAGTGCGGGCAGCAGGGCCACGATCACCGCCAGGGCCACGACCACGTTCAGCGCCTTCTGATGGTCAGCGACCCAGGGGAGAAAAGGCGCGGTGACAAGCGCGCCAGCCACGATGCCCACCCCGGCGGGAAGGAGCAGGCGGGCATCCGCACGCGAATTCGCCCGCCCCGAGGTAGCTACCGAGACCGCCATGAGCACGGTGGTGACGGCCAGCAGCGGGCCAGGCAGCAGGTTCGGGGCGACAAGCACCACCAGGGGTGCGGCGACGAGGCCGAATCCGGACCCGGTGACCGCCTGGACGACCGCGGCAAGTACTCCCACACCCAGCAGGAGCAGCGTGCACACCACGGTCGTCACGCTCAGCTCTCCTGCGCCGCCACTCGTCGGTGGATCTGTTGGGCGGCCGCCTGGTCGCGCGGCATGATCAGCATCTGGTCGATGTTCACCCGCGCCGGACGCGTGGCGACCCAGGCGATGGCGTCGGCAACGTCCTCGGCGGTCAGCGGCTCCATGCCGGCGTAGACGTCCTGCGCCCGGGAGGTATCCCCGCGGAAGCGGACGGTGGAGAACTCCGTGTTCGCCATACCTGGGTCGATCTCGCATACCCGCACCGGCTCACCGAGTAGTTCCAAACGCAGGACACGAGTCAGGGCAGCCACGGCATGCTTGGCAGCGTTGTATCCTGCCCCGCCGCGGTAGGATTCGCGGGCGGCGATGGACCCGATGGTGATCACCTGCCCGTCGCCAGAGGACACCAGCAGCGGCAGCAGGGCCTTGGTCAGGCGCACCGTGCCGAGCACATTGGTATCGAACATCCATTGCCAGTCGTCCACGTCGGCCTGCGCCACCGACTCGGTGCCCACGGCCCCGCCGGCGTTATTAATCAGCAGATCGCAGCGTCCGAACCCGGTGGTCACCGCCTCACAAAAGGCGTCGACAGACGCCTGGTCGGTGACGTCGAGCGGCACGGCGGTGCCGCCGCACTCCTCGGCGACCCCGGCGAGACGCTCGGCACGTCGTGCACCGAGCACCACGTGGTAACCCGCGGCGGCCAGGGCCCGGGCGGTAGCCGCCCCAATCCCGGAGGACGCGCCGGTGATCACAGCGACCGGCACAGTGGTGTTCGTTAATTCCCCAGTAGTCATGGGTGTACTCCTCAAAGGTTGTCAGGGTCAGTCGGTGGACGCATGGGAGGTGGTGGCACCCTGCGCGGCATAGATGGCGTCGGCGATGTACTCACGCAGTTCGTGGAACCGGGGGTTGCCACGCAGCTCCCCCAGGTCCAGGGTCGGGTCCGCCGGGTCGCCGATCTGCACCGAAAGGTTCTCCAGGATCCGGCCGGGCCGGGCACTCATCACCCACACACGGGTGCCGAGCAGCACTGCCTCGTCGACGGAGTGGGTGATGAAGAAGACCGTCCGGCGGTCGCGCCGCCAGATGCGCAGCAACTCCTCCTGCATCGTCTCGCGGGTCAGTGCGTCCAATGCGCCGAAGGGCTCGTCCATCAGCAGGATCTCCGGTGAACCGGCGAGCACCCGGGCGATCTGGGCACGTTGCTGCATGCCGCCGGAGAGTTCATAGGGACGCTGGTCGGCAAACTCCGTGAGGTTGACCATCTCCAGGAAGTGCTCGGCGGTCGCGCGTCGCTGGGCCTTCGGCTCGTTCTGGAACCGGCCGGCGAGTTCGACGTTCTCTCGCACCGTCATCCACGGGTACAAGTTGGCGTGCTGGAACACAACCCCTCGGTCCGGGCCGGGGTCGGTGACCTCGGTGTCATCCAGGAGGACCTGGCCGGTGGTGGGTTCCAGGAAGCCGGCGATCATCTTCAGCAAAGTGGACTTGCCGCAGCCGGACGGTCCGACGATGCAGACGAACTCGCCAGGCTCCACCGTGGTGCTGGTCTCGGTCAAGGCCAGCACGTGGTCGCCGGCGTCGGTGGTGTAGGTCTGGGAAACCTGGTCGAGCACGACCCGGGGGATCTTCGTGGCCCCGTTTGTGCCTGTGCTGTGGCTACTGGTCATCGTCGGCCTCGCTGTCATCGGTGGTTTCCGCCGCCGCGATCGCGGCGTCCGGGTGCAGGGTGGCTGCATAGGTGGACGGGTCGCCCACCGCGTCGATCTCGCGGTTGTCCTTAAGGAAGGCGGCAGTGTCGTAGAGCAGGCCGCCGAGGTCGCCCTGGCCGTCGCTATCGCCGAGCATCTCGGCACTGGCCTGCTCCTCAGCCCGCGGGTAGCGGTAGCCCTGCAACTGACGTTGCACGGTCTCGGCCTCCAGGCCCAGGACCACGGCGATCGAGCCGGCGGCGCGGTCGGTGTCCTCGGCGATCTGGCGGGTGGCCTCGTCCTGCACCGTGGCCCACATCGCCATGAACTCCGGGTTGTCGTCGACGAAGCCGCGGGTGAAGGTGGCCATGTCGTACGTCGGTGCCCCGCCGTCGGCGGACTCCTTGGCCGAGGTGATCACGTGACCGCTCTCGGTCAGTGCGGACAGCGTTGGGTCCCAGACGAAAGCGGCGTCCAGTTCGTCCGACTGCCAGCCGGCCAGCATCCGGTCGGGAGCCAGATTGATCAGCGTCACGTCACGGCCGGCGGTCATGCCTGCCTGGTCGAGCGCTCCGAGCAGACTGTAGTGCGAGGTGGAACTGTAGGTCACGGCGATGGACTTTCCGCGCAAGTCCCGGATGGACTCGATCTCAGGGTCCTTGACCACCAGTGACTCCGCCTCACCGATCTCGTCGAAGACCCACGGGGTCACCAGGTCCAGGTTCAGCGGTGCGCTCACCGCGCGCGCCAGACCGGCCGATCCGAGAAGCCCGTAGTCGATCGACCCGGCGCCATAGGCCTGCAGGATGTCCCCGGCTGAGTCGAACCGGGTCCACTCGATGTCGGCGTTGGGCATGCAGGTTTCCAGCAGGCGCTGGTTCTGCACGATCGCGTCGCCATTGGGGATCATCTGGTAGCCGAGGACAGCACTGGTGGTCACCGATTCATCCGGCTCCACCGGGCAGTCGATGTTGTTCTGCGTGGCCCAGTTGCTCGCCGGAGGACCCACGCAGGCGCTGGTCGCCATCACCGTGGCCAGGCCCACCAGTGCCGCGGCTGTGCGCCGGGTGCGCCGGGTGCTGGGGATATTCTTCGTGGCATTCATGTCAGGCCTTCCCTTCCCACGGCACGAGCACCGTGGTGATCTTCTTGATGCCCAGGTCCAGCAGGACCGCCGCCAGCCCGATGACGATGATGCAGGCGATAGTCAGTGAGGTGTCCAGCCGGGTTCCCGACAGATAGGCCAACCCGCCGATGCCGGGGATTCCGTTGTTCAGCTCCGCGGCGACCACCGTGGTCCAGGCGAAACCGGTCGCCACCCGCACCCCGGACAGGATGTGCGGCAGGGAGGACGGCAGGATGACCTGCCGAAGCACCTGACCGCGGTCAGCTCCGAGGGAACGAGCAGCCAGGATCCGGTCCTGTTGCACCCCACGCACACCGGCGATGGTGGACATCGCTATCGGCGGGAAGGCGGCGAGGAACAGCAGCCACACCTTCGATACATCACCGATGCCGAACCAGACGATCAGCAGCCCCATGTAGCCCAGCGGCGGGAGGGAGCGCAGGAAGTTGAGGTAGGGCTCGGCAAGGTCGAAGATCCACCGCACCGTCCCCATCAGGAAACCCAGACCCGTGCCGACCAGGATTCCTACCCCCACGCCCACGGCGATGCGCTGCAGGCTGGCGAGCAGGTGCTGCCACAGGAAGTAGTTGTCCTCGCCGCAGACTTCCACCGCCCCATCGTCGGTGATCGCCTGGCAGGTGTTGGCGTCCCAGAATGCCCCGACCACCGACCCCGGTGACGGTAGGAACAATGGCTTGACCAGTCCAGTAGCGGTAATGAGCCACCAGAAGGCGATCAGTGCCACGAAGACCACGGTGTTGTTGACCGCACGGCGTCCTGGGGTGAAACGACGGAACCTGCGTAGCGGTGCGGTGGTGCCCGTCTGCCCGGTCATGCGCTCACCGACTCTGCGCTACCCACTGCGGCTTGTACTCCGGCAAGGACGCTGTCGAGCACGTCCAGTCCGTCCTGCAGGACGTCATCGGGGATGTTCAACGGCGGCACGACGTGAATCCGGTCGCTGCCGGCGACGAAAACTATCAGCCCCTGCGCGCGGCAGCTCGCGGCGACCGTCTTCTGGACGACGGCGGCACCGTCGGCACCGTCGGTGCCTTCCGCTCCCCCGGTGAACTCGACCGCCCAGAAGCAACCGAGCCCGCGAACGTCGGCGACCACCGGGTGACGCTGCTGCATCGCCTTCAAGGCCGGGCCGATGATGTCTCGTCCGAGGCGTGCAGCGTTGTCGACGGTGCCCTCGTCCTCCATCGCGGTGATGGCCGCGACGGCCGCCGCGGTGGCCAGCGGGTGACCCGAGTACGTCAGCCCTCCCGGGTACGGACGGGTGGCGAAGGTGTCCGCCACCGCTTGGGTCATCGCCACCCCGCCGAGCGGCACATACCCGGAGTTCACGCCCTTGGCGAAGGTCACCAGGTCCGGGGCCACACCGTAGTGGTCGAAGGCGAACCACGCGCCGGTGCGTCCGAACCCCGCCATGACTTCGTCACAGATCAACAGGATGCCGTGACGGTCGCAGATCTCGCGGGCACCGGCCAGGTAGCCGGGCGGCGGAGGCATGATTCCCGCCGTGCCCGGCACCGACTCGATGATCAACGCGGCGAAGGTCTCCGGGCCCTCGAAGCGGACCACGTCCTCCAGATGTTCCAGGGCACGCTCGCACTCCTCGGCCTCGTCGCGAGCACGGAACACGCTGTGGTGCAGGAACGGCCCGAAGAAATGGACCACGCCGGTGCGTCCGTCCTCGATGGGCCAGCGGCGCGCGTCGCCGGACACCGTCAGCGTCGCCTGGGTGCCGCCGTGGTAGCTGCGCATCGCCGACAGAACCCGGGGACGCCCAGTGTGCAACTTCGCCATCCGCAGGGCGTGCTCGACAGCGTCGGCACCACCGTTGGTGAAAAATACCTTCGACAGGGTGTCGGGCAGGTGACCGAGGATCTTCTCCGCGGCACGGGCACGCTGCTCGTTCGCGTGGGCTGGTGCCACGGTGCACAGAGCGTCCGCCTGGTCCTTGATCGCCTGCACGATCGCCGGATGACGGTGACCCAGGTTCGTATAAACCAACTGCGAGGAGAAGTCGATGTAGCGGGTGCCGTCGGCGTCGACGAGGAACGGTCCCTCGGCGTCCGTGACGACCAGAGGATCAAGAGAGTCCTGTGCCGACCACGAGTGGAAAACGTGGTCGAGTTCCCGGGCGTAGATCTCGGATCCGTGTGGTGACTGCGGTTGTGGCATGGTCCTTGGACCTTTCATCGTGGGCACTTGGTGGTCTCCTCTAGGGATGACCCCAGCCTGCTGCGTCCAGGCCTGGACCTGAATATCCACGGGCCGGTCAGTGGGAGCAGGCCAGCTGAAACCTCGGTGAAATCATGGTTCCGGCGGGTTACGTGCGGTGCGGTCAAGAAAGCAGACGGCGGGGTGGATGGCCGGGTGCATTTCTGAACTATGCGGCGACTCATCCCCACACAGCTCGGCATACTGGGGCCCATGACCTGCCGACGAAAGAGACGCCTCGCCATGGGCACCGGTGTCGGCGCGCTTCTCGGCACCTGCGCCCTGCTTCTCACGTCCTGCGGGACACATGAGGCCGCGTCCGACGGCAGCCACAGCACCCACGCCGCCACACTCGACGGAGTTGAACGCACCTGGAGCGTCTACACGCCGGAGTCAGGCGGGTCGGGCGAGTCCGATGAGACTCAGTTGCCGGTGGTGCTGGTTCTCCACGGCACCGGCGATACCGGTGAGGGCATCCGCTCGGGAATCGGGCAGGACCTGGAGCGCCTCGCCGAACGCGACGGATTCATCGTGGCCTACGTCGACGGGTATGCCAACAACTGGAACGAGTGCCGCGCGGCCGGCGAATGGCCCGCCAAACAGCAGGATCTCGACGATGTGGGGCTGATGCGCCACGTAGTCGAGACGATCCACGGGGATTCCGGCAGCTCTGATGGCTCTGAAGTCTCTGCCCCCGTGTACGCCATCGGGTACTCCAGCGGCGCGCACATGGCCCAGCGTCTCGCCTACGAGTCTCCCGACTTGGTTACCGCCGTGGCCTCGGTGAACGGCAACGTACCCGCAGACGACAACTTCACCTGCGCCGATGAGGGGATGCCGGTGCCGATGCTGTTTCTCCAGGGGCGGGAGGACCCGATCAACCCCTTCGACGGTGGCGAGGTGGTACTCGGATCCGGTGCCAACGCCATAAGCCGCGGGTACGTCCGCTCCGCCGACGACAGTGCCGAATGGTTCGCCCAGCGCAATGGCATTGAGAACACCGACTCACCGACCCCGGTGCGCGACGGCGATGCCGAGGTCACCACCTGGGGCGACACGGCGGAATCCGGCATGGATGACACCAGCGACGACAGTCCGGTGCGACTGATCGCCGTGGACCACAGCGGGCACTCCTTCCCCACCGCCACCGGCAGCTGGGGCAACTCCGGTGGAGCCCGCTACGACGGGCCCGGCGCGATCTGGGACTTCTTCAAGGCAGCTTCCTCCTAGCAGTCGCTCCCCGACCGCGCCTCACGCCCCATCCGAAACCCCGCCCGTCGAAATTGTCACCCTCCCAGGTAGGCAAAAGACCCGAGTCGCTACCTGGAAGGGTGATCGGGCTGCATGGAGCTGGAAGAGGTAGCGGCGGAGAGTCTCGACCACCCACACCCCAGACCCACCCATCGAAATAAGCACCCTCCCAGGTAGGCAAAAAGCCCGAATCGCTACCTGGAAGGGTGATCGGGCTACAGGGTGCTGGGAAAGGTGGCGGCGGAGGACTCCACCACGCCGAACCGCACCCCAATCAACCCCCAACCCCTAGTCCAACCCCTAGTCCAACCCCCAGTTCCAGTCCTTCGTGGCGGTGCGAAGGTGCGCGTAGGAGCGCACGGTGCGTCCGTTGAAGGCGGCGGAGGCCGGCGAAGTGCCCGCTACCGTCCACTCCGGCGGGTTCTCGGCACCGGACAGGGCCCACGCGGCCTGGCGAGCGGCACCCAGGGCCACGTACTCGGCGGGGTCCGGGACCAGCACGTCCACCCCGAAGATGGACGGGGCGACTGCGCGCACCGCGGCCGAGCGAGCGCCGCCGCCGATAAGCAGCACGCGGGTGGCCTCCACACCGGTGGCTCCCACAAGCGCCTCCACGGCGTCCTTCATGGAGCACAGCAGTCCCTCCACGGTGGCGCGGGCGAAGTCCTCGCGGGTGGTGGCGGTGGTGATGCCCTGCAGGATGCCGGTGGCGTTGGGGCGGTTGGGGGTGCGCTCGCCGTCGAGGTAGGGCTGCAGCACCAGGCCGCCGGCGCCGGGGTCGGACGCCAGGGCCAGGTTCTCGAACTCCTCCCAGTCCACGCCGAGCAGGCGGCGTCCCATGTCGAGCACGCGCGCGGCGTTGAGCGTGCAGACCAGCGGGAGGTAGCGTCCTGACGCATCGGCGAAGCCGGTGACCATGCCCGCGGAGTCGTGCACGCTGTCGGGGACCACGGCGGAGGCCACCCCGGAGGTGCCGATGGACACGCTCACGTCGCCGGGCTGCAGCGCCAGGCCCAGGGCCGCGCCCTGGTTGTCGCCGGTGCCGGGACCGATGACGGTGCCACGAGCTGCCGCAGCGGCGTTCACCGATGCGGCTACCACTCCGACCTGCTCATTCGGCCCGGCCAGACGCGGCAGTTCAACCTCGTGGCCCAGGGCGCGCTCGGCGAGCTCGGGAAGCCAGCGGCGCTGCCGGGTGCTGTAGTAGCCGGTGCCGGACGCCTCGCCGTGGTCGGTGACCTTCTCGCCGCGTCCGGAAAGGTGCCAGGTGAGGTAGTCGTGCGGGAGCAGCACGCTGGCGGTGCGCGCGGCGTTCTCCGGCTCATGGTCGCGCATCCAGCGCAGCTTCGAGGCGGTGATCGAGGCGACGTAGCGGCTGCCGGTCAGGTCCACGCAGGCCGCCGGCCCGCCGAGTTCGTCGATGAGTTCCTCGGCGGCGCGTGCCGAGCGGGTGTCGTTCCACAGCAGGGCATCGCGCACGACCTCCCCGTCGGTGTCGAGAGCGACCATGCCGTGCTGCTGGCCGGCGATGGACACCGCGTCGGCGCGGTCCAGCAACCCGGCGGTCGCCTGCTCCATGGCGTCCACCCAGGCCCGCGGGTCGACCTCGGTACCGTCCGGGTGCGTGGCGCGTCCCTCGTCGACGACCTCCCCGGTCGCCGCGTCCACCAGCAGGGCCTTGCAGGACTGGGTGGAACTGTCGATTCCCAACACGAGTGCCATATCAGTTGTCTCCTTCGATCTCTCCGAGCACGTGGAGGGTCGCTCCCGTGTTCTCCAGCAGGGCGCGGTCGGCGTCGCTGATCTCATTGTCCACGACGACGTGGGTGAACTCCGCAACGTCGGCGATCTTGAATACCCCGGGGGCACCGAACTTCGTGGAGTCCACGACCAGCACCTTCACCGGGGCGGTGTCGAGCAGGGCCCGTTTGGTCTCGGCGGCCTCGGTGTCCGGGTGGAAGATCGCCGGCCCACCTCCGGCGGCAGGACGCACCGCGGTGGTCGAGACGAAGACGACGTCCGCCGACAGTCGCCGTAGTTGCTCGGACGTGACCGCCCCCAGGAAAGAGTCGGTCTCCGGGATGTACTGGCCACCGCAGCCGATCAGGCGGATATTGCCCGCCCCGGTGCGCTGCCGGTGCAGGCTCATCGCCGCCAGCGAGTGGGTGATCAGCGCCGAGGGACTGCGCTGCGGTAACAGGGTGACCAGGGACTCCAGGGTGGTGGAGTCGTCGACGGCGACCACCGCTCCGTCCTCGACAAATTCGGCGGCCAGGGCGCACAGCCCGCTCTTGACATCGCGGTGCAGTTGGCGGCGCTGACCCACCCCCAGTTCGCTCATCGAGGGGCTGACCGAGCGGGCACCGCCGCGGACCCGTTCCAGCAGGTTCTCGGCGGCGAGGTGGTCGAGGTCGCGGTGCACGGTCATCGGTGAGACCTCGAAGTGGCTGGCGAGATCCTCGACGCGGGCGGTGCCGTGGCGGGTGACGTAGGCCACGATGTTCTCGCGGCGTTTGTCGGGGCGCTTATCGGCTCCCGTCGCAGATGAGGGCTGTGACGTTGCGGGCATGGGCGCAACATTAGCACGGGGGCGATGTGAAGTAACCCCCGTTTTCAACATTTTTGTGTTGTAAGTGGTGACTTTCTAACATTATGGCGGTAGGTTGATCGCATCGGGCCACCAAGTGTGACCCACATCCCTCCCGCCTGACGCTTCAGGAGCACAGATGACTTCCAGCATCACCCAGCCGGACGCACCCCGGCTACTCGAACGCCTCGGCATCCCCCGGGCACTGATCTGGGGCTTCGTGGGCCTCACCATCTTCATGATCGGCGATGGCGTCGAGACCAACATCCTCGAACCCTTCCTGCGCGACGACCACGGGTTCTCCACCTCACGGGTGGGCACCCTGGTCACCGTCTACGGCATCTCCGTGGCCATCGCCGCCTTCTTCGCCGCCGCACTGTCTGACCTGTGGGGCCCGCGCCGGGTGATGATCCTGGGCGTGAGCGTCTGGGTCACCCTGGAACTGGTGTTCCTGTGCCTGGCCCTGCCGACCTCCAACCCGTGGCTGATCTTCATCACCTACGGACTCAGAGGCTTCGGCTATCCACTGTTCGCCTACGGGTTCCTGGTGTGGATCACCGCGGTGGCCCCCGCCGAGGACCGGGCTACCGGCGTGGGCTGGTTCTACGTGAGTTTCTCCGCCGGCCTGCCCACTCTCGGCGCGCTGACCGCGACCGTCTCCCTGTCCCTGCTGGACCTGGACTTCTACCAGACGCTCTGGCTGTCGCTCTCCCTGGTCATCGTGGGCGCGTGCATCGCCCTGTTCGGCGTGCGCGAGCAGGTCGGACGCAAGCCCCTGGTCGACAACCCCGAGGAGGTCAGCGCCACCCTCTCGCGCGGCTTCAAGCTGCTGGCCCGCGACAAGCGTGCCCGCCGGGTGACCTACATCCGCACGATCAACTCGGTGCCGACCTACGCCATGGCCGTGTACTTCCCCGCCTACTTCACCGATGAACTCGGCTGGAAACTCGGCTGGTTCCTCATCCTCACCACGGTGATCTACGCGGTCAACCTCCCGTTCAACCCGCTCTACGGACGCATCGGCGACCGCTTCGGCTGGGCCACCACCATGTTCTGGGCCGGCGCGATCGCCTGTGCCGTCACCCTGGCCGCGGTGTACTTCACCCCGCTGATCGGACGCTCCCTCGGCCTGCCTGACCCGCTGGTCTACGGCGTGACCCTGGCTTTCGGCGCCCTGTTCGGCGTCTCGCTGGCGGGCTACGTCCCGCTCTCGGCGATCGCCGTGGCGATCGACCCGGAGCACCCGGGTGCGGCGATGTCGACCTACAACCTCGGCGTCGGCGCCGCCGTGGCCGTCGGCCCGCTGCTGGTCGCGGTGTTCCTCCCGCTGGTCGGCGCCACCGGCCTGACGCTGATCATGATCGGGCTCTACCTCTTCGCCGCCTACCTGTCGCTGACCCTGCGCGGCAACCAGCCCGGCTTCGACGGCGTGCCCGACAACGTCCCCGAACCCCTCGCGGAAAAGGCTGCCGAAGAAGCAGCCCGCCAGAACTGACCCCTTTACTCCAACCACAACCAGGAGAACCCCCGTCATGCCCACCCTCAGCACCTCCCTCCTCCCCGACGTCCCGGAGATCACCGCGCACTGCGGCAACCCCACCGGCAACCCCACCGCCGTGCCGTCCTACGACCGCTCGCAGGTCACCCCGGGCATCGTGCACATCGGCGTCGGCGGTTTCCACCGCGCCCACCAGGCCATGTACCTCGACCGTCTGATGAACCAGGGCGAGGCGCTGGACTGGGGCATCGTCGGACTCGGCGTGATGCCGTCCGACGTACGCATGCGCGACGCACTCGCCGGCCAGGACCACCTCTACACGCTGACCACCAAAGCGCCGGACGGCTCGGAGGATGCCCGCGTCATCGGCAGCATCATCGACTACGTCTTCGCTCCCGACGACCCGGCGGCCGCCGTGGCGATGCTCGCCGACCCGCAGATCCGCATCGTGAGCCTCACCGTCACCGAGGGCGGCTACAACATCGACCACGTCACCGGGGAGTTCGTGGAGGACGCCGCGCTCATCGTCGCCGACCGCGCGGCCCTGCGCTCCGGCGATCACGCCTCGCTGAAGAGCTTCTTCGGCCTGGTCACCGCCGCACTCGACGAGCGCCGCCGCGCCGGCGTCGCACCGTTCACCATCATGAGCTGCGACAACATCCAGGGCAATGGCGAGGTCGCCCACGCCACCTTCGTCGCCTTCGCCACCAGCGTGGACGCCGAGCTGGGTGCCTGGATGGACGAGTCCGTGGCCTTCCCCAACTCCATGGTCGACCGCATCACCCCGGAGACCACCGACGCCGACCGCGAGGACGTTGCCGACCGCGGCTACACCGACGCCTGGCCCGTCGTCGCCGAGGACTTCACCCAGTGGGCGCTGGAGGACAAGTTCACCGCGGGGCGTCCCCCCTACCAGGACGCCGGGGTCCAGCTCGTCGACGACGTGGTCCCCTATGAGCTGATGAAGCTGCGCCTGCTCAACGCCTCCCACCAGGGCCTGTGCTACTTCGGCCACCTCGCCGGACACCGCATGGTCCACGACGTGATGGCGGACCCGCGCTTCGGCGACTTCCTGCTGGCCTACATGACCGACGAGGCGACCCCCACCCTGCGTCCGCTGCCGGGCGTGGACCTGGACGACTACCGTCGCACCCTGATCCAGCGCTTCGGCAATACCGCCGTCAAGGACACCGTGGCCCGGCTGTGCGCCGAGAGCTCCGACCGCATCCCGAAGTGGCTGCTGCCGGTGGTGCGCGAGAACCTCGCCGCCGGACGCCCCGTCCGCCTCTCCGCGGCGATCGTAGCGTCCTGGGCGCGCTACGCCGAGGCCGTGGACGAGGACGGAGCGCCGATCACCGTCGTCGACCGGATGGCCGACCGACTCAAGGAGACCGCCTCGCACAACCTGGAGGACGCCCTGGCGTTCCTGCGTGACCGGGAGGTCTTCGGCGACCTGGTGGACTCCCCCGAGTTCACCGCCGAGTACACCCGGGTGCTGGAGTCGCTGCACACCGTCGGCGCCGAGTCGACGCTGGACATGCTGCTCGCCGAGCGCTAGTCCCTTCCCACCCCCGTCCTTAGGACGGGGGTGACGTGTAGTGAGGGTAGGGCGGGGGTATGCGGATACCCGCACAGGCTCTTGTGGCGGTTGTTTCCTCTGTAGTAGGTTCGGTACGGCCCGCTACAGTTAAACGTAGCCTACGGTTAGAGACGTTTCACTAACACAATCGCCCGGCGAACTGCTCTCCACGGCATTTCCACCCCGTCGCCGGGCCAGGAGAGGATTCCCCTTCATGCTGCACACCGCCCGCCGTTCCACCGGACGTACCGTCCGCCGGACCCTGACCGCCACCGTGCTCGCCGGCGGCCTCGTGCTCGCCGGCTGCTCCACCGATGACTCGGACAGCAGCTCGGACGACACCAACTCCTCCGACAGCGCCGAAGGTGGCGCCGAGGAGTCCGAGGTCACCATCGACAACATGTACGGTGAGGCGACCTACAGCACCAACCCGGAGACTGTTGTCGCCATCGGTACTGCCGTGGACAACCTGCTCGCCCTGGGCATCACCCCGGACGTGATTGTGGAGCGTGGCGACGACGCCGATGCCGACTGGAAGAACCCGCAGCTGGAGGATGTCGAGCGCATCCCGATGTCCGAGGACTTCCCCCGAGAAGAGATCCTCGCAAAGAACCCTGACCTGATTGTTGGCGACACCTACCGCATCAAGCAGGAAGAATACGACGAATTGTCCAAGGTCACCGACGTGCTGCCCGGCATGGACGAGGACGCTAACTGGGAGCCGCAGCTGCAGGCCCTGGGCGAGATCTACGGCCTGGGAGACGAGGCCCAGGAAGTCATCGACGCCGATGAGGAAGCTTTCGCCGCCGCCCGTGAAGAGTTCCCCGGCCTCGAGGGCAAGACTGCGCTGACGGTGCAGGACCGTAGTGGTCAGTTCGGTGTGATCGCCGACCCGGAGAACATCGCCGTGAACTTCTACGAGCGCCTGGGCATGACGCTGCCGAAGTCCTTCACCGACGGCACCCTGAGCATCGATGCCGGTCGTGCGCAGATCTCCTATGAGCGGGTCTCTGACCTCGCCGCGAACTTCATGGGCATCTACGCCACCGAGGGCATGGACCAGATCCGGGCGATCCCCGGCTACAGCCAGCTGCCGCAGGTTGAGTCCGGCGCCGTGGTCGAGGACAACAAGGCGGTCATGGCTGCCCTGAACATCCCGTCCTCGCTGTCGAACGCTTGGCTGCTCGAGCAGCTGAAGGATCAGTTCGAGATCGTCGCCGACGAGGACGCTGTCGACGCCGAATAGCGAACCATCTGTAGTGAATGGTTAGCCCTTCACTACCAAATGAGGGCCCAGGATCATGTTGTTGATCCTGGGCCCTTCGCTTGCCGGTGGACGTTCACCGACATCTGCCGACGCTTACCGGATGACCTTTTTCACTGTGGTCTCCTTGTCGCCGAGGTATTCGCGGCGGAAGTAGCTGTCGAGCAGCGCGCTGCCAACGGACTTCTTTCGGCGATGACGCGAAGATCCTTGCCCCGGCTTGCCGAACAGTGCACTCGGGTTCTTGCCCTTGCCCGTCTGGCCGGCGGCACCCTTCTGCCCTGCTGCTCCTGCCGCTCCTGCACCCGCCATTCCGCCTGCGCCGCCGCGTTGTGTGGCGGAGCCGTTGTTGCCGTTCGCGGGAGCTGCCCCGCCCATTCCACCGGCTCCTCCCCTTGTGCCGGCACCTCCGTGTGCCGCGCCAGCCCCTGGGCTGGATGGGCCACCAGGGCCGGCGACCGGCATGGCACCGGGACTACGGGGTGTGGTCGCGCTGACTCCACGCGGAAGCAAGGGCTGGGCGACTGATCCTCCCGTCCCTCCGCGTAGGCCGGTAGTCGTTCCCGGTGTTGTTGTACCTGGAGTGCCAGCCGCTGTACCTCGTCCAACTCCTTGCCCGAGTGGTTGCCCCTGCCCTGCAGTCAGTGATGCCGGGGTGGCGGCTTGCGTGCCACCCGGTGCCCCGTAGGTTCCTCCGGTGGGCCTCATTGGCGCTTGTCCGACGGGTGCTGCCTGGCTTACGCCAGCTGGTGTTGCACCAACGTGCCCGGCTTGCGGTGCAACGGCGTTGGGTTGAGCCGCGGCCTGTGCTGCCGCTGGAGTCGCCGGTCCTCCGGCGACATGGGTGATAGTTTCTTCTGCCGCCATGGTCGCCGCCCCAGCAGAAGTCAGGGTTCCACCGCCGGTGTGGTTAGTCACGGGGACGGACAGGTTGCTGACGAGTGGCCGGGCGGTGTCCAGAGCTGGTTGGAGGTAGCCGGCTACGAAGGCGGCGACCTGTGCTTGGGACTTTGCTGCGATGGCTGCTGCACCGGCACCACCGGTGGCCACTCCGGCTGCGGCAGCTTCAGCGGCGATCTCTGCTTCCATCGCAATGAGTTGTGCGTGCGCGGCCGCCCGGATCGGCGGGAGTTGGAGCATGGATGTCGCCATGGCAGTGGAGTTGACGGAGACGATGGTGCATTGTTCTGCAACGGTCGTCAAGGCGCGCTCCACCGTGTCAAAGGCAGTGCCCTCTGTACTTCCCGCAATCAAGGCGGCCGCTGACTGCAGAGATTCTGCAGCCTGGAGCATTCTCTTGCTTGCCGCGGTCCACGAGTGTGCTGCCATGGTAATGCCACTGTCATCACCAGCGAACATTGGGGTCAAGGCCTTGAGGGGCGTTGCGGCCTCGACCGCTGCGATCGGTGAAACATAGCCGAGGTCAAGGACTGGAATCTCTTCCCTCTTCCGCATCAAGAACAGGATTTTACCCGCCGATCCACTCGTGTACTCCAATATTCCCGTGAAGGCGTCTACCGATACCTTTTCCTGATTGTCCAGAGCTTTAATCAACTCATCGAGAGAGTCATGCAACCATCGTACATTTGACTTTGCCGCCTTGCTTGCCACCGTCAATGAACCCGGATGCGATCCAAGGTATGAGGAGTACTGAGACGCCACCGCATTGAGCGACGGCGAACCCGTATACCCAGGTACATAAAACTTATCTGTAAATGTCATCCGAAGGTACAGGTCAGCCTTCACCACTTCAGTGACGACATTCCGGAGCTGGCCCTCTTCATATTTAAACACCTAGCGAACCTCCTACTACATTCAGATAGACCTGCAACATATTATTTGACCCTAGGCAACCGTCCAAATCCCCCAACTCGCCGGCCCCGGACCATATAAAGAAACCCCGAACGGGCTCAGGAGAAACCGAGATGCAACCAATATTATCAGCGAGTTCACCCCTATCAAGAAACTCGTACTCTAGATCCGTGACACGCTGAAGAGAGTAGTCCCCGACAAATGATTCCCTCTCATCCCAAGTTCCCCAGAGCGAACTTACGATGTCACCATATTCGTCTTCAATTTCTCCATAAAAAGCGCAATAGGCCAAGCCCTGCGCCGCTTCCCCGCCTTCGAGAGGTACAAGCTTCAGCTCCCCCATCCGCATGATCACCTCAGGATGACAAGGGTCAGGCAGATCTTCCCACTCAGGCAACCCCGCCCTCTCTCCGAGCGGTTCGAGTACCACGGGCTGCCCCACGAAACGCTGGGAGTCGTACACCAACTTTTCCAACGGGTCCGTCGGCTCAGTCTCGAACCAGAGTCCGGTATGTCCTGCCGGCTGAATCATCCGGCCGTCGACCGTCACCTCAGGTACTGCGATCACCCCGTCCCCCGACAGCTCTTCGTCCCCCGCCGGCCCCTCGTCCTGCCCAGCACCGGCAGCCTTCACTCCGCCACCAGTTTCACCGTCCGCAGGCGAACACGCCGTCACCAACATCACCATCACCAGGACGACCACTACACACGGCAACCACAGCAGCCGATGCGAGCCGTCGTCTCCCACGATTTCCTGATGGACCATAGGCCCCACCCCGCCTCTTCGACTTAGTTATCGCCATCCCACAAAGGGACAGCATCCAGACAGCCGCTGTTCCCCACGACCCCACCCGAACCCCCGACGGGTCAGACCACCACAGGGTAACCCACATTCACGACCGTGTCTAGGGGTAAAACTATCCACCTGTAGTGCCGCTCAGGCCGTCCGATTTCGGTCCACCGGCGTCCCCAGCACGGACAGCGCCGTCGCCAGACCCGCATAGTTTGTCACCAGCATCACCAACGCCACCAGCTCTCGGTCGGACAAGTACGTTGCCAATGCCGACCACGTCGCCTCGTCCACCTCACCGTGCTCCACGATCTGATCCACAGCGTCCAGGATCACGCCCCAGCGCCTCGTCTGACCGTGCGACTCCCCCTCCATAGCAAGGATCTGATCCTCGGTCAGTCCCACCGACGCCCCCAACTTCCGGTGGTGCGCAGCCTCGTAATCCGACCCCTGCAGATGCGCCACTCGCAGAATCACCAGCTCGGTCTCCTTACGAGACAAGTAGCCGAAGGGCATCATCATCGCTGAATACACCAGCCACGGTTTGAACAGCCGGCGCGCCCTCCCGATCGTGGAGAACACCCCCATGGTCTCCGTCCCCTGCACCTTCGCGCCGATCCGCGCGATGAGGTGGTTGACCACCCCGACCTCCCTCACCCCGGGGATCTTCTCCCCAGGACGGGTGATTCGGGATGTACTCCCTGTTGAACCCTGTGCGGACGTCGAATCCAGACCAGATACGTTCATACCCCAACACGCTACCCGGTCACGGTCCCCACGTGGCCGATGAAGCGAAAATCGGTCCAGCCGGGAACCCAGCCGAACCTACTTGACGGTCTGGTCCTTCTCGTCCTCACGCAGGGTCAGCACGTCCACACCGGTCTCGGTGACGACCATCGTGTGCTCGAACTGCGCCGACCACTTTCCGTCCTTGTTCTGGACGGTCCAGCCGTCGTCCCAGATGTCGTAGGGCAGCTCGCCCAGGTTCAGCATCGGTTCGATCGTCAATGTCATGCCCGGCTCCAGCACGGTGTTGTACGCCGGCTCGTCGTGGTGAAGCACCACGAGGCCGTTGTGGAAGGTCGGGCCAACGCCGTGGCCAGTGAAGTCGCGGACCACCGAGTAGCCGAAGCGCTTAGCGTAAGCCTCGATAACTCGACCGATCACGTTGACCTCCCGGCCCGGCTTCACGGCCTTGATGCCACGCCACATCGCAGCGTAAGTGCGTTCCACCAGCAGACGGTGCTCCTCGGAGACCTCGCCGGCCAGGTAGGTGGCGTTCGTATCGCCGTGCACACCGTTCTTGTAGGCAGTGACATCGATGTTCACGATGTCGCCGTCCTGCACCACCGTGGAGTCCGGGATGCCGTGGCACACGATCTCGTTCAGGCTCACGCACGCGGCCTTGGTGAAACCACGGTAGCCCAGGCAGGACGGGTAAGCACCGTGGTCGCACATGTACTCGTGGGCGACCCGGTCGATCTCGTCGGTAGTCACGCCCGGCGCAACGGCAGCGCCGGCTGCAGCCAGGGCCCCTGCGGCGATCCTGGAGGACTCGCGCATCGCCTCGACGACCTCGGGCGTCTGCACCCAGGGCTCACCGACGTTCTCCTGCACCTCATCCCGCCACGCGTACTCCGGACGTTGAATGGAATCCGGGACCTTCCGGATCGGGGTGGGATTACCGGGGGTCAGAAGCGCTCTACTCATGACGCCCCAGCCTACTCCCCGCCACGGACGACGCGGGACGCGCGGGGCTGCCTGACCACCTACACGCTTCGAAGAGAAGCGGTCACCGTCGGTTCTCCTCGCACCCCCATAGCGATTCCACCGACCAGGCAAAAACCAACGGTTTTACCCCTGACGTATCTAACGCCTGGCAAAGTATATTCTCAGGTAATTCTACCGCCGCAGACTTGTCGTCGCTCTCAACATCCCATTCGCCTACCGAAGAGAGACAGCATGAACATCCGATCCTCTAGCCTTGCCCTGGGCACGGCTGCCGCACTCTCCCTGGGCCTGGTCGCCTGCAGCAGCGACAATGAGGCACCGACCACCGACGCCTCCGACACCACGGACACACAAGCCGTCGACGAGGACGAAGCCGCGGGTGTTATCGGCGATACCATCACCGATGACTGCACCGGCTACATGGACTGCCAGGTCGAAGTGACCGTCACCGAAATCACCGTCGGCGAGCAGTGCCGCTACGGAACCAACGACTATGGCGGTGAGGGCGAGGAAGACTTCGGCAAGCTCGATGACGGAGAACAGTACCTCCAAGTCTGGGCCGAATTCGCCGTCACCTCGGACGACCGCGACGACTGGTCAATGATGCAGGACCCACAAATCATCGACGCTGATGGGTTCACGCAGTCCACCGGTATGTCCGTCGACTGCAGGAACTCCGACGAGGGTCACGAAAATTGGTCCAATCCGGTTGACGCTGGCAGCAAGTCGCGTATGTACGGTTCGTTCGTGATACCCGACGATGCCGAGCACATGGTGCTGCAGGACCGCACCTTCGTCCTACCGGACGCGGAAGAGTCGACGGACGAGATGTCGGGTCCGGCGCCCACAGCGGGGGCGCAGCAAGATGCGCCCGCGCCCGCCTCAGAGCGGGAGACCGTCGTCGACACACCATTTGAGCAGGACACCACGGATGGCGAAGAGACTATCCCGACCGGTACCTCGGGGGAAACGGACAGCAACCCTCTGTTCGACGATCTCGACGACATCGCCCCTGACCGGCACAGCGGCCCCGGCGAGTTCGAACCCGCCGCGTGAGGACAGCCGTCGAAAGGCATATGAGCCGAAGACGGCGAGCGACCTGCAGGTCAACGAGGCTTCCCGCTACTCCCCGTCCAGATTGTCGAAGAACTGTTGGGTCACCGCAACCGAGTGCTCCGAGCCGCCGCCCAACACGATCATCGTGGCGAAGGCGAGGTCGCCGCGGTAGCCCATGAACCAGGCGTGCGAGCCCTCGTTGATCTCCGCCTCACCGGTCTTGCCGTACACCTCACCAGCACCGGAGATTGCCGAACCCGAACCACTGGTGACCACCGCGCGCATCATGTCGCGCAGATTGGACAGCATATTGGGGTCTAGCGGCTCGCCCTCGACGGCATCATTGCCGTCGGTGTCCAGGGTGTGCACCCCGTCAGTGTTCACCAGGTTCGGTACCGGGGTACGCCCGTTCGCCGCGGTCGCGGCCACCAGGGCCATACCGAAGGGGCTGGCCAGGTCCAGGCCCTGTCCATAGCCAGCCTCCGTGCGGTCCAGCATCACCTCGCCCTCGGGCACCTGACCGGTCATCGTGGTCAGCCCGGGGATGTCGTAGTCACGGCCCAGGCCGAACTTCGCGGCCTCCTCCTTCAACTCCCCCGGCTCCAGGTCCGTGGACATCCGGGCGAAGGTGGTGTTGCAGGACTGGGCGAAGGCATTGCGCATCGTGGTGTTGCCCAGCGAGAACGAGTTGTAGTTCGTCACGATACGACCGCCGATGTCCTGCGTGGACGGGCACGCCACCGTGGAGTCGGCGTTCAGCCCTTCCTTCTCCACCCCGGCCGAAGCGGTGATTACCTTGAATGTCGAGCCCGGCGGGTACTGGCCGGACAGCGCCACATCGCCCTGCTTGTCCGCCTCCTCGGTCTGCGCCACCGCCAGCACCTCACCGGTGGACGGGCGCATCACCACCATCATCGCCTCGTCGTTCGGACGGGTGTCCACCGCCTGCTGCGCAGCTTCCTGCACCGCGCGTGACAGACTCACCTGCACCGCCGGCGCCGGTGCGGGTTCGGCGCGCTCCAAGGTGCGCACCACCGAGGCGTTCTGGTTGACCGCCACGACCTCCCAGCCGGCCTCGCCCTCAAGCTCGGGGCCCACCAGGTCGGTCACCCGGGACATGATGTCCGGGGCGAACCCGGGGTCAGGACGCACCATCGCCGGTTCCTCATTGAGCCGGACCCCGTCGATCGCTTCCAGGTCCTCGCGCAACTGGTCGCCGAACTGGCCGGGAATCATCGTCACCGAATAGGAGCCCGAGGCGTCGACCGCGGCGGACGACACGGCCGCCGTATCAATCGTCGGGATGGCCTCCTCGCCGGCGTGCGCGGCGGCGAGCACACGTCCGATGCGTCCTACCGCGCCCTGCACCCCGCCCGCCGAGCGTGCCTCGTCAAGATCCAGCAGCACCCGCCAGGTGGTGCCCGGGGTGGCAAGCACCGCGCCGTCGGAGCCGACGATATCGGCGACCTGCGCGTCCATCCGGCGCAGCTCCAGGTGCTGGTCGGCGCCAAGGTCCGGGTGCAGCACCGAGGCACGCCACCGCACCGTCCACTCCCCGCCGGTGCGGGTGGCGGTGAGGGTGGCGTCGTAACTGAACTCGCGTTCGCCGGGCAGATCCCAGGTCATGGTGTAGTCCGCGGTGGCAACATTGTCGTCGGTGCGCACATTTTCCACGTCGACGTCCAGGCCATCGGCCTGTAGGGAGTCCCAGGACTGCGCAAGAGCGTCGGACGCCACGGCGTCGTTGTCGGTGAGCCGCGCTGCGGCTTCGACGTCGCGTGACGAGACCGCGTCCAGGAAATCGCCGACCACGTCGTCCGCGACGTCCGGACGCGGTGTGCAGGCAGAGACCGTGACCAGCACGACGCTGAGCACCAGGCTCAGCACGCCGGCCACGGAAGACACACCGGCGCGTGTGGTGGTGGTGCGCTTCGGGGGCCGAGCGCCGGACGCCCCCAGAATCTGGATCATGCTGGTCACGCTAGCAGCGCAGTACGCTGCTTCCCCGGACAAACACGAACCCTTTTCACCTGGCCCCCGCGCCGGTGAGATACCTGTGGTCTAGGTGGTGACCTTGACCTGGGGGGAACCGGTGACGCCAGCGGCGGCGAGCTCTTCGGGGTCCATCTCCTCGGCGATCTTCATCGCCTCCTCGATGAGGACCTCCACGATCTCGTCCTCCGGCACGGTGCGGATGACCTCGCCCTTGACGAAGATCTGGCCCTTGCCGTTGCCGGAGGCCACGCCCAGGTCGGCGTCACGCGCCTCGCCCGGACCGTTGACCACGCAGCCCATCACGGCAACGCGCAGCGGGATCTCCATGCCGTCCAGCCCGGCGGTGACCCGCTCGGCGAGGCTGTACACGTCCACCTGCGCACGCCCGCAGGACGGGCAGGACACGATCTCCAGCTTGCGCGGGCGCAGGTTCAGCGACTGCAGGATCTGGTCGCCGACCTTGATCTCCTCCACCGGGTCCGCCGACAGGGAGGTACGGATCGTGTCGCCAATGCCTTCTGCCAGCAGGGCGCCGAAGGCCACCGCGGACTTGATGGTGCCCTGGAACGCCGGGCCGGCCTCGGTGACACCCAGGTGCAGCGGGTAGTCGCTCTGCGCGGCGAGCTGACGGTAGGCCTCGACCATGATCACCGGGTCATTGTGCTTCACCGAGATCTTCAGGTCGCCGAAACCGTGGTCCTCGAACAGGCTGGCCTCCCAGAGAGCAGACTCCACGAGCGCCTCCGGGGTGGCCTTGCCGTACTTCTCCATGATCCGCTTGTCCAGCGAACCGGCGTTCACGCCGATACGGATCGGGATGCCCGCGTCACCGGCGGCCTTGGCGACCTCCTTGACGCGTCCGTCGAACTCCTTGATGTTGCCGGGGTTCACGCGGACGGCGGCACAGCCGGCGTCGATGGCGGCGAAGATGTACTTGGGCTGGAAGTGGATATCGGCGATCACCGGGATCGGCGACTTCTTCGCGATCGCCGGCAGCGCCTCGGCGTCGATGGTCTTCGGGCACGCGACCCGGACCATGTCACAGCCGGTGGCGGTGAGCTGGGCGATCTGCTGGAGGGTGGCGTTGACGTCGTGCGTCTTCGTCGTCGTCATCGACTGGACGCTGACAGGGTAGTCACTTCCGACGCCGACGTTGCCGACCATGAGCTGGCGGGTCTTGCGACGGGGAGCCAGCACCGGCGGCGGAGCGTCGGGCAAACCGAGGGAAATTCCGGTCATCGTGTTGTCTAGTCCTTACTTTCCGTGTGGATCTACGGGCTCAGTCTACGCCCGGGTGCCCTGACAGGCTAAAACAGTTGCAGTGGGTTAACGACGTCGGCGACGATCACGGTCAGACCGAACACCAGCAGGATCGCCGTGGCCACGTAGGTCACCGGCATCACCTTGACGTAGTCGACCGGACCGCCGGGCTCCAGGCCGCGCATCCGGCGCAAACGGTCACGCAGCTTCTCATAGATGACGATGATCGCGTGGCCACCGTCCAGGGGCGGCAGGGGCACGAGGTTGAACACCGCGAGGAAGAAGTTGAGGTTCGCCAGCAACAGCAGGAAGTTCATCCACTGGCTGTGCTCCACCATCTGGCCACCGATGTGCGAGGCGCCGACCACGCTGACCGGGCTGTCCATCTGACGCTCGGCGCCGAAGATGGACTGCACGACCGGCCAGTAGCGCTGCGGCAGGTCGACCAGCGCCTTCACGGTCTCCTTGCCCAGGGAGTAGGTGTAGTCGGCGGTACCACCGACCGCGGTGACCGGGTTGTAGTCCACCATCTCGGCGCGGGGATCGAACTGCACGCCGATCGCGCCGACGGTCTGACCCTCGCGCTCCACGAGCAGCACCTGCAGGTCGAGATTTACGTCCTGCCCATCGCGCTGCACCGTCGCCGGCGCGGTGACGGTGTCGCCGACGGCCGAGCCGTCCTGCGCCGCGGTGCGTCCCACCTCTTGGACGCCCTCGATGACCTCGGGGATGCTCTCGACGTCCTGTCCGTCGACGCTCACGAAGGTGTCGCCGACGGCGACGCCGGAGGCCGCGGCGGAGCCATCACCGGAGCAGGTGGCGTCCTGCGCACTTCCCTGGGCATCATCGGTCTCCGGCGAGCACACCATCTCGACGGCCCGCGGCGCCGGCGCCTGGGTGGACGGCAACCCGAAGCTCACGGCGACGCTGAAGATGATCAGCGTGCCGAGAATGATGTTGACGATAATGCCCGCCATCATCACGAAGACCCGCTTCCACGCGGGCCTGTTGATCATCAGGTACGGCTCTTCCTCCTCCGTCCACGGATCGTTGACGGTCATGCCGGCGATGTCGCAGAAGCCGCCCAGCGGGACCGCCTTGAGGCCGTACTCCGTGTGGCCGCGCGTGGTCGACCACACCGTCGGCCCGAAGCCGATGAAGTAGCGACGCACGCGCATGCCGCACACCCGGGCGGCGACCATGTGGCCGGCCTCGTGCAGGGCGATCGTCACCCCGATCCCCAGGGCGAAGAGGATCACACCAAGAGCGAAACTCACCGGCCCATCCTCTCGTGGGCCCGCGCACGGGCCTCGCGCTCGGCGGCGAGGACGTCGTCGATGTCACGCGGACGCTGCACCAGCGACGCGCAGTCCCCCATCACCTCGGCGATGGTGTCGACGATGCGCGGGAACGCCAGGGTGCCGGCGAGGAACTCCACCGCCGCTTCCTCGTTCGCCGCGTTGTAGACCGCGGGCATGCACCCGCCGGCCGTCACGGCCTCGCGCGCGAGCCGGACGGCGGGGAACACCTCATCGTCCAAAGGCTCGAAGTCCCACGTGGACGCCGTGGAGAACTCCAACGACGCCTGGGCACCGGGGACGCGTCCCGGCCAGCCCAGCGCCAGGCTGATCGGCAGCTTCATCGACGGCGGGGACGCCTGGGCGATCGTCGCCCCGTCGCGGAAAGTGACCATGGAATGCACGATCGACTGCGGGTGCACCGTCACCGCGATCTGCTCCGCCGGCACACCAAAGAGTAAGGACGCCTCGATGAGCTCCAGACCCTTATTCACCATCGACGAGGAGTTCAGCGTATTCATCTGCCCCATCGACCACGTGGGGTGGTTCGCCGCCTGCAGCGGCGTGACGTCCTGCAGCGCCTCGCGCGTCCACCCGCGGAACGGCCCGCCGGACGCTGTGAGCACCAGCTCCGCGACGTCCTCGTGACGTCCCGACCACAGGCACTGCGCCATCGCCGAGTGCTCTGAGTCCACCGGGACCAACTGGCCCTCGGAGGCGGCCTCCAGCACCAGCCCGCCGCCGGCGACGAGCGACTCCTTGTTCGCCAACGCCAAGCGCGCCTCGCCAGTCAACGTCGCCAACGTGGCGTCCAGTCCTAAGGAGCCGACCAAGGCGTTGAGGACGACGTCCTCACTGCCCAGGCCCAAGTCCTCGGTGGTGCGCTCCACGAGCTGACGGGCCGAATCCGCCCCGCGAACCACGTGGCCGTCGAGCTCCCGCTCGATCTCGTCGGCACTGCGATCGCTGGCGACGGCCACCTGCCCAGCGCTCAGACCGAAGGAGCGCACCTGCTGAAGCAGCAGCTCAGGCTTCGTGCCGTGCGCGGAAATGCCCACCAGCTCGAAACGCTCCGGATTGTCCGCGATGATTTCGAGGGCCTGCGTACCGATTGAACCGGTACTGCCCAGCACCACTACTCGTCTCTTCACCCGGCCCATTGTTCCACGGGGCTGCGGCGCCACGGTAGCCGGGACACCACCTCCCCGCGCTCCCCCAGCAGACCTCCAGGCTGCCCCCAGCCACCAGTCAGAAACCGGCGCGGAGATGCATGTCAGCGAAGTGCCGTCGGGCGCCGGGGCGCGAACGGGGGAACCCGCGGCGAGCCGGAAGTTCACCGCGGGCGGCGGGTATGCAAGAATAGAGGCGATAATTCGGCAGGTGACCACTGCCGTCCTAGTTCAGGAGGATATCGACGTGGCCGATCACGGAAATCATGGCACGAAGGTGGCGGTGTACAACGGCGTCTCCACCGAGGACGAGCCGTCCGCAGCCTGGGGCTGGCACCAGTTCCCCCGGAAGACGACGATTGTTGTCGGCTACCTCGGTGGCCTGTCGATGTTCGGCATGCTGTTCGGTAACCACCCCGGCCACGTCGAGAACATCTGGCTCGTCTGCATCGGCGTTCTGCTGATCGTGGGCACCACGCTCTACGCCCGCCACTCCTCGCCGAACTGGAAGCCGAAGCCCGCGCGCGCCACGGTGACCTCGCACAACAAGCCTGCTGGCCACCAGGAGCCCGACTGGGCCGCCGACCAGCGCAACCTCACCGGTGCGTACGCCAACATGACCACCGCCGAGCTGCGTTCCTGGAACCTGCCGGGCGTTGGCTCCGACGGTGTCGAGAACGTCGAGACCCCGAAGCACGCGCTGCACCACTAGGGTTTGCACGGCGAAAGCCCCCTCCCCTCCCAGTCACCTGGGTCGGGGCGGGGGCTTTTCTTTGTTCGCTTTCCAACAATCGCACCCCATAAGTTGCTGCGGAAAATCTGACCTGGCCTTGCGTATAGGACAGATCCTTATGGGGTGCGATAGTTGAAAACGCCTGCCCTGGGGCAGGCGCGCAACGGGAGGAGTCTAGCGCTCCTCGGCGGCGAGCTGGCCGCAGGCCGCGGCGATCTCCTGGCCGCGGGTGTCGCGCACCGTGCAGGCCACGCCCTGGGCCGCGACCCGGCGGACGAACTCGTCCTGCACGGGCTTCGGCGAGGCGTCCCACTTCGAACCCGGGGTGGGGTTCAGCGGGATCAGGTTGACGTGCACCTGGTTACCCAGGGCGCCGCGCAGCTTCTTGCCGAGCAGGTCGGCACGCCACGGGTGGTCGTTGATGTCGCGGATCAGCGCGTACTCGATGGACACGCGACGGCCGGACTTGTCGGCGTAGTAACGCGCGGCCTCGAGGACCTCGTCCACCGACCACCGGTTGTTGACGGGCACGAGGGTGTCGCGCAGTTCGTCGTCCGGGCAGTGCAGGCTCACGGCAAGGCGCATGTGCATGCCCTCGTCGGCGAGCTTGCGGATCGCCGGGGCCAGGCCCACGGTCGACACCGTCACGTTGCGCGCGGAGATGCCGAAGCCCTCCGGGGCCGGCGCGGTGATCCGGCGGATCGCCTTGACCACGCGCTTGTAGTTGGCGAGCGGCTCGCCCATGCCCATGAAGACGATGTTGGACAGACGGCCCTCGCCGCCCTCGACCTCACCGTCGCGCATGGACTTCGCCGCGGCGCGGACCTGCTCGACGATCTCGGCGGTCGACAGGTTGCGGTCCAGCCCGCCCTGGCCCGTGGCGCAGAACGGGCAGGCCATGCCGCAACCGGCCTGCGAGGAGATGCACAGCGTCGCGCGGTCGGGGTAGCGCATCAGGACGGACTCGAGCATGGTCGCGTCGTGCAACTTCCAGAGCGTCTTGCGCGTCTGGCCCTCGTCACAGGAGATGTTGCGGACCGACTCCATCAACGTGGGGAACAGGGCGTCCTTCACGGTGGTGCGCAGACCTTCGGGCAGGTCGGTCATCTGGGAGGGCTCGCCCTCGAGACGTCCGTAGTACTGCTTGGCGATCTGGTTGGCACGGAAGCCGGGAAGCCCGGCATCGGTGACCGCGGCCTTGACCTCGTCGTCGGTGAGGTCGGCCAGGTGGGTGGGTGGCATGCCCCTGGTGGGGGCACGGAACTGCAGTTGAACCGGTGTAGTCATGGTGTCGGCAATTATTGCACGTCGTGGGAGGTGGGGGCACATCGTGCAATACCACTACACTTGGCGGCATGGCTAAGAGACCAGAGAATGACCGCTCAGACGACCTGAACGTCCCGACCACCGACACCGCGGATCTGTCCGATACGGGCGACTTCGCCGACCCGTCCGCAGATACGGCTACCGGCGTATCCACCGAGGTGGAGACGGCGGAAACCCCCGCTCCCGCCCCTCAGGAGGACGCCGCCGACTCGTCGGCGAAGCCCTCCGTCGCTGGCTCGATCGCCGGGTCCACATGGGTGGGCCTGAGCATCGGCGCAGTGATATTGATCCTCCTGCTGGTCTTCATCCTGCAGAATCAGGATTCCGTCCAGCTGAAGATGTTCGTCTGGGAGTGGAACTTCCCCATCGGCGTGGGCATGCTCATCGCCGCCATCGCCGGCGCTTTGGTGATGTCGTGTGTGGGCGCGGTGCGCATCCTGCAGCTGCGCCGTCAGATCAACCACCCGGACAACGGCAAGAAGAAGCGCAAGTAGCGCAGACCCCCGGCGGCGGCTGACCGAAGTCAGCCGGCCACGGCGGTCATCACGATCCACGTGAGCATCGCCGCGGGCAGCATGCCGTCCAACCGGTCCATGATGCCGCCGTGGCCGGGGATCATCGCCGACATGTCCTTGATCTTCAGGTCGCGCTTGAACTGCGACTCGACAAGGTCGCCGACGGTGGCGCACAGCGCCAGTCCGGCACCCAGCGACAGGCCCAGCACATAGTGCAAGGGCTCCCGCAGGTCGAGCAGGAACAGCACCGAGAGCATGCCGATGACGGCGGCGAAGACCACCGAGCCGACGAATCCCTCCCAGGACTTCTTCGGGCTGATCGCCGGCACCATGGGGTGGCTGCCGAAGAACACCCCGGAGGCGTAGCCTCCGACGTCCGACGCGATGACGCACAGCATGAAGGTGAGCACCAGGCTCCACCACGGCACGTCCCGGTAGGACAGTTGCGAAAGCATGCCGGCGAAGGCGCCGCACATCGGAATCCACACGAGCACGAACAGTGAGATACCGATGTCGCGCAACCAGTTCGTCGGAGGCGACGTCCTACCGTTGTGGAACAACCGGGCGACCACGGCCGCGACGGCCGTCAACGAGAACGCGGAGACCAGCCCCGTGGTCCCGTAGGGCCACGACAACCAGATCATCGCCTGCCCGCCGATGAGCAGCACCGGCAAGTTCAGCGAGTAGCCGTTCTCCTTCAGGCGCGAGTGAACCTCATAGGTCGCCAGGCCCATTGCCGCGGCGACCAGCGGGTACCACACATACGGGATGGCGAGCCCCGCGACGACCAGCACCCCAAGGAGCAGCGCGCTGGTGATCGCAACCGGGAGGTTGCGTCCGGCGGAGTTCTTGGGCTGTGGCAGGCGGTAGCCGTCACGCCCTGCACCTTTACCGGCGGTCTCGGGGTTCCCAGGGTTCACGGCATCGTCTGTCCCTGATGAATGTCCAGCAGACACTAGACCTCCATCAACTCCTTCTCCTTGGACTCAACGACCGCATCGACCTGGCCCGTGTACTGGTGCGTGACCTTGTCCAGCTCCTTCTCGGCAGCCTTGACCTCGTCCTCGCCGGCGTCGCCGTCCTTCTGGATCTTCGACAGCGCATCCATACCCTTGCGGCGGATGTTGCGGATCGCGATCTTGGCGTCCTCCCCCTTGGACTTGGCGACCTTCACCAGCTGCTGACGACGCTCCTCGGTCAGCTGCGGGATGGTGACACGCAGGACGTGACCATCGTTGGTGGGGTTCACCCCCAGATCCGAGTTGCGGATCGCGTTCTCGATCTCCTGCATCGCCGACTGCTCGTACGGCTTGATGATCAGCATGCGCGGTTCGGGCACGCTGATGGTGGCCATCTGGGTAATCGGGGTGCGAACACCGTAGTACTCGCCGAATACACCATTGAACATGGCGGGGTTCGCGCGGCCGGTACGGATGGTCATCAGGTCCTCGCGGACGTGCTCCACCGAACGGCTCATGAAGTCCTCGGACTCGAGCAGGGTGTCGTCAATCATTGCTGTCCTCTTGTCGCAGATAAATCAGTTGCGGGCAGGTCTTGCCATTCCAGTGACAAATCTACCAGTCACCGGCACGGAGTTTCCCGAAAGTTCACCGACGGGCGCGTCCTGCGCCTTCGCGCCGGCGGCGGGATGTAGCGGGTTGTGCCGTGTTGTGACGGATTAGGACGCCGGGGTGGCGACCAGGGTGCCGATCTGCTCCCCCGCCACCGCGCGCGCGATGTTGCCGTCGGTGAGGAGGTTGAAGACCAGCATCGGCATCTTGTTGTCCATGCACAGGCTGAAGGCGGTGGCGTCGGCGACCTTGAGGCCGCGTTCGATGACCTCGCGGTGGCTGATCTCGTGGAAGAGCTCCGCATCCGGGTTGGTGCGCGGGTCGTCGCTGTACACGCCGTCGACGCCCTTGGCCATGAGCAGCACCTCGCAGCCGATCTCCAGGGCGCGCTGTGCGGCGGTGGTATCGGTGGAGAAGTAGGGCATGCCCATGCCCGCACCGAAGATGACGACGCGGCCCTTCTCCAGGTGCCGATCGGCACGCAGCGGCAGGTAGGGCTCGGAGACCTGTGCCATGTTGATGGCGGTCTGCACGCGGGAGTCGATGCCCTGCTGCTCCAGGAAGTCCTGCAGCGCCAGGCAGTTCATCACGGTGCCGAGCATGCCCATGTAGTCCGAGCGGGCGCGGTCCAGGCCGCGCTGCTGCAGCTCGGCACCGCGGAAGAAGTTGCCGCCGCCGATGACCACGGCCACCTCGGCGCCGGTGGCGGCGACCTCGGCGATCTGGCGTGCCACGTTCTCCACGACGTCGGGGTCGATGCCGACCTTGCCGCCGCCGAACATCTCACCGCCGAGCTTCAGCATGACCCTCTTGTAACCGGACGGGGTGTTCGTGTCGCTTGCGGGGTTCGCTGTGCTTGCAGTGCTCTCGGCCACCGTGGGATCTCCTTGGGGGTGTTGGTGCGTGTGTGTCCGAGTGATCATCCTAGCGTGTCGGGCGGTCCCCTACAGCACTGACAGCGCCGAGAAGTCCCGAGAGGTACCCACAGGTACCGAGATGCACCCAGACGCACTGAACCCGCCATCCCTCCGGGTGGAACCGGGGGGGGACGGCGGGTTCAGATGGTGCTGCACTCCTGCGGCAGCGTGCGCTGCGCAGGCGGGCGACCGGGGTACTAGCCCTGGCCGACCTCGAAGCGCACGAAACCGGTCAGCGTGACGCCGGCCTCGTCCATGACCTGCTTGACGGTCTTCTTGGACTCGGTGACGGACGGCTGGTCCAGCAGGCAAGCATCCTTGAAGTAGCCCTTGAGGCGACCTTCGATGATGTTCGGCAGTGCCTTCTCCGGCTTGCCTTCCTCGCGTGCGGTGGCCTCGGCGATCTCGCGCTCCTTGGCGACGGTCTCCTCCGGGACATCCTCACTGGAGAGGTAGGTAGCCTTCAGCGCGGCGACCTGCATGGCAGCAGCCTTGGCCGCACCCTCGTCGTCGCCGGTGTAGGCAACGAGCACGCCGACTGCCGGGGGCAGGTCGGACGAACGGTGGTGCAGGTAGACGGCGACCTTGTCACCATCGATGGTGACGGCGCGACGCAGCTCGAGCTTCTCGCCGATCTTGGCGGAGAGCTCCTTGATCACGGTGTCGGCGGCCTTGCCGTCGACGTCGACCTCGGCCAGAGCCTCCGGGCTGTTCGCCTTGGCTGCAGCAGCGGCCTCGGCGATGCGGTTGGAGATCTCGATGAACTCAGAGTTCTTCGCGACGAAGTCGGTCTCGGAGTTGATCTCGACCATGGTGTTGCCGGAAACGGCGATCAGGCCCTCGGCCGCGGTGCGCTCGGCGCGCTTGCCCACGTCCTTGGCGCCCTTGATGCGC
This sequence comes from Corynebacterium sp. AOP40-9SA-29, assembly GCF_052377405.1. Taxonomy (NCBI): domain Bacteria; kingdom Bacillati; phylum Actinomycetota; class Actinomycetes; order Mycobacteriales; family Corynebacteriaceae; genus Corynebacterium; species Corynebacterium sp. AOP40-9SA-29. Next base: position 12,475 of record NZ_JBQSWR010000002.1, on the reverse strand, counting down.
AGGATCTCGACTGCCTTGTCGAAGTTGCCTTCGGACTCCTCGAGGGCCTTCTTGCAGGCCATCATGCCGGAGCCGGTGAGCTCGCGGAGCTTCTTGACTTCAGCAGCGGTGTAGTTCGCCATGTGAGGCGATCCTCCTTCAGATGGTGGAAGTGAAAAGTACAAACGAAGAGAGAAACTCTCCGGTGAGAACTACTCTGCAGACTCGGCTGCGGGGGTCTCCGCTGCGGCCTCGGCGGTCGCGGGAGCCTCAGCGGCCTCCGGAGCCTCGGACTGTTCGGTCTTCTCGGTCTTCTCAGCCTTCTCGGCGGGAGCCTTCTCGGCGTCGCCTGCGGACTCCTTGGCGGCGGCGGCCTGGCGCTCGGCGCGAGCCGTGCGTCCTGCCTCGACGGCGGAGGAGATCACGGAGGTCAGCACCGTGGTGGCGCGGATGGCGTCGTCGTTACCCGGGATCGGGAAGTTGACGTCGTCCGGGTCACAGTTGGTGTCGAGGATGGCGACGACCGGGATGTTGAGCTTCTTCGCCTCGGAGACGGCGATGTGCTCCTTGTTGGTGTCCACAATCCACAGTGCGGAGGGGATCTTGGACATGTCGGAGATGCCGCCCAGGACGCGCTCGAGCTTGTTCCGCTCGCGGGTCAGCATCAGCACCTCCTTCTTGGTGCGGCCCTTGTAGCCGTCCTCAGCAGCCTCCATTGCCTGGAGCTCCTTGAGACGGTGCAGACGCTTGGCGACGGTCTGGAAGTTCGTGAGCATGCCGCCGAGCCAACGGTGGTTGACGTAGGGCATGCCGACGCGCTCAGCCTCGGAAGCGATGGCCTCCTGGGCCTGCTTCTTGGTGCCGACGTAGAGGACGTTGCCGCCGTGGGCAACGGTCTCCTTGACGAACTCGTAGGCCTCGTCGATGAAGGTCAGAGTCTGCTGCAGGTCGATGATGTAGATGCCGTTACGGTCGGTGAAGATGAAACGCCTCATCTTCGGGTTCCAACGACGGGTCTGGTGACCGAAGTGGACGCCGGCGTCCAGCAGTTCGCGCATGGTGACAACAGCCATGATATTTCAGGGGAGTTCGCTGGTCAGGGAATCTTTCCCTGACTGCCGCTCCCCTTCCTCGCTTTCAAAAGTTCAGGTTGACGGTTCTTGTACGGCCGACTTGCCGACGGGGTTTCTCCGTCGATTCACCGGTCGTCCTGGCAGGCATCCCCGGGTTGTCCCCGCCCAGATAACCCCGCTTGACTCAGCGGGGACCGTTGGCGGACGGGCCACAATGTTCGGATCACGCGATACCTACGCGATGTCAGCACACCCACCCGACCAGGTGCTGATCGGACCGCTCCCGCCGCTCCCACCACAGATCGCGTGTGACTGTGGCCGTCGCGGGGACCGCCTTCGGCAACCGGCGGAAGACCACCGGCTGAGCGCCGCACCAGACTGGCGGGCATACTGCAGTAGATGAATCTACCCTGAACCTGAGCTTCCCACAACTCCACCCCGCTCCCCTGTGCACCACTTCCGCCGCCGGTCACCCGCGGTACGGGAGTTGTCCACATTTCCGGTTCACCGGCGTTTTTCACATCTCTCCCACCGATAACATCAGGGCCCATGACGGGGACATCACGGCGGGGGCCGTACAGGACGATCGCAGGCACGCTCATCGCCGCGGTACTGGCCACTGGCGTGGCCGCTGCGCAGGCACAGGAGCAGGCGCAGAGTTGGCAACAGCACGAAGTGCAGGACGCTGCGGGCGCGGGCAACCGCGCCCGCTTCGGGACGCATCGGCGCCCGGTGCCGGGCGCGGTCCTGCAGGGTGCCGACATTCCGGAGCAGAACTGGCTGCCGGGCCACCGTGGCGTGGACCTGACCGCGACCCCGGGGGACGCAGTATCAGCGAGTGCTGCCGGAACCGTGCATTTCGCCGGTGTCGTGGCGGGTACCCCGCTGGTCTCCGTCGAGCACGGCAATGGGTTGCGCACCACCTATGAGCCGGTGATCGCCGCGGTCTCCACCGGCGACACCCTGCACGCCGGCCAGCACATCGGCGTGTTGGCGGATGCCTCGACCTTGCCCGCCACCGCCCGGCGCGGGGAGGGACTGTCCTGGGGCGCGCGAGTAGAACCACCGGACGGCGGTTCTGCGGTGCGCTATATCGACCCGATGAGTCTGCTGGGTGTGGTCCGTGTCCGGTTGTGGTCCTGAACTGGCCCAGTCGAATCAGTCGACTCAGTCGTCGTATCCGGAGCGGGGATGCGCCTGGCGATACACCTGGCGCAGCCTTTCGGTACCGACGTGGGTGTAGATCTGGGTGGTCTGCATTGAGGCGTGTCCCAGAAACTCCTGGACGACTCGCAGGTCTGCCCCGCCTTCGAGCACGGCGGTAGCGCTGGAGTGGCGCAGTCCGTGCGGGGTGACCCCAGGAGTGCCGGCGGCCTCGGCCGCGGCGTGGACGACCTCGCGCACGCGGCGCTGGTCGATGCGTCCACCGCGACTGCCGAGGAACAGCGCCGAAGTCGCCGGACGCTTCGGCCCGCGTCGGGTGGCGAGGTCCTCGCGCACCTCCAGCCAGGCGTCCAACGCCGTGCGTGCGGCGGTGCCGAAGGGCACCACCCGGGTCTTCGAGCCCTTGCCGGTGACGCGCAGATCACGGTCGCCGAGGTCAGCGAGGTCTGCCCCGCAGAGTTCGGCGACGCGGATGCCACTGGCGTAGAGCAGTTCAAGCATCGCCCAGTCACGCACCCGCAGGGCGTGGGAGTGAGCGTCGGACGCGTCCGGTGTGGCGTCCTGTATTGATTGCTCTGCCTGTTGCTGTGCCCGTTCGAGAAGCGTGCCGGCCTGGTCGTTGGACAACACCCGCGGCAGGTGGCGTTGCGGTGGCGGGGCTTGCAGCGCCGAGACGGGGTTGCCGGGCAGGCGTCCGGTGTGGCTGAGCCACCCGCCGAAGCCGCGCATGGCGGAGACCAGCCGGGCCACTGTCGCCCGCGAGGCACCGGCTTCCAACGCCCAGTCCAGGACGTCCCGACCGCGTTCCAGTGTGAACTCCTCGACCCGCTCCAACCCCTCGCAGGCCGAGCGCAGGTCCCGGCCGTAGGCGCGCACCGTATTCGGCGATCTGCCCTTCACCAGTTCCAGGTACTCCAGGTATCCCCCGATAGCCTCCTCCACGGCCTCGTCCACGGGACCCGGGGTTCCGCCGATACCGTGGATGTGACCGTCACTGCTCATAGTCCACGATCCTAGCCCGGCGCGCTCCCCTGCCGAGTCTCGTCTACCGTCTTCTCTTCGACTGTCTTGATCCAACGGTTGCCCGAACGCACCACGAGGTTCATCCCCTCCAGCTCGGTGATGGTGCGCACCACCGCCGCCATCGGCAGCGACGTCTCGGCACTGATGTACTCGGTGTCGCCGAGGCCATCTGCCTCAACCCCGCAGGAATCGTAGACCCGCAACTGCTCCGCGCTGAGCCGCTGGACCGGACTGGCCCCGAACTCCAGGGCGAGCTGCAGCTCGGTGTCCACGCTGCCGACCGGTTCCACCACCTCGCGGACATCCTCCGCTCGGGTGATCAGGATGCCTGCCCCATCACGGATGCGCTTGTGGCAACCGATGTAGTCGGCGGAGTCCACCGGCCCCGGGAGCACCATCACCGGCCGGTACATGCTGTCCGCCCAGTTCGCCGTATTCACCGCCCCGGAGCGATACCCTGCTGCCAAGAGGACGGTGCCCTGCGACAGTGCCGCGACCAGCCGGTTGCGGGTGAGGAAGCGGTGCCGGGCGGCTCGCTGGTGCGGCGGGTACTCCGACAGAATCAGGCCACGCCGGGTCGCGGCGTGGAATAACCCCTCGTTGGTGCGCGGGTACACCTCGCCGGGGCCGGTCGCGGTGACGACCACGGTCCGCCCCGCCGCGCTGAGCGCCCCGGAGTGCGCGGCGGTGTCGATGCCCAAGGCCCCGCCGGAAACAATCGTGTACCCGGCGTTGGCCAGTTCACTGGCCATGGTGTGCGTGGTGCGGTTGCCGTAGGCCGTCGACGACCGGGTTCCCACCATCGCCACGCTGCGCTCCACCGCCTCATCCAGCCGGCCGGTACCGGTGGCCCACAGGGCGAAAGGCTGGGTCGCCTGCCCGCGAATCCCGTCGACAACGGTGTCCGGGCCAATGCTCATGAAGGAGCTGGCGAAGCGTTCCGCCGGCCACTCCGGTGAGTCCGGGGTGATCAGCCGCCAGCCCTGCTCGCGGGCGAAGGCAAGGTCGCTCGTTTCATCCACATCCGCCCGTCGTCGGGTGCTCTGCAGCAGCGCCTCCGGTAGCGCCGGGTCACGCCGCCGGATCATGCCTGCCACCCGTTCCACGTCCGCCAGTGCGGCTGTGTCGACGCTGGCGGACGCGCCGTCGTCGACCCCCTCGGGCCACAGCAGCTCCAGCAGCTCCATCTGGGAGGCCTCCACCACCCGCCGCAGGTACATCCACGCCCTCATCCGTGCGGTGCCGAGCTCCTCGGCAGTATTCTCCGTGCTTCCTGATCCGCTCATCTCTGTCCCCTTCATCCCGCTCATCCCTTATTCCACTTCGGGCTACCCGAAGTACCGTCCCCGGCGAGGTCCACGCAGCCGGTGAACAGCTCGAGCGCATCCAGGACCTCCCCCATCCCCGGCCGTTGCCCTCCAGCCAGGTCAGTCATCGTCCAGGCCACCCGCAATGTGCGGTCCACCCCGCGCTGGGAGACCACCCCGGAGCGCAGCTTCTCCTGCAGCATCACCATGCCCGCATCGTCCGCCGGGTGATGCCGCCGTAAGGCCGGGCCGGGTGCCGCAGCATTAGACCGCCACGTCCGCCACCGGTGCACCGCACGCTCACGGGCCTCAGTGACCCGTTCGCGCACCTGCGCACTGGACTCCGGGGGCGACACATCCGCGCTGCCCGCACCGGAGCTGATCAACGACTCGCCCTGCCCGGCGCGGGTGCGCACCGCCAAGTCCACCCGATCCAACAAGGGGCCCGACAGTCGGTGCAGGTAGCGGTCACGCACACCGCCGCGGCACCGGCAATCCACCGGCTCGGCCGCGCCGCACGGGCACGGATTCGACGCCAGCACCAGTTGGAAGCGCGACGGAAACCGCACCGTGCCGTGGTGACGCACAATGTCGATGTGCCCGGTCTCCATCGGGGTGCGCAGCAACTCCAGCGTGCCGGACGACACCTCCGGTGCCTCGTCGATGAACAGCACCCCGTTGTGGGCGATGCTCACCGCACCAGGTCGGATCCGTCCTGCACCACCACCGGCCAACGCCGCACGAGTGACTGAATGATGCGGGGCTACGAAAGGACGCTGCCCGAGCCACACCTGCTCCAGACGCTGACGGGCCCCGGCCACCGAGTGCACCGCGGCGGTCTCCAACTGTTCGGACTGCGCCAGCGGCGGGAGGATGCCCGGGAGCCGCTCGGCCAACATCGACTTGCCTGTCCCCGGAGGCCCGGAGAGCCACAGGTGGTGGCCGCCGGCCGCGGCGATCTCCAGGCCCCGACGTGCCTCGTCTTGTCCGCACACATCGGCAAGATCAGCCCCATCAGTTCCTTCCGCTCCCGGCACCGTTCCCTCCACCGCGCCGGAGGCGGCAGGCCCGCACGCCTGCTCCGGTAGGCAGGACTCCAGGTCGTGGGCATACCCGCCCCGCATCCAGGGCAACAGCTCGCCCAAATGAGCCAGACCGACGACGTCCATGCCCGTAGCCTGTGCGGCACGCGCCCCCTCGGAGGCATTACCGACCGGTACCGCCGCACGGCGAAAGCCAGCTTCCTCGGCGGCGATGAGCATCGGCAGCACCCCGTCCACCGGACGCACCGAACCGTCCAACCCCAGCTCACCCACCACGACTGTGGAGCGCAGCTCATCCGGCGGAACCGCGCCTTGGGCATCCAGGATCGCCAACACCATGGGCAAGTCGAAACCTGCCCCGCGTTTGGGCACCGAGGCTGGCGACAGACTCATCACCACCCGGCTCTTCGGCCAGTCCAGGCCGCTGTTGATCATCGCCGAGCGCACCCGGTCTCGGGCCTGGACCACCGCTGTGTCACCCAAGCCCACGATGCTCATCCCCGGCAGTCCGCGGCTGATGTCGCACTCCACGGTCACCGGGGTGCCGGTGACACCGCTCAACGCAATCCCCTGCGCCTGTCCCACGCGCACCGGCGAGCGGTCACTGAAGGTGGTCACCATCCCACACCCTCGAAGTGGGTGATCTCGCCAGCGGTGATGTCCAGCACGTCGAAGCGTACGTGCTGGGAACGGTGTTCGGGGTGCCGGCGCAGCCACTCCGCCCCGGCATGTCGCATCGCGGTGAGTTTGGCCGGGGTCACCGCCTCCGCACCAGTGCCGTAGCGTCCATCCAAACGCCACTTGACCTCCACGAAGACAACCTCCGAGGAACCTCCCGAGCCGTCGCCCAAGCCATCTCCGGCGAGGACGATATCCACCTCCCCACGGGCGGTGAAGAAGTTACGGCCGAGCAGCCGGTAGCCGCGCTCCAAGAAGTAAGCGACGGCCACGTCCTCCCCCGCCGCGCCGACTTCGCGCAGGTTGCGCCCCGCCCGGCCACCCCGCTTGTTGCCCTGGTTCTGTGCTTTCGTCTCATCCGACATACCCCAGCACTCTGGCAGGCCCCACGGACCACATCGGATCCGCAGGACGTCCCGGCGCAGGAACCTGTGGACAACCCGACCCCTGTGGAAGACACGTCCTGCCCACCACAGGCGGCCAGCAGAACTAGTCAGGCATGCGCAGGTCAGGCTTGTCGAGTTCCTCGATGTTGACGTCCTTATAGGTGATCACCCGGACGTAGCGCACAAAACGGGCGGGACGGTACATATCCCACACCCAGGCGTCCGACATCCTCACCTCGTAGTAGACCTCACCGTTGGCGTTGCGCGGCAGCAACTCCACGGCGTTGGCCAGGTAGAAACGTCGTTCGGTCTCCACCACGTAGCTGAACTGACTGACCACGTCCCGGTACTCGCGGTACATGGACAGCTCCACGTTGGCCTCGTAGTCCTCAAGCTCCTCGGCGCTCACGGTTGCTGGTCATCTCCCTTGTCGATCGGCGGTCCTGCCTGCCACCGCCGATGTGCGGCGGCCACATTCGAATAAGTGTAACGGTGCTCGGGGGTCCCGCCGAGCAGACTCACCGAGTCCATGTGAGACGCGGTGCCATAACCCTTGTGGCCGGCCAGCCCGTAGCCCGGGAACTCACCGTCCATCTCGACCATCAGCCGGTCGCGCGAGACCTTCGCCAGCACACTCGCCGCCGAGATACACCGGGCGATCAGATCCCCCTTGACCACCGGCAGGTGCGGCCGGGGAAAGCCGTTGACCTTCATCGCATCGGTGAGGATATAGCCGGGGCGCACCTCCAGGCGCGCCACCGCCCGACGCATCCCGCCGAGGTTCGCGTGCTGGATGCCCCAGGTGTCCACGTAAGACGCCGGGACGTGCACCACCGCCCAGTCCTCGGCGACCTCGCGCACGATGTCGAAGTAGTGGTCGCGCTTCTTCGCCGTCAGTTTCTTGGAGTCGGTCAGGCCCTCCAGCTCCGGGAGGGGACCCGGCGGCAGGACGCAGGCAGCCACGGTGACCGGCCCGCAGCACGCGCCGCGTCCTGCCTCGTCGACGCCGGCGACCGGCCCCAGGCCGGCCTTGTGGACGGCCCACTCCAACGTCCGGCCGTCCGGCATGGTTCGTACCGCGGACATGGTTACTGCTGGATGTCCGGCGAGTCGACGCCGCCGATGCGGTCGAGCGGCCAGATCTTCGCGGTGACCTTGCCGACCACGTTGTCGACCGGCACGGTGCCCTGGAGTTCATCGCCAATGTGGAAGCGGGAGTCACCGGAGTTCGTCCGGTTGTCGCCCATCACCCACAGGTTGCCCTCGGGCACGGTCACGGGGCCGAAGTAGGAGCCCTGGCAGGCATCCGACCCGGTCATGGGGTCGACCTTGTAGGTCATCGGCGAGCGCGTGTAGGAGTCGTCGACCTTCTTGCCATCGACCATCACGCCGGGGTCGCCGGCCTGGCACTGCACCGTCTGCCCACCCGTGGCGATCACGCGCTTGACCAGCGCGTTCTCGTCGGGAGCGAGGATGCCGATGTACGACAGTGCGGTCTGCACCCCGCCGACGACGCTGTTGTCGGAGCGCTGGGAGACATACTGATCGTTCCAGGACTCCGGCCCGTTGAACACCACCACGTCGCCCGGCGTCGGCTCGCCGCCGAAACTGTAGGACAGCTTGTTGACGAAGATCCGGTCACCCACGCAGTCCTCACACCCGTGCAAGGTGGGCTCCATCGACTCCGAGGGGATCAGGTACGGGCGCCCCACGAAGGAGTTAAACAGCGCCAGCAGCACCAGGGCGACGACGAGGATGATCGGGAACTCCACCCACCACGGGTAGGTCCGCTTCTTCTTGCGCTCGGACTCCTCGCGGCGCGCCGCGACCTTCTCACGCTCCGTGAGAGGACGCTCCCGCGCCTCGTCCTGCGCGTCCGAAGCGTCCTGCGCGTCCGGTTCTTCCGGACGGCTCCCCCAGGTGTCGTCGGACTCCGGGAGCCGTGCGGCGTCCGGGGTCTCGTGTCCGTCGGCGTCGTCGGGGGTGTTCGGATCAGTCACGGCAACAGACGTTACCAGTTGCAGTGCCCAACCCCTCCCCACCGAGCGGGCCAGCCTCCGGGTCGAGCGCTACGCACCGCCTCCCCCTCCCCAACTACCCCCGGGCGTATCGGGTTCGGCGGAGCCACACCGCGCCGAGAATCGCCCCACGAACGTCGGCGACGAGGTCAGCCCCGCCACATCCCCCGCGCGAGATACTGAGGACTACCGCCCTGGGGGAACAATCTTTAACTGTATTCACCCACCATTCAAAGGTAAGTGATCGCATCACATATTCTTAGTAATGGACCGGGGTCATCCCCGACCGTGACCGACGGCCGGATCGCGAGACCGGCGCATTGACGACCTCGCCCACACACGGGTGAGTCACCTTCTCGAGAGGACCAAGCATTATGACCGACCAGAACCAGTACGCCCAGCACCCCCAACAGCAGCCCCTCCAACAGCCGACCCCTGAGAAGAAGCCCTTCTACAAGCGGGCGTGGTTCATCATCCTGGTGATCATCGTGGTAGTCATCGTGCTGGTCTCCGCATTCAGCGGAGGCGACGACGATGCCTCCAGTGACTCCAACGACTCGTCCACGAGCCAGGACGCCGAGGGTAACGACGAGGGCACCGACGACAACGGGGACGCCGGCCCCGCCCAGGTTGGCGACACCGTCAGCACCGACAAGGCGGACATCACTGCCAGCAACCTGCGCGCGACCACCGACGCCCTGGGCAGCCAGTACCTGTGCGTCGACGTCAACTTCCAGGTCACCGGCGATGACTCGGTGAGCCTGAACGGGGCGATGGACTGGAAGCTGACCGACCCCAACGGTGTGACCCAGAGCCAGACCTTCTCCACCGAGGCGGACTACGACTCGGTCGAGGTCGGCCCCGGCGGCAGCTACGCCGGCGTCGTCTGCTTCGACGGGACCGGCGAGCCCGGCGACTACCGACTGAACTTCGAGGAGGCCATGTCCTTCATGAACTCCGCCGAGGCGGAGTGGACCACCACCCTCTAAACGAGATACCGGGGCCCTGAACTACAGCGAACCCCGCTCAATCACCGTGCCGGTGACCACCTGCACCGGTTCAGCCGGCATCTCACCCGACTCAATCATCTTCAGCAGCATCGACACCGCGATGCGCCCCATCTCGCGCTGCGGCGCGTCGAAGGTGGTGATCCCCGAGCCGAGCAGCCGGTACCACTCCGGATCGTCGAAGGCGGCGATGGCGACATCGCCGGGGATGCTCAGCCCGCGCTCCCCGAGCACCTGGGCGACACCCGCCATCAGGCGGGGGGACGCCACGATCATCGCGTCCGGCGGCGGGTTGCCGTCCGCGCGGTCGAGGAGATCCTGCATCATGAGGCGTCCGGACTCGGCGGTGTAGGCACCGGAGAAGTAGCGCACGCGCGCGTCCGTGCCGTCCACCGCCTGCAGGACGCCGGCGGCGCGTGCCCGCGTCGTCGACATCGCCGGATCGCCGAACAGGACGGCGATATCGCGGTAGCCGCGGGCCACGACGAGCTCGGCGAGACGCCGGAAGCCGTCCTCGTCGTCACAGAGCACGCACGGCACCCCCTCGCCCAGCCCGGAGCGGTTGAACTGCACCAGCGGCAGGTCCGTCGTGGCGGACGCACCGACGACCGGAACCTGAATAATGCCCGCGACCTGCTGCTGCTCCAGGGACGTCACCAGGGCGTCCTGCCCGGCGGCGGTGGCGTCGGCGACGGTGATCATCTGGTAACCGGCGTCCGCAAGGGCGTCGTGGATGGTGTCCAGCGCCTCGGTGTAGTACTCATTGCCCAGGTCAGGCAGGACGAGGCCGACGAAGGTGGTGCGCTGGCGGCGCAACGCGCGTCCCAGCATATTGGGGACGTAGCCCAACTCCTCGGCGGCGTCCTGCACACGCTGGCGGGTCTCCGGGGCGACAGAGCCCTCACCCGACAGGCTGCGCGAAGCGGTGCCATAACCCACGCCGGCGCGCTCGGCGACGGCCTTCAGGGACGGACGTTGTGTTTGCGAAGTCATGACAGATCACCAAATCCCAACGAGGTTCATCCAGGCACCACCGACCACGATCCAGATGACCAGGGAGACCACGCCCGCGATCAGGCCGACACGCCACCACTGGGCGACCGTGTTGTACTTCGTGCCGAAGAACGTCGGGGACGCTCCGCCCGCGTAGTGCGTCAGCGACTGGAACAAGTTCGAGCAGTAGCCCAGGATCAGCGCGGCCAGCAGCGGCGGGGCGCCGAGGGACAGCGCCGCACCCAGGAAGGCGATGTACATCGCGGAGATGTGCGCCGTCGCCGAGGCGAAGAAGTAGTGGGCGAAGAAGTAGATGACGATGAGTAGGACCAGGGCCGGCAGCCAGCCCATCGAACCGAGGGAACCGGCGATGAGGTCGGAGATCCAGTCGATGAAGCCGTAGGCCGACAGGGTCGTCGCCATCATGTAGAGCACGGCGAACCAGGTCATCGTGTCCCACGCGGCCTTCTCGCGGATGATGTCCTCCCAGGTCAGCACCTGGAAGATCATGAGGATGATCACGCCGAGGAAGGCAGTGGTCGTCGCGGAGATGCCGAGCACCAGGTCGCCGACCGTCCACAGCAGCAGCAGGACGACGAACGTACCGGCCAGCACCTTCTCGCCGTAGGACATCGGGCCGAGCGCGTCGAGCTCGTTGCGCGCCATCTCCTTGACCTTCGGGGTCTTCTTCAGCTCCGGCGGGTAGATCACGTAGATCACCAGCGGGATCACGATCAGGGCCGTGATGCCCGGGACAATCGCGCCGAGCGCCCAGGTCGCCCAGGAGATCTCCACGCCCTGCTGTGCCGCAAGCGAGGCGATCAGCGGGTTGCCGGCCATGGCCGTGAGGAACATGGCGCAGGTGATCGAGTTCGCGTTCGAGGAGACCAGGGACAGGAAGGAACCTGCACGGCGGGCCGTAGGGCCGGGCTCGGAGTCGTAGGTCTTGGCCACCGAGGTCATGATCGGGGCCATGATTCCACCGCCACGGGCCGTCGCAGACGGGATGGCCGGGGACATCACCAGGTCGGCGAGGCTGAGGCCGTAGCCGACACCGAGCATGCGCCCGCCGAACTTCGAGACGAAGAACAGGGCGATACGACGTCCGAACCCGGTCTTGATGAACCCGCGCGACAGCAGGAACGCCATGACGATCAACCAGATCGTGGCGTTGCTGAATCCGACCAGGGCGAAGGGGGCGGACGGGTCGTCGCTGTTCGGTGCCAGCGGCACCAGGCCGAGCAGGACGGCGGCGACCATGCCGATGAGGGTGACGGCACCCATCGGCATCGGCGCCATGATGATGCAGACGATCGTGGCGACGAAGAGGCCGAACATGCGCCAGGCCTCGTCGGTGAGATCAGCCGGGTGGGGGCTGAACCAGAAGATCGCCGTGATCAGGATCGGGATCCCGAAGCCGATGAGGATCGACTTCCAGTGGGACGCCGGCGGGGCGTCGACCCGTGGGTGTTCCTGTGTTGCTGCTGCTGTCGTGGTTGACATGTCGCAGAAATCCTTTGTGCGATGCGTTTCGGATGGTCCCGCTGTCCTCGTTGTCCACCGGTGTGTGGATTCGATTCCAACGCGTTAGTGGAATCGTATCCACTCGCCCTTTGCACAGGCAAGGCCATTGCCTGTGATTTTCGGATGATGGCTTCGGCGGAGTGCTGGGGACCACAGTCGGGTGCCTATACTCGGCCGCTGCCTCCCCCTTAAACGACCATCGGTCCCCTAGCGCCCTCCCGTTCTGCACCCCCGAATGTCGGACGCGCGCCGCGGTTGCCATTTCCCCGGCCAATTGAGG